>JARYMI010000005.1:0-57881 GCA_029907205.1 Clostridiales bacterium
ATTGGATGGGCCATGCCGATGTCAATACCACGCACGCTTATGTGGAAATCGACATGAAAATGAAGCGCAAAGCCCTTGACGCCTGTCAACCACCTCAGACTGAGAAGAAACGCCCACGGTGGCTCAACCCTGGTATCCTCGAATGGCTGGATGAGCTCTCAAACAAGGCCGGAATTATGTGCAGTCCAGGAGAACCTGATTCTGCTAAAATAGCTTAACTTCTGATGACATCTGAGGGAAAAAAGATGCCTACTTCACATAATCAAATGCTTAACATGTCACCCCTTATGTGGAGCTCAACATAAAGGATGAAAATTCACCTTATCGCCAAAGGTCTGGATGGCCGCAATGATACCGGGCATAAGGCCGCTTCCGGTGATAGCCTCAAGATGGCGAGGCAGAGAGCGAAGAGCTCAGCGGCAGAGATTTCCTAGCAGTCGGCGGTTGTACTTGAAGAAGATGCAGAGCATCTTGGGCGACAAGGCTTTCTTTTGTGAGAACATAGGCAGGCGACTCGAGAGTCCTGGTCAGCGAAGGAGGCTGGCCGGTCTCTGTGTGAGCGCCGCAGCACAATTCCCGCAGAACCGGGAGGTGTCAGGATTATCGGAGTGACACTTTGGACATCTCACAGCAGCCCTCGACTCTCCTCATTAGATTGTCAAGGCATCCTTCCAGTTGAAGTGATAAATCCCTTTTTTCAAGACAAAGCTGCTCGGCGCGCGGGCGATGATCCCGGCCGTTCTGAAGGATGATTTCTGGCTGCTCATAATCCGGCTGAGCGGGTCGGCGTGTTTCGGCCAGACCGTCATGGCTCCTTTAATCTCGAAGAGATGGAGCTTTTGCCCAAGTTCGATCACCAGGTCGATCTCCAGGCCGTCGCGGGTCCGTAGATAGTAGAGCGAAGGCAGCTCGCCGGCATGAAGGAATCGCTTGAGGACGTCCGTAACGATCAAGGTCTCGAAAAGGTTGCCGAAGCTCGGGCTGTTGAAAAGGGCTTCCTGGTCATGGATCCCAAAAAGAAAGGAGGCCAGCGCCGTATCGTTGAAATACAGTTTTGGGCTCTTCACCAGGCGCTTTCCCAAGCTCTGGTAATAGGGATAGAGCAAATAGACCTGATATCCGGCTTCGAGAACGGAGAGCCATCTCTTTGCCGTCGGCACGCTCACCCCAATGTCTCTTGCCAGGTCGGAGAGGTTGAGGAGCTGACCGGTGCGGACGGCGCACAGCCGGAGAAACCTTTCAAACTGGCTCAAGTCGCCGATCTGGGTGAGGTTCCGGACGTCCCGTTCCAGGAACGTGGAAATGTAAGAGCCGCACCAGAGCTGGCGGTCGACCGCTTTCCTAGTGGCGATCTCCGGGTAGTTTCCCCTCAAAAGGACCTCGCCGAGCGGGAGCCTGGACGCGGGCTCGGAGGATTCGGGGAGTGCGCGGACCCAGTCCATGGCCCTGAGCGCCGTCTCTCCCCGGCCGACTCTCTCGGCGACAGAGAAAGGGAGGAGCGTCAAGACGGCAGCCCGGCCCGCCAGGGACTGGCTGATCCCCTGCATCAGCCCGAAATGCTGCGACCCGGTGAACAGCCACTGGCCTGGCTTCCGGTGTTCGTCGATCCGGGTCTTGATATAAGACAGGAGTTCCGGGGCATACTGGATTTCGTCGATGATGACGGGAGGCTTGTGGCGGGCCAGGAAGGCCAGCGGGTCCTCCTTGGCCCGGATGCGGACGTCAGGGTCCTCGAGAGTGACGAAGGCATGGGTCGCCCCGTACAGGGTCCTGAGCAGGGTCGTCTTCCCCGATTGGCGCGGCCCGGTGACGACGATCGCCGGGAAAGTCCGCATCGCCCTGCCGATGGTACGGCCCAGCGTGCGCGGCTTCATAGCTTTTATATAACCCTTAATATTTAATATGTCAAGTTAAAATTGAAGGATTATACTAATCGCCTTATCAGCCGAGCCAGGCCAGGCGGGATTGGGCGTCCTCAACCTTGAGAATACAAGGGATCTGCATCGTCATTTCTTCCCGCTCGGTACAAGCCGCTTGAGCTCCTCGAACCAGTTTTGGATGGATAAGAGTTTTATTTTCGGATGTGCTGTTCACATGAGCCTCTCCGTGTCGATTTTCCCCTGCAACCATCGAAGGGGAGTATAGATGATGGCCCGAAGAGATGTCGAGGACAGTCGCAAATTGCTCATGGGTGGGTAAAAAGGTTCAGGGACGCTCAAAAGTGCCGGAAATCAACCGGACGTCTGCTCCCCTGTCGAGAGAATCATGAAAAATACTCGCCGACAGCCTCAGCGGCCATCAAGAATTCCTGATAGACGATATGAGGCGGGCGAGGCCTCGAAGCGACAAAGGTCAGCTTGAGGTGATCGATGATCCTGTCGGCCCTCTCCTTGATAATCGGCTGGAGGTAGCCATACTCTCTCGAAGCGGCTCTCATAGTCGGCTAGGAAGTGGTCAAAGTAATGAAAGAGCACCTGGTAGAGGACCGTGCGCTCCGGATGCTGAGGACGATAGACTCCAGCCATGACGGGAGAGTGGAAACAGCGGGAGATAACGAAGGTCCGGTTGCGAATAGGGAGGGCTTGACATTCGCATACAATAATTTAAACTAAAGGTGCCCATAAAAGGGTACCTTTGGTTCATAAATATGGAAAGAGACCGCATTTCAACCCTGCTCCGTTCCCCAAACACGGTCTTTACCTTCAAAGAGCTTTCTTTGATTTGGAGCGAAACCGACGCCAAGCTTGCCAAGAAATATGCCTATCGCTATGTGAAAATGGGCAAGCTTTATCCGCTCCGCAAAGGCATCTATGCCAAGGACAAGAATTACGAAAGGCTGGAACTAGCAACCAAAATTTTCACTCCAGCATATATCAGTCTGGAAACTGTTTTGTCCAAGGAAAGCATCGTTTTCCAGCATTATGATCAGATCTTTGTTGCGAGTTATTTGACCCGGGAGATTTCTTGCGACGGACAGACCTATGTCTTTCGGCGGATGAAAAATATTATTCTGACGAACTCGATCGGCATTGAAAAAAAGGACAATTACTCTATCGCCTCAAAAGAACGCGCATTCCTGGATACGATCTATCTGAACAAGAATTACCATTTTGACAATTTGTCTTCGATAGACTGGGATAAGTGTTTTGAAATGATCCCCATCTATGACAACAAGGCAATGGAGGGAAGGTTGAATTCGTATCACAAACTTGCTCAACATGCTTGATAGAAACGTTCATAAAACAATCCTCCTTCAGATATTGAAAGACATCTATACCGACACTTCCCTGGGTCCGGTTTTGGGATTCAAGGGCGGCACCGCCGCGAACCTTTTTTACGACCTCGGCCGCTTTTCGGTTGACTTGGATTTGGATTTATTGGAAGACGACAAGCAAGCCTTTGTTTTTGAAAGAATTGAGAAAATTCTCCGCGGGTACGGAACCATAAAGGAAAAACACAGAAAACGGCACACCCTATTTTTTGTCCTTTCCTATGATGAAAAAGCGCAGAGCATCAAAGTCGAGATCAATCGAAGAACTTTCGGCTCCCGCTATGAACTGAAAAACTATCTCGGAATCTCCATGCTGGTAATGGTTAGGGAAGACATGTTCGCCCACAAGCTGGTGGCTTTATTGGAGCGGACAAAAACAGCGAACCGAGACGTTTACGATCTCTGGCATTTCTTGCAAAACCGTTGGCCGATCAACAAAGAAATCATAGAGAAGCGGACCAAAATGAGCTTCGCAGAGCATTTGAAAAAATGCATCACATTCGTTGAATCACTCAGCGACCGTAATATTCTCTCCGGCATAGGCGAGCTTTTGGATGAAAAACAAAAAGCTTGGGCCAGGACTCAACTCAGGAAAGATACTATTTTTTTGCTCAAGGTTCGGTTGGAGCAGGCGAAATAACTGCCTGTCTTTTCAATAAATCTGCCGAAACCGGCCAGGTAGGAGATGGATCATCTTATTACGGCCCGAGCTAGTTCTTTGGTTCGACCGCCTCCACCCTGCCACCGAGGTGCTTGCCCAGGAATTCCTCCATGGCGCGGTAGAAGTCAAACCTGTTTTCCTCGTTCCTGAAGCCGTGGCCTTCGTTATCCTTGACCATGTAAACGACTTCGATGCCGCGTTTCTTCAAAGCTTCGACAATCTGGTCTGACTCGGCCTTGTTGACGCGCGGGTCGTTGGCTCCCTGGGCGACGAGCACGGGGACCTTGATGTTGTCGGCATGGAAGACTGGGGAAACCTTTTCATAGAGCTCCTTATCCTTTTCCGGGTCGCCTATCATCTCGTAGAACATCTGCCGCAGGGGTTCCCAGTACGGCGGAATGGTTTTGATCAAAGTAAAGAGGTTCGATACTCCTACGTAGTCTACGCCGCAGGCGTAGAGGTCGGGGGTAAAAGCCAGCCCGGCGAGCGTTGCGTACCCTCCGAATGAGCCTCCGTAGATGGCAATCCGCTTGGGGTCAGCGATGCCTTGGTCGATCAGCCACTTGACGCCGTCCGTGATATCGTCCTGGATCTTGAGGCCCCACTGCTTAAACCCGGCCTCCCAGAATTTGCGGCCGTAGCCGGTTGAGGTCCGGAAATTGACCTGGAGCACTGCATAGCCGCGGTTGGCCAGGAATTGGACCTCTGGATTGTATTCCCAGACATCCCTGGCCCAGGGGCCGCCGTGAGGGTTGACGACAACCGGGAGCTTCTTCGGTTTCAGGCCCTGAGGGAGCGTGAGATAGCCGTGGATGGTCAGGCCGTCCCTGGAGGTGTAGGTGATGGGCTTCATCTCGGCGAGCTCGGCCTCGACCAGCCAGGGCCCGACATCAGCGAGTTTCCGGAAATCCGAGCTCGTCCGGTCATAATAATAATACGACCCCAGGGTTCTGTCGCCCCCCGCGTAGACCAGGGCTTTCGTTTCATCCCGGCTCGTATTGGTCAGGGTCACTTCGTAATCGGGGAGGCGCGATTCGAGTTCCTGCTGAAGCTTGGCCCTCTCGTCGTCGAAAAAGTGATACTGCCGTTTGTCGGTGTAAAAGGAGACTCCGGTGACGATTTTGCGCTTGTCGGACTTGAGAAGGTTTTCGACATCCACGTCAGGATGTTCATAAAGAAGAGTCGTTATCTTCTTTTCCCTGACGTCGTATTCATAGATGGCCGTTTTATCGCGGCCGATGTTCGAAGCCACATAGAGATTCTTATTGTCGTACGCAAAGAACAGGGGCGCGAGCGTCTCCTTGAAGTTCGTCGTCACCAGCACCTGAAAGTCATCCCTTTCGGTGTTCCTGTAGAGGAGGCTCGTGTTGACGCCATCGGACGTGGTGGCCACGCGGAGCTTTCCGTCATGATCTGTCTCCCAGCCGACGATGTTTCCCGGATTCTGGGCGATCATCTCCATGTTCCCCGTGAGCACGTTGATCCGGTAGGCGTCGAAAAAGCGCGGGTCCCTCTTGTTCATGCCGGCGAGGACATGGTCATCGTCGTCCTTGAGGTCGTCAATGAGTTGGACGCGGACTTTCTCAAAGGGGGTCAAGTCCTTTTCCTCTGAGCCGTCGATATTCACAGCGTAAAGCCTGAAGTTCTCGTCTCCGCCCTTGTCCTGGACATAGGCGATCCGGCTGTTGCTGGCCCAGAAATAGCCGGCGATATCTCTCTCTGTGGCGCTCGTGATCCGCGTCACCTGGTCCTCTCCGATCTTCTGGACATGGACGTTCAGGCGCGTCTGCCAGGGTTTGAGAAACGCCAGATACTGGCCATCGGGGGAAAGCCGGAACATTGCTGTCTCCGGGTTGCGGAAAAAGTCCCTCATCGGGATGATCCGCGGCATTTTGTCGCGTGGTGCGCAGGCCGCCAGGATTGCGATCAGAAAGAATCCGATGGCCACGACATGAAACGTCTTTCTCATGGATGACCTCCTTGATGAATTACGCTAAGGGCAAGAGACCGCCTTTCTTCAGCGCTGTCCCCGTGAGCTTTCATGCAAAGACATTGCTTCACATTAAATCCTCAGGGATGATGGATCTCACGGCAATCTGCTCTTAGTCAGTAAAATATAGCCGAGGCTGATTGAGAAGTCAAAGTGAAACATGGCTAAAAATGGAAGGTGAAAGTTAGCGGCTGAAGAGGGAAGCTTCGGCGGGGATTTTGAACGAAATCTCGACAAGCCCGGCGCAGCGGCAAAGTCACTCTCCCGAGCGAGCCTTGAGGTAGTCCTCCCAGACATCATCTCGCACAAAAAGGACGAGCAAGACGTTTGGGCGCAGTTCATAGTATTCCGATCGGTATATGTTATTTAGAAAGGGTTCAAGCTGCAAAGCTTCCTCGGCCGAGGCGATGACGAGCGCAGGCCTGTCAGAAAGCGTGACTTCTCCTGCCTTTTGCCAGTAACCCACGCGCTCGAACTTCCTTAGAGACCAGGGGATGGGCCAGGTTTCGTAGGGGCCGGCGACCACCTTGATCAGCATTTTCCTGCCATCCGGCTGTGCAGAGGCGATAAATTCGACGCGCTCGACAAGCTTCATGTAACCTAAACTTGTCTGGGCGTAAACATAAGGATTTCGGGGGTCAGCAGGGAAGACGAAGTTGGCGCGGTAGCTCTGCCAGCCTAAGTGGAAAAACCCGGCTGTTAGAAGAACAAGAGCGACAGGGCGGCATCCGACTTTCCGGCATACGCCAAAAACTGCCGCCGCTCCGGCTCCGGCAAGGAGAATAATTCCAAGATGGAAGGAGAGAAGGTTCCAGGGCGTCTTGTACGGGATTAAAGAGAACAGGGCCGTTGCAATGACCGTGTAAAAGAAAATGAACTTAAGGAAGGAGCGGTCAGGATGGGAGCTCCGCCTTGGCCTGAAAGCGGTGGCGCTCCCTGCCAGGGCCAGGGCCAGAAGGAAAGCCTCGCTCCAGAGCGGTCCTCCCTTTTGCCTGGAAAAAGCGAGCGTCTTGAGATAATAGGGCCAGGGCTGAATGTGGAAGGTGCTTTCTGCGGCCCGAACAAAATAGATCTTAAAGGAGAGAACAGAATCGATTACCCCTTTTAGGTTTTGAAAAAAGGACGAAAAAAGAAGGAAAACGACAAGGAGCGCTGCGCTGACGGCGAAAGCCAGATGGGAAAGACGAGGTCGATTTTCTTGCTTTCCTCGGTTTTCTTTTTCTGGCTCTAACTTGGAGATTTTTTCTTTTCGCCCCCAGTGATCAGGGTTATCGCTTTTCACTTCTCTATTTTTTCCCCCCCCGCTTCTCCTCTTTTTTTTCTTATATATTGCCGTTAGAAAAAACGCCGTTGCCGCAGAAGCGAAGGCGATGACCGAGGTTTCTTTGGTCGTATACATCATCCCGGCGAAAAACCCGGCGGCGAGCGCCCAGCCGGCAGATGGCCGGAGGACGTACCGCCAGAGCGAAGCGAGAAACCCCGCCAGGAAAAAAACCAGGATCGTCTCCTGGATGTAGAAACGGCTGAAATAAACCATGGCCGGCGACAGCGCCAACCCAAGCACGCTGAATAGAATAGCTGGACGGCCGAGCGACGGCAAAAACAGAAGGAAAAGAAGCATGGCGCCGAGGCCGAAACATGCAGGCACTAAGCGCAGCGTTGTCTCGCTCTGCAAAGCCAGGGTCCCGCCTGCCAGGAGGCGGGCAAAAGGCCAGGTCAGATAATACAGGCTGGGGCCATGATGATCTGTCCTATCGTAACGGTATTCTCCCTGCTCGAGGAGAGCGCCGAATTTAAGGGCCTGGTTGGCTTCGTCGTGGTGCATGGGCCTGAGCTCGAGAGCAGTTACCCGGAAAAGAAACCCGGCCACAAAAACGAGCGAGAAAAGCCAGAAAAAGGCCTTTTTGGTCATCTCGACGGAGCGCCGTAAACCTCCACCTCGACGTAGTGGTTCATGTCGTTGGCTGTGTTCCCGTTTGACCAGAGCCGGATGTACCGGGCCCTGACTCCTTTCGGGTCGACAAGCTTTCCCTCATATGTCTCGATGTATTCTTTATCCCGGCCGACGCCCATGCCTGAGCTGTTGTCGTGATCGTTGTTGAACACAGTGACCACGCCGCTGATAAAGTCTTTATCATCGGAGGCCAGGACGACGATGTCGCGGTAGACGCGGGCCTGGGTGTGGTAATGCCAGATAAGGATGGCATGGAGGGGATAAGAATCCTTGAGGTCGATCTGAACAAACTGCTTCCCGGGGCCGAGCTCAACGAAATACCCGTCTTCCCCTGATTTTTCACCGTCAGTGACAAAGGAGATCTCTCCGATGACCGGCTGCATGTCGCTCGAGGAAACAGGCTTATTCAGGCTGAGGAGCTTTGTCCCGGCAGGGACAAAAAAAGGCCCTCTGGGTTTGCCGGTGATCCTTTCCAGGTTTGCGCTCTGGATATTCCGGGGCGTGCCGATGAACATCGGCTTGGGAAGCTGGAGCCTGAGTTCTTCTTTCCCCTGGTCTTGAACGACAGAGGAAGAAGGGATCACGGCCACGCTGATCAGAACAAACGCAAGCCCGATGACCGGCGCGATTTTACTTCTCATCTTTGGCTCCTTTCTCATGAGTCCTGAATGGGTGATGTCGGATTGCCTCTTTCCCATTTTCACTTCCGATGGGGAAAAGACAGAAAAAATTATACAAAAATTTCTTTATTAAAGACACAGCGAGCCCGAGTATTTGAGATGATCAACGCCCAGACCTCGGGATGCCCGTTGCAGTACCTTTCAATCTCTTCCAGGCTCATGACCATAAAAGCTGTGGAGAGCGCATCTGCCGCGGCCGCCCGCGGATGGGAGACCCAGGCAGCTAAATGCCGGTCAGCCGGAAGGCCTGTCCTCGGGTCAACGATGTGATGTCCCTTGACTTCTGTGCCCGAGCCGCTCAGGGCCCGGTTCTTGAGGAAAAGACGCATGCTCGGACCGGCAAAGCCCAGGGCCGTACCAGCGCCGACCGGCCAGCCCTCCTCATCCGGCTTGATATCAGGAGCATCGCCGACGGCGAACGCTGTGCTTGTGCCGCTGTGAAGAAGGAATCGGTCAACGTCCCAGTCGCACGCGAGGATCTCAACGGCCCGGTCCAGGGCATACCCCTTGCCGATGCCGCCGAGGTCAAGGTCGAGGCAGGCTTGGCCGTTTTCTGAAGGCGCCGGCTCTAAGGCCAGGGTGAAGCCGTTAGTGGGAGATAATATCATGCCCGGGCCTTTTTCTTCGGCTCGCCTCCTTGATTTTAGCAGAGAGCGGAAGTTGATATCGAAAGCGCCAGCCGTCTCCTGACGCATTTTTTCGGCGAGGGTCAAACATTCAAACGTTTCGATGCCTATCCTCATTGATTCACCGGGCTTGAGCCGGTTGATCTGGCTAACCTCGCTTGAGGCATTGAACCGGCTGAACAGGCTCTCCAGCCTCTCCACCTCGGCGAAAGCGGCCTGAACGGCCTGGCGGGCATAACGTATTTCGCAGCCCGCGACCAGCCCCTCGAACGCCGTTCCCATGGCCTGCTGAGCAAAGCGGTGGACGGCTTTTTCTTTTAAATCAGTCACGATTTTTGCCGAGAAATTGCCTGATCCAGGAGGAGCATGGCTGAAAGAAGAGCGACGAGCCCGCTGTACCTGTGGACTCCGATGATGTCAACCTGTGCCTCGAACGCAAAATAGGGAAGCATGGACAACAGGGCTGTCAAACCGAGGGAGAGGCCGGATAAGATAAAAAGCCAGAAGAGAAGCGGCCTTAAAAGCGGTTGCGGGATGTTTCTTGTAGATGAGCTTAGTGAGCTGGCAGAGCCTTCGGGTGAAAAAAAGAGAGTGTAGTGTTTGGCTCGCAGGACAGTCAGTGCGGCCAGGCCGAGGACGAAGATTCCTCCGAGGGTGACATGGAAGAGGAGAGTTAGGCCGAAAAGGCCGCGCCGGCTGAGAAGAGCGAACCCAAACCCGCTGGCCGCAAGATAAATGAAGCTGAGAATCACGCCGGTTAGGGTCCACCTTTGCCAGAGTTGTGGATAGAGAGACAGCCAGCCGAGATAAAACGACCGGGCTTCAAGCCATCCCTCGCGCTTTAAGAGCCTGGAGAAAGCCCGGCCGAGCCAGCGGAAATAAGATGCGAGTCGAGGGAAAAACGGCTCATTCTTGAGACTGCGCGTCACCTTGAAGCGGCGATATGTCAAGAATATTGCCAGGCCCAGACCAGCCGCAATCGAGATGATACGGAAGGCTATCATTTCATGTTTCTTCTTTCGATGAGTCCCGAGATCCGGCCCAGGCCGAGGAGGAACAAAAGGAGGACGATCGACGCAAGCACCAAGATAGAGACGAAAAGAATGATCTTGAACAGCGGCCGCACAGCGAAGGATAAACCGAAGAGCATCTGGTAGGCCCTGGACAGGCCCGAGAAGGAGCTGGCAGTAACGACTTTGACGCGGGATGTCTGGAGAGGCCCTGTCCCTCTGGCTTTGCGGAAAATAAACGCAGAGTTGACTTTATGGCAGTCGCTGCAGCCGTTGATGCCCAGGGATTGGCGAGCCGGCCTGACCTCGTGAGCCAGGGGCCAGGTCACGGCACTGGCCGCTGGATTATCAAAGGCCTCGAGCTTTCCGTCTTTATCGAGAGCGAACATCTTGCCGCCCGAAACGTAAACAAAATCTTCTTTTTCACCGGCGTCTGATTGTCCCATCTCTCGGGACAGGGCTTTGAGCACAAGCTCAACCTGTTCTTCAGTTAAGGTCTGCTCTGTTCCGACAAGCCGGATGATCGTCCTCTGTTCGAATTCCGTGATGAGAGAATGAAGTTTTCCATCGACCAGCCAGACCAACTGCGGTGCTGCCGCCGGCTGTCCGGGGTAGTCTGATTTTTCAAGGTATGTATCAACTATCTGGAAAAGAAAGTTCCGGTTAAGGAGAGCCGGTTTGCCTGGAGCATTGGGCAGGCCGGTCAGAACGTCAAGAATCCTGAAAATCCACGCTTCGACATCAGAGTCGGGCGGCTCGGCCGCCGGGTCAAAATCAGGAACAAGAGGTGCGACGGCGCCTTCTTTTTTGATTGCCCAAACAAGCTCCTTTGTCTGCGGTCCAGTGGAACTTTCGCTGAGGCTCAGGCCGCCGTCGAGGGTCAATTCGTAAACCTTACCTTCGAGGATAAGCACCGCTTTTTCAGCCGGGTCGAGTTCAAGGGTCAGGGCGTTAAGGATTCTCGCTGCGCCGAGCTCCGGATGAAGGATTGTCCCTGCTAAAGCCAGAATCCTTTCAGGGAGGAGCGGTTGAAGCGTGCCGGCCCTTCTCTCGGCCCAGAAAGCCGGCCAGAGGAGCCGCCGCGGCGTGAGCTTGCCCCGCTCATCGCGGATATAGACCGGCTGAAGGACAGCCGGTAGGTCAGTGTCCCAGCGGGCGACACCATAGATTCCCAGCCGGTTGGCTCGAGAAGTGCGGACCCGGGTGAGCTCTTTTTCCGGCCACGGCCCTGAATGGCAGACAGTGCAGGAAAGCCGCTTAAAATGGACGGCCGGGAAGCCTTTGTGCCGCGGGAAGGGAGCGCCCAGCCGGCCGGACAGCTTCTTTTTTCCTCCAGCCGGGTCTCCGCCCAAATGACAGCCCGAGCAGGTAAAAACGTCTCCGGAAAGGAGGGAGTTATTCTCTGCCTCTCCTTCGTAGCCCCTGATCATGGCGTGGCTGAGGTCATGGCGGTGACAGCTCGCGCAGCGGAGGCCTGCGGCAGTGTGAACATCGTCGTCGAATTCATATTTTCTCATGGCCGCTGGGGTCACCGAGTGACAAGAGAGGCAGCGTGAGTCCGCGGGCTCACGGGCGATGTCGAGAAATGCCTGGTGTTTGCTGTCGAAAAGCGTGCGGTCATAGCGGACAAAGGGTGGCACAGCCCATTCCGTATCGTCGAGGTTGGGACCGTCGATGATGTCCCAGGTCGGGCCGAGGCGCGAGGCCATTCCCCCGACCTCGGCCAGCCCGGTCGCTGCGGTGGCGGCCCAGCGGAAATTATGGCGAAGGATCTGCTTGGCCCACTCACTCGGGCTTTGCTTGTTTGAAAGGTTGTGGCAGCCCATGCAGTTGATCTCCACCTTTCCCGAGACGTTCCACCGGGAAGCAGGGGTTACCTCGGCGTCAGAAGGCTCGGCGATGCCGCCGCCAGCCATATGTCGGCCGAATAGGAGCGTAAAATCCCAGGCAGAGAGGCCTATTTCCTCAGGATGCCATGTGCCCGGCCATTTCTGGAAAGAGAGAGGAAGGAGGGTTCCTGTTTTCTCGTTGACCCAGACCCAGGGCTCTCCCGGACGGCCGGGTGCTGTCGGGCTGGCGGGCCTGAAATGGAGACCCTGGCTGATGATGTTGTAATCGTGGCACGGAGCGCAGCTAAAACGCGAGGAGAACGGCAACGGGTTGGATTCCCCGGGGACGATGACCTGGTCGAACTCATCCTTGAGCGGGATGATATGGGCGGGAGTCGCTCTGTTCCCATCCCAAGCCTGTTGCATCTTTTCCTCGGCCAGAAGCATGGGGCCGACGAATAAAACAAAACCTATTATATTTAGAGAGATTATACATATGATAGACAATTTCATTGAGGATGGCGATTTCATGCGTTGAACTGCTCGGGACGGAAACGGAGGAGCTGACGGGATTTGACGGCCTCGTTAACGCGCAGGACTGCCACCGCGCTTTTATAGGCCAGCTCGGCCGGACACGTCAGCGGCGTTCCATGGCGGATAGCATCAAAGAAGTTCTCCAGGTGAGGCTGGTGGGGCGGCTTGGCCAGTTCAACGGGCAGCGGCCAGCGGCCTGCCTCGGCCGTCACCCTGATGTCCAAGAAGATGTTGCGCGTGTCGACCCTCTGAATGGGCGGCTTTTCCGAAAGAAGAAGCCCGTCCTTAACCAGGGAGTCCCACTCCGGCGCGTGCGCCTCGCGCATCGCCCAGTTGCCCCGTTCGGGAACCTCGGATATGACGAGCGAGCCGTTTTCGCCCATGAACGTCTCGTAAAATCCGCCGTGCTTGGTCGTCGTCTGCACCTGGTAAAAGGCGCGCGCCGTGCCCTGCGCTGTTTCGTACTCGAAAACAGCCATGACGTTATCAAACCATTCGCGTCCTTTGTAGTAATCAATGCCGCCGCTGGCCAAGACGGTGCTGGGGTTCGTGCCAAAAGCCCAGGAGAAGAGGTCGATCTGGTGCGACCCCAGGTCGACGATCGGACCGCCGCCGAATTTTTTGAACCAGCGCCAGTTGCGGAACTCAAACATCGAGCTGTAACCGTACTTTTCGAGAGTGGCCGCGTCAATCGTGTATTTTTTGGGCCAGCCCAACATATCGCTTTTGGCCCGGTTCCACTGGGCGTAAGCTGCGGTCAGCCGGCCGAGGAGTTTTTTTTCGCGGATGAGGCGGTCGATGGCGTGGACGTAACGCGGGTTGCTCCTGCGCTGATGCCCGATCTGGAGGAGCTTCCCTGTGCGGCGGGCTGCGAGAACCATGCGCCGGGCTTGGTCGAGAGAATTGGACATCTCTTTCTCGCAATAGACATGAAGCCCGGCATCTAAACAGGCGATGGCCTGCTCAGCGTGCACCCAATCGGGAGTGGCCACGATAGCGGCGTCGAGGTCTTTCTCTTTGGCCAGGAGCTCCCTGTAATCCACGTAAACAGCAGGCTGCTGCCCGTACTTGTTGAGGTAGCCCTTGGCGTATTCCCGGCTGTATTCCCATATATCGCAGACTGCGGCAAAACTAAGGCCGGGGATGCGCAGGCAGGCTTCCATGAGGACGCGGCCCTGCTCGCCAGATCCGATGAGGGCAAGGCGCAGGTCATCGGAGGGCCCGCGAGCAGTTTGGTGGCTGGCGGCGAGGGAGCCTTTTGTTAAACTTCCCTTGGCCAAAGCCAGGCCCAGGCCCGCGGACGTTGTGGATTTCAGGAAGTCGCGGCGGCTAAGGATGTTGTTTTTTTTTGGTCTCGTCATTTTGTCTTCATGTCGCGGTCGAAAGCAATAACCGAGGCCGCAAAATCGATCGAACGGACGAAGTCGTGGGCTTCCTTGGCGCCGTATTCGCGGTCCATGCCGTTGTCTTCCCATTCGACGGAGAGGGGGCCGTTGTAGTTGATGTTGTTGAGTTCGCGGATGATTTCTTCGAAATTGACGTCGCCGTGGCCGGGCGATCGGAAGTTCCATCCTCGCTTCAAATCCCCGAAAGGCAGATGAGATCCCAGAATGCCGGCCTTGCCGTCGAGCGTCACAGCCACATCTTTCATGTGGACGTGGTAGATACGATCGCTGAACTCCCGGATAAAAAGATGGGGGTTAAGGCCCTGCCAGACGAGATGGCTCGGGTCGAAATTGAACCCAAGCGTCGGACGGTAGTTGAACTTCTCGAGCAGGCGTTTGGCCGTGTAGAGGTCGAAGGCAATTTCGGTCGGATGGACCTCCAGGGCAAACCTCACTCCGTTGCGGTCGAACTCGTCGAGGATCGGGGTCCAGAGCTTGATGATTTTCTCGAACCCCGCCTCGACCATCTCCTCGGTCGTCGGGGGAAACGAATACCAGGCTTTCCAGATGGGCGAACCCATGAACCCGTTGACGACAGAGCAGCCCATGGCTTTGGCGGCCCTTGCGGAGAACGTCATTTCTTCAATCGCCCACTTTCGGATCTTTTCTGGTCTACCCTTGACTTGGTCCGGGGCGAAAACGTTGAGGCGCTCGTCGTAGCTGTCGCCGACGCACTGGCCGGCCAGATGGCTGCTGATAGCCCAGCAACCGAGCTTGTATTTCTTCAGGATTTCCTTTTTCTTCCGGACATAAGCCGGGCTGGACGCGGCCTTCCGGACCTCCAGATGGTCGCCCCAGCAGGCAAGTTCCAGGCCATCGTAGCCCCATCGGCTGGCCTTGCGGCAGATTTCCTCGAAGGGCAGGTCAGCCCATTGCCCTGTGAATAAGGTTACGGGTCTTGGCATTTTTCCCTCCCTTAAAAATCAACCCACAGAGCTCCTTTACGGGAGCTTTCGACGCATTTTTCTATAAATTTCACGCCCCTCAGCCCCTCCTCGACGTCCGGAAAATCAGCCTCATCGGCGGAGACGGGCTGACCGGAGAGATGATCCCTCAGGGCTTCAATGTATGTGCTGTAAATATTGGCAAAAGCCTCGAAATAGCCCTCCGGGTGGCCGGATGGGATCCGGCTGTATGCCTGGGCCTGCGGGTACATCTTGTCCCGTCCGCGAGAGATGACCTGGCTCGGCCGGTCGAGATAAGAAACACGGCAGCTGTTCGGGATTTCCTGGCACCACTCGAGCGAGGCCTTCGTTCCGTAAATGCGGATGCGAAGCCCGTTGTCGTGGCCGATGGCGACCTGCGAGCTCCAGTACAACCCTTTGGCGCCGCCCTTGTAGTTGACCAGGATGGAAGCGTTGTCGTCGAGATGGCGGCCCTCGATGAAAGTGTCGAGCCGGGCCAGGAGAGATTGTATTTTTAGCCCGCTCACATAGGAGACCATATTTTCGATGTGACTGCCGATGTCCCCAACGCAGTTTGAAGCGCCCGCGTATTTCGGGTCGGTTCGCCAGGCCGCCTGCTTCTGGCCGGTTTTCTCAAGCGGCGTGGCCAGCCATTCCTGGGGATACTCGGCGCTGACGAAACGGATTTCACCCAGGTCACCGTTGCGGACCATCTGCCGCATGTGCTTGACGAGCGGATAGCCAGTGTACGCGTAGGTCACGCCAAAGAGAATGCCCTTTTCCCTGGCCAGACGGACGAGCTCCTCGGCGTCCCGGCTGGTCGTCGTCAGGGGCTTGTCGCAAACGACGTGAATGCCGTTTTCGATGGCCATCCGGGCTATCGGGTAGTGGGTATTATTGGGCGTGACGATGATAACGAAGTCGATCCTGTCCTCGCGCCTGGCTTCAGCCGTGAACATCTCTTCGAAGCTCTTGTAGAGCCGCGATTTATCCGGGATGCCCCAGGCCTCGCCGGTGGCGAGCGTGTTTTCGTAGGATTGCGAAAAGCACCCGGCGATGAGCTCGGCCTTGCCGTCCATGGCCACAGCCTTGCGATGGACGTCGCCGATGAAAGCGCCCTTGCCTCCGCCGATCATCCCGTAGGTGAGACGGCCTGCTCTTCCGAGGTCTTTTTGGCCCTCTATCATTTCTTAAGCCTCCTTTCCGAATGGCGCCGGGGCGCCCATCCCTCAGGTTGCTTATATGATAATGAAGTCGCAAACATTTTTAAAGATGGGGATGGTCCTCAGGGAGGGCCGTCCTCCTAAGACGAAAGGAGATGCTAAATGCGTGGGGGGTACCTGAGTTCCTGGAACAAGATCCGAAACTCAGTCCCTTGCTCCCGGCTGAGCTCGATCGTGCCGTCGAGCTGGAAGGCAAGAAGCGTAACAATCTGCATGCCCAGGGTCTTAGTCTTGTAAATGTCCAGGTCTTCCGGAAGCCCAACCCCGTTGTCCCGGACTGAAAGAAGAAGCCTTTTCTCGTCCTGCCGTCTTAGCTCGAGATAGATTTCGCCTTTTCTTCCTTCAGGAAAAGCATGCTTCAAAGAGTTGGAGATCAGTTCATTCATGATCAAGCCGCAAGGGATGGCCGTGTTGATGTCCAGGAAGATGCCTTCGATGTCCTGTTTCAGCTCGATACGGCCCGGGTCGACCTGGTAAGATTGAAAGAGATGAACGGATAGCTTGCGGATGTACTCGCCGAAATCGATACGGGAGAGGTCTTTAGACTGGTAGAGCTTTTCGTGGACAAGAGCCATGGAGCGGATCCGGTTCTGACCTTCTCTGAGGGCCTTCAGGAGTTGAGGGTCAGAGCTGTTGTAGGCCTGGAGGTTGAGAAGGCTGGAGATCACTTGGAGGTTATTCTTGACACGGTGGTGAATTTCCTTGAGGAGAACCTCTTTCTCCTGGAGGGAAGCCCGGATCCTCTGCTCGGCAAGCTTGCGCTCGGTGATGTCGCGGACAACCCCTCGAAAGCCTGTTGGCTGGCCCTGAGCATCTCGGACGAGCGAGACAGAAAACTCGGCGTGATGTTTCAACCCGTCTCCGGTGACAACTTCCAGCTCAACCAAATTGACAGGCTCGCCCGTTTTGAAGACCTGGTTAAAGATAGAATAAATCCTCCGAGCGCTTTCCTCGTCCATGTACTGCCGGTTGTTCATCCCGAGGACTTTCTCCATGGGATAGCCAAGCATCCGGCAGAGAGAGTCGTTGCAGAAGGTAAAATTGCCTGCCAGGTCAACCTCGTAATAACCCTCCTGAATGTTCTCGATGATCGCTCTGTATTTTTCCGTGCTCTCTTGAAGAGCGGCTTCCTTCTGCCGGCTGTCGATGACATAAGCGATGTAGCGAGAAAGGGATTGGAGGACAGCCACTTCGTCCTCGGAAAAGGCGTCCGTCTTTGTGTCCTGAAGGTCGAGCACGCCGACCAACCTGTCGTGAATTATCAGAGGAACGACGAGCTCGGCCTTTGTCCGGCTGAGATGGAAACGAAGGTATCCGGGCTCTTTGGCCACGTCGTTGGCCACGATCGTCTGTCTCAGAAGAGCGGCTTTGCCGATGAGTCCTTCGCCCAGTTTCTGCCTGTGACCTCTCGGAAGCGGCAGACCTGTTTTGTTCCACCCTAAAAGATAGACAATTTCGTCGGTGTTTTTGTCATAGAGGTTGAGTGAAATTTTATAGTGCCCGAAAGCTTTGCCGATGCTTTCTGCTGCTGCCGTCAGGACAGATTCGACATCCGCATCCACCTGAATTTCGCCTTGAATGCGGTGAATCAATTCAAGCTGGGCTGTCCTCTTATGAATAATCTCAGCCGATCGCTTGTGCTCCAGAGCATTGAGGAAGATTTCTCCGGCCAGCTTGAGGAGGTAAGGGAGAGAAGACGGCCATGTTTTTTCCTCCCGGACAGTATCCAAACCGAGAAACCCCGTCACAACCTTTGCCTTTTCCACGGGGACAGCCAGAAAGGACTTGATGTTGTGGGACCTGACGAACTCCTTTTTGGCCCGCGCTCCGGCCGGAAGTTCAGCGCCGCGAGAGATGGCTACAGCTTCAAAGCGGCTCAGCTTGTCCGCCCACCAGGGGAAGGATTCCACCGGCAAGCGCCGCCAGTTGTGAATCCAGGAGTGGGTTCCTCTCTTGCACCAAGCGTAGGTCGACCCCAGGTCGTTGTCTTTGTTCTTTAAGTAGATATAACACCTGTCAGCGCCCACGAACTTCCCGATTTCAGAAAGGCCCAGGTTTATGCCAGCATCAATTTTGTCGGTGGGGAGGTTGATGAACCGCGTGGAAATCCTGGCGATCAATGTTTCGAAAGTGAAGCCTTCAGGCTTCTGGATTGGCTTTAAAACGTTCCGCCTCACTGCCAACAGGAATTCTCCCTTAACCTTGACTCATCAATGTTTTTATATAAGAAGGGCTGAGGCTCTTCAATCACCGTTGAGGATGATTGTGAGGGGGATTTTCTTAACCTCTCCCCACCTCGGCAAAGGTGAGGGAATCCTGCACCTTAAGTTAGGAATTCGATTTCCTTGAGCTTAACGGCAAGGCGTTTTGGGGATACGGGCACCGAGGTTTTAAGCTCTGGCGCGAAAAGAGAGACTTTGAATTCCTCGACCATCCAGCGGTACTCCTCGGCGGCTTTCTTTTTTTCGAGCGATCCGCCTTCGGAGATTTTCTTGAGCAGACGGTCGGAAGCCTCGACAAACGGCCTTGCCTGCTCAGCCTTGCGGCGGTCTTTATCCAGGTCGATCCTGGCGCGCTCCGCCCTGATCTCGAGTGCTTTGAGAAAACGCGGCAGATGGACGAGGCGGTCGAGGCTGTACATCTTCAGAAAATTCGGCGGCGTCAGGGCTTCGAGGCTTTTTTTCATTTCTTCGGCCAGCGCGGACAAGGCCGAGCCGGCGCGTTGGCTCGCCGCGATCGCGCCGATTGCCTCTCGGGTTTTCCTGTGCTGATCGAGGATGGCGAAAGTCGTCTCACGGAGGAGATGGCTCTTCTCGAAGAGGTGGCGAAGCACCGTCTCGGAGTAGGTTTCGAGCTCCTGCGGGCTGCGGAGGTCTTTCTGGAAAACTTCCTTCCTGATATTTTCAATCATTCCCTTTTCGACGGCTCCTTTGCCGCCGAAAAACAGAGCTGCTTTTTCGTGTTCCTCAAACAGGTTGAGGTACCGGCGCAAGAACTCCAAATCCTTGGCGAACTTTGCTTCTAAAAGCGCTGCGACCCCCCTGACGTGACAGGCCAGAGCGTCATCCTTTGTCCTGAAGAGCCTGACGTTGACGCCTTTTTCTGTTGCTTCAAGAGCTGGATAAGCGAGCATGAACGGCCCGGCCGGGATGCTCTCCGGAAGGGGCTCGAAATCAGCCGCGGTCACGCCCTCTTTTTCCCACGCGGTGCGGGCTTTTTGCCATTCGGGCGAATTCTCGGGCGTAAACGAAGTTGAACTTTCCCGCCGCAACAGGTCCAGGTTCCGGCTGGCCGCCACTTCGCGGCCCTGCTCGTCAACCACCGCCAGCCGAATCTTCAAGTGAGCAGGAACCTCAGCCCTGGCCCATTCGGCTGCGGGAATGTCCACCTGGAACCTCTTCCTGACGAACGTGCTCAGTGTTTCAAAAAGGGAAAGGTCAGTTCGTTTCATCTCCCGGACGATGATGTCAACCGTGTCGGAAACGGGCATGAGTTGCTTCCGGAAATTTTTGGGAAGCCCTCTGACGAGCGCGGCAATTTTTTCCCGGAAATATCCGGGCACAGCCCAGTCTAAATCTTCGGCCGGTATAGTGGAGAGACAGGAATATGGAATGCGAAGGGTCGCCCCGTCGACAGCGTCGCCGGGCGCGAACCTGTACGATACCTGGAAGCGGTGCTCGCTGACGGCCAGCTCTTCCGGATAGCCGGCGAGCTCCTCCTCGCCGGGAATATGAAGGAGAAGGTCCTTTTCGTCGAGTCTCAAGAAAGCATCGCTTTTTGTTTGTTTGAGCCGGCTTTCGAGCCCGCGGATGTCGAAAATCCCGGATAAACGCTCAGAGTAAAATTCGGCGATGGCCTGTTCATCCACCATGATGTCCCGGCGCCTCAGCTTATCTTCCATCTTGAGGATTTTCTCTTGAAGAGCCAGGTTGTGCCGGAGGAAGGGGGGCGGATCCTTGACTTGGCCTTCGACCAGAGCTTGGCTGACAAAAATTTTGTGGGCTTCCTCCGCGTTTTTTGGGCCGTAAGCCACGTCGCGGCCTGAGACAATCTCGAGGCCGTGGAGAGTTACCCGTTCTTTGGCCCGGACCTCGCCGCGATCTTTATCCCAGCGGGGCTCGGAATAAAAATAGCGGCATTGGTCGCCGGCCAGTTCTTCCAGCCAGTCGGGGTCGATTTTCGCGGCCGTGCGGGTGTACAACCTTGATGTTCGGACCATCTCAGCCGCGACGATCCAAGGTCGGGATTTATTGAACAGAGTCGAACCGGGGAAGATCATGACTTCCCGGCCTTTAGCAGCCTGGTAGATGTTTTTCTCCTTGTGGACGGCGATGTTAGAAAGGAAACCGCTCAGGATGGCCCGGTGGATTCCGGCGTAAAGCGCCGGAGACATCTCGGTCTTTAGGGTGCGGCCAAGAGGAATCTTTTGCTCCTTTAGGATGGAAATAATCTGGTCATGGACAAAAGCCCACTCCCGCATCCGGGCAAAAGACAGAAAATGGTCAAGGCAGAATTTTTTCCGCCGGGTTTGAGAACTTAGGTTCTCTTCAGCGCTGTGATAGGTGTCCCAGATGTTGAGGAAGACAAGGAAGTCAGAGTCAGGATGAAAGAAGGCAGCCTGAGCCTGGTCGGCCAGCCCGGCCTTTTCCGGAGGCCTTTCCCGCGGGTCGCGGATGCTAAGGGCTGAAGCGATGACAGCCACTTCCCGGAGGCAGCCTTCCTCAACCGCCTCAAGGAGCATCCGGGAGATTCGCGGGTCGAGGGGCATGGTGGCCATCCGGCGGCCGAGGTCGGTCAGTTCGTACTCACGGCCCCGTCCGGTAATGGCTCCGAGTTCAAGGAGCGTCTCGTAGCCGTCCTTGATGGCTTTAGGCAGAGGTCGATCCACGAAAGGAAATTCTTGTGGATGGCCAAGGTCGAGATAAATCATCCGCAGGATGACTTCGGCCAGGTTGGAGCGAAGGATCTCGGGCGGGGTGAAGGCCGGCCGGGCTTCGTAATCCTCTTCCGAGTAGAGCCGGATGCAGAGGCCCTCTTTGACGCGACCGCAACGGCCTTTCCGCTGATCAGCGCTGGCTTTTGAAATCTGACTGATGGGCAAGCTGTTGATGCGGCTTCCGGGCTGATACTGCGAGATGCGAGCAAGACCCGTATCGATAACATATGTGATACCCGGGATGGTGAGGGACGTTTCGGCAACGTTAGTGGCCACGACGATTTTCGGCCCTCTCACGGAATAGACACGGCCCTGCTGGGAGGCCGGGAGCCGGGCATAGAGGGGGAGGATGGTCGAGGCAGCGGAGTCTTTTCCTTCGAGCCGTTCGCACGTCTCCAGGATGTCCTGCTCGGTCGGCATGAAGATGAGGATGTCGCCGTGCGCATAGCTGGATCTGAGACGGGCGACAGCCTCGACGGCCAAGTCGATGTAATCGGTTTCATCGAGGTCCTTGGAGAAAGACTCAGCAGGCATGTACTCGACGTCGACCGGATACATGCGGCCGCTCACCTGGATAACCGGTGCATCGCCGAAGGCCTGGGAGAATTTTTCTGTGTCCAGCGTGGCTGAGGTGATGATGACTTTGAGCTCCGGCCTTGACGCTAAGAGCGTCTTAACGATGCCTAATAAAAAATCGATGTTGAGGCTCCGCTCGTGGGCTTCGTCGATGATAAGAGTGTCGTACTCGTAGAGGCGGCGGTCTGATTGGGTCTCAGCCAGGAGCATGCCGTCGGTCAGGATCTTGATGTAAGCCTGGCGCGGGGTCTTGTCGTCAAAGCGGATTTTGTACCCGACTGAGCGGCCAAGAGGTTCGCCGAGCTCTTCGGCGATTCGATGAGCGATGGTGACAGCGGCGATCCGGCGCGGCTGGGTGCAGGCGATCCTGCCGGCGACCCCGCGGCCGGCCTCAAGACACATCTTGGGGAGCTGGGTGCTCTTGCCGCAGCCTGTCTCGCCGGAGATGATGACGACCGGGTGGCACTTGATGGCGCGGATGATCTCTCGAGCTTTCGCTGTTATGGGCAGAGCCGGCGGGTAGTGGACGACGGGCTTTCGCCTGAGGCGCTCTTCTCTCTCCCTTACAGACTGCTCGAGTCTGCTCTCGAGCGCGCTGAGCTCGTCTGACAGCCATCTTGGAAGCTGAGGCCTGGGGCGGCGGACTTCAGCTCGGTTTCTTAGGAGAATGCGGCGTAGCTTCTGGCTTGCCCGCTCGCGGTCCTTGAGCATGGCCAGGGGCACGAGGCTACGTATTCTGGCCAGATGCGCGGCGGCCGGATTTCCTTCAAAATAAACTTTATCCATGACCCTCGTCCCGCTATTATACCACCCACTCCTTTTTCTTGTTATGGAAAGAACGTGTGCCGCGGCGCAACACGCCTCGTCAAAATTGACACCTGAAGCGGCAGAAAGATATAATTCTGAGCCGCGAGCTAAGGCCGTTAAATGACATCGATTTCAAGGAAGATAGTCTGGGCCCTTGGCATTCTCCTGTTTGTTGGCTTTCTCATTGCCGGAGTATATTTCTTCAGGAAGGAATCCTACCAGCTCAACAAGAATGTCCGCCTGGTCTGGATGCGCGTCTTGACCTACAGAGAGCTTTCCCTCCATCGAGGCTGTGCGTACCGGATTCAGTTTAACAAAGGAGAATACCAGGTGTCTGTCCTCCATCATGGTCCGGAGGAAAAATGGCAGGATTATCTGACTTTCCCCTATGTCGATGATATCGAGGTGGCGACGCCGGGGTTTACCGTCGTCTTCGACCGCGGCAACCTTGTCTCCTATTATATCGGGGAGAAAACAGAGAAGCTCAGGCCCTCTCTCATCCTGTATTTTTTTCACCATAAAAATCCCGCCTGTCGCCGCGGGATCCAGTTTATGCAAACCGGAAGATGGAAAGCGCTGTGGGGAAACGGTGCAGGATGAGAAAAAGGCGCGGCCCCCGATTTCTCAAGGACAAAATTTGGCCCTTCATCTGCCGGCGTTGGCCTCTTCTCGTTTTTCTGGCAGCCTCTCTCATCCTGAGGATTTTTATTTTTCCGGGCATCGTCCCCCGGGCTCACATCGATTCCATCACCTATCTTGTTTTTTCGGACCTGAACCCTGCCCGGACACCGGGGTATCCTGTTTTCATTGAAATCATTCAGTTTTCTAATGACCTTTTTTCGATCACGCCGCTTTATCTCCATGCGATCATCTTTGTCCAGATGTTTTTCCTCGGAATGATCAACTGCTATTTAATTTATGCCCTCTCGAAAATTCTCGCGCGGAGTGAAGCGTTCGCCGTGTTCATGGGATTGATCTATAACCTTGATTATTTCGTCGTCGGGTTCGAGTTTCTCATCCTGACCGAAACGCTCAGCCTGACTCTCTTGGGGTTGACGCTTCTTTTCTACCAGAAGATATTTATGGGAAAAAAATCGGCTCCGTACCTGGCTGGGTTTTTTTCCGTCTGTTTGGTGCTGACGCGGCCGAGCTTCGCTGCCCTCTTTGTCTGTCTTGCGGGAATAAGCGGGCTCGTTCATCTCCGCCCGAAAGACAGGAGGAGCCAACTCAAAAGATTAGCCGGGCCCCTGGCGATTTTCCTTTTTATCAACTCCGCGGGCATCCTTTCCTGGTCATTGCGGAATAAAGTCAAGCATGACTATTTCGGCCCCTCCACGCTCTTGCCTTTCCAGCTGGGCTATTTCACGCAGTATTTTTACTGGAAGTACAAAATAGGGAGCGACGCCGAGCTGGATCCGTATGCAGCCATCCTCATAGAGGAAAAAGGCCAGCCTTTTCGGACGGCCTGGCGCTTTATCGAGGACTTGAAAATGTCGGATGCCGAGATCGCGCGGATTCTCTTCCGGCTCAACCTCAGGCTGATCATGGAAAACCCCATGGATTACCTGCGGTTGCTGCCGCGGGCTGCTTCCGATTATTACGGTTTCTCTTGGTACTGGACAGAGCTTTACAGCGGGAAGGTTTTCGGCCGCACCAAATTCTTGATAAAGCCATGGCTTTTCTTTTTTCGCGTCTACAACTGGGTTTATCACCATCTTTTGGCTCTCCTCACTTTTGTCCTGATTGCCCCCGCTCTTTTCATCCTGGCCAGCCGAAAAAAGGAGAGTGTTTTCCATCTTGCCTGTCTCCTCGAGGGGGCGATTCATTATAATTTTCTCATCTCGATCTTTTTCACTCCGGGCGGGGTAAACAACCTCAGGTACCGGCTTCCGGTCGAGCCTTATATCGTTCTCGTTTTCTTTGCCGCCCTTTTTCTGCTCGGACGCGCCCTGTGGGGGCGGATTCCTAAGCTACGAGCGGGCCTGAAATAAGAGTATTTTGGGGACAGTCCCTCAGGGGCACCGCACCGACTCTTGAAGACGAGGGCTGGAATTTTTTTATCTTTCAGAATATCATAGGTAACCTTTATGACAAAACCCGGGTATCGTTTTTTGATCATCGGCGCTGGCGTCAGCGGTTTGACGACCGCCCACGCGCTCAGCCGGGAATTTCCGGGAGAAGTCCTGGTCCTGGAAAAGGAGCCCGAAGTCGGCGGCCTATTAAGGACGATCCAGAGAAACAGCGCGCGATACGACCTTGGCTCCCACAGGATTCATAAAGCGCCTTCCGAGCCGGCTTTCCGGCTCATCCAGGAAGTCTGTCAGGATAGACTCGTCAAAAACGAGCGCGGGGGCAAGCTTCGGCTTAGAAAATCCTATATTGATTACCCCATCACGTCCTTCCAGATGTTCAGGGGATTGGGTCTTCTCGAATCAGGGCTCTGCGCTGTGTCTCTTCTCCGGCACCGGCTGATCGCCAGCTTAAAAGATAAGTCCGGCCTCACGGAAAACGATAATTACGAGAGTTATCTTATGCGCCGGGCCGGGAAAAGAGCCTACCGCCTGTTTTACGAGCCGTATGCAAGGAAGGTCTGGGGAGGGGAGCCGTCGCAGATTTCGACGACCGCCGTAAAAAAGCGGATCTCCATGCTCAGCCCCACCCTTTTTCTTAAAGACATGGTCGGCCATTATACCGGCCGGTCGAAAAACAGCTTTTATTATTACCTCAAAGGCGGGATCAGCGGGCTGGTGGAGTCGCTGGCCCGACGAGTTCGGGAAAATGGCGGCGAAATCGTGACCGACGTGGGTGATTTTTTTCTCAGCATTGAGCCCGGAGCAAAGGTGTGCCGGTTCAGGGCGGATTGTCCGCAAACGGTGAGGTTCGACACGTTGATCACGACCATTCCCCTCGATGAGTCGTTGATGAAGCTCGCTCCCCCTGCGCATATTCTCCGGCAGATCAAAGACATCAAATGGCGGGGGTTGAGGCTCGTTTTTCTCCATGTCCAGGGCGAGCCCTTGCTCGAGGGCGAATCATTTTATTTTCCGGAACTGAAATACATTTTCGGCCGCGTTTCTGTCCCCAAGCGGTTTGACCCGGCCATGCAGCCAGCGGCGGGCGAGACAGCCATCACCTGCGAAGTCCCTTGCTCTGAAGCTGACAATCTCTGGACGGCTTCAGACAGGGAGATGTTTGACGTGTGCCTGGCGAGCCTCCGCCGTGCAGGGCTCGTCACAGGACGGCAAAAGGCCCTGACGGAAAAGAACTTTATCATCAACCTTCCCAAAATCTACCCCGTTTACCGGGTCGGCTGGGAGGCGCTTGTCAAGGGCCTTCTCTTGGATTCGGCCCGCCGTTTTCCTTTCGTTTATTTCAGCGGGAAACCCGGTTTGTTCCTTCATAACAATATCGACCAGAGCATGGAGATTGGGCTTATGTTGGCCGAGGACATCCTTCGTGGAAAAGCGCCTCAGGAATGGTTAGGCAGGCTGGATTCCTTCCATAACATGAAGCTGCGGGATTAACGTGTGCGGTTTTGTCGGGGTGTTGAACGGCGACCGGGAAAAACCGTCGGATGTCCGCATCACGGAAGGACTCTCCGACTGCCTCAGACACCGCGGTCCTGATGATGCCGGTTCCTATGCGGACGGACCTTATGCGGTGAGCCACCGGAGGCTCAAAATCATCGATCTTACGGTCAAGGGCCGCCAGCCGATGCAGAACGCCGCGGGCACGATCTCGATCGCTTACAACGGCGAGGTCTACAATTTTCTCGAATTAAAAGAAAAATATGCTCTGGCCCAACGATTTTCTTTCCGGTCGCGGACTGACACCGAAGTGCTCCTTTACTTGTACGAACTCCTGGGCATCGATTTTGTCGATGAGTTGAACGGCATGTTTGCCGTGGCCATCTGGGACAGCCTAAGAAAGAGTCTTTATCTTATCCGCGACCGGTTTGGTATCAAGCCGCTTTTCTACACCGTCATTGATGATTCGGTCTGGTTTGCCTCGGAGATAAAAGCGCTTCTTTCTGTCCCCGGGTTTAATAAAAAGCCGTCGCTTGAAGCGCTCCATCACTATTTCAGTTTTGACTACATCCCCGGAGAGCTGACGGCCTTTGAAGGAATCAAAGAGGTTCGGCCCGGATGCTGGCTTGAATTCCGCTGCGGAGACAGGCTTTCAAGGACCGATCGGCAGTACTGGAAGCCAAGATATGGGTCTGAAGTCCCTCAAAACATAGGAAAAGCAGTCGAGGACATTCGAGGGTTGCTCGAATCTTCCGTCAGGTCCCAGCTTATTTCCGATGTGCCTATAGGCGTGATGCTCTCGGGAGGCCTGGATTCAAGCACGCTGACAGCCCTGATGTCCAGGCTCAGAGGGGATTCTCAATTTCATACTTTTTCTATCGGTTTTGTAGAAAAATCGTTCGACGAATCTTCGTCGGCCCGGGTTGTCGCAGATAAAATCGGCACGATCCATCATCACGTCGCCGTCAAGCCGCGGCTTGTTGCCGATAACCTGGAGAAACAATCCTATTTCATCGACGAGCCGTACGCTGATGGGTCAGCCATCCCGACCTATCTGCTTTCCCAGGAGGCCAAAAACTACGTGACGGTTCTCCTGTCAGGAGAGGGCGGTGACGAAGTTTTTGCCGGCTACGAAACCTATCTCGCCTACAAAATCCGGAAAATCTACAGGCGCACCCCCGGTTTCGCCAGAACGTTGCTGAGGCAGTTATCGCGTCTGCTGCCTGTCTCCCATGAAAAGCTCAGCCTCGATTTTAAATTCAAACGCTTCGTCAGAGGAGCTGAGCACAGCGTGCCCGTGAGCCACTTCAAATGGAGGGAAGTGTTTTCTCCGGAAGATAAAGAAAAGCTCTTTGAAAATGGGGCAGAACTCAGGGAGAGATTCGGCGATTCAAATCGTTTTTTCACTCAGCATTATGCCCAGAATTCCGGAGGAGATGAGCTGAACACACTCTTGAACATCGATTGCACCTATCATCTTCCCGATGACCTGATGATCAAGAACGACCGCATGACCATGGCCCATTCCCTGGAGGCACGCGTCCCTTTCACAGACCTTCATTTGTTCGAATACCTGGCCCGTCTTCGGGGAAGCGCGAAAGTTCATCGATTGACTCTGAAGTACCTTCTAAAAAAGGCGATGAAACCGTATCTGCCGGAGGAAATTCTCCATAAAAAGAAAATTGGGCTTGAGCTTCCCTACTCTGAGTGGTTCTGCCATGAACTCAGGGAGTTGCTGTTAGATTATCTTTCTCCATCCACTCTTCGGGCGATCCCATTTCTCCGGCCCATGTTTGTCCAGGAAGTCATCGTCGAACACTTGGAAAAGAGGCGGGACCGGGGGAGGGAGTTGTGGGGACTGTTGAATTTTGTCGTCTGGTACCGTCAGCACTGGCCCCGCTGATGTTGCCCGTGAGTTTTTTAGCCTTGTTTTCCCTTGGACGGGTTCTCGAGCTGTCGCTTGATCGCCTCGACGGCGGCCAGGGCTTCCTCTTTGACTTCCTCGACGTCAAGAAATGATTCGGCCAGCCTAAGGGCTTCGGGACAGGCAAAATCAGGCAGAGCGCCCAGGACAAGTTTTATTTCGTCCGGCCTTTTCGCTACATCAAGAGCCGATTGGAAAGCCCTGACCGCACCCTGAGGCGACTGGTATTTTTCCAGGCCGATCATCCTTACGTAGCCCCTCACAGCCAGGACCTGGTGGACAGGACTGGATGAATGACGCGCGATTAACAAGAGATCGTGGCGCGGCGTCGGCGTCGGCCAGTCGGCCAGGGTCCGCACGGCTGCATCCTTGATGTCGGCGTTTTCATCGGCAAGGGCAGTGCGGAGAAGGGGGAGGGAAACGTCAGCGCCGATCCGGCCGAGGAGTCTGTAGAGAAGACAGCGCTTCGCCGGGTCTTCGACTCTTTCCTGTTTTGATTTTGGGCCCGGTTCGAGCAGCTCTTCAACTGCCTTCGCTCTTTCCAGCAGATCTGGTATTTTCCGGAAGGTTGCGGCGGCGGTTGACAGCATCTCTTCAGCGACTATCTCGTCGTCCACTTCGAGAAGAGTGTCAAGGAGAAGAGGGAGGTCCTCGCGGCTGACCAGCTGGCGCAGGGCCCGGGCTGCCTCCCGTCTGCTTTTGGGGGAGGCCGAACGAACCTGCTGAAAGAGCAAAGCTTTCCCTGAATGAATATGCCTTTCTGCTATCGCCCGGGTAAGTTCATTCTTGACTGCATCGCTGGGAGTGATGAGGAGGTGGAAGAGGATGGCCTCGTCCACGTCTTTTCCAGCGAGCGACCAGAGGCTGGCCCGGGCCGCTTCCTGCTCCGGGCCACGGGTTGCTGCAGCCCGCTCGGCCAGGAAAGACACGACAGAGGATTTGGCTGTTTTAGCCAGAGCTTTGAGGGCAGCTATCCGGACTGAGGGAGAGTTTGATTTGGCAGCCTCGAGGATAGCGTTGAGCACGGCCTGGCTCGGGTAGTCTTCTAAAACCGCCAGAAGCTTGACCTGGCTGGGTTCGGGAAGCCTGGCCAGGAGGTTGCTGATGTCGCTTATCATGGACTTATCGAAAAAGTCCGGGATGAGACTGATAGCCGGCTCGTGCATGTCCGGTGACCCGGTCCGGAGTGTGGCGCCTATTAACTCACGAGCTTCTTCTTCCCTAGAGACGCGGATTTTCCCCTTCAACCCGGCCTGGCGGAAGACAACCGGCAGGTCAGAACTGAAAATCTTGTCATAAAGAGAGATCGGTTGCTCTAAACTGTCCAGGCCTCCGGATTGTTCGGCGCACTTGAGAAGACCAGAGGCTAACACCTCCCGAAAGGCGCCGCTGCTTTTGTCGAAAGCTTCAAGGAGAAGCTCTCGCGCCTCCTGACTGCCGATTTCAGCCAGGGCCGAAGCGGCTGCAGCCGCCGTCAATTTGTCCTGATCCTCAAGAAGCCTGCCAAGATCGGTGACCGCAGCCTGGCATTTCCTCTCTCCAAGAGAAGAGATGACGCCGATTCTCACATCGCCGTGCGTTTGCGATAAAGCCTTTAAGAGAGCCTCGTCCGCCGCCTGGCCAGGAATTTTTTCCAGGGCGTAGCGGGCCATATCGGTCGTCGACTCGTCGAGGAGCATTTTCTTCAGCATCGGGATCGACTTTTCGCTTCCGATGAGCCGGAGATGGCGGCAGGTTTCCATCTTGGCTGCGGCCGGAGCGCCGGTCTCAAGAAAAGCGAGCAGTTTGAGTTCGATTTCCGCCCGCGATTCCGATGAATCCTTGTGGGCCAAAATATATTCTCTTAGCTTGTAGACAACCTCCTCGTTTTTGCTATGCGCAAACTCGGCCATAGCCCCGAGGATCGCATCGAGAGAGGGCGGCTTGTATCCTAGCCAGTGCCGGGCATCTGCCGGCGTTGAGACATCGCGCTCTGTTGCGGGGAAATCCCCCGGGACCTTCTGGGTCACGCGACCCGTGGCCGCCCATTCAGCGCCTCGTTGGAATGTGGTGATAAAACCGGCGCACTCGAGCGCCGGATAGGGGGGCTCGCCTGCAGCATGGCCAAGCACCGTGTGAAAAACCCGGCCAGAGCCGTAATTGACTGTGAACAGCACAGGCTCATGCCGGCCTGTTCCTGCTTTCTCCGGATCGCTGTAAGCAGTGGCGAGGATGGTCATGTTCTTCGCCGGACCGCGCAGCAAACCGTAAAGTTCATCGTCAGCATGCATCCACTTTTCGGGAAGCCCAACCGTTATGGGATGTGTTCTGTCTCGCGTGATGATAAGGAAAGGATGCGGGTCGGTGTGATAACCGGCAGCGCCCGGCTGCATGTCCCTGACAACCCCGCCGTCTTTCCAGTAAACATAGGGACCGTTTTTCTCATTTCGGTTTCCCCAGCCTCCAAGGCCGATGATCTCGTTGTACTCTATCCAGTCGGGAAAGGCGTTGTTGGCCGAGTGGTAGACGACGACGCCGCCGCCTTTTTTCACGAATTCGGAAAAAGCTTTCTGAGTCGGCCTCGGCCAGGGGTCACCGCTGTAATCGAGGACGACGAGTCTGTAGGCGGAAAAATCAGGCCGGAAGCTCTTCATCTCGGCATCTGCCGGAGGGCTGACTGCAATCACGACATCAAAAAGACCCGTGTTTTCGAGCATCTCCTTGAGCGCGGCACTCGTCTGCTGCCAGCTATGATAGTTCTGGCCTGTGACGATCAGGGTTTTTATCGGTTGGAATGCATCTTGAGCCGGAAGAACAGGGGAGGAGAATCCGGCGGCAAGCCAGAGCGCCATTGCTGTGGTCAGGCATCGGCCATATGATCTTGTTATCATTCTTATCTTGATTAGCATCGAAGCATGTTTGTTCATCTCGACATCTCCTCAGTCATTTCACACCGCGAGCTGCCACGGCTTGCGGTAGGAGCGGCTGAGCAATCGCTCTGCTTCTGGGTCGCTGACAATCGTTTCAGTCGCCGGGTCCCAGCGGACTTTGCGGCCAAGCTCGATGGCGATCACGGCCAGATGACCGACGCTCGCCGACCGATGCGCTACCTCAGCCGGTGTGATGGTCAGGTTGCGGCTCTTAATGCAATCAAGAAAGTTCTGGTAATGGTCGCGGCTTTTGCAGAGATGGGTTTCGTCCGGGCCGATGATTTCGTCCAAAAGGTGAGCGGGATGCGTTTCGAACCGGCCGCGGTCGACCCAGACCCAGCCGAGCTCGCCAGTCCAGCGCGTGCCGCTTCTGATTTCAGGGTAGCCGCCGGCGATGTCCATGGGCGTTCCGTCGGCGTACTTGGCCGTCACATAATACCGTGTGGCGCTGTTGTAAATACCGCGTTCCGGAAATTCGCCGCGGCCATCTATTTCGACCGGACCAGAGAGGTCCCAGCCCATTCCCCAATGGGCGATATCGACATGATGGCCGACCCAGTCCATGAGCTGGCCGCCGCCGAAATCCATGTTCCAGCGCCAGTTCATATGAACCCGGGCCTTGCAGTACGGCCAGTAAGGAGCGGGGCCAAGCCACATGTCATAGTCGAGCTCGGGAGGCGGCGGCGTGATGGCCTCCTGGCCGAAGGTTCTGGCAAAATCGTAATGGCCGTAAGGCAGGCCGACTTCGACCTTGAGAATTTTTCCGATGCGGCCGTTCCGGACAAGCTCGCAGGCCCTGTGAAAATTCTCGACTGAGCGCTGCCAGGAGCCTGTCTGCCAGACGCGGCCGTAGCGCTTGACGGCGTCGCAAATAGCCCGACCCTCCCGGAGGCTGTGGCTGAGCGGCTTCTCGCCGTAGACGTCGAACCCGGACCGGGCGCAGGCGATGGATATGACGGCATGCCAGTGGTCTGGGACGGCGATGGAGACGGCGTCGATGTCGCGGCGGAGGCAAACCTCCCGGAAGTCCGTGTAAGCCGCGCAGTCATTATTCCCGTATTTCTCGTCAACCATATTTTTGGCTTCGGCCAGGTGGTTCCGGTCGACGTCGCACACAGCCACCCATTGGACCTCGTCCTTGCCGAGGAAAGCCTCCATGTTGGGAAAGCCCATCATCCCGAACCCGATTCCGGCCATGACGATGCGGTTTGAAGGCGCAGGACGGTTCGTTTTTGCCAGGGCTGAGGCCGGGACGATCGTCGGAAACCCGGCCACTCCGGCCGCGGCGAGGGGCAATGTTTTTAGAAAATCACGCCGTTTCATCCTTTTACCTCCCTATCGGGGAAAATAATTCAGGGGACATCATGCGTCATTCATTATATTCTTTAAAAGAGGCATTTTTCTATTCTCTTCCCTTCTCTTTTTTCCCTTAGGATTTTAAGCCCAGCTCTTACGGCTTGCCCAGTCAGCTTGTCCGCAACTCAGGAATCAGGGGAAAAAAGGTTTGCGTTCCATGGATTTTCTGCAACCTTTCTTGCAAATTATACGTATTTATCTTTATCAAGGGTATAATTGTGTTTGGCGATAACCTTGGGTTTTTTCTAAGCGAATCATCAGCCCAAATTTTCTTAGGGAGGTTTTCATGAAAAAAATCACCAGGCGCTCTTTCCTCGAGACAGGCGCCGCCGCAGCCGCGACGACGATCGCCGCCCGTGCGATCTTGCCCAGGGGATGGTACGCTTTCGCTCAGGCCGAAGCCTCGGGCTATTTTGAACGTGAGTTTGGCATCACCGAAGCTATGTGCCGCAAGGTTCTGGCCAGAGCCCTTGCCAAAGGAGGCGATTTTGCCGACCTGTTCTTTGAGCATACGATAAGCAATTTCCTCATTCTTGAAGACGGGAAAGTCAACAGGGCGGCGTGCGCCGTGGCTCTGGGCGTAGGCATCCGGACGGTCAAGGGCGACCAGGTCGGCTACGGGTTCACCCAGGAGCTCGGCGAAAAGGCCATGCTGGCTGCCGCATCGACGGCTGCTATGATCGCCGACGCATCGAGTAATAATCCGGCCAAGGAGTTCGTTCCTCTGAAAACAAAGAACTACTATCCCGTAAAAACTCTGTTCTCTTCCGTGCCGCTTGAGTCCAAGCTTCCGCTGGTCCAGTCGGTCAACGACAAATGCTTCGCCCTGTCGCCCTTGGTGATAAAGGTCAACGTCGTCTTCCACGACCAGCAGAAACGCATTCTCGTGGTCACGAGCGACGGAGTTAAGGCTGAAGACCTTCAGCCCCGGAGCTATATCGCTTCGACCGTTGTCGCCGAAAAGAACGGCAGAAGGGAGCGGTCCGGCTGGAACTTCGGCGGGCGGAGGGAGTTCTCCTACTATACTCCCGCGCTTGCTGAAAAACTGGCCAAGACGTCTGTTGACCGCACGCTCATCCTCTTCGACGCCATCCAGCCCCCGGCGGGGGAGATGCCTGTCGTCCTTGGTCCGGGCGTCACTGGCGTCCTGCTCCACGAAGCCATCGGCCATGGCATGGAGGCCGACTTCAACCGGAAGAAGATCTCAACCTACTGCACCATGATCGGGAAGAAGGTCGCTGAGCCCTTTGTGACCATCATCGACGACGGCACGGTTCCCAACCTCACGGGGTCCATCAATTTTGACGACGAAGGGACGCCAGGCCAGAAGACCGTCCTGGTGGATAAGGGCATCCTGACCAGCTACCTCCACGACAAGATCTCGGCCAGGTTTTACGGCGTCAAACCGACCGGAAACGGCCGCCGGGAAAGCTACCAGCACTATGTCATTCCGCGCATGCGCAACACCTACATGCTCGCTGGCGATGCGGCGGCCGAAGACATCATCAAAGCCGCGGGCAAGGGTATCTACGTTCAGGATGTGGCCAACGGTCAGGTGAAGATCGGAGAGGGAGACTTTGCCTTCTACGTTTCACAGGGACGCCAGATTGAAAACGGGAAGTTAGGCGCTCCCATCAAGGATGTCAACATCATGGGAAACGGCCCCAAGATGCTCTCCAACATCATCATGTTAGCCAACGACTTCGAGTTCCACGAAGGCGGAGCCGGGGCCTGCGGCAAGGGCGGGCAGGCAGCGCCCGTTGGCTTCGGGCAGCCGAGCTGCCTGGTCAAATCGATGACCGTCGGCGGAGTCAAGGGCTGAGGAAAGAAGGAGAAAGGCAATGAAGCAAGAACTGTATGACCTCGCTGAGAGAGCGATCAAAATAGCCAAATCCGCCGGAGCTGACGACTGCCGTGTCTCCATCGGTGGCGAGCGTTTCGTCGAGATCAGCTACCGGGACCGCAAGCCGGAGAACATCAAAGAAGCTTCGACGAAGGGGTTGCAGGTTGAAATCTTCGTCAACAAGAGGTACTCCAGCCAGAGCACATCGGACCTGCGTCCGGAATCCTTAAAAACCTTCATCGAAAACGCCGTCGCCTTGACCAAGCTTCTCGCAGAAGACCCGTTCCGGACTCTCCCCGACCCGAAATACTACCAGGGCCGGTCGACGATCGACCTCAAGCAGTATGACCCTGATTATGAGAAGGTGACTCCTGAAAACCGGCACAGCTTTGTCAAGGCAATCGAGGAAAGCTGCCTGGCCAGGGGGGGCGACAAGGTCATCTCTGTAACTGCCGGCTGCTACGACAGCCACTCCGAACAGCTCCTGATGACCAGCAACGGTTTCGATGGCTACGAGGAAGCTTCGGTTTTTTACGGCGGGGCGGAAATGACGGCCAAGGATGAGGGCGACCGGCGGCCGGCGGAATACTCTTTCGCTGTCGCTTTGAGCCGCAAGGCGTTGCCCAGGCCTGAGGACATCGGCGCTGATGCGGCGGCGCGCGCGTTAAGCCTTCTCGGAGCGAAGAAGATCAGGACAGAGACGCTGCCGATCATCATCGAAAACCGCGTCGTCAGCCGTTTCGGAGGCGGGTTCATGCAGGCCATGTTCGGACGGAGCATCCAGCAGAAGCAGTCTTTCCTGGCGGATAAAAAGGGCCAGAAAGTGGCGAGCGACGCGCTGACTCTCATTGACGATCCGTTTATTCCGGGCGGACTGGGCAGCAGGACGTTTGACGGCGAAGGGATGGCCGCCAAAAAGCGGGTTATGATCGACGCGGGCGTAATGAAGGATTTCTACGTCGACTGGTACTACAGCCGGAAGTTAGGCTGGGAGCCGACGACGGGAAGTCCCTCCAACTTGATCATCCCTCCGGGAAAGCGTTCGGTCAAGGAGATCATGAGGGACCTCGGACGCGGCATCCTCATTACCGGGTTCATCGGCGGAAACTCTAATTCAACGACAGGCGATACATCGATCGGGATCACGGGTCAGCTTTTCGAGAAAGGCGAACCCGTTCATCCTGTATCGGAGATGAATATCGCCGACAACCACCTCAAAATCTGGCAGAGGCTGGCCGAAGCAGCCAACGATCCCTACGAGTATTCACAGCAGCGCTTCCCGAGCCTCGTTTTCACCGACGTCGTCGTCTCCGGAATCTGAGCGGGCGCCCTTTCTGGGGCGCGTGTGATGGCTTCGAATTCCGAGAACGATAACCGAAGGTTGGTCAGAAACTTTGCCGCTTAAGAGGATAAGTATTTCATTTTTTACTGCGATGGCAGAAGGGGCATCGTTATGCCGGTTTTCCCCTCCAACCGTCGTCGGCAATTATGAGTCACGACTCCAAAGATGTCAAGGACGGCTTGAGAGCGCGGGGATACGTCCCTGAGGCCGTTCGCGGCGCCTAAAGAGCCGGAAATCACCCGGACCTCTTGTCCCGGATAGAGAGAAAATCATGCTCTGCTTTCCGGCGCTTTCCCCGGTGGGCATTGGCGTAGAGGCCGGCAGACCTGGCCCTCTTTCTCCGAGAAAGACAACCTTTCCAGGGAAAGCAGCGGACGGCGGATGTACTTGCCTACCCGCTCGGCTTCTTTCCTGGTCTGAGCCCTGAACTTGCTGTGGACCGAGAAGCCCGAGTAGCGCCAGCCTGCGATCTTTTCCACCAGGGCCTTTAAGATGAGCTCATGGCGGAGGAACAAAGCGAAGACCGGTCGAAATAGTGAAAGAGCACGCGGTAGAGGACCGTGCGCTCGGGATGCCGAGGACGATAGACTCCGGCCATGGCAAGAGCCATAAATCAAGAAACGCGCCAACCGCATGGATATGACCGCGTCCTCCTGGAAACACACGATCAAGCCCGGCCCGCGTAGAGTCATTCAGTTAGAAAACGTTAACCGGCGCTAACGCTTGACCAGGAGAATGGAAACGAGCGGAGACGATCCTAAAAAAATTATAGGAACTTGCTTTTCTGCTGTGCTGGCCGAGTGAGTCTCTTTATCTGAATATATCTACGCCACAGTTAAGAAAACGCAGCTTGAGCGGCTCCCGCCCTGCCTAATTTGACTTTGATTTCAGCGGGATTTATAGTAGCTTTTTTCAAATTCAAAGACGGCGATCCGCGCCGGAAATAATCCATAGAGGAGGATTGAGATCATGAAGCGACCTGCATTTTTTCTGGTCCTGGTTGTCCTGGCCATCGCGCTTGGACAGGCTTGGCCCTGGGCTGAACAGCCGGCCAAGCGGCCGGTCAAGATTGATGACTTCGCCCGCCTGAGGTCTGTGGGCGATCCCCAGCTCTCTCCCGACGGAAAATGGGTGGCTTACACGGTGGGCACGATCGACCTGGAAAAAGACAAACGCGACACGGATCTTTGGATGGTGAGCTGGGACGGGGGAGAAGAGATCCGGTTGACCTCGAGCCCGGACGGCGAAAGCCGGCCGCGTTGGAGCCCGGACAACCGCTATCTCGCTTTCCTCGCCTCGAGAGGGGATGAGGAGCAGAAAAAGAAAGGAGCGCAGGTCTGGCTTCTCGACCGGCGTGGCGGCGAAGCCCAGCAGTTGACAGACGTCAAGGGCGGTGTCTCCGATTACGCCTGGTCGCCTGACGGGAAAAAGCTTGTCCTCGTCGTCAACGACCCGGACCCCAACGACGAGCCCGAAAAGAAAGAAGGCTGGAAACGGAAGACCAAGCCTCCGATTGTGATTGATAGGTATCATTTCAAACAAGATCGCCAGGGATATCTTGGCAACTTGCATGAACATCTTTGGGTGTTCGACCTCGAAACACGCAAGGGAGAAGCGATCACATCAGGCCCTTACGATGAACGGTCCCCGGCCTGGTCTCCGGACGGGAAGCAAATCGCCTTCGTAAGCAAGCGCGCTCCCGAGCCCGACCGTTCGGGCGATACCAACGTTTATGTCATCGAGGCCAGGGCTGGAGCCGAGCCGCGGCAGGTGACGACCTTCGCGGGGCCCGACGGAGGCCAGCCGGCCTGGAGTCCGGATGGGCAATGGATCGCCTTCCTTCAGGGAGATGAGCCGCGGTTCTACGCTTACCATCTGAACAAGTTGGCCATCGTCCCGGCGTCCGGGGGAGCGGCCCGGGTATTGACGGCCGCCCTCGACCGGGCCGTGGACAGCCCGTTCAGTTGGATGGCGGATGGGAAGTCTTTGGTTTTTATCGTTGAGGACGACAGGGCCGGCTATGTCGCCCGGATACCCGCAAGTGGAGGAGAAGTTGAAAAACTCACAGGAGGGCGTCGGGTGGTGTCGTCGCTCAGCCTGGGAAGCGACGGGAAAACCGCGCTCCTCATGTCGACGGCCACCGCGCTTCCGGAAGTCCACGCCCTCGAGAATGGCGCCTTTCGCCGGCTGAGCCATCAGAACGACGCCTGGCTCTCCGAAGTCGATCTCGGGACGACTGAAGATTTCACCTCAAAGAGCAAGGACGGCACGGTGGTCAACAGCCTCCTGACAAAACCGGCTGGGTTCAAGCCCAGACAGAAGTATCCGTTGCTTCTCTCCATTCACGGAGGACCCAACGGCCAGGACGAGCATTCGTTCAGCTTCGACCACGAGCTTTTTGCGGCCGAGGGCTATGTCGTGCTCGCTGTGAATTACCGGGGAAGCTCGGGGCGGGGCTCTGCCTTCCAGAAAGCGATCTATGGCGATTGGTGCCATAAAGAGGTGATCGACCTCATCGGAGCCGTGGACGAAGCCATCCGCGTCGGAGTCGCCGACCCCGAAAGGTTGGGCCTCGGCGGCTGGAGCTATGGGGGAATCCTGACGGATGCCACGATCGCCGTTGACCAGCGTTTCAAAGCCGGAGTGAGCGGCGCCGGGTCTTCGCTCCAGCTGACCATGTACGGCACCGACCAGTACATCCTTCAGTATGAGACAGAGCTCGAGCCACCGTGGAAGGGCCTGGAGCCGTGGCTCAAAGTGTCGTGGGCGTTCCTCCATGCCGACCGGATCAAGACGCCGACGCTTTTCATGTGCGGCGAGAAAGACTTTAATGTGCCGATCGCCGGAAGCGAGCAGATGTACCAGGCGCTTAAGAGCCGCGGCATCGACACTCAGCTCATCGTCTACCCGGGCCAGTTCCACGGGATCACGATGCCGAGTTATGTGCGCGACCGCTACGAGCGGCGCCTGGCCTGGTACAACAAGTACCTCAAACCGGCCGGCCAGCCGGGCTAATCACTTGGCGAAATATCCGGCCCGGTGGGTGATTCTATAGTCACCATTCTTGACTTCGCATGAGAAAATCAAGTATCTGAGGGCCGTCTTTTTTCAGAGAAGCAAAATATCCTTGACGAAGGATTATCGATAAATGTATACTTTAATTGAAAACTTAGTAAGGAAGAGCGAGGCCGTGAAAGCGACATTCTTGGACCTGCGCAAAAAATCGCGGGATATCGTCCGGGCTTTGGACCAGAATCAATCAGTGACCCTGTTTTACCGGGGCAAGGAGAAGGGCGTAATCGTCCCCGTTTCGAAGCCCTCCGAAAAACGAATTCCCGTCATCCGCCATCGGGCCTTCGGGATGTGGCGGGATCGGGCCGACATGAGGGACGTTCGCCGCGCCGTGGCCAGACTTCGGAAAGCCCGCCATGCTTTATGACACGGACATCCTCATCTGGGTTTTGAGGGGAAACGCCCGGGCGGCCCGGCTCGTCGATGATGATGCCGGTCGAACCGTCTCTCTCATCAATTATATGGAGCTTCTCCAAGGCGCCTTCGGTCGGAGAGAAGCGCGTCTTATCAAGTCTTTTCTCACAGAGTGCGGGTTTATGATACTCCCCTTAACCGAGAACATCGGCCATCGGGCTTCGATCTACATGGAAGAATTCAGCCTTTCCTCCGGCCTGAGGGTGGCGGATGCGCTGATCGCGGCCACCGCCGCCGAGAATCGTCTGCCGCTTTGTACCGGCGACGCCCGGCATTTCCGGAGTATCCGCGAACTGGAGCTTTCGATCTTCCGGCCTTAAGGGACGGCCGGGTTTTGCACCCTTTCAAGTCCTCTCAGTTGACTTGAGTCTCGGTCCGGACCCGGCGCTGGGCCTATTCGGCGCACTTGACCGAGCAGCCGTAGGGTTTGGTCGCAGGCGTGGGCTTTGCTTCTTTAATTTCTATAATATTTATAAATTTTATAAGAATTAGCGGAGTCTGGGGTTTCGTCCGTCCGGCCGCCTTCGGTCCGGACGTTTTTTCGATCCAGCTGCAGAGGCCGAGGAGCATATTCAGCTCCCATGAGGTCAGACCGGCCCGACCGACGAGCCGCTTGAGGTGCCGTCCGATCTCGGCCGCAAGGTCCTTGTCCCCTTTGCGGACGTATCCCAGCGCCTTCAAGGCTTTGGGGATGCCCCGGAAGAGCCGCTGGACCTCACGATTTTCCGCCAGAGGAAGCGGCTTCTGCCGGACCCTGGGGCGGCGCAGCTCATAGGCGACGATCATGACGCTCTGGGCCAGGTTCAGAGATGGAAAGGCGGGATGGGTGGGAATGGTCAGAACGAGCCCGCACTCTTCAAGTTCCCGATTGGTCAGGCCGGTGTGCTCGTTCTCGAAGAGGATGGCCACGCGGTTTGAAGCGGCAGCCTCGGCGATCCGCCGGGCCGCCTGCCGGACGTCCATGACCGGCCCGCGCCGGCTTCCCAGCCGCCGCGTTGTCCCGACGATCAGGGCCTTTCGGGCAATCGCCGCCTGGAATGTCCGATACACCTTGGCCCGCTCGAGGACATCCCTGGCCTGGCAGGCCATCGCCCGGGCTTCCTCGGTCAGGTAGGGGACAGGATTGACCAGTTCCAGCTTGCGGAAACCCATGTTCTTGATCGCCCGGGCCGCGCCGGCGATATTCCCGGCCTGGTTTTCATGGTGGCCGTCTGTTGCCTCCGTATGGGTTATCACTTTATCACACAGGAGTTACCCCAAAAATAGGGACTGATTTTCGCTAACTCATTGCATTTCTGCCAGATACATTAATTTTAATCTGGAAGGGCTAAATTTGGGGTAACTTTTTAGATACAATGCGGTCTCCAACAAAAAATCAACGGAGACTCTCACGATGAGAGTTTCCAGAGGAGACCTCACATGGATTGCGCCAGAATCGCCGCCAAATTGCGAGAGCAAATCGTTCAATTTTCGGGGGAACTTTCTTCGGGGCTTTCGAAGGTTGTGCGTCGGTTTATTGCGGAGATGATTTATGGGATTCAGGCGCGGCAATCGATGCGCTTGACAGAAGTTTCGCGGGCCTTAGGAGAGAAGGTCTCGGTCAAGAAGAGCGTGGAGCGTTTGTCACGGCAGTTGGGGCGGTGGTGGTTATGGGAGAAACTTCAGGAGGGCCTTTTGCGGATGGGGGCGCGGCGGATTGGGGAAGCCACTCTTTTAATTTTGGACATTTCTGATTTGAGTAAGAAGTATGCGAAGAGAATGGAGTATATGGCGACAGTGCGGGACGGGAGTGAGAAGTGTGAGGGCCTGGGGTATTGGACGCTGGAGGTGATCGGGACGGAGGTTTCGAATCCCCGGGTGATCCCTCTTTACGGACGGCTTTATTCGCACCGAGCGCCGGATTATCAGAGCGAGAATGTGGAGATCGAGCAGGCCATCCGGGAGGTCTCAGAGGCGACACAGAAGCGCGGGGTGTGGGTTTTAGATCGGGGTGGGGATCGTCGGCAACTATTTAATTATCTACTAGATAGGAAGCTTCAGTTTATCGTCCGTCTGATGGGCGGTCGACATCTGGAGAGTGAAGGAGGGAAGAGTTCAGCCTTTGAGTTAGCCCAGGACTGCTCGACGTTGTTTGTGGAATATATCGTCAAGGAAGAGGCCAAACAAGAGAGGCCCTTGCGCCTTGAGGTGAGATACCGGAAAGTGCGGCTTCCTGGACGCAGAGAGTTATTGACTCTGGTGGTGGTCCGAGGATTAGGTCAAGAGCCGCTGATGCTGCTAACGAGCCTTGCGCTCAAACGCAGTCGCAAGTCCGTCTGGCATGTGGTGGCGGCCTATTTCAGTCGCTGGGGGGTGGAAGAGACCATCCGCTTTCTCAAACAGAGTTATCAGCTGGAGGATATTCGGGTTCTGAGCTATGTGAGGCTGCAGAACATGATGGCGTTGCTGATGGCGGTGGCTTACTTCACCTCCGCTTACTTAGGAGTGAAGTTGAGGTTGCGCGTTTTAATGCGCCACATGCTCCGGGCGGCGCGGCGGGTCTTTGGGGTTCCGGATTTTCGCCTCTATGCTTTAGCCGATGGAATCAAACACTTCTTGTTCAGCCGACCGAAGGCCCTAAGAATAGATCTGCCACCGCCTAGACCTCGCTTCGTGCAAATACTTCTTTTCGATCCTTAAAAAATTTTGGGGTAACTCCTGAAGATTTCTAATATTGACCGTCTCTTGAAAATGGAATAGACTGAATTTATAAGAAGACTTAGAGTGGGAGGCCTTTGGCAAAATCTACCCTGGAGAAAACAGAATCGCCCTTGACTTAGAAAGGCTCCTCCACAAAGACGTTGACGTTATTGTTCTCAACAGGGCATAAGCCATCCTCGCTGATGAAGTTATCAGAAGGGGTAAGCCCATCATCGTTAAAAATAAAGGCTTATTCCTGGATTTCCTTTGGCTCATCAGTGATGAAGCTGAGTACGTCAGAAACTGGCTCGAATCCTATTATCGGGAGAAAAGGATTGGATCAAACCGATAAAGCTAAAATCATTCCCCATCAACGCAACTTTAGATATTTCCAAGATTTTCTTTGCTGCTAAAGGTGAAGAAATCCCAGAGACTTCGCGTGAAATCCTCTTTAAAATTGGGTCGGAGATTTACAGAACGGAAAAGGAAGCTGAACAATTCTCTGAACTGGCAAAAATCAGGAATACTCTTGCCTACCGGTATCTCGACATAAAGTGGAACGACATAAAAAGATTTTTTCAAATCGGTGCCCGACTTTACCCGCTTTTTTTTGAGCATATAAGGAATCAAATCAAATTCTAACACTCCCGTCAGGAAATCGCCGCACAGTTTTGTCCTTCGTGAAGACAAAAGGACCTTAGAGGACAATGGGCTCTCTGGTACCTAACCTATTTTCTGGAGCAGCAGGGCGTTAAATAGCAGCTTGTAGGCCGCCTGGATGGAGGCGCGAAAGATCGGGCTGAAGGCGAACAGGACGACCTGCCCCTTGCCTTTCTTCAGCCAGACGAGGTTCGTTTTATCAGCGAGGGTTTCCTGCTTCTCGCAATAGCCGCTCATGAGGATATTTTTCTCCGGAAACTTGCCGATGACGCGGCGGTCCATGTCGAAGATGGGAACGGAGGTGGTGAAAACAGGGTTCCCGTTGAAGACGACGCCGATCTCCCGGGGCAGGCCCAGCGTCAGCGGATGATCCTCGAGAAGCAGGGTTTTCATCAGGGCGCTCGGGCAGTACAGCCCGGATTTTTGCAGGCTCTCGGAGATATCCTGGACCGGCAACTGAAACTCTTCTTTATCCTCTTTCCCTCGCGCGATTTCCAGTTTCCCGATGAAGAGAGGAGTGGAACCTCCCCAAGAAATAATCGTCCCTCCGCTGTCCAGAAAAGCCATCAGTTTCTCCATTCCGGTTTTGCCAATGCCTTTGGTGTACTCGGGCGGGTAATCGGCCACTTGATATTCGTCCCTAACTTTGTATTTTCCCTCCATCAGGATGGATTTCTCGGCGTCGGGGAAAATAACCGTATCGAAACTTTTGGCAAGATCGGTCTTTTCAAAATCTCCCGGGCGCAAAACCGTGAAAGGAATGCTGTAGGAATCAAGCACAAACCGGGTCCAGCCGGCGTCCATGTCGTGAAAATACGTCTCCACCAGGGCGATTCGGGGCAGCCTGAGCGGCGTGCTTTTCAAATCCGAGGGTTCGGTCAAAATCACCGGGCCAACGGTCAACGCTTCAAGGATCGGTTTCAACCGGGGGTCATGGCGGAAGAGAAAGCTGCCTTTGGGGATTGATTCCCCTGCCAAATTTTCTTGCTTGTCCAATCTTTCCACTTTTAAACCCAGCTTCAGCGCTTGAAATGCGGCCTTAAAACTCTCGTTGTTGTTGACACTGAGAATCGCCGCCCAGAAGCCGGCCGGGATGTCTTTCTTCAGTGTGAAATCCTGATTGACTTCCAAAAGAAGGCTTTCGAAATCATCCGACCGGGTGTTGATTTCATGCGACTTGACCCCGCGGTGCAACGGCAATGACCATGTCGTGATGTCGTAGGGCTTGATCACCTCGCCGCCCGGCGTGTAACGGCGCACCGGATACTCCTGTTTTTCCATCACCTCTTTGATGAAAGGACGAAACGGCTGGGCCAGAGGCACGACAAAATCCCCTGCCTGGAAATTTTTGCCTTCAAGCGCGGCCGCCTTGGAGAGCCGATAGACCCGGACACCGTGCTCCCGGAGCAGGTTCACCAGGCCCACCAGTTCGCCTTGATCGCGTTGGGCTTGCGGCAGGACATAATAGAACGGCGGCAGGGTCGTCCCCCTTTTTACTTCTCTGCGGCAGAGGTCGTTCTGGAACTCGAGGATCTGCCGGCGGTAGAGCGAGGCGGTTTTAAGCATCGACATGGTGGAAGCGATTTCATACTCGACCATATCGGCGAGCCGCCACCAGCCGCCCGGCCAGGGAGACGGCATGTTGATGCTCATCTTGTATTCCGAAAGCCCTTTGCCATAAACGGCGAGCTCGTTCGGCTCGACAAAAACCGGCGTCGCATCCTTGACGCTGGCCAGTTCCGTCAGCATGCCGATGACGTTTTTCCAGATGCACGTTTGCGTCGAGCCCGGCCAGTAATCGTCGAAAATATAGCTGTGACAGACGCCGGCCAGGCCGGCTTCGGTCATGTCGGTAATCATGTGAGAGCCGAATACTTTTGTCCAGTTCCAGATCCCGGCGTCCACGTTCTCGGAGATGGGGTCGTGCACCGGCGGAACGAAATACCTCGGCCCAGTCGTCCACATCTGATGCTTGTCCACCAGCACCTGAGGAAACCATTCCAGGTTATAGATCCGGGCGATCGCCCGAGTGTCTTCCTGGCTCAGGGTGACGTAATCCCGGTTGTTGTCGTGGCCGATATACTTATGATAAACACCGGGCATGGCGCTCCCCTCATACTTAGTCCCTTTGTATTTCCGGTAATGCTCGACCACCATGTCCATGCCGTCCGGATTATGGGTAGGAATCATCATATAGACGGTGTCATCAAGCCATTTTGTTATCTGAGGGTCCTGGGTGGTCACAAGCTCGTGGGCAATCAAGGGCGCGGCCTGAGCAGGACCGACCTCATCCGCGTGCATAGAAAGAGCTGCAAGCACAAAGACTTTCCCATCGTCAAGCAAAGCGGCTCTCCCGGATTCGGTTAAGCTCGGATCCAGAGCCAACGTGCGATTGACCTCTTTCAACCGCTCCAGGCGGTTGATATTTTCTTCGGACGTAATAAAGGCGATGTACATTGGTTTCCCCAGCTGCGATTTGCCTATCTCAATCATTTTAAGCCTGGGCGAGGCCGCATCCAGCTTCTGGAGGTAGCTGATGAGTTCCTCATAGGTGAAGAGCATCCGGTCAGCGCCGGGCTTAAACCCGAAATGCTCGGCCGGCGTCAAGACCGTCTGGGAAGATTGAGCCGCTGTGGCCTGGGGGGACAAACTTCCCCAGAGAAAAAAGAAAAGGGTTAGAATAACGGATCTGGCGGTTAACGAAATTTTCATTCTTCTTCTCCTTTCGGAATTGCCAGCTCGATCTATAAAGAGCCATTCAAAAAGACTTCAATGCTGGAAGTATCAGAAGCCTACTCCCGCCGGCCCGGTTCGACGCGCCTCTCTGTGCGGGCATAGCTTCATCGCCCAGCCAGGGATAATAAATCGCAACAGGAAGCAATGTCAACACGAGCGAAGAACTGCTCGGGTGTGCGTTGGCCTGATGGACCAGTTCAAACGAGCGGGGTCTGGCCGGGGACGGCCACCGGGTCGACTGGGTTTGGCCCGAACTCATAAGTTTTCGGCGAAAGGTCGAGCTGGGAGGCGTTCATCGCCCAATCCCAGCTTATCGCCCGGCCAGTGTAGGCGCTCATCCGGCCGATGATGGCGCACATCGTGCTCTCGGCGATGCGGCGGCCCTCGTTGAGGGGATGGCCGCTGCGGATGCTGGCGATGAGATCGATGTGCTCCTGGACGTAGGGGTTGAGCTCGTCGGCTTCGAACTTCCAATTGTTTTCTCCCCTGATTTCACCGTACCCGAAAGCCACGCCCTTGGTGCCGACGACTCGCTCCTCGATCCGGTCGGCGCATCCCGGGATCTGGCGGCACATGCTCAGGACGCGCACGCCGTTCGGGTACTCGTACTCGACGGCGAAGTGGTCGTAGATATTGCCGTACTCGGGAGCTGTCCTTACCTGGCGTCCGCCCATGCCCATGACTTTGACCGGCAACGTGCCGAAGGCCCAGTTGATGACGTCAATATTATGGACGTGTTGCTCGACAATGTGGTCGCCAGAAAGCCAGGTGAAATAGAGCCAGTTCCGGCACTGCCATTCCATGTCCGACATGCCCGGCTCCTTTTTCTTCACCCAGAGCTCGCCCTGGTTCCAGTAGCACTGGCCGCCGACGAGCTCGCCGATCGCGCCGTCGTGGATGCGTTTCATCACCTCGAGGTAACGGGTCTGGTGGCGGCGCTGGGTTCCGGCGACGATGGCCAGGCCCTTCTCCTCAGCCAGCTGGGAGGACGCGATGACCGACCGGACTCCCACGGGGTCAACAGCCACGGGCTTTTCCATGAACACGTGCTTTCCTGCTTCGACCGCGGCGCGCAGGTGCATCGGCCGGAAGTGGGGCGGAGCGGCCATGACGATGAGGTTCACTTCCGGGCAGGCGGCGAGCTTCAGATAGCCGTCGAACCCGGTGAACTGCCGCTCGGGCGGGACCTTCACCTTGTCCGGGTGAGCCTCGATAAGCTTTTTGAGTGAGCTCGCGATCCGATCCTGGAAGAGGTCGAACATGGCGACCACCTCAACGCCCGGTGCCGCTTTCAGGCAGTCGATGGCGGCTCCGGTTCCCCGGCCGCCGCAGCCGATGATGCCGACGCGGATGGCGTCAGACCCGGCCGCATGGGCGCCGGGAATCCGCGGCAGGGCTGCGGCCAGCGAAACTGCTGCCGATGCTTTAAGGAATTCTCTTCGCGAAAACATACTATTCTTATTATTTTTATCGTTTTGATAAAATTGGTCAGGCATTGTTCACCTCCTTTTGAAATGCCTTGTCCGTCAATTCGATTCTCCGGATGCTGAGCGGCGCGGCCGTTGCCGGGAACTAAACGACGAAGCAATCTCCCCGCAACAGACAGAGCTTGATCCGCTCTCTAAGGTCGTTCGCAAGGAAAGGATTGCACGAATAATTGCGCCCATTTCAGAAATCATCGCAGGCGCGGTAGGCCTCGATCGTCGCCTGTTCGCCCTCCTTCCCTTTCAGGCTGTGGCCGTGCTCCATGCCTAACACGCCCTGATAGCCTTTCTGGTGGAGGTGCCTGAAGATGTTCCTGTAGTTGATCTCGCCGGTTGTCGGCTCCTTCCGGCCAGGGGTATCGCCGATGTGAAACGAAGCGATCTCCTCCCAGGCCATGTCGATGTTAGGAATCAGGTTGCCCTCGGTGATTTGTTGATGATAGAGATCGTCGAGAATCTTGCACGAGGGGCTGGCCAGGGCCCGGCAAATTTCGTAGGCCTGGGGAATCCGGGTCAGAAACAGACCGGGATGGTCCTTGGGATTGAGCGGCTCGAGGACGAGGATGAGCCCGGCAGGCTCACAAGCCTCGACGCAGGCCCTGAGGTTTTCGATGACGTTGGCTGTCTGGTACTCCCAGGCCAGGCTCTCGTCGTAGCGGCCTGGGACGACGAGCGCCCAGGCGGTGTTTACTCTTTTCGAGGTCTCGATACCCTGCCTCATTTTCTTGATGAGCATCTCGCGGATGTCTTTGTCCCGTTTGACGAAGCTCTTCTGGCTGAAATCGGCGTAGAGGACAAACGGGCCGAGAGCCATCCCCCTTTTTTCAAGCTCCCGGGCAATTTTCTCCTGGTCCTGGGCTGGCCGGTTCATGAGGCCGTTGTCGAACATGGCGCTGAAGCCCTCGTCAGCGGCAAAGTGGATTTGTGCAACGAGGTCATCGCCGGCGTGATGCCTGAACTGGCCGAAGTGCGGCGCGTACTTCAGCTTGAAGCGGCTCTTTTTGGCCGGGGAGCCTGATTGCCTGGATGCGGCCAGGCTTCCCGGTCCGGCAAGCGTTGCGGCCGCGGCCGTTAGCGTCAACCCTCCGGCCAGAAAATCCCTCCTTTTCATGCGAAGCCTCCTTTTTTGCGGGCTTATCCAACCTTTATCGTAAAGGTGCGAAAAAATCAACAGAATCGAAGAATGCAGACGTATCAATAATTATATGATCTTGATGACGGGCGCAGGAGGCTGCCCTGAAGCCCCCGTAGCGGAGGGGGGAACCGACGGGACTGGTTCCCTGGGGTGCGGGGGCCAAGGGCAGCTTCCTGCGCCCAGTTTATTAACATAACCGAACATGGCCGCGGAGACGATTCGGGGAGTCATTTCCGGGGCGACCTGTCTGCCGGTTTGCGATCGCGAAGCGGGATCATGATGATATCCTTCTCCAGAAGCTCACTCCCGATGTTGAGCGGTATCCTGGCCGGGTTGAATCCCCGAGCCCAAACCCGCAGCGTGTATTTGCCCGGCTCAAGGAGCCTCGTGAACCGGCCGGTCTGGGGATGGCTTTTTCTCGGTTCGATCGTGCTGAAATCGTCGATTTCTACGATGGAGACGAGGGCTTCGAGCGGGGATCCGGTTTTTCGGTCAATGACCCGGCCGGCGATCCCCGGCCCGCGCAGCCTTTCCAGCAGGTAGAAAAGGCCTTCCAGGTTTGTTTCGACGACTGTCCGGATAATAGAGCTATCCAGGGGAATAAAAGAAGTCCCGGTTTCCACCAGAAATTCGAGCGTTCCCGTGACCGCATAGATCCAGGGAGAGCTCTGGTTGGCTGCTGTCTGGCGACTGTAGGTGTAAGTGCCCATCCCGCTCAAGTTCTGGATCCTCCCGGCCATCTCCGAAGCCATTTTCCGGAGGAGATTATGGTCGGGAGCACGGCCGTCTGTCCCGGGCCATGACCACTGGTACATGATCGTCTCTCCGTAGCTGTGATACGTGATGGCGACAGCAAACCTTTCTCTCAGCGCCAGGTCCCTTTTTGCTCTGGTCTCGTCCTCGGAGAATGGCGACGGGCCGCGGTATGTCCAGTCGGCGGGGCTGCTGGAGCCCGCGTACGTCCAGTTGAGATCGTAATTTCTGTTGAGGTCCACGCCGTCATAATCGAGGTTGACGGCACCGTTTAGGTCGTTGTCCCTCAAATTTTTCCGCCACCAGGGCGAGGCCAGCGAGTTATCGATGAGGTACTTGTAGCCTTCAGGGTTCATGACCGGGATCACCCAGATTTCGAAGTCATTAACCCAGGAAGTAACCCGCTCATCCCAGCCGTACCGGGAAATAAGATAATCGATGAAGGCGAGGCAGATTTCATTTCCCAATGGCTCCCGGGCGTGATGCATGGCGTCGATGAGCACGGCCGGCTCGTCCTCATCCTCATCAGGATTGTCCGATATTTTCAGGGCCCAGATGGGCAGGGAGAACCTGGTGCTCTTTCCGATGGTGTGAAGCTTTGCCAGGTAAGGGTAGAGCCGCTCAACGGTTTGGAGGTATTCATGGGTTTCTTCGAGCGTATGATAGAAAGGGTCAAGGGACTGGCCGGCCAGGTCGGATTCCCGCTGGAGAATTTCCACCTGATAGCCCTCGGAGAGGAGGGAGACAAGCTCCTTTTCTGTGACGATGGCGTCCCTGGGGGTCTTTTGGGCCATCGAGGCAAAATCGAGCGGTCTCCGGGAGAGCGTCAACATCTTTTCGGGCGTGGAGGTGATCCTGACCAGAAGCCGGTCGCTTTTTTCCGCGTTGAGTGAAGCATGAAAGATTAGCAAGGCTGAGAAGATAGCCACAGAAGATACGTAATTCCTGCTCATCTTTCCCGGCCTTCGACCGCGCTGATCACTTTCCGACTAATCAAGGGAAGCCATCCCGATGGATTATTTTCTGGCAGGGCAGCCACGGACAAAAAATAGGGCCGCCGCAGAAAAAAGTCAAGAAGAACCGAAGCCCCAAAATTGCCGATAGCATCACCCGACGGGGCCTGTCGCGGTTCTCCCCCGGCGCCCCATCGCGGACTATCTTGTTTATTATCAAGAAAATAGATTATTGGCATCAAACGCTCGGGTCGGCGGGGGCCCCCGAACCACGCCACCCATCGGGTGTCGGCTTATCGCGCTTACTTTGCAGAAGCGCAAGCCCTTTCGCTGCACAAAAAGTTCCTATCGGCAATTTTGGAGCAGGGCCGAAAGACAGGCGAAGATTTTGCTTGACAAAAGATGGCATAACAAATATAGTCCTGCACGTATGATTTCTAAAGAATAAAATGATAACTAAACGTATAGGTTTAATATGAACAGACAAGTTTATACCCGCGATGAATTCGCCGCCAGGTTCGACATTCCGGAGCCGACTCTCCGGGAGTGGGAAAAAATGAAGCTTCTCAAACCGGTCGGTTTCACCGATGAAAAAGCCCCTCTTTACGCTGAGGGCATGATCGAGAAATTAAAGCACATCCAGAGTTTGGAGAACCTGGGCTACGGGCCGGAAGAAATCCAGAAGATCATTAAAAAAGTGGGCTTGCCCAGGTCGGGAGAGAAAAAGGGTCGGGACGCTGGACACGACCAGTATCTCACCATCGGCGACTTGGCCGAGCGCGTCGGGGTGAGCGCCCGGACCATCAAGCACTGGGAAGACAAAGGGATCATCGAGCCGGATATGAGGACCGAGGGGGGATTCCGTCTCTATTCCAAGGTCTTTATCTACCTTTGCGAGCTGATCAGGGACCTCCAGCTTTTCGGCTACACGCTCGAGGAAATCAAGAAGATTTCAGGCGATTTCCGGGATTTTCTGGCGCTCAAGGACAAGCTCGAGGCCTTTCCCAAGAATGAGGCCGAGCGCAAGCTGGAGGGGATGCTGGCGGAGATTAAGGGCCTTTATGACAGGATCAATCTTCTTAAAGAAGGGATAGACAGGTGGGAAAACTTGCTCAAGAAGAAGAAGAAAGAGGTGTTGAACCTGAAAAATAAGAACCAGAAAAGGGAGAAAAAAGCGGCGGCTAAAAGGAAAGAAAAATGAGAAAAATCGTGTTCATCGAGCCGAAGGCGCCGAACCTCCACATCTTTTCCAAGTTTCCACTGCCCAGGCTGGGAGGGCTCATCCTTGGGACGATGATGAAAAACAGGGGCTGGGAGGTCGACGTCTTCGTCGAAGAGTTAAGAAAAATCAACTTTGACGTCGTGAGGTCGGCTGACCTCGTGGCCATCTCGACGATCACTTCGACGGCGCCGCGAGCCTATGCGATCGCCGACAAAATTCGGAGGCATGGGATTCCGGTGATCATGGGTGGCCCCCACGTGACGTTCCTGGCAGAGGAAGCCATGGAGCACGCTGATTATGTTATCCGCGGCGAAGGGGAACAGACGTTGATGACTTTCATCGATGCCTGGGAAAAAGGCGAAGGCTTCTCCTCAATCCCCAACCTGTCCTACAGGATGGACGAAGAGGTCGTTCATAATCCCTTCCGGCCCTCATGGGTTGACCTCGACCAGATTCCCTTTCCGGATTTCTCCCTGCTCAAACTGCCGAAGTGGAGACAGAAAGGAAGGCGGACCATCCCGGTCGAAACTTCGCGGGGCTGTCCCTTTGACTGCTCCTTTTGTGCCGTGACCGGGATGTTCGGCCGGGCTTACCGGTTTCGCTCGGCCGGGAATGTGTTAGAAGAGCTACGACGCCACAACGACCGGCGCAAGATCATCTTCTTTTACGACGACAATTTCACGGCCAACCGGAAGCGAGCAAAAGAGCTCCTTGAAGCAATGATCCGGGAAAAATTCAAGTTCCGCTGGACGGCCCAGGTGCGGGCCGATGTGGCCAAGGACATCGAGCTTGTCAGGCTGATGAAAAAAGCCCGCTGTCACACCGTCTACATCGGGTTTGAATCGATGAACCCAGAGAGCCTCAAGGCGATGAAAAAACGGCAGACGGTCGAGGAAATCGCCCGCGCAGCTGGCATTCTCCAGGGACACGGCATCCACATTCACGGCATGTTCGTCATCGGGTTTGACCAAGATAACTGGCGGACGGTAAAGGAAACGGTGAAATTTGCCCAAAAAGCCAGGCTGACGTCAACTCAGTTTATGATCCTGACGCCGCTGCCGGGTTCGGAATTCTACGAGAAAATAAAGAAGGAAGGCCGGATTAGATTCCACGACTGGGGTCTCTACGACGCCCACCACGTCGTCTTCCAGCCGGCGCGGTTTTCCCTGGTTGGCCTCCAGTGGGCCCAGATTTTCAGTCACAAGAAGTTCTATTCCCTCATCGAAATGGCCAAGAGGTTTGTTGAGGGCAGGTGGTTCGACCTTTACCTCGCCCGTTACGCCAGGAATTTAAACCGGCTGTGGCAAAAGAAAAACAAGACTTTTCTCCGGGTCATCGAGCTCCTCAAACCCAGGAAGGGCGCCAAAATTTCCATTGATTACCGCGAGGAGCCGATGTTGGACCGGTGACGCATCCGCGCGTCACTCAAAAGATTTGGTTTCGCAAAGCCGATTCCTTCAGCAGCCCCGACGAACTTGATCAGAGGGAGACGACCGGAGTATCTGTTTAGCTCTGCCCGAAGGTGGGGTCAGCGGGATGTTCCTCAGGAGATGAGCTTCCGGGCTCGGTCGAACCGTTCGTATTCCCGGCCGTCGATGATTTCCTGAAGATGCCGAGCCAGGCGCCAGAGTTCCATGTAGGTATTGTAGAGCGCGACAGGAGCGATGCGGATGATATCGGGCGGACGGAAATCGGGAATGACGTTCCGGTTGCGGAGGGCCTCAGAAATTCGCATCCCCTCCGGATGGATGAGAGCCACGTGGCCGCCGCGCCGCTTGTCTTCGCGCGGAGTGCCGATCGAGAATCCGTAGGGCTCTGCACTCAGAAAACGGTCGACCATGTCCATCAGGAACCGCGTCATCCCAAGCGATTTCTCCCGGACCGCGGCCATGCCGGCTTCCTCGAAGATCGCCAGCGACCCGATAAGCGGCGCGGCGTTGAGGATCGAGGGAGAGGAGATCTGCCATCGTCCCGCATCCGGCGCAGGCTCGAAATGCAGGGACATGTCGAACTGCTTGTCTTTGGCCGAGCCGAACCAGCCGGCCAGGGCGGGCTCGGCGCCGAAGTGGCGGCGGTTAACGTAGAAGAAAGCCGTGGCCCCAGGCCCGCCGTTGAGGTACTTATAGCTGCACCAAACGGCGAAGTCGACGGCCCATCGGTCAAGCTCATGAGGCACGGCGCCAGCGGAATGGGAACAGTCGAAGCCGATAGGAATCCCCCTGGCCTGCGCCTCCAGAGTCAGGAACTCCATATCGAGGAGCTGACCGCTGCGGTAGAGGACCGAGGGAAGAAAGACAAGGGCCACGCTGTCGTCGAACCGACTGACGATGTCGCGCTCGTCCAGGGTCAGGCCGTCCCGGCTGCAGACGAGGATAAGATGTTCGGCCGGGTCCAGGCCTCTCAGCTTGAGGGCGCTCTTCAGGGCGTAGATGTCGGTCGGGAAGTCGAGCTCGTCGGCGACGATCTTTGTCCGAGTGCCCGACGGCTGGTAAAAAGTGTTGACGAGAGCGTGAATGTTGACCGTCGTCGTCCCGGACAGGATGACCTCATCCGGTTCCGCACCGACGAGGGCCGCGCACCGAGCGCCGAGGCGCTCGGCCAGATAGAACCAGGGAGGGTCGGCGTCGAGCCAGCCGCGAATGCCGAGGATCTTCCAAGACTTCAGGACCTTTTCCAGGGAGGCCTGTGAATCCCGGGAGAGGAGGCCGAGGGAGTTGCCGTCGAGATAGGTTGTGCCCGATGGAATGAAAAAGCGCCGCCGAAAATTCTTCAGAGGGTCGGCCCGGTCAAGGCGCGCGGCCTCCTTCCGGAACGACGAGAGCGCGGTTTTCATATTCAGTTTAAATTCCTTTTCAGGTGCGCTGGCCGGGTGAGTAGCTTTGTTTTCATTTTCCTATTTCGGTCATCGCAGGGAAATATAAATAATGACAACAAAGATATCAAGGACAATCGCCAGTTCTTTACGGTATATCCATAAACAAGAAAAGATTGATATATGGAAAAAGCGTCGCAGGGCTGTCATGAACAAGATGGATGGTAGGATTCACAACGACAGTTTCACGCCGGCATAGGCGGAGAAGCCCAGGGCCGCGTATCCGTAGATCGTCTCGTAGCGCGTATCAAAAATATTGTCGAGCCTGACGAAGAGTCCGACGTTCGGGCTCAGGTCGCAAGAGATAATTCCGTTCAGAAGGCTGTATCCGGGGAGCACGACCTCCCGGGCCGGCCAGGCCGTGTAGTCGATGTCTTTTCTCTTTCCGGTGTAATTGAAAGAAAGGGAGATGCTCCACTTGTCGATGAAAGCATAGCTCAAAGCAGCGCAAAGCGTCTGCCTTGGCCGGCGCAGCAGGTCCGCATCTTGAACTTTATCCCTGGCTTCCAAACGGGTGTAGGCGGCATTTAACGAGATGCCTTTCGTCGGCCTGGCTTCAACCTCCACCTCCACGCCCCTTGACTCCGCTTTTCCTATGTTCATATACCCTCGGATGGAATCGTAGGTGATCAGGTTCTTGAACCGATTGTTGAAGTAGGTGAGGCCGAGCCGCACCCGTTGGCCGATAAACGGCTGTTCAAACCCAATGTCCCAGCCCAGAGATTTCTCGGGCCGCAGGTCTGAGTTGCCGATGGGGCCGAAATAAGTCCCGGGCGCGTAAAGTTGATAGAGTGACGGGGCTTTGAATCCCGTTCCGAGGCTGGTCTTAAGTTTCGTTCCGGTGGATTGGAAAATATAGGCAGGCGCAACGCGGAAGGTTAGAGCCTCTCCTGCCTGGCTGTGGTGGTCATATCGGAGCCCCGCTGAGGCGAAGAGGCGGTCGGCCCAGCGGACATAATCTTGAATATAGATGCCAGTCAGGCGGGCTTTCCGGAGGGGAAAATCGCTGGCGTACGATCCCCAATACCCGGTCATGAGATACTCCGATTCGCCCTCCTCTTGTTCATGTTCGACTCCAACGGTCAGGGTGTTTGCGGGATGGATAAAAAAGTTGTTCTGCCAATCAAGCTTAACGTACCGGCTCTCGAAGCGGCCCTCTTCCGAATCAAAGGGATGGTTTTCGTCCGGCAGGTTATTGTGGGTGCGGCGCGAGTCGACCAGAGAAACAGCGAGTTTTTGTTCCCAGCGGTTGTCCAGGAAAAGCCCGCGGATTTGGCCGCGCAAGAGAATAGATTCATAGTCCTGGACATTATTGGGGTCGTCTCCGTAAGGACCTCCGAAATTATCGACGTCAGCGTTGGCCTGGGTGGACCGGGCGCTCAGATCAACCTCCACATTCTTCCCCAAGCTCAGCCCCAGCCTCCCGGAGAACGAGAAATTTTTCCAATTGTCGTTTTCGCTGTTTCCTGGATAAGCTGAGCTGGCCGCCGAGACTCCCTGCATCGCCGAGTGCTGAAGGCCGAAGGAATAGGTGACGTTTTTAGCCGAGCCGCTGATCCCGGCCCTGTTGATAAACGTCCCGTATGAGCCGGCGCTCGAGGCCAGCGTCGCTCTCGGCTTTCCTGCGCCTTTTTTGGTGATGATGCTGACCACTCCGCCCAGAGCGTCAGACCCATAAAGAGGGCTCTGCGGGCCGCGGAGGATTTCCACTCTTTCGATGTTTTCCAGGGTGAGATGGGCAAGGTCGAAGGAACGAGAGGGGTTCATCGGGTCGTTGAGCTCGACGCCGTCGACGAGGACAAGGGTATGTTCCGAATTGGCGCCCCTGATAAAAGCTGAAGCCGCAGCGCCTGGGCCGCCGCTCTGGACAGTGAACAGGCCGGCGACATCGCGAAGCACCTCAAGGAGAGAGGCTCTTTTCCAGCGCTCAAGCTCATCGGCCGGAATAACCGTCACCGAGCTGGCCGCCTCTCGGGCGGGGATTTCCAGCCGGGTGGCCGTGACAACGACTTCATAGCGTTCTGAGACCGGCTCTGGTTTCTCATGTTTTTCCTGGGGGAGAAGCGGAAGCACGATGCCGACAAAAGCGAGGAAGATGACAAGAAAATTTTTGAACTTCATCTCAAACTCCTTTTTTGAGCCCCCCGCTGGAATAGAAAAAAACCTTCTTAAAGAATGCCTTCCGTAGAAACAAAAAATCAACCCTAACTTCCTCCCGAAGACGGGCTGTTGAGGTTCAAAGCAGGTCTCCTGACTCCCGGATCGTCCGCCTCCCAGGCCTTCCTGTCTCGAGTGTCCTTGACAGTGGCATCGACTGGGATTTGTCCCCGGTTACAGTAGCGGGGGCTGTGTCCGCTTCACACGGACTTCCCTGGCCTTTAAACCGTCAGTTCAATTTTCAAAGAGAGGCACCATTATAAGACAGTTTTCGCGGGCTGTCAACAAACTCAACGCACCCAAAAGATTGGGGGGTTAGGCCATGCGGCATCCATGCCGCCGAAGATGGGATGTCAGATGTATTGTCGATACTCCTTAAAGATTTACTACTTCCCAACAAACTGCAGGATGAATTACTGCAGCGTCGAACAAAGCCGGCTTAAGCGAGGGCATAAGGAGAAAAACCAGTTAAAAAGAGAGATAGGCTGCCCTTTTACCTTGGGAGCAAAAAGGCAGCCTATTCAAGGGAATGGGTGGATAGGTAAGGAGAATTTATCAGAAACTCCTGGGAAAAAGGAGGGGAAAAAAGGAGGCGCTTGCTTTCAGCTTGAGCGGTCTTTTCTCTCATTTCTTCGTCTCATTTATTAATACGTAGGGCGGGGAAAAATGGTTGCAAAAAAGCGGCCTCAGGAACCTGATTTTTTATTCCCCCTTTAATATCAATAATTATTATAACACATTTTATAAAAATAATGCAAGCATTTTTTAATAATTTTTTCGTATTCGCTGTTATGAAGTCCTAAGAGCGGTTTTTCCGACAGAAAAAGGCTTTTTTTGACAGAGTTTTATCAGGAATGGCTGGAATTCTGGCCTCTCATCCGCGTTTTTTGACTCATCCAGGGCATTTCCGATAGAATGAGGCCAAAATCAGGCCGGGAATCCCCGGGTTTTCTTAGGAGATCGAGGATGGACAAAGAGACCTTTAGGAAATTCGGTTACAAATTCGTCGACTGGGTGGCCGATTACTTTGAAGAAGTCGAGAAATACCCTGTCTGCTCGGCGGTTAAGCCCGGAGAAATAAAAGACCGTCTTCCCTCAAGCCCACCGCTTCACGCCGAGCGGATGGATACAATTTTTGATGACTTTGATAAGATCATCACTCCAGGCATCACGCACTGGCAGCATCCTTCCTGGTTTGCCTATTTTCCGGCGAATAACAGTCCCGCATCAGTCCTGGCCGAAATCCTCACGGCCGGCGTCGGCGCGCAGTGCATGAGCTGGCAGACCTCGCCGGCAGCGGCTGAACTCGAGGAAGTGGTCATGGGCTGGCTGCGGCAGATGTTAGGTCTCCCCGACGGGTTGACCGGCGTGATCCAGGACACGGCTTCGACGGCGACGCTGTGCGCCCTGCTCACAGCCAGGGAAAGAGTCACGGGCTTTAAATCCAACCAGGGCGGCCTCAGAGAGCCGTTAGTTGTTTATTCTTCAGACCAGACGCATTCCAGCATCGAAAAGGGAGTTAAAATCGCCGGGTTCGGGAGGGAAAACTTACGGCTTGTCCCGACAGATGAGGCTTACGCCATGATTCCGGATAAACTCGAGGAAGCCGTGAGGCAGGACAAAAAGAGAGGATTAAAACCAGCTTGCGTCGTGGCCACGCTCGGAACGACTTCTTCCACGGCCATCGACCCGTTAGCAGATATCGGAAGAATCTGCGGGAAGCACGGGCTCTGGCTTCATGTCGATGCCGCTTTTGCCGGGTCGGCTGCCATCCTTCCCGAGATGAGATGGATGTTAGAGGGGGCCGAGTTCATGGATTCTTTTGTCTTTAACCCCCATAAATGGCTGTTCACGAATTTCGACTGCTCCGCCTACTTCGTCAAAGACCCGGCCGCGCTCATCCGGACGTTCGAGATTCACCCCGAGTACCTCAAGACAGGGCATGACTCCCAGGTCAAGAACTACCGCGACTGGGGAATCCAGTTAGGCCGGAGATTCCGGGCGCTGAAGCTCTGGTTCGTCATCCGCTCCTACGGCGTGGAAGGGCTTCGGGCGATCCTCAGGGAGCATCTCCGGCTGGCCAAGCTATTCAAGAGCTGGGTGGAGGAAGACGAGAGGTTTGAACTCATGGCCCCTGTCCCGCTCAGCCTGGTCTGTTTTCGGCTAAACGACGGCCGGGGAGAGGCCGGGCTGGATGAGATGAATAAGCAACTTCTGGAGAAGATCAACGCCAGCGGTGCTGTCTACCTGACTCACACGTCACTCCGGGGACGATACGTCCTGCGGCTGGCCATCGGCCAGCGAACGACCCAGGAACGTCACGTGCACGCTGCTTGGGAGCTGATCAAAAGAGAGGCTGAAGAGCTTCTGAAGACTTCGAATCGCTGACTCGAGTC
>JARYMI010000005.1:57981-131186 GCA_029907205.1 Clostridiales bacterium
AATCTTCCTTCTTGGCCATGGTGATCCCTGTATAGCCATAAAATATGGAAACCACAGGATTGGAAAGGTTGAGGAAGGCATAGGGAAGATAGACTAAGGGGCTGACTCCTAAAGTCGCGTGCATAAAAGCCCCACAGCTGTTCCAGGGAATCAGGGGAGAAGTCAGAGTCCCCGAATCTTCCAGACAGCGGGAAAGATTTTTGGGGTGGAGGCCGTGGGCATCGAAAGCGCTTTTGTACATCCTGCCTGGAATAACGATGGCGATGTACTGGTCTGAGGCAATAGCGTTCATCCCTATGCAGCTCAGAATTGTCGTCGTCACTAAAGAACCTGTTCTCCTGACTCTGTTAAGGAGGGACCCGGTCAAAACCTCGAGCATCCCTGTTTTCTCCATAACACCTCCAAAGGAAAGGGCACAGATGATTAAGGCCACTGTGGTCATCATGCTCTCCAGGCCGCCTCTGGAGAGCAAATCATCGACCATCTGGACTCCTGTCTGAGAAACATAACCGGATTGAGCAGCCTGAACGACATCGGCCAGAGATTTTGACTGGGTGAGCACGGCAAAAATGCCGCCCATGACGGTCCCTCCTAACAAAGCAGGCAAAGGAGGAATCCTTTTGACAACCATGACAATAACGAGGACAGGGGGAAGGAGAAGGATGGGATGAACAGAAAAGCTGGACTTGATAGCAGCCAGAATAGTTTCGATGTTTCCTTTTTCCAAAACTCTTCCTGAAAATCGTGCACTGAGCAATCCATAGAGAACAATGGCAAGGATATACCCCGGTGTCGTCGTATAGACCATATGCTTGATATGGGAAAAAATATCGGTTCCCGCCACTGCGGGCGCAAGATTTGTCGTATCGGAAAGGGGCGACATCTTATCGCCAAAATAGGCTCCGGAAATAATAGCTCCTGCGACCATTGAAGCAGGAATGCCTAAGCCTTTGCCCACACCGATGAGAGCAACTCCAACCGTCCCTGCGGTCGACCATGATGACCCCGTGCCAAGGGAAACGATCGAACAGATGATCAACGTCGCGATGAGAAAAATCCCTGGCGAGAGAACCTTCAAACCATAATAAATCATGGATGGAACGATTCCACCCATAATCCAGGTTCCGATCATCGTCCCCACAATCATCAGAATCAGAATAGCTCCCATGGCCAGGGTGATGCCGTGGACCATCCCGCCCAAAATTTCCGTCCAGGGATGTCTGAAAATGATGGCAATCGCTGAGGCGACGGCTGCGGCAAAAATTAAGGGGATATGCGGCGGCTGCTTGAAGATACTGATGGTCACAAACAGAGCTGCGACCAGAAAAAGAACTGGAATCAGAGCGAATCCCAGCCTGATTTTTTTTCTTTTATCAGTCACTTTCGTATTTTTTAAAGGGGAGGAATTTTATTGAAAAAAAGAGCAAAAAGCAACCAATCCTCCCGGGCAAGAAGAAAATCATGAAAGATATTCAGCCGAGGTCCGAGCGGCCATCAGAAAGGCAGTCGGAGTAAATTGAGTTCTTCTCTAATAATTGAGCTTTGACAGGGGAACTTCTTTCGTCAAAACACCCCCTGGCGCGGACAAGGGGATATCCACTCTAAGGGCATAATCTCCGGGCATTACCGTTTGAAGGTTCAGGTTGATCAGGCCGCTCCAGGTTTTGGCTTTCTTGTCATAAGCTTCGGCCACGATTTCTCCGGCGACGGGCTGCACTGCTCTCCCACCCCTCACGATTGAAAATTGAGGAGAAACCTGGATTTTCTCCGAAGGCCAGTAAACCTGTAGGAAGGCGCAGGCATCCTGCTGGAAGCCGAATCGGTTCGTGACCCCCGGGTAGAAGATGACGTCCCCGTACTCCAGACCTCCATCCTCTTTGGAAAGGGAAAATTGCTTTTTCCCGCCGGGATTTTGAGTCAAGACACCCAAAACGCAATTGATGACGGCTCCGTCCTTGGCACTCTTTGGATCAGGAAGAGATAAGGTTGAAACCCAGGTCCCGATTTCATCCGTTTGCTGGTCACAGAGGGCAAAGACAGCCTCGTATTCCTGGCGAGCGAACGGCATCTCCGCGCCCTTATAATGGAAACAAATATAATCCGTGCTTTCGATGATTTCCCGAAAAGACGAATCTATCTTGAAAGGGATGTTGATCTGACCGCCGAAAGCGCTTCCTCCACTCTTTCGATCTTTGACCCATACAATAAGGCTGAATACCTGTGAGCCCTCCGCAACTCCTCTTTTAAGGAAAAGCTCTCTCGTCGGAAGGGCGATATTCATCCAGGGTTCAAATTTATCCGAGGCTTTATGGAAAAAGACAAATTCACCTTCAAAGGGAAGGGCTTTGAACAGTTGAGGGCTGTAAAAGGCCGAAACAAGCTGAATTCTCTTTGCCTCACTGTCCGAGTAATCTGTGTAGCCTTTTCTCGAACGGACATCGCAGCCGGACCGCAGAACCTTGACGTCGATCTTGTGGTAGGCGTTGTCAGGCTCTTTCCGGGGAGGATAATAACTCAGTTGATAGTACGAATTCAGGTCTGTGCTCATGATGGTGGAAAAGCGGTCATATTTTGTGGCCCCAATCAAGGAAGCGCCGCCGGTATCCTCGGCCAGCCACCTCAAATTCTGGACGCGGGAGATCTTATCCTTTTCGCGAAGACCTAAAGACTGCATAACTGTTTCCCTCGGCCCATATTCGGCTGTCGCCAGCATGAGATATTTGACAAAGCTCTCAGGGTCGAGCGCGTAGATGGAGATATTATGGGCGTTAGAAAAACGGATGAGTTCTCGGATAACCTCTTCAGCGCTCATAATCTTCTTTTTCTGCAGGATATTAAACGGATCAAAAACCCTGACCTGGGCTGTATCCCTTCTTATATCCAGTTGAGGCGACCTGGCTCCGCTCACTGTTCCTGGCGCTTCCGCTTCCGTAACTTTGCTGTCAAGTGTTTTGGCCGAAATATCCGGGAATCCGTCGCTGATGAAGAGGATAGATTTTCTCCCGGCTATATCCTTGATCATGTTGGCGACAGCCAGGAGCCCGCCCAAAGCCTTCTCAAACCTCGTCCTCTCCACGTACAGGTACTCATCTTCCAGAACGGGTTGAAGCTTCTCTGTGTACCTTGTGCCTTCTTCCATTATATCTGCGGCCTCGATGCCTACTTCCTGTAGCATCTTGACCGCATCAAGTGATTTATCAACCCAGATCGTTCCCGACGCCCGCACCATGGCTTTCTTAATCAGAGCTTCATCCGTCGTAAAATCCTGGAGGACTTCCAGGCCTTTTCTCTCGCTCAACTGGATGATCATGACTTCGTTTCCCATCCTGGCCAGAGAAATGAGCTCGTCGACGAGTTTCCTCGAACCCTCCTTAAGGCTTCTTGACCAGGAGCTTATGCCGTCAAAAACGACGACGAGCTGCTTTCTAGGAACGCCGCCGATCTGAGCAGCGGGCTTCTCCTCCGCAGTTACGATTCTTTCCCCGAAGCTTATAAGCTCAAAAGAATTAACGGGCACCTTCTTGCCGTCCTCGTAGATTTCGACATCGTCCTTGGTTAAATCGGTCACAAAATTTCCATCTTTGGTGACGATGGCGTCGACCAGGACAAGCCGCACTCTGACCTCATGCCTCTCCGCCTCCCCCGATTTTTGTTGTCCCGTCCATCCCAGGAGCAGAAGAAGGCCAAAAAACGCCAGGAAGATCATGGGTGAGAAAAATAAACGTCTTCTCATTTCTCCCCTCCTTGATACAAGTTTTACTCTGGCTTTTTTATTATATCACAGACTAAATTCGCTTAGCAGGGTATCAGAGGGGACGGTCCTCCCCAGGACCGTCCCCACAGTCTTCAACCAGGAACGCCCGGTTTCTTGAAGAACTCGGCTGCCGGCACGACCTTGATGTTCTCCGCCTTTATTTCCAGCGGATAAGCCTGGATGATTTTGTCTTCCTCCAGAATGTGTCTCGGCATGTTGGGATTAGCGTAGGTAATAGGGGAGGGCGTGTTCTCGAGGAGCGCCCTTTTCAGCGATTCACCGTCCTGGGTGATAACTGCAATGTGGAGATTATTGAAATTGAGGTATTTTTTGATGGCCCGGTTGACGTCCTCGCGGGTGAGCTTAGGCAGACGCGTTTGGACCTCGGCCAGGAAATCTTTGTATCCGTAATAATGAGAATCCATCTGCCAGCCGAGGCGCTCGTCCAACGTCTGGGCGTAAAGCCTGGTGTAGTTAAGCAGGTAGGTCCGGACGAGCTCAAAGCGCTCCTCGGGGATTCCCTCCTCGACGAGCCGGCGGAGCTCACGCAGGGCCTGCCTGATGACAAAATGGCGGTTGGAGTTTGCGAGCGGCCTGATCCAGATGGAAAAGTATTGTTGCTGCCGGCAATAGTTCGTGGCAGGAAATTTATCGCGCCCCTGGATAAAGTGCTCGATGTAAGCGTAATCTCCGTAGTTTTGCCCTCTTTCTTCGCGGATTTTCTGGAAAAGGAGCGAGACATGCTGGCGGTGCTCGCCGAAATGGGATCCGGCAATCCAGAGAGCGAAGAAGTCGTCATCAGAACGGCTGATGGACACAGGAAATCCCATGGAAATGGCCGTGGCTGGCGTCTGTTTGTCGGCAATCAGGAATTCGAGACCGGCCGGGAAGCGCTGCTGCGGAAGACTCAGCCTAGGTGTAAACCCCTCCGGCAGGGCCGCAAAGTCACCCTTAACTTTGGCCGGAAAATCAGGCGAATAGCCGCCAGCTATCCCCACGATGATATTGCCCTGGACAGCGTGCTCCTTGTAGAAGGCCTTGACGTCATCCAGCGTGATACTGGCTACCGTCTCCACAGTTCCGGCAGGATGATAGCTGTAAGGATGGCCGTTGTAGAGCATCAGGTTGAGGATTTCCTTCCCGAACTGCTCGTCCATGTTGCTGATGAGCGTTTTTTCGAGGAAGTTAAGCTGGTTTGTCCGAAGCCGGGCGAAGTCCTCCTCACGGAAGCCTGGGTCGAGAAGCATTTCCTTGAAAATGGCGTAGAATTTTTCGAGGTTATCGCGGTGGATGGTGCCTGAGAAGACGGACATTTCTTTGTCCACCCTCAGGTTGACGCTTGCCGCCATGGGGTAGAACTTTTTAGAAATCTCTTTGAAGGTCATGGTCCTGGTGCCGCCGTTGGCAAGCATGTTGAAGGTGAGCTGGGCCAGCCCCTCTTTTCCGGCGGGGTCATTGGCCGAACCGACTTTAAGAAGAATCTTCAGATGGATGAGAGGATTTCCCTCGAGCGGCAGGAGCTCGGCGGTGAGCTGGTTGGGATTGACCCTCCGGCATGAGGCAGAGGTGGCGAGCAGACCAAAAAACAAGAATCCCAGGGCCCAGAGGTTCGTCATCTTTCTCATTGTCCTTTGCCTCCACTCAGGGTGATCACGGTGCTTGCGGTTTTGACAAAGTATTTTCTGGCCACGGCTTGGATATCTTCCGGGGTCACCTTTTCGTAAAGCCCGAATAGCCTGTTGAGCGTTCCCGGGTCTGTGGCCAGGTTGATGTAGAAAGCCATGGTTCCGGCCACTCCGTCTGTCGTGCCCAGTTCATTGGCCAGCGAGTACTTGAGGTTGGATTTGATGTCGGCCAGTTGATCAACGGGGACCGCCTCGGTTTTGAGGCGCTCCAGCTCCTTGAAGATTTCTTCCTCCACATAGGGCAGGTCCTCGTCTTTCTTGACGATCGAGCTGAAGGTTAAAAGATGGGGGTCACGGCGGTCGGGGAAGCTGGCGTTGAGGGTTTGGCATTTCTGTTCCTCGATGACCAATTTTTGGTAGAGAGGAGAGGACCGGGAGAAAGAGATCTCGGCCAAGAGATCGAGGGCGGCCTTGTCGATTGTCTCGTCCGAGTAGGCCGGACCATGGAAGGCAACAGCCAAGCGAGGGAGAGTCTGAGTCGGCCAGGGATAATGAGCCCTCTTGGGCGCCTTCTGAGGCGGTTCCTCCGGGGTCACGAGAGCGTAGTCGGATCGTTGCCAGGAGCTGTAATATTTCCGGACATAAGCCATAAGCTCGTCGTGGTCGAAGTCGCCCGCAATTAAAAGGATTGTGTTGTCGGGGGCATAGAACCTCTGCTTGTAAAGCTGGCTGTACTCGAACTGATGGGGCATGTCCAAAATGTCCCTGAGGTAGCCAAGCGTCGTGTGTTTGTAGGAATGCTTTTCAAAAGCCGTGTCGCGCAGAAGCTCGGCCAGGCGGCGGTCTGGACTCGAAACGCTGGCGTAGTACTCACCCTCGATAACCGGAGCTTCAGTCTTCAGCATTTCTTCGTCGTAATAGAGGTTGATGAACCGGTCGGCTTCCGTCTCGACGACCTTTCCCAGGTTTTCCCGCCCGGCGAAGACGACAAAATAACAAGTGTAATCGTCAGTTGTGTAGCCGTTCGTGCCAGCGCCCAGCCGCGTGAGGAATTCATCATATGATGCGCGCGGGACTTTCTTTGTTCCCTTGAACATCATGTGCTCGAAGAAGTGGGCGAACCCGGACTTGCCCGGCTCGACCTCGTTCCGGGAGCCTGACCGGACGATCGTGTAGTAAGAGATGATGTGAGGGTTGGGAAGGGGGATGGAGACGACCTTAAGCCCGTTTTCCAGCTCCTCAATCTTATACTCGTAAGGGAAGACCTTAGAGGCTTGCGACGGTAGGGGAGAGGCTGAGAGGAGGAAAAGAGCAAGGCCGATAGAGATGAATTTAAGCATAAATGAAACCTCCTAATACGTCCTTACTCAGGAATATAGCAAATTTTATTGCTCTCTTCTATGCCGAAATCAGTTTTTCTTTTTCTTCTTGCTTCTCTCTTCAAGCCAGCCGTGCTTGAGGCGGCGTTTGCTGTCCCGCGGCGTGTAGGGTTTGATGTCTAAGATGGGCGTTTCGTCTAACATGTCCATGCCGGACACTTGGAGGATGTTCTTCCTCCGGCCGAGAAGCCGGACGATGGTCAGGCCAATCGGGTTGGGGCGATGAGGCGAGCGCGTCGAAAAAACGCCGCGGCGCCGGGTTTCTCGAGGCGGCTTAACGAGAAGTTTCACCTTTTGAGATCGATGAAAAGCGAAGATAACGATGAGGTGAGAAAACCCGTCGATGTCCTTCAACCCGGCAGCGTAGGGCTTGAAAATTTCGAGCTCGCCCTCGACTTTGGCAAGCCCGTTCGGCCGGACATTCCTCAGCGGGTCGATATCCTCTCTTGCCTTAAAAGGCGAGTGAACACGGCCGATCGGCCTGAACCGTATTTCTTTTCTTACCACGTCTCGCCGAAGTCTTTTTTAAAGGCATCGCACAGTTTTCTGCTCCAGTTGTCTAAAACATCCAACTTGCCCAAGAAGAACCTGAGCACGGGCGGCTCGGAGACAAATTTTAGTCCCTTGATCAACTCTCTGTTTTGATAGAGCCACTTGAGCCTGTCGATGATGTATTCGATATGGGAGAGCGAGTAGACTCTTCGAGGCAAGGCGATTCTGGTGAGCTCTAGGTCGGCGTAGACGTCATTGCCGTCCTTATCCCGGTCCATCGAGATCGTGCCCCTTTCCATCGCCCGGACTCCGGAGGCAATATGGAGGGCCGCCGTCAAGGCTCCAGCGATATACTGTTCTTTGGGAACGTGGGGCAAGAATTTCTTGGCATCGACATGGCAGGCCAGGCCGCCCGGAGGGGTGACGACAGGTATGCCCATCCCGTCGAGTTTTTCGACAAAGTATTTGATCTGTTCGATGGCACAGCCGGCCACAGAGGGGTCGACCATTTCACGCAGCCCGACGGCCATGGGGCCTATCTCTCTCATCGACATCCCGCCGTAGGTGAAAAATCCCTCATAGACGGGAAGCCAGGGTTCTATCTGTCCGAACAATTCTTTTCTGTTGGTGGCAATGAAACCTCCCCTGACGCACGTGTTTTTTCTTCCGCTGAGGTAGAAAATGTCGGCCAGGCTGCACATTTCTTTGATGATCTCAGCCACCGTCTTGCGTTCATAGCCTTTTTCCCGTTTCCAGATAAAATACGCATTCTCGGAAATCAAGCTGCCGTCAAGGATTAAGAGCAGGCCGCTTTCGTCGCAGACCTTTCTTACCTCTTTCAGGTTTTCCATGGAAAAAGGCTGGCCGCCGAGGAGGTTTGTCGTTGCCTCCATGCGCACGTAGCCGACCTTTTCCTTTCCGTATTTCCGGATGGCATCCTTGAGTTTCTGGATGTCCATGTTTCCCTTGAAAGGATGAGTGCTCTTGGTCTTCAAGGCTTCATCCGCGTAAAGCTCCAGGCAGACGGAGCCGGCCGTCACCTCAATATGGGCTTTGGTCGTGGTGAAATGGTAGTTGGTTATGATAACGCCGCCCGGTTTTCCGAACACCTTGGAGAGAAGATGTTCGGCAGCTCTTCCCTGATGGACGTTCATCACGTGCTCGTAACCCAGGATGTCTTTGACGGCGTCAGCAAATTCGTAAAAAGTCATGCTGCCAGCGTAGGCATCATCGGTTTTGATGAACGCGGCGAATTGATTGTCGCTCATGGCGTTGACGCCGCTGTCAGTGAGCATATCCAGGAAAATGTCTTTTGTTTTGAGCTGGAAGGTGTTGTACCCGGCTTCTTGAATGGCTTTGAGCCTTTGCTCAGCCGGGATGAGCTCAATCTTCTGGACCATTCTCGCCTTGTGCATCTCAACAGGCAACTCTTGTCCACTCGAAAGTTTTAAGATCATCCAAAACCTCCTTTACGTAAAAAAAATTAAAGGACTTTTTTTAAGACGTTGATGAGTTTTCGATTCTGCTCCTCGGTGCCTATGGTGATGCGCAGAGCATGGGGAAATCCGTATTCTTTGATTGTTCGGGTGATGACCCCGTGCTTCTGCAGGGCCTCGAAGACAACCTGGCTGTCCCTGCCAAAATCGACAAAGATGAAATTGGCATAGGTCGGCAGATAAAAAAGGCCCAGTTTCTCATACGCATCGTAGAGATATTTCTTCCCGGCGTCGTTGACGGCTTTTCCTTTCTTGATATGGTCGGCATCGTCCAGGGCGGCCATCCCGGCGACCTGAGAAAGGCGGTTGACGTTGAAGGAGATGCGGAGCTTGGCCAGGTTGGCGATAGTTTCCTTGGACGAGATTCCATACCCGAGGCGGACTCCAGCTAGGCCATATATCTTGGAGAACGTGCGCAGGATCACGATATTTTTGCCCTGGCGAAGATAGGTGAAAGAATCTGGGTACTCAGGGTCATCGATGTAATCATAATAGGCTTCGTCCATGATGACCAGGATGTCATCGGGGATTTTCTTGAAAAACTCGTCAGCCGCATCCTTGGTGACCATGGTTCCTGTCGGGTTATTGGGGTTGGCGATGTAGACGAGGCGAGTGTTCTTTTTGATTGCCTTGAGCATGCGCTTGAGGTCGTGGGTGTGATTCTTCATCGGCACTTCGATCAATTCGCCGTCGGCGATGCGGACAGCGATTTTAAACCAGATAAACGCGCCTTCGCTGACGATCGCGCTGTGTTCCGGGTCGAGATAAGCAAGGGCGGCAAGAGGCAGGATTTCCACCGATCCGTTGGCGACAAAGAGGTTCTCTGGCTCAAGACCCAATCTTCCGGCCAGCTTTTCCTTGAAATAATAGCAGTTGTCGTCGGGATAGAGGTTGGCTTCTTTTAAGGCCCTTCTGATTGCTCGAGTTGCCAGAGGAGAAGGCCCCAGAGGATTTTCGTTCGAGGCTAATTTAATTATTTCTCCTTTCAATCTCAGTTCTCGGGCCACTTGCTCAACGGGCTTGCCCGGCTTGTACGGGCTGATTTTCTTCAGGAAGTCTCTGGGTTGAATCATGGCGTCCTTTCAGCTTGCGACATAGGTCAGCCATTTTTTGTATCGAGGGATTTTTCCGGTGACGATATCTTCGAACATCTGCCTGAGCCGGGCCGTCGTTTCTCCCACCCGGCCAGAGCCAATGGTGTATTTGGTTGGCTTCGTGCCCGGGTTGGAAGCGTCGGTGACCTCGATGATGGGAGTGATCTCAACGGCTGTGCCGCTAAAGAAAGCTTCGTCGGCCCCGAAAAATTCTTCCTTGGTTATTGGGCCAACTGCCGTCTTGATGCCGCTGTCTTCGGCGATCTCCAGCACGCTTGTCCTGGTGATGCCCTCCAGGATGGATTCGGAGCTGTCGTTTGTCTTCAGCAAGCTGTCTTTCCAGATGAAAATATTTTCGCCAGGGCCTTCGGCGACATTCCCCTCGAGGTTCAGGAAGACAGCCTCATCGTATCCTTTGGCCCTGGCCTCCATGCCTGAAATCGTCGACTGGACATAGGCCCCTCCAAGTTTCGCATTCATGTCCAACTGGCTGCGGTGGACTCGGGGCCGGTGGGTGATGAGCACGCTCACGCCGGCTGCGGATTTCTCCCCTAAGTAGGCGCCCCACTCCCAAGTTCCGATGACGAGCTCGACAGGGCAAAACTTGGGGACGAGGCCCAGGTTTCCGTAAGAATAGAAAAGAAGAGGCCGGATGTACGCGGATTCAAGCTTGCTCTCGTGGAGAGTGAGCTTGATTGCTTCGATGATCTCCTCCCTGGTGTAGGGAACCTTCATGCCAATCACGGCCGCTGAATAGAGAAATCGGTCGACATGCTCGGGAAGCCGGAAGATGGCGGGTCCATTGGCTGTCTTATAAGCCCGAATTCCTTCGAAAACAGATCCCCCGTAATGAAGGGCAAAGGCCATCGGATGGATATGGGCGTCAGCCCAGGCGTAGAATTTCCCGTTGTGCCAGTATTTCTCGGCCTTGGGAAAGTGGGTCGTATCGAACATCCATAACTCCTTGGATTATGATTGAGACGGATAGAATGAATTAGACACCCCCCCTCGGTCGGCTCGAAGAGCCGGTTGACCACGCGTCTATCTTTCTTGAAGGCGAGCCTCTCAGTTAAAAAAGAGAATTTAGCACAATTGACGAGGCGATTGCAAATACTTGGTCCTCGTCAGCTTGTCTCGGTCATTTTGGTTCATAGAAGTCCCTGCCTTTGTGCCTGACAACCCTGATTTTCTTCGCGCTCAAAAGGTCGTTGAGTTGGCGGAGGACCTCCGCCTTGTTCCTTCCGAGCGCTGCGGCGATATCCTTGGTGGTCGCGGGTCTCCTGGAGACGAGCGAAAGGATGGCCTCCTCGAGTGATCCGGCAGCTGCCGGCTGCGGTTTTTTGTGGAAATCGGCCACAATTTCGGCTGGTCCGCCCAACTGAGCTCTTATTTCCTCAAGCTCTTCCCGGGTCAGAGGAAAAGCCCACCTTTCGGCCGGCGGCCTGACGACCGTGTTAAGATGGACACGGTCCGGGTTTATCCTCGCGATGGCCTTTTTGAGCGCCTCGATGTCCGCCGGAGAATCGTTAATTCCTTTGACGAGCACAACTTCAAGCCAAATCTCACCCGTAAAGTCCCGGCGGAAGCTTTCCAGCCCCTTGACGACGACCTTGATTTTAACCGAGGCCTCAGGTCGGTTCACTTTTTTGAATGTCGGGGCCGTGGCGGCATCAAGTGAAGGGATGACGACGTCAGCTTCAAGGAGAGATTCCCTTACGGATTTTTGTGATATGAGCGAGCTGTTGGTCAAGACGGCGACAGGAATGGGAGTGAGTTTCTTGATCTCGCGGATGAGTTTTCCGATCAGCCGGTTGAGGGTTGGCTCACCTGAGCCGGAGAAAGTGATAAAATCAATCCTCTGCCCGGAACGAAGGGCGGCTCTGATGGACTGGAGTATCTCTTGAGATGAGAAAAATTTTCGCCTTACGATGGTCTTTTTTTTCGTCCGGCCGAGCTGACAGTAGATGCAGTCGAACGAGCACGTCTTGAGGGGGATGATATCCACTCCGAGCGAGAACCCGAGCCTCCTTGACGGCACGGGACCATAGACATGAGCACTCATTTATCTTTATAAATAGAGATAAACCGGCCGAGCGACCGGTCGTACGTTTTCTCCACCGGATCGGGGAAGAAACAGGCGGGAAGCTCCCTGCTTCGCCAGTGATAGGCAAGGCACTCACAGCAGATGCCCTTGCGGCTGCACGGCTCCCAGGTGCAGTTGCATCGGGCCAGGTTGTCTTGGCTGCGGCATTTATCCATGTCGGCCTCCATCGTCTATTTGTTCGGGATTTTGCTCTCCTGTCAAGGGATTTGGGCCAGGGCCTGGTCGAGGTCGGCGATCAAGTCCTCTTCTCCTTCGCAGCCGACGGAAATGCGGACAAGGTCGTCGGTGATCCCCGCTTTTTCTCTTTCCGGCTTGGGGACGCCGGCGTGAGTCATGCTGGCCGGGTGTTCAATCAGAGTCTCGACACCTCCGAGCGAGACGGCGCGGGTGCAAAGCTTCACAGAGTTGATCACTCGTCGGCCGGATTCAAGCCCCCCCTTAGGTCCAAAACAGATCATTGACCCGAACCCGTCCATCTGCTCTTTGGCCAGAGCGTACTGGGGATGAGATTCAAGCCCCGGGTAGTTTACCCAGATCACTTTTGGATGAGTGGAGAGGAAGCTGGCGACCTCAAGGGCGTTTTTCTGACACTTGTCCATGCGCAGGGCTAACGTCTTCACGCCCCTCAGAACAAGCCAGGCTTGGTGGGGGTCCATGGTGCCACCCATGAGAGTCAGGATTTTTCGGAGGCGGTCGAAATCGCTTTTTTCTTTAGGAATGATCATCCCCCCGACGACATCGCTGTGGCCGTTGAGAAACTTGGTCAGGCTATGGATGACGATATCGGCGCCCAGCTCAAGGGGGCGCTGGACGACGGGGCTTGAAAATGTGTTGTCCACGACAAGGAGAAGCCCTTTCTCTTTGCACAGACGACTGCAGGCACGAATATCGGTCAGGATCAGGGTCGGGTTGGCCGGGGTTTCGATAAAGAGCATTTTTGTTGACCGTTTGAGACAGGCCGTGATGTTGCTGAGGCCGGATGTGTCGACGAAATCGGCCTCGATGCCAAAGCGGCTGAATTCTTTCTCTAAGACAGTCCGGGTGGGGCCATAGACGGCCGCTGTGCCGATGATGTGATCTCCCTGGTTGAGGTAGGAAAGGCACACGGTTGTGATGGCGGCCATGCCCGAAGCTGTGGCCAGGCCTCCGCAACCGCCTTCAAGAGCGGCCACGCAGTCCTCCAGGGCCTTGGTCGTAGGGTTGCCGATGCGCGTGTAAATGTAGCCGTCATCCTGGCCGGCAAACCGGGCGGCCCCCTGCTCTGCTGATTGAAACGCAAAGGTGGACGACTGGAAGATGGGAACAGACACGCCGCCGAAAAGAGGGTCGGGGTGCTGCCCGGCGTGGATAACTTTCGTATAAGGGCTGCGGAATGTCTTTTCTTTCAAGCCAATCCTCCTTTTTTCTGACTGCGGTTTTCGCAGATGATAGTAGAAATTATTTTGCGGATAAGAAATTCGTTTTCTGCTGGGCCGGCCGAATGGGCATTCATGCGTCTTATTTGCCTCCTCCCATCGTCACGAATGGTAAAAAATAATGGGCATCGATGTCAAATTGAGCAAAAAATGGCGGAAGATAGGCTGAAAAGTCCAGGGAAATTATAAAAGCATTTAGAATCCGATAGACCTCTCCTCCCGGTCAAAAAGAGAATTACGAAAAATACTCAGCCGAGGTCTCGGCGGCCACCAAGAGCTCCTGCGACACGATCCGAGGAATTGTTTTTGCTGGTGTGTTTCGTTATAGTGGCCGCATGAGGAGGAATTCCATGAAATCCAGAAACTTGATTTGCTTCGTCCTCGTGAGCCTGATTGCCGCGGCTCCTGCGCTCGCCAAAGTCCATCATTTCAAGCCGAAAAAAGGGTATCTCACCTATGCCGTCCGCGAGCCGGTTCTGCGCGTCAACCCGGGCGACACGGTCGAGACGCACACGCTGTTTTCAGATTTCTTCACCGAGAAGGACGGTCCGTGGCCGGGAGAGGTGGGGCCGGTTTATGTTCGAGGTGTGACGCCCGATGACACGCTTGTCGTCAGGATCCTCAAAATCCGGCCGAACATCGACACCGGTCGATCCGGCACATCCGAGTCCTACGCCTTGCTGACCGCTACCGACATGACGCCCATGCTCCACGAGCCCGTTCCGAAGAAGGTCTATATCTGGAAAATCGACAGGGAGAGGATGACGGCCTCGCTCAACCTTCCTGGAAGTCGGATGAAATCCATCGAGGTCGAGCTCAAGCCCATGCTCGGCCGTCTGGCTACGGCTCCTCCGGGAGACCAAGCGATCCCCGGTGGGGTGCCTTCGAACTTCGGCGGCAACATGGACGCCTCGGACCTCTGTGAGGGAGCGACCGTGTATCTGCCGGTCTTCCATGAAGGCGCGTACGTCTACTTTGGCGATGTCCACGCCCTCCAGGGCGACGGCGAGATCATCGGCATGGGCATCGAGACCACGGCCGACGTGACGCTCCAGTTCAATGTCATCAAGGGGAAGAAGATCGCGTGGCCGCGGCTGGAGAACGATGAGTTCATCATGGTGGCCGGGTCGGTGCGGCCACTCATCGATGCCTTCCGTATCGCCCATGTGGAGATGGTGAAGTGGCTCGAGTCGGACTACGGGTTCGAACGCTGGGAGGCGCTCGAGGTCCTGTCGCAGGTTGGAAGTGCTCGGGTGGCCAACGTCGTCGACCCCAATTTTACCGTGGTGGCGAAATTCCCCAAAAAGTATTTGCCCCGCTAACTTGAGGGATGAGGTCTTAACATTTAACAAGCCTGGAAGATATCGCTTTACTAAAAAATGGGCCCAACATATATTTCCTGCTTCGGGTGTTAGTGGATATGAAGTTCATACTGGCTGGTGGCTTCGTTGTATTCCACCCAGACGAAGCGATCCTGTTCAACATCAAAGGTCTGGGCAAAATGATGGGGAACGCTGTAATAAATCTCCTTCGGGAATTGAAACCTGCGGTCAATTATCTTGCCCCGAAGGTCCATTATTATGACCTCATTGAGGGCACCCTTTCGGGCTGGAGTAACCACATAGATTTTGCCGCTGTTTATCTTAAAGGCTGCAAATGACGGAAAGTAATCGGGGAAAATCGGGCGATAGTTTTCCAGGAATCTTTCTGACAGGTTCCTGATAACATAGTCACGATACTCCTTTGTGACCTTAATTTTCTCAATCGGGTGACGAATCTCATAGAGAAGATTGCCAGTTTCATCAAAAATGGATATGGATAAGCCTTTGCTGGAATCAGCCACAAAGATCTTATTGTCGTACATCAAGTAAGAAAAATATTCCCTGACCATCAATCCATCCTGTTTTTCAGACCTTGTTCCGGGTGACGGAGGCGGAGGCGGGAAAACGTCAGGTACTGGGAGCAGGCGCTTTAAAGGTTTCCCCGCCTCATCATAAATAATGAATGTTGATAGAAGCCACCAAGGTAAGTGAACTCACCGGGCCCCTGACCTGGCCGGCCGATGCGCTTAAGGAAACGGCCGGTTTCAAAGGAGTAAACAGCTATATCTTTTTTATCCTGGATATAGACTTTCCCGTGATCGGCGCGGACGTGGGTGGCTGATTCAAGCTCGGGCAGCGGAATTATTTTTGGCTTCTGGTCAGGTCTGGCGAAGAGTAAACCCGGCTCACATAGAAAAGTCAGCAACAAACAGCCCAGCCCGATCATGACAGCTGATTGAGGTATCCTGAATTGGCCGATTTTCATTGGCCTTCCTCCATAATAAACAGATAATATTCTCAACTGTTATTCACTAAGCGAGCAGCGGATGACTTTAGGGTAATTTTCCTGGTTTACAAAATAAAGCTTTCCTTCATAGTCAGAGGCCATCAGCACACCGTGGAGTTCCAGGCTGCCCACTTGTCTCCCGTTAAGAAACAGGTCAGCCTCCCCGGCTTCATTCTTATATGAAATAAAATAGACAAGGATGTATTTACCGGCAGGCAGGATGGCGGCAGCAGTGGAGACAAAACCCCGGCCTTTCTGAGTAAGCGGCTCGTAAATTTCGCTGGTCCCTTTTAAGGTTGTCTTCAACTGGCTGTCTTTGAAGATCAGTACTTCATAGCGGTACTGGTTGAGGACGAAAACCCGGCCGTCCTTGGAACAGGAGAAAATCAAAGGTGCCCCAAACATCGGCATCATCTTCATCGGTTCAAATTTCTTGGGAACTTCCAGGATATCGCCGAAGGAGCCGAGCACCTGGCCTTCTGAATTAAAGACATGCAGAACCTTCCCTTCGTGCGGACCGATGCCCACAATCTCTTCTGTCCCGGGGGAGCGGATGCAGCTTACGTGGAAGCTCACAGAAAAGGTGCGAAGATAATTCCCGGCCGCATCGTAGACAACCATTTTCCGGTCGCCGTTGATGAAAAGAAGGCCCGAAGGGGTAGCGGCGATTCCGCTTATCTGATTCATTTCCTGAGGGCCCTGTCCCGCGGGCACATCAATTTTCCGCAGGAACCTTCCAGAACCATCAAAAACCCTGACCTGGCGGTTCTTGTAATCAACAACATAAATATTTCCTCGGGCATCTGTATCAACATAACTGATGCTGCCGAATATCAGGTTTTCGTCACCGCTTTCTGTGCCAATGGTCAGCTCGGGAACAAGCTTTAATGAAGGCTTCTGGGCAGTGGCCGGGATGGCGGCTGAAAGGAGAAGATAGAGCAGCAGACAAGGAGCCAGGCAGGATACCAAGAATATCCCCAAAAGGGAATCAGGTTTTTGCCCAGTCAGCCCTGATAATTGCTTTTTTTGGCTGTGCTTTCGCCTCAATTCATACCTCCCTTATTTTAATTATCATAACTGTAGTTGTGGATAAGAAATTCGTTTTCTGCTGGGCTGGCCGAATGGGCATTCATGCGCCAATTTTGCCTCCTCCCATCGTCATGAATGATAAAAAATAATGGGCGTGGATGTCCACTTGAGCAAAAAATGGCGGAAGATGGGCTGAAGAGTCTAGGGAAATTATAAAAGCATTTCAAAAAGAGAATCACGAAAAAACTCAGGCGAAGTCTCGGCGCCCAGTTCAAGGGGGCGCTGGACGACGGGGCTTGAAAATGTGTTGTCCACGACAAGGAGAAGCTCTTTCTCTTTGCACAGACGACCGCAGGCACGAATATCGGTCAGGATCAGGGTCGGGTTGGCCGGGGTTTCGATAAAGAGCATTTTTGTTGTCCGTAACAAGCCCCTTGGTGATTTTGGGGACGGCCCCCTGAAAACTGTCCCCATGGCCTGGCCGCCTCTGGTGGACTTCGGGCGGGGGTTGGTATATACTTCTCAGGTGAGGCTTCAGGATGAGCCGATTGAAAAGAAAAGATTCAGGTTACGGCGAAAAAGAAGCCCTGGCCGGCCTTAAGGCCAGGTTGCCCAAGCTGGCAACGTTTCCAAATCATTTTCTTGATTATGAGATCACGATAGAAATCCCCGAGTTCACTTCTGTCTGTCCGAAAACGGGGCTTCCCGACTTCGGGACGGTTACAATTTGTTATGTGCCCAAGGGTTCATGTCTGGAGCTTAGATCCTTAAAAAACTACATCCTGGCTTACCGAAACCTGGGGATCTTCTACGAGAATGCCGTTAACCGAATTCTTGAAGATGTGGTCAATGCCTGCCGGCCGGTGAGAGCAACCGTCAGAGGCGAGTTCAACCCGAGAGGAGGGATCAAGTCCGTTGTTGAAGCCCATTATCCCCGCAGCGATCAGAAATCGACATAAACCTGAGGTTTCGTTCATTTCATCCCCCTGAAGTTTTCCTGGAAAATGAACCAAGAAAATAACTCCAGGTTTGGAACGACGGACCTGTTCATGTTCCTGACTGTCCTGGTCTGGGCAGCAAATTTTTCCGTGGTGAAGATCGCTCTCCGTGAATTCACTCCCCACAGCTTCAACGGCCCGCGGCTGACCCTGGCCTCACTCCTTCTTCTCTTATTCCTCTGGAAAAAAGAGGGGAGGTTCTCTTTGAGCAGGCCTGAAGTGGTCCGGCTGGTCATTCTCGGTATTATCGGAAACACGTTCTATCAAACCCTTTTTATCAACGGCATCAACCTGACCACGGCTTCAAGCACCTCCCTGGTGATGACGACAACTCCCGTCTTCATCGCTCTGATGAGCGCGGCCTTTATCCGAGAGCGGATCCACTGGGCCGGATGGGCCGGAATTTTCATCTCCTTCTTGGGCCTTTATCTTGTCATCTTCGGTCCCTCGCTGGCCGCATCTTTTTCCCGTCGAGACCTCCGGGGAGACCTTCTCATCCTCCTGGGGAATCTCTTCTGGGCCACCTACACCGTTTTCTCCAAGCCTCTCCTAAAAAAATTATCGCCTCTCAAGCTGACCAGCCTGACGCTGGCTTTCGGGACGTTCTTTTATCTCCCCATCACGGCCGGAGACGTGCTCCGCTTTCCCTGGCGGTCTCTTTCGTTGAGGAGCTGGGGAGCGCTCCTTTTTTCGGCCGTCTTTGCCATCGGTTTGTGCTATGTCATCTGGTACTCATCTGTCCGGCGGGTTGGCAACACCAAGACAGGTATCTACGGAAACATCACTCCCATGTTCACTGTCTTGTTTGCCCATCTCTTCCTTTCCGAAAGGATCACAGTCTATCAAGTCATCGGAGTCCTGATCATCTTCTTTGGTTTCTACATGACGCGCTCGGGCTACCGGTGGTTCGAGAGAAAAAAGACCTGACCTGACAATTCTTTTTCCGCGGGTTTTTTGATAGGAATTTGCTTTTCGGCTTCGCTGGCCGAGTGGGCATCCATGACTCCAATTTCCCATCAATCATCGAGGAGAATGGTAAAGCAAAGCGCAGATAGAAGAAGCTCCCTTTGTTCTGCGGTTGTACTCAAAGAGGCTCTCGCAGTCTGTGGACTGTCGACACGGTTGACTCCCCACCGCGTCTGCGATATACCAATCTCGGCCGCGATAGCTCGGGCAGGGCAGAGTTACTGGCCTCGAGCTTCAACCCAACGCCGGAGGAGCGCCTATGAACAAGAAAATGTCTAGGATCATTACGCAAGTCGTGCTCGTTCTTGTCGTTCTGAATCTCGCTGCCGAGCACGTCTTGGCACAGGCCCAAAGCAGCGCTGGACAAGCGCCCATCATGTCCATCACCGTGTCCATGGAAAGGCCGACGAGCCATTACTATCACGTCATATTCCGAGCCGAGGGCCTCAAAGCCGAGAGCGTTGATTTCAAAATGCCGGTTTGGACCCCGGGCTACTACCGGATCATGGACTACGCCAAGAACGTCAAGGACTTCAGGGCCGAGGACGCGGCCGGCCGGTCCCTCGCGTGGGAGAAGACCGCCAAGAACACCTGGCGCGTCCGCTCTGGCAAAGCCGCGTCCGTGGTCGTGAGCTACGATGTCTACGCGTTCAATCGCTTCGTCGCCGACAGCTACCTTGGCGATGACGGCGGGTTTATCACGCCGGCCGGAGTCTTCATGCACGTCGCCGGCCGCCTCCGAAATCCCGTGACGGTTACGGTAATTCCCCATCCCGACTGGAAACAGGTCTCGACGGGGCTCGACCCGGTTGCGGGCAGGCCCAACAAGTTCATCGCGCCCGATTTCGATACGCTCTACGACTGCCCGATCCTCATCGGCAACCAGGAGATCCTGATGTTTGAAGCCGCAGGTCTCCCGCACACCATCGCTGCCTACGACCTCGGTTCTCTCGACAGGAACAAGCTAACGAGCGACCTCAGGAAAATCGTCGAGGCTGCGGCCGAGCTCATGGGCGAGCTTCCCTACCGCCACTACACTTTCCTTATCATCGGCCCGGGCGCTGGCGGGCTCGAGCACCTGAACTCGACGGCCGTTACACTCAATCCCGGCTCTCTCGCGGACGCGCGCAGCTACCAGGGCTGGTTGGCTTTCATCGCCCATGAGTATTTCCACCTCTTCAATGTCAAGACGATCCGGCCCATTGCCCTCGGACCCTTCGACTACGATCGCGAGAATTACACGAGCATGCTCTGGTTTTCCGAAGGGGTGACCGTCTACTATGAGTACCTCCTCCTCAACCGGGCCGGCCTGATGACCCGCAATGAAGTCCTCGAACGGCTCAGTTCGATCATTGCCGAGTACGAAAACGCCCCGGGGAGACGCCACCAGTCGGCAACTCTGTCAAGTTTCGATACCTGGACGGGATTCTTCGGCCGCAGCGAGCACGCGGCCAATACGACTATTTCCTACTATGACATGGGCTGTGGACTTGGGCTCCTGCTCGACCTCAAGATCCGGGAGGCGTCGAAGGGGCGTGCTTCTCTCGACGACGTCATGCGGACGCTCTACCGGACCTTCTATAAGGAGAAGAAGCGCGGCTTCACTGACCGCGAGTTACGCGAGGTCTGCGAACGTGCTGCCGGCATTCCCCTGGGCGAGATCTTCGATGTTTATGCTGCGACGGTCAAGGACTGGGATTACGCTAAATATCTCGCCTATGCGGGTTTGACCATCGACACCGAGCCCAGACTTCTGCCGGGCCCGTGGCTTGGGGCCTCGACCCAGGACCAGAACGGAAGCGCCGTCGTCTCGGCCGTAGAACCCGGCTCTTCCGCTTCAATTGCTGGCCTGACCGTCCAGGATGAGATCCTGGCGATCGATGAAGTTCGCGTCACCCAGCGCTCTTTCGTCGAGACCCTCAACTCCCGCAAGCCAAGCGATAAGGTCAAGATCCTCTATGCGCGTCGAGGCCTCGTCCGCGAAACCGAAGCCGTATTGGGTCAGAAGAAGGAACCGAGTTTCCGCATCACACCGTTAGACGCTCCGACATCCGGCCAGAAAGCCCTCCTTGATGCCTGGTTGAGACAATAGGGTCGGCTCCGCTGTCATTCCGGACGGGAATATTCTGAAAAAATTCGGGGGACCCCCGTGCGGCCAGGTCGTTCTTGATGTTTTCAAGAAGATGTCGGATGATTTCCGCGATTTTCTAGCGGTCAGGGATAAGCTCGAGGCGTTCCCCCCAGGCCGGGCTCAGCGGAGACCGAGAATCTTGTGCACCTGAAGACTCAGCCGGATATTCTCGAGGCCGGCGGCAAGGGATTCATTGAGAAGTTTTAAAGCCAGCTTCCGGCTCCAGCGCAGGTTGGACTGCGGCTGGAGGAGGAGAGGCGTTTTTGCCGGGAAGGCCTGCCGCAGTCTTTTTATCGTTTTGAACCGAAGGTCTCTCGTGACGACCAGCTTTACCTCTGTGGCCAGCTTCCTGTATTCAGGAGCAAAGGCGTAAGCCCGGGGTTTCGGAGAGACGGTAATCCAATCGAAAGGAAGCGGTTTGTAATAGATGGCATTTGTTTCCACCTGAATCTTAAGCTTCTCTTTCTTGAGAAGCCGGACGAGTTGCCTGAGGTTCTGGAGAAGAGGCTCTCCGCCAGTTAAGCAAACCCAGCGGGCGGGAAAGCGGTCACGAAGGCGACGGACCTTCTCGACGACTTGGGCTGCCGTATACGGCCTGCCGCCTTGCCAGGCAAATTTTGTGTCACAAAAAGAGCACTTTAAATTGCAGCCGGCGAAACGGATGAAAATAGTCGGCTCTCCCTGACGAAGACCTTCACCCTGGATGGAGAAGAAAATTTCACTGATCTTCAGTGTACGTGGCTGAGGCATCATCTGATTCCCAAACGGTTACGGCTTTGACCCGAAAGTGCTTTTTTAGCTCAAGAAAAAAATGACGAGCCAGGTTCTCAGCCGAGGGATTAAAAGGCAAAATATCATTGAGAAGCGTGTGATCGGGGAGGATTTCTGCTAGTCTGGCCTTGATCAGCGCAAAATCGATGCCGATGCCGGTCTTGTCGAGCTCCCTGGCTTCAATAACAGCTTCGACTTGAAAGGTGTGGCCGTGGATCTTTTCGCACTTGCCCTTGTATTCTTTGAGGAAATGGGCAGCCTGAAATTTGTCCCTCACTCGGAGTTCCCAGCTCATATCTTGCCTTCCTTTTCCAGCCTTACGAGGAGATGATCCCTGAAGCCGGCTTCAGCCCAGGCTTTCCGGCGGAGGAGGCAGGATGAGCAATGGCGGCAGGGAATCTCCTGGCCGCGGTAGCAGGAAATAGAATAAGAATATTCGGCGCCGAGTGAAAGTCCCTTCTTGATGATGGCTGACTTTTTCATCCGCAGAAACGGCGCAATAATCTTTATCCGCTGGCTGCCCGCAGCGGCTCTTGTCCCTGAATTGATCGCTCTTTCCATGGCCCGGACAAACGAAGCCCTGGTATCGGGGTAATGGGGAGAATCAATGGTGTTGAACCCGCAGACGATCGGGCGGATGTTGTTTGCTTCAGCCCAGGCGGCGGCCAACGATAGGAAAATTCCGTTACGGAAAGGCACATAAGTCAACGGAATTCTTTTCCCGATTTCCTTAACGCGCTTAAACCGGGGGATAGAAATCGCTTGGTCGGTCAGAGCCGAGCCTCCGACCTGGCGAAGGTCGACTTTCATGATAACGTGGGGAAGACGAAGCCTCCGGGTCAGCCGGCGTCCCAAAGATATCTCAACCCGGTGGCGCTGTCCGTAGTCAAAACTCAGGGCCGTGACCTTTGCATAATTGGCCATCGCCCAGTAAAGCGCAGTCGTTGAATCAATCCCGCCGGAAAAGAGGACCACCGCTTTTTCTGGTTTTGGCATTCTTTTCTTTATCTGATATTAAAGAATGACGCTGTTTTTTTCAACCTGCAATCTTACGGTTTTGACATCAGGTGCGGCGTAAACATGACTGATGGATTGAAAAGATAGATTTGAAGTTTGAATCCGTCGTGAATATAATGACGTGGCCTTGAAATTTTAAATGAGCAGGCAAGTCATGGTTGAAAAGAAAAATGGAGATTCGGAGCTGGCCGGGGTGCGAGAGAAGAGTTTTGGGCTTCTTGCTCAAGCGAAGAAAGGCTTTGAGCTCACCGTCCGCGACGACCAGCATAAATTCTCAACCCTTGCTGATGCAGCCAGAATTTGCCGCAGCAAAGGCGGGCGCTTCCGCTTGATCGACATGGGCAAGTTCAGCCTATCCGAGCTTGAATGGCTGGGCGAAGCCGGAGCTGATATCTACACGTCGGACGAGGCCAGGCCGAAAATAGAGCAGCTCGACCTCCTGAGAAGAGCCTGCTACCGCGGCAGGGCTATGGTTGCGTATTTCCATCACGGCCATATCCCGGAGGAGCGTTCTGATCGGGCAAACTCGGTGGCTTTCCTTTCTGAGGTTGGCCGCCAGGGCGTTTATCTTCATCTTTCGAACAGGGAGAAGAAGAGAGACTGGGACGCCCTTGTCGAACTGGCTTCTTCTTGTCGAAGCGCCGGAACATGGCTTGTCTATTACCATCACGGACCTCTTGATGAAGGCGCAGGGAGGGTGGTCAGGTCTGGAGGCTGGATTCATCTTTCGGACAGAAGCCTTCCCACCCCGGGGGACGTTTCTTCCCTGAGTGAGATGATCAGGGAAAGCTCTTCTGGCGGAGCGAAATTCGTTCTCCATATCGAAGAGGGGCTGGCCATCGACGTCCTAAAAGATATTCTCAAAGCCGGCGCGTTCGTGCTTTTCAAAACTCCTGCCAGCGACTTCAGGTCGCGCTTCCGGGAACTGGAGAAGAGGGCAAGCAAAAAGAAGCTCGATTTTCGGGCTTATTATCTTTTTACCACCTTCGTGCCCTGAGTCGCGGCCTTTTCATTTATTTCTTAGTGTAAATATCTCCGTTTCTGTGATTTGACGCGCCGTGACAGGACCCTATTCCCAATCTGAGAGATCACAGAAAGGGAGATGCCTCGTTCCTCAGCCGAGGTCTTTAAAAATTAAAGGCCATCGGATATAATACGCCATCTAAAAGCAGAAGTGGGGAAAAAGGTTGTGGGGACCAGGAGCAGAAGAAATTCCGCAGGAGAGAGGAGCCCGGGATGAACGGTGAGCCCAGAAAAAGTGCCGCCATCGAGGCCCTGGCGAAGATTAAAGAGGCAGAGGAGCAAGCTCGGGCCATCGTCCGGGAAGCCCGGGAAAAATTATCTGTGGAAATCATCAAGGGGGCTACGGGAGAAGCAGAAGAGATCAAAATAACGACCCTGGCCAGAGCTAAAGAGGAAGCGGAAACCCATAAAAAGGTCATTTTAGAGAAGGCCGTCGAGGAGGCAGAGAAAATCAAGGCCGAAGCTGAAAAGGAAACGGCCGAGATGCGGCGTCGCGCCTCAGCGCTGATGGCCGAGGTTGTAAAGAAGATGTCTCTGAAGGTGAAAGAATTCTTGGAAGGGAGGCCGGTTTAGCCTATGGGGCTGGCCAAAGTCGAGAAAGTCGGAATCCTCGCCCACGCTTCCTTGAGGTCAAAGCTTCTCTCCGTTCTCCAGGAAGCCGGAATCGTCCAGGTCGAGGAAGTCGACAGGTCAGAGACGGGCTTGGGAAGCACTCCGGCTGATATTTCTGAGCTCGACCACGTCCTCCACCGGCTGAAGCGCGGCATGGATTTTCTCTCCCAATTCGAAGAGAAAGGACTTCTGGACAGAATCAAAGCCCGGAAGCCCGCCCTTTCTTTGCAGGAGAGAGGAAAAGTCCTGAAGTTCGATTATTTTCCTGTCCTCGACCGCCTCGAAAAAATTGAAGCGGAAAAGAGCGAACTCCTCTCCCACCTCAAGTTTGTCCAGAAAGAGACAGAGTTTCTCTTGACCTTAGCCGGCCTGGAATTGCCTGTTTCGGCCTTCAAGTCAACCAACCTCATCGAGGTCATGGTGGGGAGCTTGCCTCTTTCGCGGAGAGAAGAGCTGGCCGGCCTAACAGAGGAGATGGCCCTCTGGCATGAGGTCATCGGCTCAGAAAAGAGGGTTTGTTTTCTCATCCTTTTTGTTCTGAAAGAAGACAAAGATCTTATTGACGAAAAACTCAAGGAGGTCGAATTTCTTCCTCTTTATCTGGCCGAGCCGATACTTAGCAAGGCAGAAGAAGGCGATCGTGTGCGGGATATCATCGAGAAAAACCGCCGCGAAATCGGGGAAAAGACAAAAAAAATCGCGGAGCTGGATAATGAAGAAAAAAAGATGGTTGTTTACCGGGACAGGCTGGCCGAGCTTTATGACATCCTGCACAACGAACGGGAAAAACTTTCCGCCTCGCGGCTGTTGGGCGAGACAGAAAAAGCCGTCTATATCGAAGGCTGGGTAAAGTCCGAAGACACTCCCAGGCTTCGCTCTATACTGGCTCGATCTGCGGAGGAATGCGAGGTCTTCACGAGGCCGCCGCTTGACGGCGAGGACGTGCCGGTTATCCTGGAGAACCCAAGGCCGGCTGAGCCTTTTGAGGTGCTCACCAAGCTCTACGGGCTTCCTCATCGCGATTCAATCGACCCGACTATTCCCCTGGCGCCCTTTTTCTTTGTCTTTGTCGGGTTGTGCGTGAGCGAAGCCGGTTATGGCTTGATCATGGCCATCCTCAGCCTCCTCTACATTAGGTGCGCGAAGCCCAGGGGAAACGCTCTTCAATTCTTCAGGCTCCTCTTCCTTCTTGGGATTTCCAACATCATCCTGGGGACTCTGGTCGGCGGATGGTTCGGGTTTCCCATCCGTCAGCTCCTCGTCATCGACGCTCTCAAAGACCCCCTCCCTTTTCTCGTCCTCGCGCTCGTTCTCGGGTTCGTCCAGGTCTGTTTCGGGACGTTGCTCAGCTTGATCGCCAGGTTGAAAAAGAAAAACTACGTGCAGGCGATTTTTGTGCAGGGAGGCTGGTTGCTGCTCCTGCCGGCGCTGGTCGCGTATTTCCTGACGAAACAAACCCTGTGGGGAATTCTGGCGCTCGCCGGCGCTTCAGGGATCGTCTTTTTCGCGTCCCCCAGGAGAAATCTCCTGGCCCGGTTTTTCGGCGGGCTTTACAGCCTTTACGATATCTCGAGGTATCTGGGGGATGTTCTTTCTTATTCCCGGCTTCTTGCGCTGGGGATGGCGACAAGCGTCATCGCCATGGTGGTCAACACCCTCTCTCAAACGGCGCTGGGGATTCCCTGGGTGGGCTGGCTTTTCGCCGCCTTGATTTTTGCCGGAGGGCATCTCTTTAACCTGATCATCAGCTTCCTCGGCGGTTTTGTTCATTCGATGCGGCTTCAGTTCGTTGAGTTCTTTACAAAGTTTTTCCAGCCAGGAGGGAAGCCGTTTAAGCCATTCAAACTGGAAAACAAATTTGTTGAGTTTGTGTGAATGAGTCGGCTCATGTGAACAAAGGAGGTCTGTGATATGGACTTAGGTTTAACCTTGGCCGTCTTAGGAGGAGCTCTGGCCGTGGCTCTCGGCGGAAGCGGCTCAGCCATCGGCGTTGGGTTGGCCGGCCAGGCCGCCGCCGGAGTGATGAGCGAGGACCCGGAAAAATTCGGTATCCTTCTCCTGCTGGTGGCTTTGCCCGGAACGCAGGGGATTTACGGGTTTCTGAGCACCTTTCTGGTTCTTCTCAAGCTTGGACTGACCGGGGCCACAGCGGTCAAGCCGTCGGTTCACCAGGGATGGCAGATTTTTGTCGCCTGCCTGCCCGTAGGTATTACCGGCCTTGTGTCGGCAATTCATCAGGGGAAAGTCTGCGCTTCAGGCGTTTACATGGTGGCCAAGCAGCCCAAAGACCTGGCCAAACCCCTAGTCCTGGCAGCTTTAGTCGAGACCTACGCGGTCCTGGGACTGCTGATCACCATCCTCCTGCTTAACAGCATTAAGCTTTAAGCTCCAGGGGAGGGCCGTCCGACAGCCATGAGTTTAGAGAGAATAATCGAGAAAATTATCGCCGACGCTCAGGCTGAAGCAGAGAAGATCGTTTTTGAGAGCAGGCAAAAGGCCGAGGCCATTAAGAGGGCCGCGTATGAAGAAGCCTCCGAGCGAGCCGCGGCGTACCAAAAAAACGCTGAGCGAGAGGCCATGCTCGAGGCGAGCCGCATCGTCACCCAGGCCCGGCTGGAGAAAAAGCTCAACATTCTCCGCCAGAAAAAAGACCTGCTGGAGGAAGTCCTGAAAAAAGCGCTTGATGATGATTCTCTCCGTGATAAAACCCTGACAAAAAAGGTCATCCTCAAAGGAGGCGAGCAGGAAGAAGCCCTGGACAGGGAGAGGCTGATCGAGGAGCTTCGGCCCAAATTAGAAAATGACATCCTCAGGGCCTTAAAAATATGAGCAGGCCGTCAAGACTTGAGTATGCGTATGCCGTGGGCCGCGTCCATGCCTTGGAAAACTATCTTATTCACCAAGCCGTTTTCCGCGAAGCGGCTGAGGCCACAGACTTTGTCTCGGCCTTGAAGATTGTCTACGATGCAGGGAACTACGGAGAGGATCTAATCAAGGTGAGCAATTCGAAAGAGCTTGATGCCGTGCTTTTCAGGGAAGAAGAAAACCTCAAGAACCTCGTTGGCGCGATTCTCCTGGAAAAAGACATTCTCAAGGTCATGCTCCTCGATGAATCTCCGGAAGAAGCGCTGGCTCCGGCCGAGCGCAGCGGAAACGCCTTTATCCTTGGCTACGTAAAATGCCGGATTGACACGGGGAATATCAAAATCTTTTGTCGTTCCATGTATCTTGAGATTCCGGAGGAGAAGTTCGAAAAACTTTTCCTTCCGGGCGGCACCATCGCGCCTCAAGATTTTGTTGGCTGTTACGGCCTGGCGCTCCACGAGGCCTGCGACCGGTTTCAAGCAACGGCTTACCACGACTTGTGGAAGCGAGGCGTCGATGTTTTTTTAGAGCGTCAGACGTTCGTCGAGCTGGAGCGAAGGATCGAGGACTTCCTGATGTCCTACCTGCGCCGGGCGAAACACATAACCTTCGGCCCTGAACCGGTTTTTGCTTACGGTCTGGCCAAAAAGAGAGAGTTAGCCCTTGTCCGTCTTTTAGGGCTGGGCAAGATGATGAAGCTTCCGGCGGAGTTGATCAAAGAGAGGATTAGCGCAACCTATGTCTGACTTTGAAAGGGTCGCTGCCGTCGGCGATGCCGACCTGCTTTTCGGCTTGCGGGCTCTCGGTATCGCCGTCTTTTCCCCTCGCGACTCCCAGGAAGCAAGGGAGATTATAGCCAGGCTTGAAAAAGAGAAGTATGCCCTGTGCCTGGTGCACCAGCGATGGACGGAGGCGTTGGCGGCTGAAAAGGAGGACTCAAGAAAAAAGACGGGCCTGATTCGCCTTGTGTTCTCCGATTACAGGGATTTGGCCGAGGCAATCGAGAAGATGGTAAAAGAAATGGCAATCAGGGCCACGGGCTCTGATTCGTTAGTCAAAAGAAAGGGTCAAGATGAGTCAAGCTAAAGTCATTCGCGTGGCCGGCCCGCTGGTCGTGGCTTCCGGGTGCTCGGGTGCCAAGATGTATGACATGGTCAAAATCGGCCAGTTAGGGCTAATCGGCGAGATCATTGAGCTCAGGGAGGACCAGGCATTTATCCAAGTCTATGAGGACACGACGGGCATCGGCCCAGAAGAGCCAGTCAGGCTGACCGGCAAACCCCTGAGCGTCGAGCTGGGACCCGGGTTGATCAGCTCCATCTATGACGGAATCCAGAGGCCGCTGGACGTCATCAGGAGCCGGGAAGGAAATTTTGTCACCAGGGGTATCGAACTTCCTGCTATCAACCGGGAGAAAAAATGGGATTTCATCCCAGTTCGAAAAAAAGGAGAAGCGGTGGCCGCGGGTGATATCCTCGGCGAAGTTGAGGAGACGGCGCTTGTTCGTCACAAGATCATGGTTCCCGATGACGCCGGCGGAAGGATTAAAGAAATTAAAGGAGGGAAATACACGGTCGAGGAGGTCGTGGCCAGGATTGAGACAGCGGCGGGCCTTAAAGAAGTCAGGATGATCCAGACCTGGTCGATCCGCAAACAGCGAAACGTTAACAAAAGACTCATGCCCGACGAGCCTTTGACCACGGGCCAGCGCGTCCTGGATACCCTTTTTCCGCTGGCCAAAGGCGGGACAGCTTGCGTCCCCGGGCCCTTTGGCAGCGGCAAGACCGTTGTCCAGCATCAACTGGCTAAATGGTCGGACGCCCAGATCATCGTCTTTGTCGCCTGCGGCGAGCGCGGCAACGAAGTGGCTGACCTGTTGCTGAGCTTTCCTGAGCTCAAAGACCCGCGCACCGGACGGCCGCTCCTCGAACGGACTGTCATCATCGCCAACACCTCCAACATGCCGGTCGCGGCGAGAGAAGCCTCAATTTACACCGGGATGACGATCGCCGAGTACTTCAGGGATATGGGCTACTCGGTTGCCCTCATGGCTGACTCTTCCAGCCGCTGGGCCGAGGCCCTGCGGGAGATCTCAGGCCGGATGGAAGAGATGCCCGGCGAGGAAGGCTATCCTGCCTACTTGGCCAGCAGGATCGCCGAGTTCTACGAGCGCGCCGGCAAAGTCATCTGCCTTGGCTCGGATGAACGGCACGCTGCCCTAAGCGTGATCGGGGCCGTCTCTCCGCCGGGAGGAGACCTGTCCGACCCCGTCGTTCAGGCCACGCTCAAGGTCGTCAAAGTCTTCTGGGCCCTTGACGATCGCCTGGCCAACATGCGCCATTTCCCGGCCATCAACTGGCTCCTGAGCTATTCCCTTTACAGCGAGAACATCAAATCATTCCTCAAGAACAAGGTCGCTGAGGATTTCTCCGATCTCCGCCAGGAAGCCATGCTCCTTTTAGAGGAAGAGGCGGAGCTCCGGGAAATCGCCCGCCTGGTTGGCGTCGAATCCCTGTCAGCCAAGGAGCGGCTCATTCTGGAATCAGCGCGCTCCATCCGCGAAGATTTTCTTCACCAGAATGCTTTTCATCCCCAGGACACGTACACATCCATGAGAAAACAATACCTGATGCTGCGGTCCATCCTTCATTTCCACCATCAAGGGCTGAGAGCTCTTGAGGAAGGGAGAACCCTGGAGAGCGTTCTCGCGCTCAAAGTGAGGGAAAGAATCTCACAGATGAAATACATAGCCGAGGAGGACGCAGGGCTCCTCGGGGTCTACCTGGAGATTGACGGCTCATTCAAGAACCTCAGAGAAGGCCAGGAGTGAGAGGCTGTCCATGTATAAAGAATATTTGACCGTTTCCAACATCGTCGGGCCGCTCCTTATTGTTGAAAAAATCAGAGAGGTCAAGTATGGCGAGCTGGTGGAGATAGAAACGGCTGCCGGGCTGCTCCGCCGCGGCACCGTCCTCGATGTCTCCACGGAACGGGCCGTCGTCCAGGTATTCGAGGGCACCGTCGGCCTGGATGTGGACAGGTCGAGGGTGAGGTTTCTGGGCCGGTCCCAAACCCTCGGCGTATCCGAGGAGATCATCGGCCGCGTCTTTGACGGCTCTGGCCGGCCGAAAGACGGAGGCCCTCAGATCATCGCCAAAAAGCAGCTTGAAATTTCCGGAAACCCCATCAACCCCGATGCTCGCGATTACCCGTCCGAGTTTATCGAGACGGGCATCTCTTCGATCGACGGCATGAACCCGCTCGTGCGCGGCCAGAAGCTGCCTCTTTTCTCAGGGAGCGGGCTTCCCCACGCCCGGATCGCCGCTCAGATAGCGCGGCAGGCCAAGGTGCTGGGAAAGAAAGAGAAATTTGCCGTCGTTTTCGGCGCCATGGGCATCACTTTTGAAGAAGCCAATTTCTTCATCGAGGATTTCCGCAACACCGGCGCTCTGGAGAGAGCGGTTCTGTTTCTGAACCTGGCCAACGAGCCGCCGATCGAGCGGATCGCCACACCGCGCTTAGCGCTGACGTGCGCCGAGTACTTGGCCTTCGAGCTGGACATGCACGTCCTGGTCATCTTGGTGGACATGACGTTCTATGCGGAAGCCCTGCGCGAGATTTCCGCGGCGCGCAAGGAGATCCCCGGACGGCGAGGCTATCCCGGCTACCTCTACACCGACCTGGCCTCGATGTACGAGAGAGCCGGCCGGATCAAGGGAAAGACCGGGTCGATCACGCTCATCCCCATCCTGACCATGCCGGAAGATGACAAGACGCATCCGATCGCCGACCTCACAGGTTACATCACCGAGGGACAGATCATGCTCAGCCGCGAGCTCCACCGGAAAGGCATCTATCCTCCGATTGACGTCCTGCCCAGCCTTTCCCGGCTTAAAGACAAAGGCATTGGTGCCGGGAAAACCCGCGAGGACCATGCGGACGTCCTCAATCAGATTTTTGCCTGTTACGCCCGCGGAAAGGAAGCCCGCGAGCTGGCTCTCATCTTAGGCGAGGCCTCGCTGAGCGACCTGGACAAACTCTACCTTGAGTTCTCTGACGCCTTTGAGACTGAATTCGTCAGGCAGAGTGAGTTTGACGCACGGAGTGTCATCGAGACTCTGGAGATCGGCTGGCGGTTGTTGCGGCTGATCCCGCGAGCAGAGCTGAAACGCATCCGGCTGGAGTACCTTGATCGATATTATTACGAACGTAATAAATAAAGTGATAACGTATGTGCGACGCCGCATATATTTTTTAAGTGACGTTCGTACTAATTTAGGATGAAAGGTCGGGAGGAGCCATGAGACTCGCCGTCAACCCGAACCGTATGGAGCTGCTACGGTTGCGGCGGCGTCTGGCGCTGGCTGAGCGCGGCCATAAGCTGCTCAAGGACAAGCTCGAGGAGCTGATGCGGCGATTTCTCGAGACCATCCGCCGTCTTTCTGAAATCCAGGAGCGCGTGAGCTCCAAGCTCAGGAAGATATTCGTTTCTTTTGCCCTGGCCCGGACAAGGCATCCCCTGGCCGATTTAGAAAGGCTTTTGCCCGAAGGAAAGCTTGTCCTGGAAACAAAAAAAGAGCGCATCTTGAACCTATCCGTTCCCCGCTTTTCGGTCAAAACGCTTGAGGTTTCTGATTATAGCCTGTTAAATACGGAAGCTGAACTGGATATCGGCATCAAAAAGACAAAAGAGGCGCTGGACGACTTGCTCGAGATGGCCAAGCTCTGGAAGGCGGCCGAGCTCCTTTCCTCAGAGATTGAAGCCACGCGGCGCCGCGTCAACGCCCTCGAACACATCCTCATCCCGAATATCAAAGAGACCATTGCCTACATCTCCTCGCGGCTGGAAGAAATCGAGCGGTCTTACCAGGTCCAGTTGATGCGCGTCAAAGAGATCGTCCGCGGCCACTAAGCCAGAGCCAGCTTGAGCTCCCCGATCCTTCTTACCACCGGAACTCCACGGCTGCAGTTTGCCCGGCAGGAGTCACAGGAGGAACAAGCCTGGAGTCCATTGCTCCTGGAAACTCCCTCAAGCGTCTGGCTGGCCAGGCTCGGATTGGAGTAACAGGTCAAGTACATGTGAGTCCGCATCAAAGAGGGGATGTCAACGGCCTGCGGGCAGGTGGAAACGCAGCGAGAACACTGCACACAGTAAGCCAGCTCTGTCTTGATCTTCCTGTTTTGGAAGAACCTCTCCTCTTCTTGAGTGTAGGCAAGGTCAAAAGCGGCCTGCCAATCAGTTTCGAGCTGATATAAGGTGGTGCACCCGGGAACCGCGGTCGTGATGACATCATGCCGGAGGGCCCACTTGAGAAGGGCAGAATGGAGTATCTGGCCCTCATAGTAGCGCTGCTGTGAGGGCGGGAGGGAATCCCGGTACCAGTACTGGCTGCACTGCGTTTTCATGGCGATAAGCCCGATCCCCGCATCCCTGGCTTTTTGGAAAGAGGAGAGCAGCTCTGTGTCATCGGCCAAGGCATAATTAAAAGTGGTGAGAACGACGTCGTAGAATTTGCCGCGACAAGCTTCCTCGATACAGGCGGCCATGTTGGCGTGGGTGGAAAACCCGACGAAGCGCGTCTTTTTCTGATCTTTGAGCAGAGCCAGAGCCTCAGTGATGCCCGGGTTATTTATTTCCCCGGCGTCCTTTATATCATGGACATAGAGGATATCGATATAATCGGTCCTAAGCCTCCTGAGGCTTTCTTCTACGGCTTTAATAAAATTCTGTTTTGCTTGCTGCGGCGTCTTTCCCTGCCTTTCAGACGGCGTCATGGCCTTGGTGGCGATGACGGTTTTTTCGCGGACTCCGAGTTCCTGGATCACGCTGCCGACCATGGCCTCATTCCGGCCGCGCTGATAGCCATGAGCTGTGTCGAAATGGCGGACCCCCAGGTCAACGGCTCTGCGCACGAGATCAGGGTTGTCGGCGTTCATCACACCGAGGCTGACGATGGGCAGTCTGAGGCCCGTTTTGCCAAGTGATCGCCGGATAGGTTCTCGCTCAGGAGTTTCTCTTTGTATCACGCCGTGTCGATCGCCGAAAGGCGACCCTTTGGTTCTCGCAAGGCCAAAGCAGCCAAGCCCGAAAAGACTGTGACCAAGGAACTCTCTTCGACTGATTCTTTTTTGTTGGCGTCGCATGGCCTTCTTATACATGGAGCGCGGATGAAATTCAAGCTCCTTAAAAGAATTGATGGCTCTTTGAGGTTGAAAACGGGATGGCAAAAAGATATAAAGAATACCGACACCAATAAGGCAAAGAACCATGGAAGCATGAAACGGGGCTTAAAAGCCCTGATATAAGGAGGAATTCAAGATGATTTTTCGAGAGAGGTCTTTGGGCTTCGTGGTTTTCCTGTGCTTTTTGGCTGCCCTGATCTTCCCGGCCTGCCGAAAGGCTGAACAGGCTCTTCCTCAAGAAATTTTGCTCAGCGAAGGCTGGTTTATCCAGTCGGCGGAGAAGATCGACGCAACAGGGGAAATCATATCAACCGCAGGACTGGACTTGACCGGCTGGTACCCCGCTGCTATCCCCTCGACTGTGTTAGCAGCGCTCATCAAGAAAGGTGAGTATCAAGACCCGTTTTTTGGAAGAAACTTAGAGAAAATTCCCGGCGAACGGTTTGATGTTTCGTGGTGGTACAGGAAGGAATTTGACTTGCCGAAGATAAAGAGCCTGTCCCGCGCACGGCTTTTTTTCGACGGCATCAATTACCGGGCCAATGTCTGGCTCAACGGCAAGAAGATAGCAGGCAGAGAACAAATCGTCGGGGCTTTTCGGGTGTTCAGGCTTGACATAACGGAAGAAGTCAAGCCGGGCAAAAACGTCCTTGCTGTTGAAGTCTTTCCGCCGCAGCCTGGAGATTTTACCATCGGGTTCGTCGATTGGAACCCGAAACCTGCGGATAAAAATACAGGAATCTGGCGGCCCGTGACCGTGCGGCTCAGCGGTCCTGTGGCCATCGAAGATCCTTTTGTCAGGAGCGAGGTCAACAGCGAATCGCTGGCCGAAGCCTCTTTGACCATCACTTCAGATTTAATCAACAGCTCCTCCCAGGCCATCAAGGGAACCGTTCGGGCGGAGCTTGAGGGCATCGTCCTCAATCAGGAAGTGGAGTTGAGTCCAGGAGAGAGGAAGCCCGTCATTTTCACCCCGCAGCAATTCGCCGCGCTCAAACTCCACGAGCCCCGGCTGTGGTGGCCGACGAACTGGGGCGAGCAAAATCTTTACACGCTCAAATTGACGTTTTTCGTGAAAGGCGGCGTCTCCGACGAAAAAACGGTTTCCTTCGGCATCCGCACGGTCACGGATTACATAAACGAGGAGGGGCACCGCGGGTACAAAATCAACGGCCAGAAAATCCTCATTCGAGGCGGCGGCTGGGTGGACGACATTTTCCTGGCGGATGATGACAGGACGCTCGAAGCCAAGGTTAAGTACACCAAACACATGAACTTAAACGCTATCCGCCTCGAGGGATTCTGGGGAACGAGCCATAAACTCTACGAGCTTTGCGATCGGCATGGCATTTTGATCATGGCCGGCTGGAGCTGCCAGTGGGAGTGGGACGGCTATGCTGGCAAACCCTGCGACAAGTACGGCGGCGTCCAGACACCGGAAGAGATGGAGCTCGTGGCTCAATCTTTTCAAGATCAAGTTGTCCTGTGGCGGAATCACCCCAGCGTCTTCGTCTGGTTTTTGGCAAGCGACAAGCTGCCCCGGCCCGAGCTGGAAAGAAAATATCTCCAAATCCTGGAGAAATATGACCCAAGCCGGCCGTATCTGGCGGCAGCCGCCTGGCTGACGAGCGAGGTCAGCGGTCCAACGGGCGTCAAGATGAAAGGGCCTTACGATTATGTCCCGCCCGTCTACTGGTTTGAGGACAGGAAGCATGGTGGAGCGTACGGGTTTAACACAGAGACGGGGCCCGGTCCGCAGCCGCCGCCGATCGAAAGCCTGAAGAAGATGATCCCCGAAGATCATCTCTGGCCAATCGACGATATCTGGGAGTTTCATTGCGCCCGGAATGAGTTTGGGACGTTGATTCGCTACACGGAGGCGCTCACCCGCCGTTACGGCGAGCCCAAGGATGTCCATGATTTTGTCCGGAAAGCCCAGGTGGCCAACTACGAGGCCATGCGGGGCATGTTCGAAGCCTTTGTTGGGCGCAAGCACGCCGCGACAGGCGTCATCCAGTGGATGTTGAACGCGGCCTGGCCCAAGCTGTGGTGGCAACTCTACGACTACTACCTGATGCCCACCGGCGCTTTCTACGGCGCCAGGAAGGCCTGCGAACCCGTTCACATCCTCTACGATTGCCAGGAGAACGCGATTTATGTGTCCAATGACCTTCTCACACCGCGGGACAACCTGAAAGCGGAAATCAGGGCGCTGGATTTCCGCGGCTGGGAGATGTTCAAAGAAATTAAAAATGTCAAAATGCAGCCAAACAGCTCAACTCAGGTCATGCGGCTTCCTGCTCTTTGCGGCCGGGGTCCAGTGTGTTTTCTCGATTTGAAGCTCAAAGACGCAACCGGCGAGATTCTCAGCGATAATTTCTATTGGCTTTCCGCGAGGAAAGACGTCATGGATTACCCTGCGACCAAGTGGTTTGTCACGCCGATCAAGGAATTCGCTGATTTCCGGGCGCTCGAGAGCCTGCCCCGGGTGACACTTAAGGTCAGTCATGAGGTTGAGAGGGTTGGAGACGAGGGGAAGGTCCGCGTGAACCTGGAGAACCCTTCGGAGGCCGTCGCTTTCTTCATCGAGGTCAGGCTTATCAGGAAGCGCAGCGGAGAGTCCGTCTTGCCCGTTTATTGGGACGATAACTTTATCACGCTTCTGCCCGGTGAAAGCAAAACGATCACAGCGGGTTTTCTTTTGGAAGACCTGGCCGGAGATGAGCCGGCCGTGGCCGTGAGCGGCTGGAACGTGGAAGGTGGAAATTGACCGAGGATGATCACAAGGAGGCCTGAGCCATGAAAAGAAATTATTTTGTCGTCGGGTTGATTTTCCTCGTTTTTTTCGTCATCTCTTTCCTGACGAATATTTTGGGGCCGCTCATCCCGGACGTCATCGCAAGCTTCAGCTTGAGCCTGACGCTGGCCGGGTTTCTGCCTTTTTCTTTTTTCATCGCTTACGGCGTCATGTCCATTCCTGCCGGGATGCTGGTCGAGCGATACAAAGAAAAGCCGGTCTTGTTGGCTGCCTTCATCATCGCTTTTGTTGGCTCTTTCTCTTTCGGTTCCGTGCCCAGATTCTCCGTGGCCTTGACCTCGCTGTTTCTTATCGGCATCGGGATGGCCATGCTCCAGGTCGCCATTAACCCGCTTCTCAGAGTTGCCGGAGGGGAAGAGCATTTTGCCTTCAACTCTGTCCTGGCCCAGCTCATTTTTGGCCTGGCCTCGTTCATCAGCCCGCAGGTTTATTCATACTTAGTGCTGAGCCTGCCCAAAGCTTCCGGGAGGGCGAACGTGATCCTCAAAGCGTTGAGCAGGGTTGTGCCAGAGAAGCTTCCCTGGGTTTCGCTGTATTGGGTCTTTGCTGCCATCACGCTGGCCATGGTTCTGGTCATCGCCTCAATCAGGCTGCCCAGGGTAGAGCGCAAAGAGGACGAACGCGTCGGTGCTTTGACCACCACCAGAGATCTTTTCAAAAAGAAAACTGTCATCCTCTATTTCCTGGGCATCTTCGCCTATGTCGGTTCAGAGCAGGGAGTGGCCAACTGGATTTCGAAATTTCTTGCCACGTACCACGGCATCGACCCTCAGACAAGGGGAGCGGATGCCGTTTCCTATTTCTGGGGCTTGCTGACGGTCGGTTGCCTTCTCGGTCTCGTTTTCCTGAAGCTCTTCGACAGCCGGAAAGTGCTCGTCTGGTTTTCCGCTGCGGCTATCATCTCCTTGACCCTCGGCCTGTTCGGGAGCGGGCAGATGGCGCTTGTGGCTTTTCCGCTCGTAGGATTTTTCGCTTCGGTGATGTGGTCAATCATCTTCTCGCTGGCTCTCAACTCAGTCGATAGGCACCACGGCTCGTTCTCCGGGATCTTGTGCACGGCGATCATCGGCGGGGCGGTCGTGCCGCTCGTCATCGGCTGGCTGGGCGACATTCTCGGGTTGCGCTTCGGAATGCTCTTCCTCTACATAACCCTCGGCTATATCTTGAGCATTGGTTTCTGGGCCAGACCGCTCATCACAAATGCAACCGTTCGTTTGAGGAGAAAAAAAGCAGAGGGGTGAAGCCATGACCAGAGAAACGATCATCGGCGTGGACCTGGGCGGGACTAAGGTCAGCGCGGGGAGGGTCGAAGGAAGACGCGTCATCAGAAGCGTCACGGCCGAAATATCCGCTGAAGAATCGGAAGCGCGGGTGCTTGATCGGGTCGTTGAAGCGATCACAAAGATTTTTATTTCCTCTGTCTCCGGAATCGGCGTCGGAGTCCCGAGCCTGGTTGATGTGGAAGAAGGCGTTGTCTACAATGTCCAGAACATCCCGTCGTGGAAGGAGGTTCATTTAAAAAAGATACTGGAAGAGCACTTCCGCCGGCCGGTGTTCGTCAACAACGACGCCAATTGTTTCGCCGTTGGGGAGAAGCATTTTGGCAAGGGGAAAAAATATCAGAACCTGGTCGGACTGACTATCGGAACTGGCCTGGGAGCGGGGATCATCATCGGCGGCCGGCTCTATTCCGGCTCGAACTGCGGCGCCGGCGAGTTTGGTTCCATTCCCTATAAGGACTCGATTCTGGAGTCTTACTGCAGCGGACAGTTTTTCGCGCGCGCGCATGGCGTCAAGGGAAGCGAACTCTACCAGATGGCCAGGCAGGGCGACAAGAGGGCCCTGGAGATTTTCCGCGAGTTCGGCGGCCATCTCGGCGAGGCCATCATGATCATCATGTTGGCGGTGGACCCCGAAGCGATCATCCTCGGGGGATCGGTCGCGCGCTCTTTTCCTTTTTTTGGAGAGGCGATGCGGGAAAGGATGAAGTCCTTTCCTTATCCGCACGCCGTCGAGAGGCTGGTGATCGATACGAGCGTTGAGCGACAGATCGCCATCCTCGGCGCTGCCGCGCTATTCCTTAACGCGCGCGCTTGAATTAGATAAAAAAAAGATGGCACGTTTTCTGCTGTCGGCAGCGAATCCGTTTTCCGCCACATTTTGTTGTGTCATAATTCAGAGACACTCAAAAAAAAGTATAATTTTTCGGAAAAACTATTGACATTTAAAAAAATTGGTTTATATTACATTATGAAATTAGGAAGAGAGAGAGAAAAAAAGAAAAAAATTCAAGAATGATCACAAAACGGGGGACGTTCATTAACCTATAGGAAAACCGGACGACGCTAAGATGAAGATCGCCTTCCTCTACAGCTCGAAAAATGGGGTGGCCTCATCATTGAACGAGCATTGCCTCAGGGAAAAAAGAGAGGAAGACGACCCTCCACCTGATTGGCTCGCCGAGTGCGACTCTGACGAGACCCTCTTGGCGATCGAACAAGCGCTCGGCGAGAGACACGATGTTTTCCCGATCGAAGCCGATGAAGACGCATACAACCGTCTGAAAAAATTAAGGCCGGACCTTGTCTTCAACATCGCCGAGCGGCTGGTCGGCCCCTCGCGCGAATCTCACATTCCGACGATCTGCGAAATCCTGAACATTCCCTACACGGGCTCCGACCCGCTGACGCTCGGCATCTGTCTCGATAAATCCCGGGCCAAAGAAATCCTTTCTTTCCACAAAATCCCCACGCCGGCTTTCTGCGTCGTCGAGCCCGGAAGGCCGATACCTGAAAAAATCACTCTGCCGGCGATCGTCAAACCTCTCTATGAGGGCTCGAGCAAAGGAATCCGGAACGACTCGGTTGTGACAAACGGCGATGAGCTTGAAGCGCGCGTTCGGGAGGTCCATGCTCTTTACAGAGAGCCGGCCATCGTCGAGCGGTTCCTTCGCGGCCGCGAGTTCACGGTCGGCGTCTTGGGCAACCCGCCCAACCTTGAGATATTGCCCATCGTGGAGATCGACCATAGCAGGCTTCCGGCTGATGCCAACCCAATTTATTCCTACGAGGCCAAGTGGGTCTGGGACAGGCCCGAGCAGCCGCTTGAAATCTTCCGCTGTCCGGCTCAAGTCGACGATCGCTTGAAAGCCAAGATAGAATCCATTGTCAGGCGCGCCTGTGAGGTGTTGCGTATTCGCGACTGGTGCCGGCTCGACATCCGCCTGGATGAACGAGGCGAGCCCAACATCCTCGAGATTAACCCTCTGCCGGGCATCCTGCCGAACCCGGAAGATAACTCTTGTCTTCCTGAAGCCGCCAGAACCGCCGGCTATTCCTATTCGGCGTTGCTTCACCGAGTCGTCGAGGAAGCAGGCGCCAGGTATGGGATTAAAAATGCAAAAAGAAAACATCCTCGTCGGGATTGCGTACAACGCATATGACCCGGTCCTCTTTCGGACTGAGGAGCGACAATCCGAAGAATCTGTGGCCCAGGTAGCAGAGGCTGTTTTCACGGCGATCTCCGACGACGGGTTTACCGCGGTCATCCTGCCCCTCCGGGAAAGCCTGATGACTCTCCTCCGCCGGACGAGAGAGCTTAAGGTGGACGTGCTCGTCAACCTGTGCGAAGGGTTCCTTGGCCGGCCGCAGCTTGAGGCCAACGTGGCCGCGGTGTTTGAAGCCTTCGGCATACCCTTCACAGGGAATCCGTCGAAAGCGCTGGCCCTCTGCCAGGATAAATTTAAGGCAAAGGCTATTCTTAATTCCTTCGGCCTCCCCACGGCCCGAGGAAGGCTGGTGACTTCGGTCGATCAGAAAGTTGACGTCGGCTTTCCGGCCATTGTCAAGCCCAACTATGAAGATGCCAGCTCGGGCATTTACAGGGACGCTGTTGTCATGGACCAGGAATCGCTCAGCCAGAGGATCAGCAAGATCATCAACGGGTATAAACAGCCTGCTCTTGTCGAGGAGTTCATCCAGGGACGGGAATTTAACGTTGCTGTCCTGGAGAGTGACAAGCTCGAAGCCCTGCCTGTCTCCGAGATCGATTTTTCAGGCATGCCCGAGGATGCTCCCCATATCTGCAGTTATGAAGCCAAGTGGTTTGAAGACCATATCCTTTACATCACGACCCCGCCGGTCTGCCCCGCTTCCATTGAGGATTCGCTGCGCCAAAAACTCCAGCAGCATGCCCTGGCGGCGTTCCAGGCGATGGGCTGCCGGGATTACGCCCGCGTGGATTTCCGGATGGCTGCTGATGGCCGCATCTTCATCCTTGAAGTCAACCCCAACCCGGATGCCAGCCTCGATGCCGGATACTGCCGGGCTCTGAAAGCCGCGGGGATTGATTACGCCCAGTTCTGGAGCCGGATGATCGAGAATGCCCTCAGACGCAAAGAGGAGCCGTGGTTCAGCTCGGACGATGTGCGCATCGAGTATCCGTTTTTCTGGCATCACCTGCTGGAGAAGGCGTTGCGGAAAAAAGGCCGGAAATGGTAAGGCCGATGAAACCAGAAGACAGGGAAGCTGTCTTAGACATCGTTCGGGCGACGGGAATGTTTACCGCAATTGAGATCCAGTGCGCCGAGGAACAGATCGACATTTTCCTCGGCCAACCCGGCCAGCAGGACTATTCTCTCGTCGTCGCCGAGAATGATAAGGGGCAAGTTGTCGGGTACATGTCTTACGGGCCCACGCCTTTGGCCGAAGGGGCTTACGATATTTACTGGATGGCTGTGGCGCCCGGAGTGCAGGGCCGCGGCCACGGCCGCAAGCTTGTCAGTTGGCTCGAAGATCGAGTCAAGGACTGGGGAGGCCGCTTGATCCTCATCGAGACCTCTTCTCAGCCCAAATACGAACGGACTCGCCGGTTTTATCTCAGCCTCGAATACAGGGAAGTCGCGCGCATCCCCGATTTCTACAAGCCCGGGGATGACCGGATCACTTATGCCAAATATCTTGAATCAAAGGAGCGAAATTAAGATGGAAGAAGAGTGGCAACAACTTCTCAAGCGGAGTCTCAAATCTCCTGAAGAGATTGCCCGCTTCTTCAATTTAGATGCAGAGAAAGTCAGGAAAGTCGGACGGTTGTTCCGAGTCCAGATTACCCGGTACTATGCGAGCCTGATCAAGAGCAAGGGCGATGCCATCTACCGCCAGGTGGTGCCGGATGAAGCGGAGCTCGAAGAGAGGCAGGGCGCCGCAGACCCGTTGAGCGAGGACGAGGATTCGCCGGTGCCGAGCATTATCCACCGATACCCGGACCGGGTGCTCTTTCTGGTCTCGCATCTCTGCGCTTCCTACTGCCGTTTCTGCACGCGCAAGCGCAAGGTCGGCGATCCGGGCAAGATCCATCCCCGCGACATCGAAGACGGCCTGGCTTACATCCGCAACCACCGTGAAGTCAGGGACGTCATCGTCTCGGGAGGCGACCCGTTGATGTTAGGAGACAGGAAGTTAGAGATCATCCTGAAGTCGCTGCGGGAGATTCCCCACGTCGAAATCCTGCGCATCGGAACGCGGATACCCTGCTACCTGCCGCAGCGAGTGACCCCGAAGCTGGCGGCCATGTTGAAGAAATATCATCCCCTTTACGTCAACGTCCACTTCAACCATCCGGACGAGATCACGCCGGAAGCAGCCCGAGCGCTCAACCTGTTAGCCGACGCTGGAATCCCGCTGGGCAACCAGACCGTTCTTTTGCGCGGCGTGAATGACGATCCGTCCGTGATGAAGGCGTTGATGCAGAAGCTCCTGACCGTGCGAGTGAGACCCTATTATATTTATCAGGCCGATTACGTAAAAGGCACGGCCCACCTGCGGACGACTGTTGAAAAGGGAATTGAGATCATGGATTCCTTGCGAGGCTGGACCTCAGGCCTGGCCGTTCCTTATTTTGTCATCGACGCGCCCGGCGGGGGTGGGAAGATCCCGATTCTTCCCTCTTACATCCAGTCCCTCAGCGATGAACAGGTGGTCTTGCGCAATTACGCCGGCGAGATGTTTGTGTATCCCCAAGTCAAAGACAAGCCGGAGAAAAGGCCGCACGTCCCGCCGTGCTACGCCTATCCTTTCCCCTCAGTCTGATTTTGAGCAGAAAAAGGGAAATCGCCTTGGCGCTCGAGCTCAAGAAAGTCATAACCTCCGCCATCCTTTTCTCCTCCTCCGATGCGACGCTGAGCGAAGCCGCCCGCACGGAAGGATTGGGATAGGCCGCACGCACTCAAACCGAAAAGAGCCTCCGACAACGAGCATTCGATTTTGGTGAAAAGCTTGTTCATAATCAAGGGGTCGGTGTTCCCTGGGGATCGTCTCCTTCCATTTCTTCTTATCGCTTTATGTTAGCGAAGCAAGACACCTGCTTGAGCCGACGGTCATCACAAGGCCCAGGGCTTCCTCCTGGGAAACGCGTCTGTTCTGACGCAACGATTCGAGGATGCGAATAATGGACAGGGACACTTCAGCCGTCTGGCCGCCGTCTCTTTTTTTTCATGAAGGTGATGGGGTTAAAAGGGACAGCGTTGAGCTCAATAGTTTTGTAAAAACCCAACCCAAGGCGATAGTTGCAGGAAGAGTCAGAATCCAAGAAAGGAAAATGTCAAAAGCGGTACCCCAGCGGATACTTGAAAACCGCCGCGCCGCACCAGCGCCCACAATTGAAGAAGTAATTGTATGAGTTGTAGAAACTGGAATCCCAAAAACAGAAGCCAACTGCAAGACACTCGCTGCGGAGGTTTCTGCTGCAAAACCTTGAGCTTGAGACAAGGGAGTAAGTTTCATCCCTAAAGTTTTAATAATCCTCCATCCTCCATAGGCCACGCCAAGGCCGGCCGTTACGCCAACACTCAAAATAACCCAAAGAGGCACGCCTGGGTCTTTCCAACCAAAATAGAGTGCCAGCACCATTACTAAAATACCCATTGGTTTTTGAGCATCGTTACGGCCATGGCTAAAGGCCATGAAAGCAGCAGAAAAGCGCTGGAGATTTTTAAAAATCGGCGTCATTTTTTTGCTGGAAGCAGAATGAGAAAAGTGATAGATAAGGCCCATCAATAACGCCCCAGCAAAAAAGCCTAACAATGGAGAGGCAACTATTGCAATGAGAACTTTTGTTAAGCCTTTCCATAAGATTGCTTCTGTTCCTGCAACAGCTAATGCGGCCCCAATAATTCCTCCAATCAAGCCATGAGTTTCGCTGACGGGAATGCCAAAATAGTAGGTGCAAAGACTCCAGGTCATTGTTCCTAAGAGTGCGCCGACAACCGTATAGAGAGTAATCAACTCTAAAGAGACAATACCTTTGCCAATAGTCAGGGCCACAGCAGTGCCAGTTAAGGCGCCAACAATTTCTAAAACCCCAGCCATTAGAACTGCAGCTTTAGGCGAGAGAGCGCGAGAGCCGACCGAAGTAGCAATAGCATTGGCGGCATCAGTAAAACCGCCAACAAAGGCATAGGTGTAAGAGAGAAAAACAGCAAGAATCAATATGATGAAATCAATTTCCATACAATATTACTTGTATTTTATTCTTAATTTCCCGAAAACAACGGCGATATCCTCGCACACGTCAAGAATATCTTCCAACATTTGAAAAATTTCCTTCCATTTAATCAAATTAATTAAAGAAAAAGGACCATCTTGCCCAAAATTGGCTGTCACCTCGCTCATCATATCCCCGAGAATTTTTCTGTGGAGTTTGTCGCCTTGATTTTCTAACGTATGTATCCTTTTGCAGATTGCGGAGAAGTCTTCTGTTTGAAATTTATGGTCCTTAATCAATAAAATTCCTTGCCGAATCTGTTGAGCGGACTCCAGGATTAATTCTGAAAATTTTTTTGCGCTCTCATTCCTTTCAGAGAGGTTGTAAAGATAGAAACGGTTTGCCACTTGTTCTATTCCATCCAGCATGTCATCTAACCGTTCAGTTAATTCTTTGATGTCTTCTTTATCTAATGGCAGAATGAAGAATATTTCGACCTCATCTGTAATTTCATGGACGAATTCATCCCCCTTTGATTCGAGAATTTCCAGTCTCGCACAAGCCTTCTCCAACTGTTGCAAATCAGCCATAACTTCTCGCAATACGCCGGCACCTTCTTCGACGACCTCAGATTGTTCCGCTAATTTCCAAAGGATTTTTGATTTTTTTGGTATGAACATGGTGGTCTCCTCGGTTATTTTTTAATACTGCAGCATGTTCTAACCCCATCCCCATTACCGGCATCATTAAAACTTTTTCTCTGCTCACTTTTCCCTCTCGATAAAATTGAAATGACCGGATGCTATCTAATGGGAAAAGCTCTTATCCTCGTCTCTTTTTGGGATTCCAGGTCCCCTTGGCCACAGCGGGAACAAAGTTTGCCAGGCCCGGGGGCGGGAAGGGGAGGGGTTTTTCTTTCTCGATGCTCATGTAAGCGGTCATGAGGAGCTCGGCGACATTAACCCCGTCGGTGAAGTTCTCGCTCGGGCGGACTCCCTTGAGGAACGACTGAACCATGTGCCGGTCTTCCGCCGTGTAGCCGTATCCGTTTTCCTCATCGCTGACCACGGGCATGAGCCCGATCTCGGCGTTCTGCTTTTCCACCAGGTCCTCGCCCGCTTTGCCTTTGACTTTGCGGCTGAAGAAGACCTTGAGGTCGGTGTCCAGAGTGTTAATCTGAAGGGCGTACTCCGGGCCGAGAAGCTCCATGCTCAGCCGCAGCCCGGCGCCGACATAACACCAGGACGTCGTTGTCTCGACAACGACGGTCTGGCCCTTCTCGTCGCGGTATTCGACGAGCGACCGGGCGAAATCCTCGGCTGGACGCTTGAGGTAGTCGGTCTTCCCGCCGCTTTGCTGCCAGAGGACCCTGGCGTATTCCGGGACTTGCCACTTGAGGCAGGAAGCGTAAGCGGTCACTTTGACCGGTGTGAGGGCGCTGCGTTCCGCCCCCGGCGGAGTCAGCATGAACCTCGCCACCTCGACTGAGTGGCACATCATGTCGTTGAGCACACCGCCACCCTGAAGGCTGCCTTCCCAGAACCAGGGCATGTGCGGACCGCTGTGCTCCTCGGACGCCCGGGCCAGGTAGGGACGGCCAGATAGAGCTGCGCCCCTGGTCCAGACAATCTGCTTCCCCCTTACGACCGAGGGAGCGAAGACCTGGTTTTCGAGGTAGCCGTCGAGGAGTTTGGCCCTCTGGGCGAGTTCCAGCATCTGCCGAGCCTCTTTGGCGTTCCGGCCGAGCGGTTTCTCGCAGCAGACGCCCAAAAGCTCGCCTTTCCCTTTCCCGAGAGCGTGGACGATTTCCTCCATGACTTCAATCCGGGTGAAATTCGGTGAGCAGATCCAGACTGCGTCGATCGCCGGGTCGGAGATCATCTCAGTGATCGAGCGATAGGCTTTTGCCTCACCGACCTTCAATTTCTTGGCCAGCGCCGCTGCCTCCTCAGCCCTTTTCTCGTCCTTGTCCACAATCCCCAGAATATCAGCGTCGCGGACACCGACCCAGGCCCGGATGTGGAACCTGGCCACGAAGCCGCCGCCGATGAGTCCCACGCCTAATCTTTGCTTTTTCATCCTTCACCTCTCGCAAACGTTCGTTTGGCTCGCATCTTCCGGCAATGAGGGGCCTTTTCAGATAACCTCTCGCCGGAGGATGATCGCTGTGGTCAATTCTATAAATTTTGGACGGTCGAGTAAAGATGAAAAACAGTCCGGAAATGCGCCAGCCTTTTCCTCCCAGTCAGAAAGAGAATCACGAAAAGCGCTCGCTGCCAGTCTTTTTTTCTTATTCTTGCTTGACTTCCAAATTGCCCTGAGGAGGAAGTTTCTTTTTTTCACTTACCGCTTTGTGTTGCTGAGGCGAGGTAGCGGCTCAAGCCGACATTCGTGACGAGGTCTAAGGCTTCCTCCTGAGAGACGCCCCTGTTCTGGCGCAAGGATTCCAGGATGCGGATGATGGACAGGGCCACTTCAGCCGTCTGGCCGGCGTCCCTTTTTTCTTTCATAAAAGCGATGGCGTCAAAAAGGACAGCGTTGGCTTCGCCGTAAGAGATGGGCTCGCGAGTGCCGTGGCGGCTCACCCAGGCTGGCCGGCTCAGGACATCGTTGACATGCGACTGGATAAGATAAGTGGCCCGGCCGATGAGCTTGAGGTTGCTCGGGCTGACGTTGGTCATCGTGTTTCCGATGACTTTGCCCAGCCGGGTCATGACCGCTGTCGAGTGGGCGTTGAGGAGAATTTTTACCCCGACGTGACGGTTGATGCCGAAGGGGTCGTTTTTGTCTGTTAAAGCGAGCGAGACGTAAGGCCCTGTGGCTCCCGGGATGAACTCGCTCGCGCTTTGGGCCGGACTTTTTCCGGCGACGATAAGGGCAAGGTTTGCGCCGCTTCCAAGATGAAGGCCCACAAAGCGGCGGAAAGGAGAATCCTCTCTCTTGAGCTCTTTCTCCTCGGGCGAGAAAAGGATCACGACGGCCAGGTCGCCTTTTTTCGGCCCGCGCTTATTGATGTTGTTTTCGCTGAAAGAAAAGTCATAGAGTGATTGCTGGTCGTCGCCCGCCTTTTTCAAACTTTCAAGCGCTGCGGAGCGGAGGTAGGGGTCATCGATTTTTTCCTCGAAATGTTTCTGGTAGAAGGAGGCGGCCAACCCCCGGAAGGGCCGGCCCAGAAAAGCCTGCCACGCTTCAGGCAGGCTTTCGGCCGGCGTCCACACCTGAATCCAGCATTTCCTTCTGGGTTCTTTTGTCGTGTCGAGGGGAAAGAGGCGGAACGTCGGGCTTCTCTCGGTGCTGTCGATAAAGACGGTGATCAGGGCTTTGTCCGCGAAATAAGTCGAGAAAGAACCTTCCTTGTAGGTCGTCGCTTCGAGTTCCGTAAAACGCGCGATGGCCGGGATGTTCTTCCTCACTTCGGCCAGGATCGCAGAGAAGACCTTAAGCCTGTCTGCCAGCGGGGGTGGATCCTCAAACCCCAGACGCGCCAGCTCTTTTTTCGAGAGATATCTTTTGAGGACGCCGAGAGTCGCTTCTTGAAGAGCCTGCCCGATGACGAACGTTTCGATGGTCGTGGCCTGCATCCGGGTGGAGCCGGTGATGGCCTGGGGGCCAGTCGTCAGGTTGATTTTGGTGATGCCCGGCTCTTCGAGGACGAGACGGCTCCGGAGGAAGGGGAGGAGCCTGTCGTCGGGGTTGTTGTAAACAAAATAGAGCTTCTGACGGGTTTCTTCCGGGTCATAATGACCTGCCTCCTTCCATTGGTCGAGGGCGGCCAGGATCGTCCCGATGACCGACGACGTCTCGCCGCCTTCAGTGACGCAGATGACGACGTCCCCTTTTTTTATTCCCCGGTCGCTTAGTTGAAGCCGGCCGATGAGTTGAAGGTCTTCGAAACCTTCAAGAGAACTGATTAAGGCCCGGTCGGCTCCGGTCATCTCGCCGATGAGCCTGTCCTCGATTTCGGCGATATGGGGTTGGAGCTTGGGCCAGATTTTCTCGTCAGCCTTGAGACGCCTCCAGAAGGGCCGCCAGAAGGAGCTTTCCATCTGTTTGGCTAAGCGGCCGGTGGCGCCGCAGCCGTAAATATAAATCTTGCGGCCGGAGATGATGGCGTCTTCGAGCGCCTGGACGAGCGATTCAATCGCCGTTGGCTCGGCGGAGAAGCCGCGCAGGCGCGTGACGATGTCCTCGTCCACTGAAAAAAGCATTTTCAACCCGTCGGCGATATCCTTCTCGGTGCGCTCGCTCAGGTTCCAGGTCTTGGGATGCCGCTGTTCGGTGAGGAGCGTGTGGAGCTGGAACTCGGTCTTGTTCTGGACATAATTGATGGATTCGGGGGACGGAGTGATATCCAAAAGCTTGAGAAGGCTTACTCTGGCCGGAGCTTGGGTCTCTTGGGCTAAAACAAGACGGTTAGTTCTTACTATTCCTATAAATATTATCGAAATAATAAAGATTAATGTAAGCACGCATACGAACGGACTGAATAAAGTGTCAGGGCGAGGAATGAAGCGGAACAGGCCCCGCAACCTGGCGCAGCGGTCTCGAGGCCTCGGAGGTGCCGCGGCAATCTCGATCTCAGCACGATGAGATCCCTGGCGATGCTCTGCACGACTCAAGGTGTCGGATTGCCAAGTTGCCGCTGGTTGCCTGCGATGACGATGGTAATGCATCTGATGCGTTTATATTAACCTGAAGAATGCTGATGACTGACCACGAGTATCGGCATCTTGTCGTCCGCTCACCCGTACTGGTGTTTGTCGTCGATGATATCGCCTCTTGTCCAGTCTTCGGCCCAGCGTTTGACGCGGAAAATTTTCTTCCCTCCAGAAGCGGTCGAGCAGACGATACGGTTGAGCCCGGCGTTGATGATCATCTTCTTGCAGATAAAACAGGGGAAGGCGTTGATGGGCAGGCCGCTTTCGCAGATGAGGCCGTAGATGTACATGTTTCCGCCTAAGAGGCTGACCCCTGCCCGAGCGGCGTTGATGATGGCGTTCTGCTCGGCGTGGACGCTCCGGCAGAGCTCGTAGCGTTCGCCGTGAGGGATTCCCATCCTGTCGCGGAGGCAAAACCCGTGTTCGAAGCTGTCCTTTGTCTTCCGGGGCGCGCCGACGTATCCCGTCGAGATGATCTGGTCGTCCCGGACGATGATGGCGCCGATCGACCGCCGGAAGCAGGTGCTCCGCCGTGCGACCTCCTTCGCGATGCCTAGATAATAGTCGTCTTTGGAAATGCGTTTTGGTTTCATAGGAGTGCCTCGACTTTCCGGCGCAGAGAAGCCAGCGTCCCGTCGTTCGTGATGGCAAAATCAGCCGTGGCCATGACCCGGCTGAGCTGCTGCTCGGCTTTGCCTCCGGCCATCTCTTTTTTCTCTTTGGCCATGAATTCCTCAAGCGTTGCGGCTGATTCCAGCCGTCCCCGCCGCCTGACTCTTTTGTACCTTAACTCAGCCGGCGCGTCGACCGCCACAAGAACAAACCCTCCCCGCCCGCGAAGATAAGCCGCCTCGCTGAGGTTTCGTATGCTGTCGATGACCGCCTTTCCTTTCGCCTTTTTCGCTACCCGCCTGGCCAGGATGTCCGGCCCGTATCTGCGGCGGAGAGAGTTTCCCATGGCGATCAGGCTGTCCCGGGTGATCTCCTTTCCTTTTTTCCTCAGCTCTTCCCGGATCTCGTCGCTCAGCGAAAAATAAGCGTACCCTTTTCTCGATAAATAGGCGGCCACCTCGCCCTTGCCGGCGCCGTTCGTGCCGGTGAGCCCGATGAGCCGGGGAGCGCCTGCCGGCCGAGGAGATCCCAAGCCTGGCTGCTTTGTCTTTTTTCTCATTTTCTTTTTTTAGCCGGCGATATCCTCGCCGGGTTTTTGTTTTCGTCTGATTCTTTCCTTGCCGAAGAGGAAAGCAATCAGGATGCTGACGCCGTAGAGGAGGAGCATCGGGGCGGCGAGAATGCTCTGGGTGACCATGTCCGGCGTCGGGGTGATCACGGCGGCGATGACGAAAATGGACAGCACGGCGTACTTGAAATTCTTGATCATCCAGCGAGAGGTGATGATCCCCATCCGGGAGAGGAAGAAAACAAGCGTCGGGAGCTCGAAGACGAGGCCGATGCCTATGAGAATCTTAATGGCCAGGCTGAAGTACGCGTTGACCGTGATGACGGGCATAAAATCCTGGCCCAGGTTGAGAAAAAAACGGCAGGCCCAGGGAAAGACGACGAAATAGCCGAACAGCGCGCCGGCCGAAAAAAAGAGCGACATCAGAGAAACGAAAGGAATGACATACTTTTTTTCTTTCTGGTAGAGGCCGGGCGCGACAAAGTACCAGAGCTGAAGAAAGATAAAAGGAGAGGCAACGAAGAGTGCGGTGAGGAAGGAGACCTTCAAGTAGAGCATGAAGGGCTCGGTCAGTCCGGTGAAAGCGAGCCTTGTCCCTTCTGGAAGAAACTGAGTCACTGGCCTGGCCAGGATTTTATAGACATCCTGGCTGAAGATCCAGGCAGGGATGACAGCGACAAAAATGGCGATGAAGGAATAAAAAATTCGTTTCCGCAGGTCTTCGAGATGTTCAAGGAAGGTCATCTCGTCAGGAGACTTTTTTCCCTTCCTCATTCTCGTGGATGTCCTTTTTCAGCTCTTCCTTGATTTCTCGGAATTCCTCGGCCTGAATTTCCTCCTCGATCCGTCCCTTGATTTCATCCGAGGTGCGGCGGAATTCTCGGATGGCCCGGCCGATCGAGCGGCCCACTTCAGGGAGCTTTTTAGGCCCAAAAATAAGCAAGGCGATGGCCAGGATGATGAGCAGCTCGGGGAAACCGATGTTGCCGAACATGCACTCCTCTCGTCAGCCGGTGACACAGGAAATATAGCCCTTAGCCGGCCTTTAGTCAAGGCAATCAGTGGCTTTACAACGGCTGGACGGTTTGCTAAGATTAATCCTCGCGTGAATCGATGAAAAGAAAGATCGCCCTGGGTTGTCTCGTCATCCTCCTCCTGGCCAGCCTCGTGGCCAGGGATGAGGATTTCTGGGGTGAATCCCTGGAGAAGTACTCCACCCTTCTTTCCCTCATCGAGACAAATTACTTCAACCAGGTGGACCCTGAGCAGTTAGTCTTCTCGTCGATCAGAGGCGTCTTAGAAACACTCGACCCCCACTCCTATTTTCTCGACCCGGCGAGTTTTTCCCGGATGCGGGAGGAGTACACGGGAAAATACTACGGGCTGGGCATCCAGATCCAAAAACAAGGAGATAACCTGGTCGTGATTTCGCCGCTTGAGGGGTCGCCGGCCAGCCGGCTCGGCATCCAGCCAGGAGATATCATCTCCCACATCAACGGCGAGAGCACCAAGCCGATCTCAAGCTTTGATGCCATGCAAAAACTGAGGGGCCCCAAGGGAACCGAGGTCACCATCACGCTTGTCCGCGAAGGCCTGGAGGCGCCTTTTGACCTGACGATCGAACGGGCCGAGATTCCTTTGAGAAGCGTTCCTTATGCTTTTATGATCACCAAGGACGTCGGCTGGATCTTCATCCGCAATTTTGCCGAGACGACAGCCGAAGAGTTTGAAGAAAAAATGGCCAAGCTCATCGGCCAAGGCATGAAAAGCCTGATTCTCGATTTGAGAAATAACACAGGAGGGCCGTTTTTCCAGTCGGTCGAGATCGCCGACTTGTTCCTGCCCAAGGGATCGGCCATCGTGTCCATAAAGGGCCGGAACAAGCTCTATAACCGGGAATTCAGGGCGCAGCGAGACGGGCAGTATGAAAACATCCCATTGGTCGTTCTGATCAACCGCGGAAGCGCGAGCGCCTCCGAGATCGTCAGTGGCGCGGTCATGGATAACGACCGCGGGTTCATCGTCGGCGAGGATTCCTGGGGGAAGGGCCTCGTTCAGACGGTTTTCCCGCTGGGCGAGAACCTGGCTCTGGCTCTGACAACGGCCAAGTATTATACCCCGAGCGGAAGGTCGATCCAGAGAGATTATGCCCATATCGAAGACTACATTCTCTACAAGAAGGCTCCAGAGGATGAGAGGGAAGTCCGCTACACAGCCAAGGGGAGAAAGGTCCTCGGGCAGGGCGGGATTTCGCCGGACTTCGAAACGGAGTCAGGCCGCAACCTCTTCATCCTCGAACTCATGAACAAGGGAGCGTTCTTTGGTTACGCCCGCAAGTTCGCCGGCCGCCAGACGCCGCGCTCCAAGACCACCGTTTTTCTGGAGGAAGAGGGAGAAGAGAAGGGCTTCGTCGTTGATTCCAGGATCATCGAAGATTTCAAGACGTTTCTGCGGACGAACAAGATTGCTTTCAGCGAAGAGAGGTTTCAAGAGGTTGAATCAGAAATCAAAAGGGAGCTTGAACGCGAGATTTATTCTTCCATCTGGGGGACCGAGGCCGGCGTCAGGGTTTACCAGAAAAGCGATCCGGCCGTGCTCAAGGCCCTGGAAGTCATGTCCGAAGCCTCTAAGTTCGTTGCCGACAACCAATCACCTTAATTTTTCAATATATTCTGGACGGAGAGACGGGAATGAAAATCGCCTTGGCCTCTGACCATGCGGGCTATGAGCTCAAAGAAGGGGTCCGCGCCTTCCTGGAGAATAAGGGGATTGCCTGCCTGGACTGCGGCTGCGGTCCCGGCGAGACCGTGGATTATGTCGACTACGGCATCAGGGCCATGGAAAGCATGGGTTCGGGAGAGTGCGACCGGGCCATCCTGTTTTGCGGGACGGGCCTGGGGATGGCCATCGTGGCCAATAAATTCAGGGGCATCCGGGCAGCGGCCTGCTGGAACCTGCACACGGCTGAGATCAGCCGCAAGCACAACGATTGCAACTGCCTCTGTCTCGGCGGCCGTGTCCTTGAGCTCGCCGAGGCGCTGGGGATTGTCGAGGCGTGGCTCAATGCCCGCTTCGAGGGAGGCCGGCACGAAAGACGCGTGGACAAAATCATCGACCTGGAGAAAAAGAACTTCGGATAGGGAGGCGAAGAACCGATGGCTTCTCTGGCTGAAAAAATTCTTCCTTTGGCCGAGAGAGTAGAGCAGAACAACCGCTGGCGGCAGGCGGAATCCTTCAACTTGATTCCCTCCGAGACGACTCCTTCCCTTCTTGTAAAATTGTGCGAAATTTCCGACCCCTCAGGCCGGTACGCCGAACACCGGACGATGAAAGGCGAAGAGGTCTATTTTTACCAGGGCACGGATTTTATACGGGAGGTGGAAATCGAAGCCCAGAAGGAGCTCAGCCAGTTCTTCCGATGCTCGGAGGTGGAGTTGAGGCCGATCAGCGGCCAGATGGCCAACGAGGTTGTGTTCAAGGCCATGGTCCGTTTCGTGAACCGCAACCGGCAAGAAGGCCGGCCGATGCGCAAGCTGCGGCTCGTCATGAACAACGACCTCACGAAGGGCGGCCATTTGAGTTCACAACCCATGGGCGCGCTGTTCAATTACGTGGAGGAAGACCAGGCAACTGGAAAAGAGAGGGTGGTCAGCTTTCCTGTCTCCGAGGAGAATCCGTACAAGACCGACCTCAAAAAATTGGGAGAGCTCTTAGACGACAGCCGGCCCGAGCTCATCATTTTCGGCAAGAGCATGTTCCTTTTCCCGGAGCCTGTTAGGTTTGTGGCCGGGGTCGTTAAAGACTGGCCGGATCGGCCGGTGATCATGTACGACATGGCCCACGTCCTGGGGCTTTATGGCGCCTTCCAGGAGCCGCTGGCCGAAGGAGCTGATGTTCTCACCGGCAGCACGCACAAGACGTTTTTCGGCCCGCAGCGAGGAGTCATCGCCGGCAATTTCCCGTCCGGCTCGCCGCTGCGCAATTTCTGGCTGGACGTCAAGAGTCGCGCCTTCCCAGGGTCGACGAGCAACCACCATTTGGGAACTCTCCTTGCTCTTTTGATGGCGACATACGAGATGAACGTGTTTAAAGATGAGTATCAGTTGAAAGTCAGGCAGAACGCCAAGTCATTTGCCAAATCGCTCAAGGACCACGGCGTTTTAGTCGAAGGAGAAGAGAGGGACGGGTTCACGGAAACTCATCAGGTCTTGATCCGGGTGCGGCCGTTCGGGCCAGCCCAGGAGATCGCCCGGCGCCTGGAAGAGAACAACATCATCGCCAACTATCAGGCGCTCCCCGACGACGAGACCTTCCTGGATTCGAGCGGAATCCGCTTGGGCGTTCAGGAGATGACCAGGTTCGGCATGGAGGCAAAGGACTTTGACGTCCTGGCCGGCTTCATGGCCGACGTCATCATCCGGAACATAAAGGTCAAAGAGGAAGTCAAGAAGTTCAGGCAGAATTTTCTGGAGATGAAGTTCTGCTTGCCGGTTGAGGAGGCGCTCCCGGCCGCCGTCAGAATCCTGGCGAGTGTTTTTCCCCGGCCCGGGCTTGTCGAGGGCCTGGCAGACCAACTCAAAAAAAGGGTTAAACCATGAAAGTCCTGGTTGTTGGCTCCGGAGGGCGGGAGCATGCTCTGGCGTGGAAGATCGCCCAGAGCCCGCTCGTAGAAAAAGTCTTCTGCGCGCCGGGGAACCCGGGCACGCTGGGCCTTGGGGAAAACGTCCCGGTCGCCGACTCAGATCTCAAGGCTCTGGCCGATTTTGCGGCCGGGGCTGAAATCGGCCTGACACTGGTTGGCCCTGAGCTGCCGCTCACCTTGGGAATCGTCGATGAATTCGAGAAGCGGGGACTGCGGATTTTCGGGCCGACGAAGAAGGCGGCCGAGTTGGAAGGCAGCAAGATTTTCGCCAAGCAGTTCATGGAGCGGCACCGGATTCCGACGGCCCGGTTTAAAGTAGCCGAATCGGCGCCACAGGCTCTTCGGATTCTCAAGTCCGGCGAGTTTTTCTTCCCGCTTGTGGTCAAGGCCGACGGCCTGGCCGCCGGCAAAGGGGCCATCGTCTGCCCGGGCTACCGCAAGGCCGAAGAAGCGGTCGACTTGATCATGACCAAGAGGCAGTTCGGAGACGCGGGAAAAAGGATTGTCATAGAGGAATTTCTCAACGGAAAAGAAGTCTCGTTTATCGTCATTTCGGACGGAGCCAAAATCCAGCCCTTGGTGACGACGATGGACCACAAAGCCGTCTATGACGGCGACAGGGGGCCCAACACGGGCGGAATGGGCGCGATCTCGCCCTCGCCCTTCATCACGCCGCAGCTTTTCTCCGAGGTCGTGAGCACGATCGTCTTCCCGACGATTAACCGAATGCGCGAGGAAGGCCGGAAATACACGGGCGTCCTGTATGTCGGGCTGATGCTGACAGAAGAGGGGCCTAAAGTGCTCGAGTACAACTGCCGGTTCGGCGACCCGGAGACGCAGGTCCAGATGCTGCGGCTGGAGTCCGACTTGGTTGACGTCCTTCTCAACGCGCTCGAGGGAAATGTCCTGAAAACGGAAATGCGCTGGAAAGAGAAAGCGTCGGCCTGTGTCGTCCTCGCCTCAGGCGGATATCCCCTTGCCTATGAAAAAGGCAAGCCGATCACCGGGTTGAAAGAAGTTTCTGCCATCCCCGGCATCGTTGTCTTCCATGCCGGGACAAAATATGAAAACGGAGAATATTTCACAAACGGCGGACGTGTGCTCAACGTCTGCGCTTCGGCCAAGACATTAGGCGAAGCGCTGGAAAATATTTACAGCGCCATCTCGGCCATTTCCTTTGATGGGATGCACTTCCGCCGTGATATCGGAACGATGAAATAGGAGGAAACATGGAAGTCGCCATCTTCATCGGCAGCGAGTCGGATTATGACGTCGTTGGGGATGCCTCGAAGAAGGTTCAGCGGAAGACATGACCTCCTTGGCCATTCAAAATTTCGGGTGCCGGGTCAACCAGGCTGAATGCTTCGCCTGGGCCCAGGAAATCGCGAGGCGCGGTCTCCCATTAGAAAAAGACTCGACGCTGGCCGATATCATCATCGTCAATACATGCACCCTGACCAGCCGGGCGGACCGGGATGTCCGCAAATTCATCCACCGCGTCCATCGTCAGAACCCGAGAGCCAGGATTGTCCTGACGGGCTGCTCTGTCGAGGCAAAAAGAGCCGAGTTTGAGGGAATCCCTCAGGCCTGGCTGGTTTTTTCCAATGATGAGAAAAAGGACCTCATTGAAAAGGTCTGTGCAGATATCGAGCCAGGCCAGCCAGGAATCAGCCAGCCCCTTCGCTCCCGGGCCCTGCTCAAAGTCCAGGACGGCTGCAACTTCCGTTGCGCCTTCTGCGTCATCCCGCGCGTGCGAGGCAAGAGCAGGAGCTTGAGCCGTGGGGAAATCCTCGACCAGGCAAGGACATTCGTCGGCCAGGGTTTCCGGGAAATTGTTCTCTGCGGGATTCATCTTTCTTCTTATGGCCATGATCTTCAGCTCAAGAGTTCGCTGCTGGACCTTCTTAAGAATTTGAACGGACTTGAAGGGTTGGGCCGGGTCAGGCTGAGTTCGCTCGACCCGCGGTTTCTGGACGATGAACTTCTGGAGTTCATCGCCTCAAGCCGGATAATCTGTCCGCATTTCCATCTCTCCCTCCAGCACGGCTCAGACAGAATTCTCAGGCTGATGGGAAGGGAATCCAGGACGGCTGATCACGGCATGGTTCTCTCCCGGCTGCGCCAGAATTCGCCGGAAGCAGCTCTGGGTGCGGACATCATCGCTGGTTTCCCCGGGGAGACGGAGGAGGACTTCGAAGCGGGGTATGGTTTTCTCGAGCGTTCGCCTCTTGCCTACCTCCATGTGTTTTCGTATTCGGCCCGGCCTGGCACGCCCGCTGCTTCCAGGCCCCAGGTTCCGGAGGATGTGAAAAGCCGGAGGTCAGCGCGGCTGAGGAACCTGGCGCGGGAAAAATGGCTCTCTTTTCGCCTCAACTTCCTGGGCCGGAAGGTCGATGGAATTGTCATCAAAAAGAAAGCCGGAGAGGCTGAGGTTCTGACCGGCAATTATATCAATGTCAGGGTTCCTGACTGCGCTCTTGAGCCAGGCCAGGAAGTGAAAGTGAAGATCTCGGCTGTGTTTTCTGAAATTGCGGCGGGCGAAATCGTGGGCTAAATCAGCAGAAATGAACAAGATTCAGCTCCTGCCGCCAGATGTTGCACAGAAAATTGCGGCCGGCGAGGTTATCGAGAGGCCCTTCTCCGTGGTCAAAGAGCTTGTGGAAAATTCCCTCGACGCCGGCGCAACGGAGATTTCGATTGAGCTCCAGGAAGGCGGGAAAAGATATATCAAGGTTCAGGATAACGGCTTGGGCATGAGCCGGGAAGATGCCACGCTCTGTTTTGAGCGCCATGCGACAAGCAAGATTTCCACTGAGAGCGATCTTGGACGAATCGCCACTCTTGGGTTCCGGGGCGAAGCGCTGGCCAGCATCTCCGCCGTCTCCCGGCTGACGTTGAAGACATCAGACGGAGAAGGAGTGAGCGGAACCCGGGTCGAACGAGAGGGAGGAGAGCTCCGCTCTGTCCAGGACGTCGCGTTTCCCCGAGGCACGAGTGTCGAGCTCCGGGACCTTTTCTTCAACCTGCCCGCGCGGCGGAAGTTTTTGCGCTCCGAGAAGTCTGAGTTAGGGATGATCGTCCGCTGGGTGACGGGCGTGGCGCTCGCCTATCCTGAAACGCGGTTCTCCCTTGTCCACTCGCGGCGGGAAATCTTGACCTGTCCAGCGGTGGGAAGCGTCCGCGAGAGAATTTTCCAGCTCTTCGGCAAGACGGTATTGGATGCTCTTTTAGAAATCAATCTTGAGGATGGAGAAATCCGGGTCAGCGGGTTTGGCTCCAGACCTCCTCAAGGCCGGCCTGACAGGACGCATCAGCTCTTTTTCGTCAACCGGAGGCTGGTCAAAGACCGCGTCCTGCAGGCTGCCCTCAATCAAGCTTACAGGGGGCTTCTGGAGAAGGACTCCTTCCCTCAGGCCTTTCTTTTCCTGGCCATTCCTGCCAGCGACGTGGATGTCAACGTCCACCCGGCGAAGGCAGAGATAAGGTTTCGCGATTCCCAGCTGGTTTTTTATGTTGTGCTCAAGGCCGTGGAAAAATCAATGCATAAAGAGGAAGGAATCAAGCTTGCTTACCCTGTCTCTGATCATGGACGAGCACAGCAGCGAGTCGAGGAACCGCGAAGCTATGAACTCGTCGTTCCGGGAGGGGAAATCGAAACGCGAGCCAAGGAGGTTTTCCCCCTTCAGGCTAAGGGAGGAGAGGGAGAAGCGGGGCGGCGCGTCTTGGGACAGTATCTTGAGGCTTATATCGTCGCGGCCGATGAGGAGGGGTTGCTCGTCATCGACCAGCACAATGCCCACGAAAGGGTGCTCTTTGAAAAATACAGGGAGATTGATTCAGAAAAAAGCTGGCCGCAGAAGGTTTCTCTGATTCCGGTTCTCTTTGACCTCGCTCCTTCGCAGGAGCTGAGCCTCGAGGAAAACCGCGAGGTTCTGGAAGCCGCCGGGTTCAAAGTAGACGCCATGGGTGGGAGGACGTTCGCCCTCAACGGCTTTCCCGACATCTTTGACGAGGACGAAGCGAAAAACGTTCTGTTTGTCTTGCTTGAGGAGATGGGAGGAGAAGAGATGGCCGGAAGGCGAGAAAAGCTCTTAGCCACGCTGGCCTGCAGAACGGCGGTTAAGGCGGGCGAGAGGCTCACCCGCGAAAAGATGGATTATCTTGTCGAGGAACTCTTCCGGACCTCCAACCCATCGCTCTGTCCGCACGGCCGGCCCGTTGTCCTCAGGATCGAGAAAAGCCAGATCGAAAAGGGCCTCAAGCGGCCATCTTGAAAAATCGGGAGCGCGCCTGGAGGGACTCGAACCCCCGACCCGCTGCTTAGAAGGCAGCTGCTCTGTCCTTCTGAGCTACAGGCGCCCCGTTTTTTATACAAAGCACTCAGTGATTGTGCCGTGTTACTGCGTCTATTTTATTATAAAATCAGCGGCGAATCCAAGCCGCCTGCCGGGAGGCAGTATCGGGGAGATCGGATTTGAACCGACGACCTCCTGCTCCCAAGGCAGGCGCGCTAACCAGGCTGCGCCACTCCCCGCTGTCTCAACTGCGGAATCTTCCTTTTGGCGATGAAACGGCTACAAGGGGACAGTCCTCGCAGACGACCGACCCCGATTAACTTAACAAAACGGCCATTTCTTGTCAATTTAGCGACGGCCCTCTGCGAGGTCCGTCCTCGGGTCACCGGTCATAACCCCTCCCGGTGAGGTTCTCGGAGGGAATTTCACCTTCAAAATCATCCCTATGGGTGATTGACCCTTCAGGGGAGGGCCTGCCATCATAAGGACCGTTCAAATATTGTGGCCTTTCCATGAAACAAGCTGTATGCATATGTAGAAACAAATTGAAGAATGAAAGCGTCTTCTTTTCTGAAGGATGGAGGAAGGATAGCCGAAGTCGGGCATCCGTTGACAAATTTTGGCAAATCCGATATGGTAAGGAAACTTTTCACCCATGGGATCAAATTTAGGCGAACTGCTCCTTAGGGAAAAGGTGCTGACTCCCGAGCAGCTCAAGTCTGCCCTGGATATGCAGAGGGATAAAAGCATCCCGCTTCAGACGGCGATCGTCTCTCTCGGCCTTGTGTCGGAAGAAGACATGGCTCAGGCTCTGAGCCGGCAGTTAGGCTATCCCTACATCGACCTTGATCAATTCGAAGTCTATCCCGACGTCGTCAACCTCATCCCCGTTGACATCGCCAAGAAATACCTGATCATGCCCATCCACCGTATCCGTTCCTTCCTGACTCTGGCCATGGTCGACCCGACCGACCTGGAGGTCATCGAGGACATCCGGTTCCGGACAGGGTTGAGCATCCAGCCGGTGATCGCCTCAGAATCCGGGATCATGAACGCCATCAATAAGTACTACGGTTCCTCGAGCGCCCTGAAAGTGAAGAAGATCATCGAGGACATCGAGCTGGCTGAGGACACGAGGGTGAACATCATCGAGGAGGAGAAGGAAGACTACGACGTCGAGGAGCTCGTCCATTCCACCGAAGAGGCGCCCGTCATCACCCTGGTCAACACGATTTTTGTGGACGCGATCAAGAAAGGCGCCTCGGATGTCCATTTCGAGCCCTACGAGCAGACTTTCCGCGTGCGGTTCCGCATGGACGGCATCCTCCATGAGATGATGAGCCTGCCGATGAAATTCAAGAGTCCCGTCACCTCGCGCGTCAAAATCCTGGCTAACATGGACATAGCCGAGAAGAGGCTTCCCCAGGACGGCCGGATCAAGATGAAAGTCAAGCTGGAGAACGGCGGCCGCAAGGAAGTCGACATGCGCATCTCGGCCCTGCCGACGATTTTCGGCGAAAAGGTCGTCGCCCGGATCCTCGACCGCCAGATGCTGAAGCTTGACCTGACCGAGCTGGGGTTTGAGGAGGAATCCCTGGAGAAGTTCACCGAGGCCATCCACAGGCCCTGGGGGATCATCTTAGTCACCGGGCCCACGGGAAGCGGCAAGACGAACACGCTCTATTCCGCCGTCTCGACGCTGAATTCGCTCGAAAAAAACATCCTCACGGCCGAAGACCCTGTCGAGTTCAACATCGGCGGCATCAACCAGGTCCATATCAAAGAAGAGATCGGCCTGGATTTCCCGCGGACATTGAGGTCATTCTTGAGACAGGACCCGGACATCATGCTCGTCGGCGAGATGCGGGATTTCGAGACCGTTGACATCGCCATCAAGGCAGCCCTGACCGGACACTTGGTCTTTTCCACCGTCCACACCAACGACGCGGCGAGCACGATCATCCGGCTGGTCAACATGAACGTCGAGCCCTTCCTGATCGCCGATTCTGTCATCTTAGTCGTGGCTCAAAGGTTAGTCAGGCGCCTCTGCCAAAAATGCAAGGTGCCTCACAAGCTACCTACCAAGGCCCTCATTGACATCGGGTATACGGCCGAGGAAGCGGAGAAGGTGGATGTCTGGAAAGCCCAGGGATGTGACGCCTGCAGCAACACAGGCTACAAGGGGAGGATTGCCCTGTATGAGGTCATGCCCGTCGATGACGATATCCGGGAGCTCATTTTGACCAGAGCACAATCGCGGGAAATCAAGAAGAAGGCGATGGAGAAGGGCATGATCACGCTGCGGCGAAGCGGCCTGATCAAAATCAAGAACGGCATAACCTCGGTCGAAGAGGTGCTCAGAGAGAGCGTCAAGGATTAACAAGGAGAATAAAATGGCCAAGACAATTCAGGAGCTCTTGGAAATAGCCGTCAGAGAAGACGCCAGCGATTTGCATATCACAACCTACATCCCGCCGCGGATCAGGGTTCACGGGGTTCTCAAGTCGGTCGACCATCCCCCGTTAACCCCGTCGGAGACAAAGCAGTTGATCTACAGCGTCCTGACGGACAGGCAGAAAAAACACTTTGAGGAGAAGTTAGAGTTAGACTTTTCTTTCGGCATCAAAGACCTGGGCCGGTTCCGGGCGAATGTGTACATGCAGAAGGGCGCGGTGGCCGGGGCGTTCCGCCGGTTCCTCCCCTCGATGTGGAGTTTTGCCCAGCTCGGCATCCCCCAGCGTGTCGCCCAGCTCTGTTATCTGCCCAGGGGTCTTGTCTTGGTGACAGGACCGACGGGCTGCGGCAAATCGACCAGCATCGCTTGCATGTTAGAGCACATCAACCACGAACGGGCCGTCCACATCGTCACGATCGAAGACCCGATCGAGTATTATTTTATCCCAAGAAAGTCGATCATCAACCAGAGAGAGCTGTTTGTTGACACCCTGTCCTACGCGAATGCTCTCCGCTCTGTGCTGCGGGAGGACCCGGACGTCGTTTTCGTCGGCGAAATGCGAGACTACGAGACGGTGGAGGCAACTCTCCGGGTTGCTGAAACGGGCCATCTGACTTTTTCCACTTTGCACACCAACTCTGCGGCCGAGTCGATCTCCAGGATCATCGACATCTTTCCCTCCCAATACCAGGCCCAGGTGAGGATCATGCTGTCGATGAGCCTGGAGGGCGTCCTGACCCAGTGCCTCCTGCCGCGGGCTGACGGCAAAGGACGCGCCCTGGCCATGGAAATCCTGATCCCGAACCCCGCCATAAGGAACCTCATCCGGGAGAACAAAGTCCACCAGATCTACTCGACCATGCAGATGGGACAGGAGAAGTTCGGGATGCAGACGTTCAACCAGTCGCTGGCCAACCTTTATTTCAAGAGAGTCATTACCTTGGAGACGGCGATGAGCGTCACTTCCTTCCCGGAGGAATTGACCGATATCATCCAGAGACGAGAGGGGTTGAAGAAATCCTCTGTCAGCCTCGCTCAGGGCTCTGCGGGAAAATAGAAAGGGGTGAAACATGGCTGTTTACGTTTGGAAGGGAAAAAATCGTTACGGCGACCTTGTCGGCGGCGAGAGGGTGGCCACCTCTGTTGAGGAGGTCACCCGAGTCCTGCAAAAAGAACAGATTACCATCATCAATGTTGCGGCGAAGAGAGAAGGCCTCCGGATTCCTTTTCTCAAGATGGAGAAGGTCAAGCTCAAGGAGCTGGCCGTCTACAGCCGCCAGCTTTCGGTTCTCATCGACGCCGAGCTGCCGCTCATCCAGAGCCTGACGATCCTGGCTGAGCAGACTAAGAATAAGTACTTCAAGAAAGTCATCACCAGCGTCAGGGAGGACGTTGAGGCCGGCTCAACGCTCAACCAGGCTAAAAGGAAATTCCCCAAGGCCTTTGATGACCTCTACTGCAACCTTATTGCCTCGGGAGAGCAGAGCGGGTCGCTGGACATCATGCTGCGGAGGCTGGCTGAGTACATCGAAAAAGTCGTCAAGCTGAGGGCCAAGGTCAAGCAGGCGTTGATTTATCCGTCGGCTATCGTCAGCTTCGCCATCTTAGTGGCCATCTTCTTGCTGTGGAAGGTCATCCCTGTTTTTGCTTCGATCTTTACAGAGCTCGGCGCCCAACTGCCCTTCCTGACAGCGGCGGTCATCGGGATGAGCAATTTCGTTTCCAGGTATATTTTGTTCATATTCCTCGGGATCGTTGCCCTCGTTGTCGGGTTCAGGTATTTCAGGAAGACAGAGCGCGGCCGCTGGGTCGTCGACCGTCTGATCCTCAAGCTGCCTCTTTTCGGCGAGTTGATGCGGAAAGTGGCTATTTCAAGGGTTACGAGGACGTTGAGCACCCTGGTTGCAGGCGGCGTGCCGATGTTAGAAAGCTTAAGGATTACCTCGTCCACAGCCGGCAACATCATTCTCGAATCAAGCGTCATGGACGCTCGCAAGATGGTCGCTGAAGGGAAACCCCTGACTGAATCCTTCCGTGAGACGGGCCAATTTCCCTTCATGCTCACCCAGATGGTGAGTGTCGGCGAGGCGACAGGAACCCTGGACGAGATGCTGACCAAGCTGGCCGACTTTTACGACGAGGAGGTCGATGCGTCCGTGTCAGCTCTTCTCTCTATCCTTGAGCCCATTCTTCTTATCTTTGTCGGCGCCATGGTCGGGTCTCTGGTTGTTTCCATGTACCTTCCCATTTTTGCTTTGATGCAGCAGTTCTAAAGCCGGATGAAAACACAGAAGAAGCACATCCTCTGGTTCATCCTCATCCGCCTGATCGCGGTTACCTCGATCCTTGTCGCGGTCGTCATCATCCAGTCCTCGACGACGGATTTCATCCCGCTCATTCCTTTTTATTATCTTGTGCTTCTGACCTATCTTATGTCTCTCGTTTATTTGTGCCTTTACTGGTGGAGGAAAAATTATTCCCTCCAGGCCTTCCTTCAGATCTTTGTTGACCTCCTTTTGATCACGGCCCTCGTCTACATATCCGGGGGATTAACCGGCGGCCTTTACTTGCTCTACGTTTTCCCGGTCATCGCCGCGAGCATCGTGCTCTCGAGCCGGGCGACGTATATCACGGCGGGGCTGGCTGCCGTTCTCTTCGGGTTTCTCGTGGACGGCCTTTATTTCGGGCTGATCCCGTATTTCAGCCTCGATCAGCACCGGGAGCGGTCGCTAGGCCTTGTGCTTTTTACGATCCTCGTGGCCTGGAGTTTGTTCATCTTGATCGCTGTTTTGGCAGACCGGTTGACAAGCAGCCTGCGTAAGGCCCGTGAGGAGCTTCTCCTGGCCCAAAAGGAGTTGGAGGTCAAAGAACGACTGGCCACGGCCGGCCGGATCGCGGCCCAGTTGGCTCACGAAATCCGCAATCCTCTGGCCGCGATCTCCGGGGCGGTCCAGTTCCTCAAGAACGAAATGCCTCTTCATGAGGACGAGAAAAACCTCATGGAGATCGTCCTCAAGGAATCCGTTCGAGTGAGTCAATCGATCGAGCAATTCCTGGATTTGGCTTCTCCCGGAAAGAGGGTTTTTTCAGACGTCAAGCTTTCTGAAGCCGTGGAGGAGACGCTGGCATTGCTCAGGGCCAGCGGCGATCTTGACGGGAGCTACCGGTTAGCCGGCAATTTCTCTTCTTCCAAGTTGACCTATTATGGGAACGCCAATCAATTCAAGCAGGTCTTCTGGAACCTGTCCAGGAACGCTCTCAAGGCGATGCCCGAGGGTGGAACTCTGACGGTCGATTTTAATAAGGAGAACAAGAAAGAAATCAAAATCAAGTTTGCTGATACAGGCCGCGGGCTCAGGGAAGAGGAGAAAAATCATCTTTTTGAGCCGTTTTTCAGCCGGTTTGAGAACGGCCGGGGACTTGGGCTTGTCGTCGTCCGCCGTATCGTTGATGATTATGACGGGAAAATTCAGGTAAATTCAGCGCCGGGCCACGGGACGGAGATCATTCTGACGCTCCCCGTGCGCGGGCCGCGCCAGCGCCAGGCAGGTTCTGACTCCAGAGCTGGTGAGGTGAGTTAACCGGTTTGCGAGACAAGACATGGAAAACATCCTGATCGTTGACGACGAAAAGAGTTTGTTAGACCTTCTCAGTGTTGTCCTCAAGAAAGAAGGCTACCGGGTAAAAACCTGCCTGGCGCCTTCAAAAGTCTTCGAAATCCTGGAAAAAGAAAGTGCTGACCTCCTGATATGCGACATCAAGCTGCCCGAAATAAGCGGCATGGAGATTCTAAAGTATGTCAGGGAAAATAGGCCTGATATTCCTGTGATCATGATCACCGCCTACGGGAGCCTCAAGCAGGCTGTCGAAGCGCTCAAGGCCGGAGCCATTGATTATATTCTCAAGCCGTTTGATGTCGAGGAGCTGAAGATTATCATCGCTCACGAGCTCGAAAAAAGGAGGCTGCGGGAAGAAAACATCCTTCTCAAACGCGACCTGCGGGAAAGGTATTCCTTCGAGAACATGATCGGCAAGAGCAAGGCCATGCAGGAGGTCTACGGGCTGATTGAAAAGAGCTCTTCGACCGACTCTACCGTGCTCATCACCGGAGAGAGCGGGACGGGAAAGGAGATGGCGGCCCGGGCGATTCATCTCCTCAGCCGGCGCAGCGAACGGCCGTTTGTGTCTATCAATTGTGCGGCCTTGCCCGAGAACCTCTTGGAAAGCGAGCTTTTCGGTCATGTCAAAGGCTCTTTCACCGGAGCCGTGGCCGATAAAAAGGGAATGTTCGAGGTGGCGACAAAGGGAACTCTGTTTTTAGATGAGGTTGGAGAGACCTCTCCATGGACCCAGGTGAAGGTCCTCCGGGCGCTTCAGGAGCGAAAAATCCGGCGGGTGGGCGGCACCGAGGAAATTCCTGTGGACGTCAGGATCATCGCCGCCACGAACCTTGACCTAAAGCGGCGAATCGAAGAAGGAAAGTTCCGGGAAGAACTCTTTTACAGGCTGAACGTCATCTCCTTCGAGATGCCGCCTTTAAGAAAAAGGGGCGAGGACATTCCGCTTCTTGTCCAGCACTTTCTCCAGAAGTACTGCCAGCAGATGGGAAAGAAGATGAAGAGGCTGTCTCCTGATATCATCAGCTACCTTGAAGGATACGCGTGGCCCGGGAATGTCAGGGAGCTCGAGAATGTCATCGAGAGAGTCGTGGCCATCGAGGACAGGGAGACGATTACCGCAGCGAGCCTGCCACGGGAAATCGTCGCGCCGCCGAGGAAAGCCATGCCGCAGCCGCTCGTCCCGCCGAACTTTAATTTGGCAGACCACCTGGATGAGGTCGCAAAAGGATACATCACCGAGGCCAGAGTGTTAGCCGGCGGCAACCTGCGCAAGACCGCTTCTCTTTTAGGCATCAGCTACAGGTCCTTAAGGCATCTGATCAGTAAATACGGGCTGAGGGGAAGTGAAAAAACCCAAAAGGAAGCCGAGCGCCAGGAATATAAGCCCGCCCTGTGATTTTTGGCTTTTTTTGTCAAAGAGCGACAAATATTGTCAATTTTATGATAAAATATACAAGCATGTGTTGCTTAATTATATTAAAATGAGTTACTTAGATTTTAGAGACTTGGCATGGATATTGCTAAATATAGAATGCCCGCATAGTTGGGTAAATCATACCTGGTTGACTAAAAGTCACCAAGGAAAAAAGGAGGTTTTTAAATGTTTAAAAAAATCAGAGGTTTTACGCTGATCGAGCTGCTCATCGTCGTCGCCATCATCGGCATCCTGGCCGCCCTGCTCATCCCCAATGCTCTCTCCGCCATCCAGAAAGCCAAACAGAAAGGCACCATGAAGGACATGAATTCCATCTCCACGGCCCTCATGGATTTCGTCACAGACAACGGAACAGCTCCAGTGGGGCAATCAGGCGAGATTGATGCTCTGCTCACGAGCGCGCTTGTCGGCACGACCGGCTTCTATCTCAAGGTGTTGCCGGTGAACGACCAGTGGGGTTCGCCTTTTCAGGTCTATTGTGGTGACGCAGTCTCAAGCGCAGGAGTCTCTGGAATTGACGACCCCCAGGATGATGATTTCTTAGTCCTTTCTTACGGACGCAACAGAGATTCTGATCCTTTCACCTATGATCCTACCGACCCAGCTACTGTTTATTTCCCGATCACCAACATGTCGAGCTTCAACGAGGACCTCTGCACCTGGAACGGCAACTGGATCCACGCGCCCAAGACCGCTCAGCTCGGAGCCACCTGATCCTGACGAGGAGTTTAAAAAAAACATCAGGCGGAACACCTTATGGGCGGCAAGGGAGCTCTTGCCGCCCTTTTTTTTGCCTGAGACCGCGCGAACAAACCAGGAGAAAAGCCGTGGCTGAGCAGGGAAAGCAAAAGGGATTCACCCTGATTGAGCTTCTCATCGTGGTGGCCATTATCGGCATTCTGGCTGCATTGCTCATTCCTAATGCTCTTGTGGCTATTCAAAAGGCAAGACAGAAAGGCACGATGCAGGATATGAACAGCATCGCGAGGGGCATTATAGACCATGTCACAGACCATGGTTTTGCCCCTGGAAATAACGGCGCTCTCACCGCCTCGTCCGATTTTTTCTCCGCCTTATGCCCTTTCTATCTTAAAGCCGTTCCTATCATGGACCAGTGGGGAACGCCTTTCTATATCTATTGCGGTTCGTCAGCCGCCTCCGGAGCCGGGATCAGCGGTGTTGAAGCCACAGGAGAAGACGATTTTATCATCAGGTCTTGCGGAAGAGACAGGCAGGAGACGGGTTTTTCTTATGACCCGTTGTCTTCGACCTCGGTTTACTTTGACATCACGGGCATGATTTCTTTCGACCAGGACCTGGTCATCTGGAACGGCACCTGGATCCATGTCCCCAAGGCCGCTCAGATAGGCAGTTGAGTTAGCCAAATCTTTTTCGCAGCCGGCGTTTGACAGTTCTTCCCCATTCTGGAAGAATAACTATCCTTCGAATCCCATGGGCCGGACGGCTGATCCGAAGATCCATTTCATTATCTGTCTTCTTATTCTGCTCACCATCAACCTGGCTGCGTTTATGCCCTCGATGCGGGGGGATTTTCTCTGGGACGATAAGTATTTCATCAGCGAAAACCCCAACATCCAGGCTGCCGGTTTTCTGAAGAATTTCTTGGTGAGCCCGTTCGGCGGGTTTTCCGGCCTGGATGAGAACAGCGCCCGCATGGACCGGATCATGCAGTTTTACCGGCCGCTGACGTCTTTTTCCTATTGGCTTGACTTCAAGGTTTGGGGATTGAACCCGGCTGCCTTTCATTTGACGAATATTCTTCTTCACACCGTTAACACGATTCTCTTGATGGCTGTCCTCTTAGCCCTGGGAATTCCTCGACTTTTCTCGTTTGCGGCGGCTCTTCTCTTCTCCATTTTTCCGCTGCACTTTGAGAACGTGGCCTGGATTTCGGGCCGGACAGACCTGCTGGCGTTTTTCTTCGGAGCCCAATCTGTCTTGTTATTGATCAAATTCCTGAAGACTCGACGTAGCCTCTATATGGGATTGTCATCTTTCTTTTTTCTTTTTTCGCTCTTGGCCAAAGAAAGCACAATCCTTGTTCCAGCGGTTTTCTTGGTTGTCTTTTATAAGAAAGAAACGAAGCCGGCCAAAGCGATTATTTCAATTTTGCCTTATGCCGGCGCGCTCTTGGCCTGGTTTATCCTCAGAACAATTGCCCTGGGCTCGGCGGGGATGGGGTATTCAGGAAGGACGCCTCTTGACTTTTTCGCGGCCGCCGGCTTCTACACGATAAAACTCCTCGCTCCGTTCAACCTCAGCGTGACGATCAACCCTGTTCCCGTTTTCAGGAGTTTTCCTTACATGATACTGGGGGCAGTGCTCACCGCGTTATTCTTGGTCTGTGTGTTCTGGGTCGTTAGCCAGAAGTGGGAAAAGAGCCGGGCGTTCCTTACGGTGACAACATATTTTCTTTTCCTTTTGCCGCCGCTTGCAGCCATCTTTTCCGCGGGTACTATTTCTATTTTAGCCTGGCGGTTCTTGTACCTTCCCTCAGCCGTGTTGACGGCTGGACTGGCCTGGGCAGTCTTCAGGTTCATGAACCGGCGAGCGCTCGCTCTCGTCTTTCTGGCGTTTGTCCTTCTTTCCTACGGGTTTGAGATCTATCCGAAGAATGCCCTCTACGGGAACGAGGAAGTCGCCTTTTGGCAGAGTTTTACGAATATCGAACGCGAGGATGTCCTGGCCCGATTCAACATCGGCGTCAAAGGCCTCGCCTTGGATGAGAAAAAATCTCTGACGATATTGAACGAGATTCTGGCTGACCGGACGCAGCCGCTCCACGGCATGCTCCGGGTCAGAATCTACGAAGAGCTCGGAGCGTTTTACACAGGGGCCAAAAGGTTCGACCTCGCGGAGCATTATTTCAATGAAATATTTAAGATACAGCCCACCCATTCCATGCACTTTTATTTTAACTATGCTTTTTTCTTGGGACTGAGCGGCAGGGCCGAGGAGGGAGAAAAGCTCGTTTCTGAGATCTTGCGGCAATTCCGCCAGAACCACTATGTCCTGACGCGGGCGGCGAAATTCTACCTCATCATCAAGGATTACGCCAAGGCCGCTGAATTCTATTCCAGAGATTACAACCTTTTCCGAACCAAGAAGAGCCTGGCTCTTCTTCAAGAGTTGGAGCTTCTCCTTAAAAAGCCGAGCTGACTCACTTCCAGACTTCGATGAGCTTGCCCAGATATTCGTTCTTGAGGCGGTTGGTCAGGTAGAGAAGCGCCGGCTGGCCCGGGTTGAGGCTGAGAGACCTGTCAAAATAGACCATGGCTTCCTTGACCCGGAATAGCTCATTCAGATAAAAGCTGCCGATCCTGTTCAGAATCTCGATGTTGGCGGGTTCAGGCTCGAGGGTTGCTGCGATGGTCTTCTGGCCATCTTCTTCCCTTCCGAGGTAATAATAGAGTTTCGCCAGAAAAAGGCGTTGATCGAAGTTCAGGGGCTCCAATTTTTGAATGTCGGCGATGGCTTGTCCAAAGTTCCTGGCCAAGACATAAAAACCAAGCCTTCTGTCCTCAGAATAAGCGGCGAAGGTATCACGGGCTTTCTGGGTGTCGAGATGAGCAAAGGTACGAGGAAATGCGGCCTTCATCTTAGACTCGAACTGGGCGGCTTTGTCCCATAGCTGGAACCCTGTGTAGAGGTTGTACAGCTCCTGGAAAGCTGTGGGGTTCCGGCCGTATCGCTGGACGTTCTCGGTCATCAGGTTCTCCGCCGTGTCGATATCTCCTCGGGATGCCGCGACCCTGGCTATCTTGGAGTTGATGTAAAAACGGATCTGGGGGGCGCTGTAAAGGCCTTCGATCTGCTCAAACCCTTCAATAGATTTCATCCAGCGGAGGACATTGTCATAGTTAGCTTTGAGCATGTCGATGTCGGCGTAAAGCAGGCTGACCATGACGGCGGTCTCTCGGTTGATGTTCAAGGTGAGAATCTTGTTCAGAGAGACTTCGGCGGAAAGGACGTCTTTGCTCTCGTAAAAAGTTCTTGCCCTTTCGTAAAGGACATGCTCATCGTTTGGCAATGACTTATAAGCCCTCTGCCAGAAGGCGGTTTTGCTCTTGTATGAGCCGGCGTTGACGATGATCGCTGGAATAAAGAGGACGATGATGAAAAAGACAACGGAGAGCTGGGCTTTCTCGTTGAGGCGGCTCAAGTATTCAGCCACGATCCAGAAGAAAGCCAGGGAGGCCAACATCATGTAGCGGGAATAAATCGGGTAGGGGAAGACATTGCTGAAAATAAGCGCCGTATGGCTGCCCAGGAAGACAATCAGAAGAGCCAGCGGCCAGGCGATAGCCCTGTCTTTTCTCAGGCGGTTGATAAGAAACAGAATGAAGAGGATGGCCGCAACGCCTGAGATTGCGAAGAAGCCCCCCATCACTTTTTTCACCGGCATGAACATATCATAAGAGATGGGAAAGATGATGGCTCTGAAATAATAGCCCAGCGTTCCTAACGCTGCCTGTATGTCTTCCCCGATATTCCGGTAGATGACGAACTGGACGTTCTTGATTCCAAGCAGCGTGTTCTTCAGGAAAAAGGCAAACAGAGTAACCAGGAGGTTGCTCGAATGATAAAAAATGCGGACCTTTTTGCGCTTGAGAATTTCGTAAAGCAAGAGGAGAGGCAGGAAAAGGATGGCTGTTTCCTTTGAAAAAAGCGCCAAAAAGTAGGCCAGTGATGAGGCTAACCAAAAGAAGGCTTTCTTTTTTCTGATAGCCAGGTCCAGGAAGAGCAAGGCCAGGATTCCCCAGAGGAAAAGGAGGAGGTCGGCCCTTCCCACGATCCAGACGATATTGTCAATGTTCAAAGGATTTAAGGCAAGGAGCAAAGTCATAATCTCGGGGAAATATCCCTTGCGTGTCTGATTTCTTAGAAAGGAATAAAGGAAGATCAGGGCGAGGAGAAAAATGACAACGTTTGTTGCTCTCAAGGTGACATTGCGGATGCCCCAGATTTTGTTTTCCATCATAAAAGATGCGGTTAGCACAGGGCGGTAATAATGGTCCCTGGCTTTCCAGCCAAGCTGTTCGCTGAAGTAGCTCATTTTCAGGGCTGAAGAAAAAGGGATCCGTTCGATAAACAGGGGATTGTTTCGAAAGAACACCTCATCGTCCCAGATGAAAGGATAATCAAGAGTCCGCCAGTACAACCCCAAGATAATCACGACAAGAAAGAGCACGAAAACAGCGCTTCTTTTTCTCATGTCATTCCTCTCCATAAGCGGCCGGAATTCTATTGAGAAGCCAAAGATATTCTTAACTGATCAACCTGAGCGGAGCTCAGGCATCTTAAACAAACATCCTTTGTTTTGCCCAGGATGTTGATACGAACCGTTTGATTTTTTGGCAAGGAGTCCGAATGACAGACAGCGATCAACTGGAGGTTCATCCGGGGGTTTGATGTCACCCGATAATCAGCGGTTTGGCGGACGAGAACAGGAACGAGATTGGCCTCGGACGGAAGCCTGATCCAGGCTGGCATGAGAACAAGAACGTCAAGCGATTGATTATCACAATTGGGGACGCCCAGGTCTGGAGAATTCAACCCCATCAAATCCACGGTGAACCGACCGCCGAAATAGCGGATGGCCCCCGCATCGATCGTTCCTACCCGAGCATCCGGGCTCAAGCGGCGTGCGATCGCCTTGCCCAGTTCAACCTGGACATCATTGATGTTCCGGCAATCTCGCGAATACTTAGTCTTCCAGAAATTTAGCCCAGATACAGTCCATACACCGAGGAGGATAACGATGAGACCTATCGCTGATAAAAAAAAAGTTTTGAGAGCGACGGTCGTCCTTTGTTTCTTCTTGCTTATGATCTCGAATAAAACGTTTGCCCCGGAGGCTGTTCCCGCGGCAATTCCTGCAAACAAGAGCGGGACAGCAGGAAGCAGATAGCGGATATGATAAAACGCGTCGGGATCAAACGGAGGAATAACGGCCAGATTCCCTGTTAGGTAAAACACTCCTGACAGCAGGAGGATCAATCCATGCCGCCGTGTTGCGCCCCTTATGAGAAAAAACCCCGTCAGTCCAACCGCGATGATGATTCCGTGGAGAGGAGGGCTTCCCGTAACCACGCCAAGCCCGACGGCGACCCTCTGTACAAGATCCATGCCGGCCATGGGCATCGCCTTGACATAAAAAGTCGCCGGAAACGGCCGTCCATCCACTGCCAAATTCCACCCAAAATACAGCCCAGCCAGAAGAACGACGGGCCAGGCAAAGCGGACGAAACTAACTGAGAAGACTCTCTCTTTCTTGGTCCTTATCAACGCGTCCGCGATAAGGACAAAAATAACCGCTCCGAATTCCGGGCGGGTCAAACCAGCCAGGCCCAGGAACAAGCCGCTGAGCCACCATCGCTCCTTTATAAAGGAAAATATCCCTGCCAAGCAGAGCACGCAGCCGAGGGATATTTCCATCCCGCTCAAAGAGGCTGCGGCAAGCGACGGACACGAACCGATGAATATTCCCGCGAGAAAGCTTGGCCATCTTAACGACGTCACAGTTAACACCAGATGAAACGACAAAAAGGCCATAACACCATGAAACACAGCGCCGAGTATTTTTACGCCCCAGATGATATGATCGCTCCGACGAAAGACAGCGTGGACGATACCAAGGACATACGCCCAAAGAGGCGCTGTGCTGCCGGTGGATGGAATGCCTGTGTTGTATGCCAGATAGCCGTTTTGGGCGACCGAGCGACCGTAGACAAGATGAATCCATGCGTCGTCCAGGGGAAAACCCCTTTGGCCATGCATCCCGGACGAAAACAGGATAAAAAGCGACATTCCAATAGAAAAGAAAAGAACGATAACGCCAAAAAATTTTTTTTCGCCAGTATTCATCTAGCTTTTTGTGATTCTCTTAAGACTATAGTCTAAAAGTCTGGATTGTCAATCCTCCATCAAGACGAAGCACGCGTCACCTTTTGCGGGGAGGAAAAAACCAACGGTTTCGCCCCCCATTTCACCCCCTTGGATGATTGACGGGGAGGCGTCGGGGCTGCAAGAATGAACCCTATAGAAACCTGAGAGGGAAGACATTCTATGAAGAAGCAAAATACATGCGGAGCGCGAACAGCAGTTCCTTTCTTACTGTTCATCCTCCTTCTTTATTGCGGCAGAGAAGCTTATGGCTACCTCGACCCGGGCACAGGGAGTTACATTTTTCAATTGCTCATCGGTTTTTTTGTGGGAATCATCTACACCTCAAAGGTCATCAGAAGAAAGGCCGTGAATTTCTTTATCCGTCTCTTTTCTGGAAAGAAGAATGTCAACGGGTCAGACGCGAACAGAGCC
>JARYMI010000060.1 GCA_029907205.1 Clostridiales bacterium
TCTCTTTCCATGCTGGATTGGAGTGGAAATTTTTCACTCTTTGCCAATTTTTCTTTGAAGACTAAAGGCTCGGAAAGCAGGGAGCTTGTTTCTTCAATTTTTTGAACCGCCTTCTCGTATTCTTGTTCAGGAGCCTCTTCAGGCCATGTGGAGGCAATCATATAAAGCGACCTCTTGACAGAATCGTAAACCAGGATGATTTCAGGGATGACCAATAATCCATCAGGAATCCCCTCTCCCTCTTCAGCAACGGGAATGTCCTCAAAATAGCGAATAGCTTCATAGCCGAGGAAGCCAATGGCTCCTCCATAAAAAGGAGGCAGCTCCTCATAACCAGGAGCTCTCCACTCGCGGAAATACCTTCTGACTTCTTCCAGAGGACTGGCCAGTTCCAGGCAAGTCTTCACCTCACTTTTGCCTTTTTTCTCCACAACCTCAATGGCCGTCCCTGTCAACCTCATCAGGTATTTCTTTCCCATTCCGATCATAGAATACCGGCCCACATTCTCGCCTCTCTCGATAGATTCCAGCAGGAACTTGGCCTTGGTCTTTAAAAAAATGGAAAGCGGAGTTTCAAAATCCGCCGGTACTACTTTGAAGATGGGAATGACATTGAAGAATCGGGCATCGTCAATATATTTTTTTTTATCCGGGAAAATCATCCTTTCCTCCTTTTTCCTTCAATCCTGAATCTCGGTTTTTGCTCTTCAGAACCCTGCCGGAGATTCTTTCCAGCAGAAGAAAATCAGCCAGGACCACAGCCGCTGCCGCCTCAAGGACAACAGGCAGTCTCAGAGCGAAGCAGATGTCATGCCGGCCTCTGATTTCCAAATCCTCCCTGAGACCCGTTTTCAGGTTTATGGTCCGCTGGATTCGGGAAATGCTCGGCGTGGGTTTCACAGCCACGCGGAAAAGGAGGGGGTTGCCATTCGTCAGCCCACCGTTGATTCCGCCGGCATGGTTGGTTTTAGTCTTCCCTTCTGTATCAACAATCAAATCGTTGTGTTGGCTTCCTCTCATCCTGGCTGAAGCAAAACCCGAGCCAAATTCAATTCCCTTGATGCCGGGGATGGAAAAAACGATATGGGCAATCATGGATTCGACGGAGTCAAAAAATGGCTCTCCCAGGCCAACCGATAATCCTCTGACTCGGCATTCGATGATGGCTCCGATCGAATCGTTGTCCTTGAGCACTTTCTCAACCGCCCTCTGAATATCTCTGCTCCCTCCGGCTTCAATGACTTTTGCCTCAACTGTGGCCGGCGCTATAATCTTTTTAGCCACAACGCCAGCGACGACCAAACCCGCGGTCAATCTCCCTGAAAAATGGCCTCCGCCTCTCCAATCGTGATAACCTTCAAATTTCCTGAAGGCACAAAAATCAGCGTGGCCCGGCCTCGGAATATCCTTGAGCTGTTCATAATCCTCCGTCCTGATATCAGTGTTCTTGAATTCAACGAGGAGAGGCGCGCCTGTGGTTCTGCGATGGAAAATTCCACTTTTCATCTGAGGGACATCATCCTCAACCCGTGCGGTCGTCCCTTTTTTCCCTCCTTTTCTCCTTGCCAGGTCGCCGAGGAAGTCTTTGAGCTCCAAAGATAGACCGGCCGGGCAGCCATCAATCAAAATCCCCAGCCCTTCTCCATGCGATTCTCCATAAATATGAACTCTAAAGATACGGCCGAAACTATTCACTGATTCTCCCTCCAATTTTTTTAAAATCTTCAAAAAAGCCGGGATAGGATTTGGAAACACATTCAGGATTCTTCACAGTGACGTCCCCGCTGGAAATAACTCCGGCTACGGCTGCAGCCATGGCGATTCTGTGATCACCATGTGAGTTGACAATTCCTCCAGAGAGTTTGCTACCTTCGACCTCCATCCAATCCCCATTCAGGCAAATTCTGGCTCCAAGCTCAGAAAATTCCTTGTGAAGGACTTCGGCCCTGTTGCTCTCTTTGAACAAAAGCCTTTCAACGCCCTTGAGCCTGCTTCTGCCATCGCAGGCGCAGGCGAGAACAGCGAGCGGCGGAAAAAGATCCGGGCAATCTGTGGCGTCAAAGGAGAAAGCCCTCAGGTTCTTCTTCTCGACATGGATTTCTGCATCACCAATTCTTGCCGAAGCGCCGCAAGATTCAAGAGCCTCGAGAATTCTTCTGTCAGCCTGCACTGACTCGGGATTAAGCCCTTTAACAGTCACCTTCCCACCTAGCGCCCCTGCCACAAAAAAGAAAGAAGCACTGCTCCAGTCTCCTTCGATCTTGTATGTACCAATTCGGTAAGTTTGTCTTCCCTTGATGAGGAATCTCTTGTAGTCATCGTGACTGATGTGGATTTTAAAATCTTCAAGCATTTTCAGAGTGAGGTCGATATAAGGCTTGCTCTTTAGATTCTTCACGTGAATTACTGAATCTGCCTCAATCACAGGAAGGGCCAGCAAAAGCCCTGTCAGAAATTGTGAGCTAAGAGAGCCATCAACAATCGCCTCCCCTCCTTTGAGAGGCCCCTTAACCCGGAGAGGAGGAAATCCGTTCTCACTCCAGCAGGAAACCCCCAGGTTTTTAAGAGGAGCTTCGACCATGGCTACGGGCCGGCTGCAGAGAGTGCCGCTGCCGGTGAGCACGAGCTCTTCTTGAGCCAAGGCAGCCAGCGGACAGAACATGCGCAGGCACAGCCCTGATTCCCCGCAGTTGAGTTGTTGACTTTGAGGTTTTATTCCTCCTCTGATCATGAGGCGGTTCTGTTCGTTTACAACAACCACAGCGCCGAGGTTCCTAGCAATGTCTAAAGCCGCAAGACAATCATCACAAAAAGAGGGATTAAGGATTTCGGTCAAATCTTCCGAAAGCAGAGAAGCGGCAACCGCCCGCTGCATCATGCTCTTGGACGGAGGAGCTGAAACTGAGCCGCTAATTTTTGAAGGTCTGGCGAATTTCATCATGAATTTTGCCTGCCACCTCCTTTTCATTTTTTTCGCTGTTGACCAATAAATCTGCCTGAGAAAAGTAAAACTTTTTTCTCTCTTCGTAGAGTCGCTCTGCTGCTTTTTCCATGTCCAGGCCTGCTAACAAAGGTCTCCCCTCGCTCCCTATCCTCTTCAAGCAGGACTCCAAAGTCGAAAAAAGAAAGACCACGAGAGAATGCTCTCCCAATATCTTTCGGTTCTCTGAATCCAGGACAGTCCCTCCTCCCCAAGAAAAGACAGTGCCCTTTAATCCCCTCAACTTCTCCACCATCATCTTTTCCCTGGTTCTGAAAAAGGATTCCCCTTTTTCCTTGAAAATCCTGTCGATAGTCATCCCTTCCTTCTTTTCAATCTCTTCATCGGAGTCGATGAATCGCCAGTTCAGGGAAGCTGCCAGAATCCTTGCAACAGAACTTTTTCCGCAGCCCATAAAACCTATCAAGGAAATGTTATTTTTTTTCATGTCCCAGTAATCAGGAGCAGAAAGGGAAAGGGCGGGGGGCATTTTCTTCTCGATAGCGGACTGATTTGTAAAGACAGAAAAAGCCCCCAGCGCCTGATGATAAAGCCAATCTTCTCCTTCTATGATTTCACATCTGGCAGACCGGGCCATATCAGACAGGACAGAATCCTTGTAATTGGCGTCGAGCACAACAAGGCCCTGATGCAGCCAGTCTCTCTCGACAATTTTCTGCCCGGAAGAAATAGCGGATACGAGAAGGTCAGCATCTTTTAATATATCTTTCAAAAATTTTATATCCGCTGCCCGGCAGCCGAGACCATTGGCAATTCGCTCTGCTTTGTCCAGAGTTCTGTTGACCACGGTCACCACCGCACCTCTCTTTATCAAACCGAAAGCCGCCGCAACTCCTGCTCCTCCTGCGCCAAGAACCACGCATCTTTTCCCAGCTAAAATGAGGCCTCTTTGTTCAAGGGTATCCACCACGCCAAGGCAGTCTGTATTGAAACCTTTCAATCCATTCTTATCCCGCACAATAGTGTTGGCGCTGCCTGTAAGGGAGACGACCTCATCAAGACAACTGAGGTGAGAGACGATGTCATTCTTAAAAGGTGCAGTCACATTCATTCCCTGAAATCCAAAAGACTTGAAGAGAAAAACAACTTCGTCGGCTGAATCCGCCGCAACTCGGGTATAAGAGGCCTTGATCGAAGCCTGTTTAAAGAAGCCTTCAAAAAGAAGAGGGCTCTTGCTGTGAAGAATAGGATTTCCTGCAACGCCAAAATATTTCATATCCTTTTTGCTTTTAAAAGTGATAGAATTTTTTTCAAGCTCTTGTAATCGATTTGACCTTCTGCTGTCTCGCTCCCCTCCTTCAAGGAGGCATAAGTCAAAGGAGAACCCAGAAGAAGGGCGGCGACACGGGTGAGTTTTCCTTTCTCGCCCATCCCGAGCGCTACAATTCTCCCTTGTTCCGCGTTTTGATTCTCGTAAAGCGAAAGAATTCTGAACACATCACGCCTGGAATTGACCTGACAGGCGATCTTGACAATATCCGCTCCTTGAGAGAAGCATTTGTCCATTGCTCTCCGTAATTTTTCTTTGGCTGGAGTTCTTCTGAAGTCATGATAGGACATAATGACCTGACAGCCCCTCTGGCGGGCTTCACGTAGGATACGCTGTTTAAAAAATTTTGAAGACTCTAGCTCAAGGTCGACATACTTTGCTCCAGAGCGAATAGCTTCCAAAAGAATCCCTTCCCTTTCTTTTTCAGAGACAGCGCCTGGCCTGAAGGTGGCGATCAAATTGGAATGAGAAGAAAATATTTCCCTGACCTCCTCCAGGCAGAACCTGGCCTTATCCAGCCTGATCTCTGCGCAGTCCAGATTCTTGATGATTCTCCTGCAGGCAGCAAAACTTGTAGTCCCAACACTAACACAGATCATCGACGAGCTCCTCCAACTCCTCGAAAGACACTCTCTGGATCATCGCCTCACCGAGTGATTTTAGAAGGACAAAATCGATCATACCTTTTTTTCTTTTTTTGTCTTTACGAATCGCGCTCAAAACAGCCTTTCTTCCGAACTTAAAACGGACCGGCAATCGGAATCGCCTCAGAAGCTCACGGATTCTCATGGCCTCAGAGGCAGGAATCAGACCCTTTTTCTGGGACAGATGAACTGACAGTATCATCCCCAGGCTGACGGCTTCTCCGTGAGGCATTCCACAGGTTTTCTCAAAGGCGTGGGCAAAGGTATGGCCGAAATTGAGTTTCTTCCTTTCATTTCTCTCTTTCTCATCATCCTGAACGATCGATGTCTTGATAAGCGCTGCCTCATAGACTATTTCCCCCAGGACTTCTCGCTTGCGCTCCAGCGCCCCCTCCCAATTTGCCTCCAGAAACTCAAAGAACTCCACACTGGCGATAGCAGCGCTCTTGATAACCTCGGACAAACCGCACAACAGCTCCTTTTGGGGTAAGGTCTCGAGCAAAGAAAGATCGCAGAGCACAAACCGGGGTTGGTTGATGACTCCAACCATATTTTTATATCCATGGAGGTTCACTCCGTTTTTCCCGCCGATAGCGGCATCCACTTGGGCCAGAAGCGTTGTGGGGACAAAGCCAAAATCAAGGCCTCGCAAAAAGGTTGAAGCCGCAAACCCGGTGAGGTCGCAGACCACACCGCCGCCAATCCCAAGAATAAACGAAGACCTGTCCGCTTTCCCATCCAAAAGGCGCCGGTAAATCCTCTCTACAGTTTTGAGGCTCTTTGTCCTCTCTCCGGCTTTAAGAACAAAAATATCCTCAGCCGGCGGGAAACGTCGCCTGTGAAAGCGTTCCACATTTTCATCCGTAATGACAAAAGGGGAAGTGTCTTTGAGATGTGTGGAGAGTCGGCCCACAGATCCATCAATGATAATCAGAGAAGAGCCGGCCTGCCCGTTTAACGTGATGACCCTTTCCATCTTCTACCTGAGTAAGGAAGCCATATACTTTCTCAGCTCCAGGATTTTTCGCGCTGTGCTGTTGAACATCTCGGGCGAGAGAGCTTGCTCTTTATCACTCAAAGCCTCCTCAGGGTTGTAATGGACTTCAATCATGAGGCCGTCTGCTCCTGCTGCCACGGCTGCTAAACTCATCGGCTCAATCAAGCTCAGTCTTCCCGTTCCGTGAGAAGGGTCAACAATCACAGGCAAATGAGTGACTTCTTTGACCGCAGGCACAATACTTAAATCCAGCGTATTCCGGGTATAGGTCTCGAAAGTCCTGATTCCGCGTTCGCAGAGAATCACATTGGGATTCCCTTCGGCCAGGATATACTCGGCGCAGTTCAACCATTCCGTTAATGTGGAATACATCCCCCTTTTAAGCAGCACAGGCTTGCCGGTTTTCCCGACTTCTTTCAACAGCGAAAAATTCTGCATATTCCGGGCTCCAACCTGAAGAATATCGGCATACTCGCTCACCCAGCCAGCATCTCTGGTATCTATGACCTCGGTCACTACAGGAAGGCCGGTCTCCTCTTTAGCCCGAGCCAAAATCTTCAATCCTTTGATGCCCAGTCCCTGAAAGGAGTAAGGAGAAGTCCTCGGCTTAAAAGCTCCTCCTCTCAACATGTTGGCCCCAGCTTTTTTAACGGCCTGAGCAGTCAGAATCGTCTGCTTCTCGCTTTCCACACTGCAGGGCCCGGCAATAAGGACAAAATCCTTGCCCACCAGAACAGAATCGACCGGGACCACAGTCCGTTTAAATTCATTGTGGATAAGGGGACAGAGTTTGACACCGTTCATCTTGCATCACCTCCAGTCGACCAAACCCCGAGAAGAGATCCATTGCCCAAGGATAGAACGATTTCAAATAATGGATGTTCTTTTTCCGCGCTGGGCTTTAATTCTAAAAATATGATCATCAGAACATTCCTCCTCATCGGGATTTTTCCGCCGATTTCAGAAAAAATCGGCCCTTAGGTTAAGAGGAAAAATAGGGTGGGGCTAGACTTATTGGGCGGCGGGAACCGCCCAGAAATAGAAGTAATAAAAAGAGAAAAAGGAAACAGCGGCAACCGCTTCTGTCATGTTTCCTTTTTTCATTGACATACCATTTATATACCTAAACTGGAAAACGCTGTCAAGAGATTTTTTTTACCCCTGATTTGCCGATAGAAAATGATATTGAAACGAAAAGCCTCCTGGTATAAGGTTATTTTTGATAAAAAAATAAA
>JARYMI010000061.1 GCA_029907205.1 Clostridiales bacterium
GCGATCTCCTCGACTTTGATTCGGTTGCGCGGGATCGAGGCCCCGTAACCGATAATTCCTTCCATGAACTCCTCCTTCAATGAAAAGGGACAGTGAAAGGGGACCGTTCTCCCTGAAGACCGTCCCCACAGAAACGAGAAAAATATCCTGTCATATCTCATTTTTGAAGTCAAGCCACTTTCAAGTTCTCTACGAATTGACATTCCCTTCCGGAATTCTTATTTTATAGTCAAGTCGAAAGTGAGGGAGAAGTGCCATGAAGTGTCCCCAATGCCAGGCTGATATTTCGGATGACTCCCGGTTCTGCAGCAAGTGCGGCACGCCGGTCCAGGCCTCAGAGCATATCGCCTTTTCGCAAACCCGGACAATCCTGAGGCCAATGGAAGAGCTGGCTCCCGAAACGCTACTGGCCGGAAAATACCGGATCCTTGAAGTCGTCGGGCGCGGCGGGATGGGGATTGTCTATGATGCCGAGGATACAAAACTCCAGCGCCATGTGGCCCTCAAGTTTCTTCCGCCCGAGTTAGTCCGCAGCCCGGAAGCAAGGGAGCGGTTCGTCCTGGAGGCCAGGGCGGCGGCCGCCCTCTCCCACCCGAATATCTGCACGATCTACGAGATTCATGATGAGGGCGAAAAGCCGTTCATCGCCATGGAATACATCGAGGGACAGAGCCTCAAAGCGAAGATGGCCAAGTACCCGATGAGTACAGAAGACGCATTAGATCTTGCCATCCAGGTATCGGAAGGCCTGGACGAGGCGCACAAGAAGGGGATCATCCACCGGGACATCAAGAGCGCCAATATCATGGTGACGGACAAAGGCCAGGCCAAGATCATGGATTTCGGGCTGGCCAAAGTGAAGGGCGGAACGCTGTTGACCCGGGAAGGCACGACGTTAGGAACTGTGGCTTACATGTCTCCCGAGCAGGCCCTTGGAAAAGCGGTCGACCATCGCACCGACATCTGGTCACTCGGTGTCGTTCTTTATGAGCTGCTGAGCGGCAAGCTTCCCTTCCAGGGCGACCACGAGGCCTCGATTCTCTATACCGTTGTTCACGAGAAGCCGAAGCCATTGAAGGCGGTCAAGCCCGACATCGCGCCGGAGTTGCAACATGTGGTGAGCCACGCCTTAAAAAAGAATGCGGAGGCCCGCTATGCCTCGGCGGAGGAGATGGGAAAGGATTTGCAAAAATTCCGGGACAGCCTGAAGGTTGAGGCGGCGAAAGCCTTCAGCGTGCGGGCGCTCCTGCAGTCCCTGCGGAGACCGATAATGGTCGTGCCAATGGTGATAGCCCTCGTCGCCATCGCCGTCGCCGCCGTCTGGTTCTTCAACCGCCAGGCCAAGATCCGGTGGGCCAAGGACCAGGCCCTTCCGGAAATCGTCCGCTTGATAGATGCTGATAAACAAGTGGATGCCTATTTTGTCACCAAAGAAGCTGAAAAATATATTCCAAATAACCGTCAGCTTGCCGGGCTTAAAACCCAATTTTCCAGTCCGGTTTCAATCAATACAACACCTGGAGGAGCGGACATATTTTTCGGGAGGTTCGAGGATTCGCTCGAAGAGTTGGAATATTTGGGTCGATCTCCTATCCAAAACATGCCACTCCCTCATGGCTACTTGCGCTTGAAAATTGTCAAAGACCAGTATGCTCCCTATCAAACCGTGCTGCTCATTTATCGTCCCAGAGAGGAAAAGTCATCAACGCCCATCTTCAATATCAATCTTGATGAGGTGGGAAGATTACCTGAAGGCATGGTGAAGATTCCTGCTCAAGATCTTGGGTTTTCCCTGGCGGGATACGATTCTCCTGAGACGATCCCGACGCTATCATACTTGATCGACCAACATGAAGTGACCAACCGCCAGTTCAAAGAGTTTATGAACAATGGCGGCTATGAAAGGCCCGAATATTGGATGGAAAAATTCGTCAAGGACGGACAGGAGATCCAATGGCAAAGTGCCATGTCCTTGTTCAGAGATCAAACGGGTCGGCCGGGTCCGTCCACTTGGGCTGGAGGAACATATCCGGAAGGACAGGATGATTATCCTGTCTCCGGCGTCAGCTGGTTTGAATCCGCTGCCTATGCTGAATACGCGGGAAAAAGCTTGCCGACCATATACCACTGGCTCGGAGCAACGAATGTCGGATATGCAGCAATACTGGTTCAACACAGCAATTATAACGAAACCGGCCCGCTGAGAGTTGGCAGTTACCCTGCAGGCCCGTATGGAGTTTTTGATATGTCAGGCAATGTCAGAGAATGGTGCTGGAACAGCTCTGCAGGTCTTCGTTATATTCTAGGCGGAGCGTGGAACGATCCGAGATACATGTTCAATGCAGCGGCAATGATATCTCCTTTTGACCGGTCTCAGGCCAACGGATTTCGTTGCGTTCGTTACATGGGGGAAGATGAGTCACTCCTTCAGGCGAAATGCCCTGTGGACATGCCTCAAATCGATTGGAGAAAAGAACAGCCGATTTCTGGGGAGATTTTTCAAATATACAAGAATCTATATCAATATGATCCCGGTCCCCTAAAACTGACAAAAATTTCATCTGATAATGCGGATGTCCATTGGATTAAGGAATCGGTGGAAATCAATACCGCTTATGGCGATGAACGGTTGCGAATTCATATTTTTATTCCGAAAAATGTCAGCCCGCCTTTCCAAACAGTCATTTTTTTCCCTGGCTCATCCGTACTCTACAGTAAATCCAGCGAGAATCTCTTGCAAGTCCCCGTTTTCGATTTTATCGTCATGAGCGGCCGTGCGATTGTTTATCCAGTTTACAAAGGAAGTTATGAACGCTCCCTGGGTTTGGTGGCCAGTGACTCGAGGGCGACTAGGGACTATGCGAACTGGGCCATCCAAGTCGTCAATGATGCACGCCGGACGATTGACTATCTAGAAACGCGAAATGATATTGATCGAGAGAAGATTGGTTTTTACGGCTATAGTTGGGGAGGTCGACTAGGTTCAATTGTCATGGCAGTTGAAGAACGCATCAAACTGGGCATTCTTCTGGTTGGAGGTTTCAATATAAATCGGGCCTATTCTGAAGTCACAGAAATCAATTTTGCGCCCCGGGTAAAAGCCCCTGTACTGATGATCAATGGTCGATATGATGTCGTCTTTCCACTTGAAACGAGTGTCAACCCGATGTTCGAGGTTCTTGGATCGTCCGATAAAGAGCTAAAATTGCTGGACGCAGGTCACAACTTACCTCTGACGCATAGGAATACGGTGAGGAGTTATGTTCTCGACTGGCTTGATAAGCAGTGGGGGCCCGTGAAATAGTGGAATATATAAAGATGAGACTACAGCCGTATGTGTTTCAATGGAAAAGCCCTTGCTTTTCAGGGAATGTATGGAAAAGCCTGAAGAGAGTGATCCGAGATTAGACCCCTCTTATAAGCACATCGGCCCGGTGAGGTGAGAGGGAATTTGCTAATCACCAGTACTCTTCTTTTGTCCAGAGAAAATAGTCCATTTTCACTCCGGATGGCTACCGGGGTTGAACACCTTTCCTGGATGAATGACTCCCCCTGCTTAAAGAGGAGTAGTGACGTCCCCGGGAGATCCATTTATTGATAGTCTGCGAAGTCTCTTATCAATATTAAAGCCCCTCCGGCATTAAGTGTAAGTGAGCAAAATCCCCAAGCCGGTTCGTCTGTCTTAATGAATATCAACGTCATATCATTCAGATAAAAAACTTGACAGACGTTAACATATAAGTTAACATTCGGAATGAGAAGAACGGTTTCCTTCTATCGCACCGCTGATGGAAAGTGCCCAATTGAAGATTTTTTCAATGCACTACCCGGCAAAGCTGCTCAAAAGGTCGCTTGGGTGTTAAGATTATTAGAGGAGCTGGAATTTGTCCCGTCAACATACCTCGCCAAGCTGCTCGGGACAAATGAAATTTGGGAATGTAGGATCAGCTTCTCATCCAATTCTTATCGTATTCTCTGTTTTTTCAGGGGCAAGTCGACAGTGGTGTTAACAAACGGCTTTATTAAGCAAAAGAAAAAAACGCCGAGAAGCGAAATCGAAAAAGCTGAAGCTTATCGAAGAGATTTTCTTAAAAGGGAGAGTCATCATGAGCGACCTTAAAAAGTATATATCTAAAAGAAAAAAGGCGGACCGTGAGTTCGCGGCTGGGTTCGAAGAGGGCTACCATAAATTCAAAATCGGAGTTGTTCTAAGAGAGGCCAGGAAAGCGGCAGGGCTGACCCAAGAAGAACTTGCGCGGCGAATAAGGACAAAAAAAACCGCTGTTTCCCGAATCGAGAATCATTCCCGCGATATCAGGCTTTCTACACTTGAAAAAGTCGCATCAGCATTAGGCAAGCGTATCCAGATCAAGATACTGTAGCCAAAACCTGATATTAGGAGAGCTCGACGGCATAGATTTTCATCCTCTCGGGGATATGGAATCACCTCCTTAAGAAATCCCCGTCGATGATCAGCAACTTCGCCCCTAGTCCGCACACCAAACGATGCAAACCGAGCTCGTCCGAAACCACATAGGTCATGCCCTTTTTTATGGTGAATGCGCCGCCGTCTTCCATCTCGCTCAAGAATTCATCGCCCCGGCAATGGACGATATGGCCTTCCCGGCCCACGTCGGTGTCAATAACATCTAGCCTGGATTTCCACGGACAACTATTCACCTAAGAATCCATGGGTTTTGAGAGTGATTTAAGGGGTCGTCAGTCTCAACGATAACCCATTCCACCATGGGACGGGCACCGGGTGATCCATCAGTCCCGAGGCCAGGATGATCGGAAGGTGAGAGCGTCGGTGAAAGCTGACTTGCACTTCACTCTCTTCAATTCTGACATCTGCCGGCAGGTCGATGATGTCCCGAAAAATGTGTCGCGCCTGGGCGTCGGAATAGCCCCGCATCCGCCGCGCCAGCAGACGGTACAGGCCGCTGGCGATGACAAGCAAGGCCATGTCAAAATCCACCTTCAAGCCGACTGCCGAGGAGAGAGCGTCCAGGTGGAAGAAACGAACAGCGTCAGAGAGGGCATTTTCGATTAGCATCCGATGGGCATAACGAGTGATCAGCTGTTTGGCTGAGGTCCGACGCTGGTTGGTGAGCAGAACGGTGGGCTCTTCGTGTCCGAGGTCCTGGACGTAGAGTTGTCGGAAGTCATGGCCAGCCAGACGAACCGTTTGCTCGTAAACCTTGGGAGTGCGGTACTTGCGGGTGGGGATATCCAGTTCAATGACCCGCCAGGCGGAGCGCGGCAAGAGAACGATGTCCTTGAGAATCTTCGGTGACCGCCGCCGGAGCGTGATGAAATCGATGCCCATCGTGTCCAGATCCGCCAACTTGGCCTGCGTCGTCAAGCGGGAGTCGAAGACCAACTGGCGCGGCTGCTCGCCGTGAGTTTGTTTCCAGAACGAGATGAAGCGGAAGACCTCTTCCGATTCCTCTCCCTTGCGCAAATCCGCGTTGGAATAACAGAATGTCTGGCCTTCGGCATCCTGGGCTAGAAAGACCAAAATGCTCGATTGGCGCCGGCTGCGCGCCGAGACATAGTGACGCTCCACCAGGGGAGATTCGCCATAGTAAGGCACGGAATGAAAATCGAGATTGAAGGAGGTCGCTGGAAAAAGACCTGCTCCCGAAAGCTCCTCATGCCAGGCCGCCAGGAGGCGCGTGGTCTTGGCGTGATGGAGGCGTGAAGAGTATTCCGCAAGATAACTTTTTTTCGGAATGGCGTTCAATCCGGCAAAGAGAGCCAGTCCTTCATCAGCGGCCAGGGCCATCACATGGCTTTTGCGCTCCACAGACCAGAGTTTAAGCGCCAAGGAGGCGCGCAAGGCGTGCTCCGCGGGAATCATCGACGAGCCAGGAAGATGAGCGGAATCCGCCAGCCGGGCCACACCGAAGCGGACCAAGTCGGGGACAAAGAGAAACAACCCCCCACAGCGGGTCACAAAGGAGCGCGGATGGAGCGAAAAGGCACGGACGTCAGCGACCGGCTCAACGGTCGGCCGGGGATAGCAGGGACGTTCCTCATCCAAGCGCCGGGGGAGCGGCGAAAATCCCTCCTTCTTCAACACTTCACGCACCGCGGTGGGACTCAAGGGACAGTTTTTCTCCTTCAGCGTCTGGCTGATCTCGTAAACCGAGTAGTTCTGCTTGCGAAGACTGACAATCAGATCTCGAGCCGCCGACTTTTTCGGCTGTGATCGGGGGCCAGGGCGTGGGGAAGCAAAGAAAAGAGGGTCAGGATCCCGGCGGAAGTGGTGGCACAGGACATGGAAAGAGCCGACGGAATAGCCGAACGCCCGGGCAACCTCTTTGGGTGGGCGGCCTTCGACGAAATAAGCGCGCAGAGCCTCATAGATGCGATGCTTGGGGTGACGGGGTTCGAGAAAGAAGCGGCGACAATCGCTTAGGTCTTTTGGTTGTCTGATTATCACAATATGAAAGTATCATATACAACATTCTGTGTCAAGCTTATTTTTTATCCACAACAGGTAGATAATGTTTAT
>JARYMI010000062.1 GCA_029907205.1 Clostridiales bacterium
ATTATGCGCACGACTGAGAAGACCAGTTTCTCGTCTTAGCTCTGTTTTCTAGGAAAATATTTGACTTTTCAGGCTGCCAAAATATAATTATTAAAAGCTCTATCGAAGCTTACCTTTGTCGCTTCGAAGCCTCCCCCTCCACGGATTGCTTATCAAGAAGTTCTGATGGCCGCCGAGGCCGAATGTTTTTCATGATCTTCTCTCCACCGGAAGCAGAGGTCTGGGTGATTTCAGGCGTTTTTGAGCGTCCCTGCGCCTTTTTGGCCCGCCATGAGCAATTCGCGACTGTCCTTGACATCTCTTCGAGCCATGATCTATACTTCCCCACGACGGTTGAATGGGAAAATCGACAACAAGAGGCTCACTCGGACAGCGCAGCCGAAAACGAAACTCTTATAATACGCTGATAAAACCGTGAAACCCGAAAGAGCCGTCTTCCCAGCTTTTTTCTGATGCGGAAGCCTTTCCCCAGCGGCCCCAGGATATCCAGCTTTTCACCGATCTTTTTTTTCCGCCAGGATGGCTGTGCCGATCCCCACTTCGGCAAAAAAGATCTCAAGAACATCTTTTTCGCGGCCATGGATGCTGAAGGGCCGTCGCAGAAGAGGATAAGGCTGCCCGCTCGCGCGCACCATTAGAAACTGGCCGGGTTGGGACCGGCGCGCAACGAGCGGCGACCTGAGGGCCAGAAGATGGTAATCGTGCCAGCTCTCCTTGCGGACAATTTGCGCCCGCGGGTCTCTGAACATGGCTTTCGCTTTCTTCGCGTAAAAATATCAGAATCAGACGCTTTTGGCAAGGCTGTGATCAACTTTTCCGGGCCCCTTCGATTCTTTTGTTGACAGCCAGCGGAATTGACATCCTGGGAGTATCTTGATACTCTCAGGCCGGGTATGGGATCGGAAGGGCAAGGAACGTGATCTGTCCGAAGTGCCAGCACGAGAATCCAAAGGACTCCGTCTTCTGCGGGAAGTGTGCGACTCCTCTTCCTGCCTCTGAAAAGCCCGAAATTTCCATCACCCGGACGCTGGAGGTGCATGCCGGGGCGCTGGCGAGGGGAACTCTGTTCGCCAACCGGTATGAGATTCTGGAGGAGCTAGGTACGGGGGGAATGGGCGCGGTTTATCGCGTCTATGACCGGAAGCTCGAAGAAGAGGTAGCACTGAAGCTCATTAAGCCCGAGATCGCGGCTGACAAGAAGGCCATCGAGCGGTTCAAGAACGAACTGAAGGTGGCGCGGAAGATCACCCATAAGAGCGTCTGCAAGATGTATGACCTCGGAGAGAGCGAAGGAGCTTCATACATCACAATGGAATATGTGGCGGGTCAGGATTTAAGGGGATTGATAAAGCAGACGGGTCAGTTGACCATAACTACGGCGGTGTCGATCGCCCGCCAGGTGGCGGAGGGGCTATCGGAAGCCCATCGGCTGGGCATCATTCACCGAGATCTCAAGCCCGGAAACATCATGATCGACAAGGAGGGCAACGCCAAGATCATGGACTTCGGGATCGCCCGCTCGCTTTTAGGGAAGGGGCTGACGGGCGAGGGAACGATTATCGGAACGCCCGAGTATATGAGCCCGGAGCAGGTGGAGGGTAAGGAGACGGATGCCCGGTCAGACATCTACTCGTTAGGGATCATTCTCTTCGAGATGATCGTAGGCCGCGCCGTTTGAGGGCGAGACGCCGTTCTCGATCGCGAACAAGCACAAAAGCGAGCCGCCGCCCATTCCTAAAAAATTTGTGCCTCATATCCCGGATGGGTTAAACACTTTGATCCTGTGCTGCCTGCAGAAAGAGGCGGCAAAGCGTTACCAAGCGGCCGAGGAGCTTGTCGCCGGCCTTTCAGCCGTGGAACAGGGTCTTCCCCTGACTGATCGCATCCTGACGCGAGCCAAGACAAAAATCCGGGCCTCCCGCGAGATCACGGTCAAGCTCGCACCCCGCAAGTTCATCATCCCTGCTATTGCTGCGTTGGTTATTGTATCAGCCGCTGTCATTTTTTTTCTAACTCGAGGGCCTCAATATGATCCGAAGCGGATCATCATCACACCGTTCGAGAATCAGACGGGCGACCGGTCGTTCGACTCTCTCGGCCGAATGATCTCAGAACGTATCACCCAAGTCCTGATAAGCTCTGGGATAGCGACCGTCGTCCAGCTTCCCCAGAGCGAAGAAACCTCAAAGCCTCCTAAACCTGAATTCGTCCGGGCAGCAGCCAGAGAATCCGGCGCGGGCACACATGTCTCAGGGTCTTTTTATGCTCAACAGAGAGCCATTACGATCCAGGCCGGCGTCTCCAACATCAGGGCCGGACGACTGGTCAAAACGATCGGTCCGGTGAGCGCTCCCCAGGAGGAGCCGGGGAAGGCCGTCGAGGAAATCAGCCAGAAGGTCGCCGGCGCTTTAGCCATGGTCTTTGACCAACGTTTCGTTTCGCAAACCGAATCCGGCCACCTGCCGACTTTCGAGGCGTACAGGGCTTTCGCGCAGGGGCAAGAGCTCTTTCATCGATTTGAATTTCAAAAAGCGATGCCCTACTTCCTCAAGTCTCTCGAGCTCGACCCTGATTTCAAAAGCCCTCTTATCAGCATAATCATGGGATATTACAACCAGGGCCATATGGAAAAGGCAGAAGAGTTTGCCAGAGAGGCGGAGAAATCGCGGGAGAAGCTCGCCAAAATCGATCAGCTCAAGCTCGACATGATCATCTCCGACCTGAGGGGTGATTGGGCAGGAGATCTCAAGGCTACGCGGGAAGCCGCCCGGCTCTATGGGGCAGGCAGCATGATTTTTAACTGGGCGCTCGCCGCCTTGAACAGCAATTTGCCCCGTGAGGCGTTGGAAGCCCTCTCTAAGCTCGATCCTGAAAGGATTTGGATGAAGGACTGGTGGGGATATTGGGAGGTGATGACCGGGGCTTATCATATGCTCGGTGAGCACAAAAAAGAACTTCAGGCTGCCCGCCGGGGCCGCCAGCAATATTCTGGCGTCATGCTGGTCCTCTACTTCGAGGCCTATGCCCTGGCTGCGTTAGGAAGGACAGCCGAGCTTGAAAAGCTCATCGATGAAAGCTATGGTCTCGCGCCTCAGGGAAGTTTTCCAGGGGACTTTTTTGTCCCTATACCCGAAGGCGGGCTGAACTCCGCCTATGTGATGATCAGGTCGGCCGAATTCCTGAGGGCTCGTGGCTACAAGGAACAGTCTCAGAAGCTCTTAGGCAGGGCCATCGAATGGCTCGAAGCGAGGCCGCAGCAGGAAAAAGAGACGCCCTATTCCAGGAGCCAGCAGGCCCTAGCAATGTATGATTCCGAGAATTGGGAAGGAGCGCTGGCTCTTTATTCAGAGCTTGCCAAAGAAGCTCCTGAAAACATAGGCTATACAAGATACCTCGGCTGTCTGGCGGCGCGGCTGGGCATTCGCCAAGAGGCGCTCAGGATAGCCAAGCAGCTTGAGGAGCTAAAGCGGCCTTACCTTTTCGGCCAGCATACCTACGCCCGGGCGTGCATCGCCTCACTCCTCGGTGAAAAAGAGACGGCTCTTCGGCTCTTCCGCGAAGCGACTGCACAGGGCATCCCCTATTGGGATTATTTCTATCGCGATATGGACATTGAACCTCTCCGGGATTATCTGCCCTTCAAGGAATTCATCAAGCCCAAAGGCTGAAAAGGACAAAGCTGAGATTCACTCATGGCCAGTGGCGCCAACGCGCCTGTCCTGACTGGACCTATTTCCAATAGAGCAAAGCGGTTTTTATTGGGAAAGCCAGATTTTTGACAATGGGACGCCCTTTGCCCTATAATATATATGTTATCATACCTATTTAAGGAGCACTTATTCATGGACGTATCTTACCGTGGCCGAACCATCCAGGCTGTTTATAGGAAATTCGTTTTCTGCTGGGCCGGCCGAATGGGCATTCATGCGCCAATTTTGCCTCCTCCCATCGTCATGGATGATAAAAAATAATGGGCGTGGATGTCCACTTGAGCAAAAAATGGCGGAAGATGGGCTGAAGAGTCTAGGGAAATTATAAAAGCATCTAAAATCCGATAGACCTCTCCTCCCGGTCAAAAAGAGAATCACGAAAAATACTCAGCCGAAGTCTCGGCGGCCATCAGGAACTCCTGCGACACGATCCGAGGAGGGGGCGGTTTCGCTGCGACAAAGGTCAGCTTGAGGTGGTTGATGATCCTGTCCACCACGGCATAGTCGGTGAGGAAAGCGATGACCTTCATCGTGCCCGACAGCAGGATCACCTGTTTTGAAGCCAAGGACGAATACACGTTCTTGCACACGGAAGACAAGGCCTACATCTTTCCTTTCACGCTCAAGGAGTTGGAGGCGCGGGTGGACCCTGATGTTTTTGCGCGCGTTCATAAGTCCTGTATCGTAAATATCGAGAGCATTTCTTCCCTTCACAAATGGTTCGGGGAGCGGCTGCTGGTGAAGATCAAAGAGGGGAAAGAGGCCATCGTCAGCCATACTTACGCCGCCGAGTTCAAGAAGAAAATCCACCTCAAGGGATAATTTCTCGCTGATAAGAAAAGCAATGTTGCTCTTGCTGGTGCTCTCCTGCCGACCACGCGGCTTCCGTCCTTCCTGTTATGCCAAGCGACTTGAGGAATCGGGCGAGAGGAGTCTTTTAAATTTATTAAACTTAGCACTCATTCCTTCATTCTTTGACCATCTTTCCAATTCTCTTAAATCGATGGGATTATTTTCACAGACAAGAATAGCCTGTTCTAAGGATTGCCTGTCATTCCAATGGTAATATGCAGCCAAACGATCTTTGACACAATCTGTGGGGGAGAGAAGCTTCAAGGTGCGATTTCCCTTTCTTATCACTGAAATTTCCTTTACAGGTTCTTCTCCGACAGAAAGAGGAGGAGGAATGAATTCAATGAAGAAATCAGTATCTTTGTGTTTGAAGTGCTTTCCCTCTGCGTGAAAGCCTATTTTTTCTAATATTGATTTTATTTCTTTCTGTTTTTCAGCCGAGATCAGAACAAAATCTAAGTCATAAGACATATATTTGTTATGAGTATAGATAGTAACACAAGCTCCACCTGAGAGAACCACATCAACCCCATGTTTGGATAAGAAGTCGGAAACGCAAATGGCCAGATCTTTTAACGAGATATTTTTGATTTTCATTTAAAGCGGCTTCCCAGAGCGGCGAGGTCTGAGCCTTTTTATATAGAACTTTTCCATCTCTTCCTTAGGAATAAATTTCAATGCCTTTTCTAATAGAGCTTCTAATTCTTTTTTGAAGGGATATCTGGGATTAAATCCAAACAACCTCACTTTGCCCTTGAGTTTACTATAGAGAACGCCGCCTCTTTCTAATTTAATTAATTGGTTTTGGACCGCATTGAGATGGAAATTGTACGCTTTGGCCATTTCTCTGGGATAGGATTCGCCGTTCGTATAGAGATACAAAAGAATCTTCTCTTTAATTCCTGATTTGAACAATGGTTCCAGCATTTTTAATAATCCATAAATAACTCAGTTTCAATTGGTCATTTAACCAATAAAATTGGTCATACGACCAACGTTATTTTTATACCCATAAGAACAGTATTTGTCAATAGCAATTCATTAGAATGTTGTTTAAAAGTCAAAATTAGGCTGATAAGAAATTAGTTTTATTGCTGCGCTAGCCGAATGATCGTTCAAACACCGATTTTGTTCCATCCCATCGTTGGGGATGCTAAATCCCGGTGTTGTCGGATGTCAAGTTGGAAAAAAATGCCGTGAAGGCTTGCCGGAGAGCCACAGCCAGGCTCCCGGCCACCTGAAATGACCCGGACCCCCTGCATTTGAGTTTAAGTTTATAGGAAATTCGTTTTCTGCTGGGCCGGCCGAATGGGCATTCATGCGCCAATTTTGCCTCCTCCCATCGTCATGGATGATAAAAAATAATGGGCGTGGATGTCCACTTGAGCAAAAAATGGCGGAAGATGGACTGAAGAGTCTAGGGAAATTATAAAAGCATCTAAAATCCGATAGACCTCTCCTCCCGGTCAAAAAGAGAATCACGAAAAATACTCAGCCGAAGTCTCGGCGGCCATCAGGAGCTCCTGCGACACGATCCGAGGAGGGGGCGGTTTCGCTGCGACAAAGGTCAGCTTGAGGTGGTTGATGATCCTGTCCACCACGGCATAGTCGGTGAGGAAAGCGATGACCTTCATCGTGCCCGACAGCAGGATCACCTGTTTTGAAGCCAAGGACGAATACACGTTCTTGCACACGGAAGACAAGGCCTACATCTTTCCTTTCACGCTCAAGGAGTTGGAGGCGCGGGTGGACCCTGATGTTTTTGCGCGCGTTCATAAGTCCTGTATCGTAAATATCGAGAGCATTTCTTCCCTTCACAAAT
>JARYMI010000063.1 GCA_029907205.1 Clostridiales bacterium
AAGTTTCTTTCCACCATACAGGAGTTCTCAGAGAATGGGAATTCCATTTACCGTCCCTATGGGATTTCTGTTTACCGTGACCATGGGATTTCTGCTTACCATTGCCCTAGGAATTCAGCTTACCATTTCCAAGAATTGCCAATAACTGATCAAGCACACGCAAACGAAGTATCATTTGCCTATAACTGTAGAGCGTGGGATAATACAGTCAAAAGAAAAGATTGATCGATTTCCACTCATAAAAGATGGACTCAAATACAGAGGAGGATGAGACGTGAAAGATTTAGAAAAGATAACTGAAGATATAATAAATTATTTTACCTCTGAGTTAAGAAGCCGTCTGGGTGAAAATATTTTAGGTGTTTATCTATTTGGAAGCGTCGCTAAGGGTATTGACACAGAAGGGAGTGATATTGATATATTGGTTGTTTATTCTGGAATAGATGAATATCACCTTTTAGAAACGGTCAGTGAAATTAGTTTTAAGGTTGCATGCGAACATGGCCGTTTGATTGAAACGATTACTATGTCAAAAGAGGAATTTGAAAAATCTTTGGGTTCGTCGCCATTTCTTTGGGAAGTTCTTGAATTTGGAAAGCCTATCCTCACAACATTATCCGGCACAGAATGGGAACATTGAAGACTTAATCTAAGTTTAGACTTACGGGCAAGGGCACGATATAAACCCCGTGCCCAAATTGAGCCTCGGGATGTGGATACCGGCGTTCTTGTTCATTCCGGCAGCTTATGCGGTTACGCTGCTGGGGGTGGCACTGGCCGGCCGGTTTCCCGGTGCTCGTTCCCAAGTCATTGGGATGGAGGAAGAGAGCAAATTCTCCAGGAGATTGCTTCGTTTCGCTCGCAATGACATAAAGGGAAATATCAATGATTCGCCCCGCTATGTGCCTGTCCGGCTGAGGCTGCTCGCGGCTGTGGCTTGGGCTGTTATGCATATCAGTTGGGGAGCGGGATTCCTGGCACGCATCATCTTCGGGAGGAAGATCGCGTGAGCATTCCGATCACAGGCTTGTAAATTATTTTTCTCCCGGAACCATTACTATGATACCATCGATATGTGAAAAGTGTTTGCGCCCGAAGGTGCAGGCAGTTACCCCTGTTGGGTTAGTTGCGATTTTGTGATATAATTAATTCAAATTTAGTATTAAGAGGATTTCAAGGAGCAGGGGGTCCATGTTACAGTTGTGCCGGCGTGGAAATGGCTAATCTGAATCTACAACCGATCCAGTGGTCTGTCCCCAGGAGTCCCCAGCTTGGCCAAGGGACAAGTCCGGTCTTCAAAATAGGTGGACGTCACATCATAAACGTCATAAAGAACCAAGGCGTTTTCCACGTAGCTTTGCATTACTTTCTTACTTGACATTTTCATTTATTCCTTCTATTTTATGTTCGAGGTGAACATTATGCTCTGTAAAAGAACGTATAAGAACCAAATCACCCTGCCCAAAAAAGTGATGGAGCAGTTTAAAGACTATGAATATTTCGACGTCAAGATCTCCAAGGGAAAGATCATTCTTGAGCCTGTCAAAATGACACCGAAAAATGAAATTCTCCTGGAAAAGGTTCGGGATAAGATCGGCGCGCTCGGCATTGTCCCTCAGGATATCGAGGATGCCATCGCCTGGGCCAGAAAAAGGTGAGCTGCGATCCAATTCCAAGAATCGTTATCGACACGAGTGTCTTCATCTCAGCCGTGTTATTTCGCGGTCCGACGAGCCGGCTTGTCTCTTTATGGCAGAAAGGCAATATCTCTGTGCTCATGTCTTCAGCAATCCTGAAAGAATATGCCAGAGCCCTTGCCTATCCCAAATTCAAGCTGACGAGAACGGAGATCAGGGGGATAATTGAGCAAGAGCTCTTGCCGTATGTAAGTCCCGTCAAGGTCAAAAGCACTTTCCATGTCATTACCCAGGACCCATCTGACGATAAATTTCTAGAGTTGGCGCAGGAGGGAAAAGCAAATTACATCCTGAGCGGCGATAAACATCTCTTAGATCTCAAAACATTCCACGGCATTAAGATCATTACCCCGAACGAGCTCTTTGCTCTTATTCTCTGACTTCCCATTCTAATAATTTTCGAAACCGCGATGCGTCGATCACAGAAAAAATTGGGGTCTGACCCCAATTTTTCCATCGATATGTGAAGAGTGTTTGCGCCCGAAGGTGCAGGCAGTTATGCTTGACAGATGTTAAATATTCAGTAATACTTTAGTATAACAATAGTAATACTAATGGAGGTTCAAAACATTGAGCAATTCTGTTAAATTTGCAGTAAGTATTCCTGGAAATGAATTTGAGGAATTGGAGAGTCTCAGGAAGAAAAGGGGATTGACACGTAGTAGCTTCATCCGCGAGGCTATCAGGGTCTGGAAAGAAACAAGGGAAAGGGAAAGAATGGTAAGAATTTATGAGGAAGGCTATAAAAGAATTCCAGAGAATCTTTCGGAAATTGAAGCCTGGGAAAAAGCTTCCTTAAGTTCATTCTCACGAGAGGAGTGGTGATGCGAAGAGGGGAGGTTTGGTGGGCAGAGTTGCCATCGCCTGTTGGAAAACGCCAGGTTGTTCTTCTTTCCCGCGATGAAGCTTATGCAATAAGAAATGCTGTGACGGTAGGAGAAGTAACCTCCACAATCAGGAATATTCCTGTTGAAGTGCCTGTCGGTCCTGAAGATGGACTTCCTAAGAAGTGTGTCGTGAATTTGGACACAATAGTGACAATAAGGAAGGAATTATTGAGCGAAAGAATCTGCCTTCTTCGAAGCGATAAAATCGAACAAGTCAACAAAGCCATAAAATTTGCTCTTTCCATTCCTTAAAAAAAGGCGTTGTCCCAAAGTGTCGGGATCACAAGCCCAAAGCAGAGTAACTATTCAGCCTGCCTAATCACGCCAATAAGGTAGAAGATCGTTAAGGGTCCCTACATGCCGGCATAAAAGGATTCCTCTCGAAGGCAGCCTGAATGGTGTTGATGACAGAAAGATAGTTAAATTGTCATGGCGAGCGACCTCTTGGGAGCGAAGCAATCCCAACATGCGGTTGAGATCGCCACGTCGCATCGCCCCTCGCGATGACACATCGGGTCATTGCTCAGCAACCTGTCATTGCGAATGGAGTGAAGCAATCTCAGTCATTGCTGAGATCACCGCGGTCGCTGCGCTTCCTCGTGATGACACAGGAGCGATTGCCACGGGGCCTGCGGCCCTCGCGATGACACTGGTTATAGTCCATAATAAATAACTAATATTGTTGACATTGATAATTAATATACGCATAATATTGTTGAGTATGTTAGTTAATATTAAAGGTTAACGATGATTTTTGATTATGGAAGGTTCAGGGGCGAGCTCGAAAAAATTAATGACTGGTGGCTGACAAATAGAGTCAGAGAAGCCCGTCTTTATGCCCTGAAACGCAAGCATTTTGGCACTCTCATCCAGCAACTTGAGCAACCCAGGATATCGCTATTAGCCGGACCACGGAGAGCGGGCAAAAGTGTTTTGCTCAAGCAGGCCATCCAGGAGCTCATTCAAACGGGGAGAAATTCCAGGAATATTCTCTATTACTCTCTTGATGACCCTTCGCTCTCGGCTTATTCGGACAATGTGATGAAAGATCTCCTCGATTATTTCTTGGAAAACATTGCTGTTGAAGGGAAAAAATACGTATTTTTCGATGAGGTCCACCTTTTTGATGATTGGTACAGATGGATGAAATCTTTTTATGACCGGAGACAGGATATAAAGTTTGTCATCACCGGCTCATCAAGCCTGAACCTCCAGAGAGATGCCAATGCTTTTCTCCGGGGAAGAATGGATGAAATCGAGATGTTTCCTCTTGATTTCCATGAATTTGCCAGGTTTTACGGGTTTGATCCCCCGGCAATTTCTATTGATGAGCTCGATGTTTGGGATGAACATGAAATCAGAAGAGTCCGAAATGATTTTCAAGAGGTGTTTAGAGAATACATCGTAGTCGGGGGATTTCCTGAATGGTTCGAAGTCAAAAAGCAGCGGGAGGCCAAACTTCGGTGGTTTTCCCTTTTAGTCAATGATATTCCCAAGAAAGCCATCTTCGAAGACATCGCGACGCTTTATAACATCCGGAATCCTAAAATCCTGGAGCAGGTGTTCGCGTTTATTGCAGCCCACCAGAGCCGAATCCTATCTTATGAGACAGTTAATGATGTAGCAAAGCTGGATAGGGCTACGCTCATCAATTATATCGAATTCCTCAAGGCCTCTTATTTAATTGTCGAGGTTTTGAAATTTGCCGGCATAAAAGAACAGTTGAAGGCGAAGAAAAAATATTTGATAGTTGACCAGGGACTGAGGAATGCTGTCCTCAAGGAATATGAAGTCAGGGAAGACAATGCTGGTTTTATCCTGGAGAATGTGGTGGGCCTTCATCTTTATTTCAGCGGCAGAGAAAAGGGAAGAAAGCTTTATTACATCAGGGTAAACGTCGACGGAGAAGTGGATTTTGTCTGGGCGGAGGAGGAAGGGAAGAAGAATAGGGAGGTGATTCCGGTTGAGGTGAAATTCCAGGCGCGGATTGAGAAAAAAGACATAAAGAACATACTGAGGTTCATGGATAAAGAGGATTTAAGGATGGCGTATGTTATAACCAAAGATGTTTATAAAAAAGAAGAGGTTGGGGGAAGAGCTCTTCATTTTGTGCCGGCGGAAGTGTTCTTGTTGGGAAGTACATCAGATTGAAATTCGGGACAGCATACTCAATCACTTATTTCAACAGGGTGAGATCGCCGCGGTCGCTGCGCTCCCTCGCGATGACAAGAAAGGGCCAAGGACAACAAATTGTCATTGCGAGACGAAGTCGAAGCAATCTCAGTAACAGGTCATTGCGAAAGGAGTGAAGCAATCTCAACATGCGGCTGAGATCACCACGGCTTCTTCCAGAAGCCTCGTGATGACCCCTTGGATGAAATCAATCAAATAGGGAATTGAGTATCACGTCCCGATTTTTACAAACCAAATAAGGAATTGAGTATGCTGTCCCGGGTTTTCAAGGGATGAGGGAGAAGGAAATATGGAGAAATTCAAGAAGATTGTGAAGGCGTACCTGGTGATTGCCGGAATCGGGGTGAATGTCTTTGTCGTCTGGATGGCGGCGGGCTGGCCGGTCTTCTTCGACAGGTTGATGATCCTTTCGCAGCGGCCGGAGAAGGGGGACTACATCGTCTGCCTCGCCGGCGGATTGGCCGGGCACAACCTGCCGACCGAGGAAGGCTGGAAGAGAATCTACACGGCCGTCCAGCTCTACATCGACGGATACGGGAAAAAAGTCATTTTCACGGGCGGCGGCGCATCAGTGGTCACTGAGGCCGAGGTCTACGCGGAGGCGGCTGTTTGGCTCGGCCTGCCGAAGAGCGCCGTCGTGCTCGATCCGGTGCCGAGCCAGACGTCAGGCCATCCGGTGAACATCCTGAAAATCGGGGAGACTGGGGTCTGGCTGGACAGCGCGCTGACGATCGGCACTTCGCCTCTCCATTCGCGGCGGGCGGTGCTGTGTTTCGAAAAGGCTTGGTTTCGGAATTTCCGGATGGTGACCGGTTACGTGGCGGCGAAGGATGATCCGGCGCTCGTCAGGGAGCTCAGGGTGTCGGAGTTCGCCTCTCACCGGCCGAGCGGGAAGGGTTATGATGACCTGATGAACCGGCTGCGCCGGCGGTCGGGATACTTTTTCATGGCTTTGAGGGAGGCCGCGGCGATCGCCTGGTACCGGCTCAAAGGCTACATCTGAAATTCGGGACATGATGTTCATATACTGAGGATTGACACCTCTTCTTATGCTATACTATAAAAAAAATGATTCAATGGAGGTTCAGGAAACTATGAATGAAACTGCTTTGAACAAATTTATCGAAGTTTTTAGCCATTTGGCATGAGACGATAAGGAGTATGCCTTTGAAATTATAAAAAAGCAGCTCATAGAGGCAAAAAGAGAAAATATTGCCAGGAGGGCTAAAGAAGCGATGGCTAACCTAAGAAAAGGAAATGTTAAAGAAGGTACAATAAAACAACTGTTCAAGGATTTGGAGAGTGATTGAAGTAACCTGGGATCAGGGGTTTAAAAGAATTTATAAAAAGAGGGTAAAAGACAATGACGAACTGAAAAATAAATTTTGGGGTGCTGTGAAATTATTTTCAAAAAATAGGTTATTGTTTTGTTATCATCAGGTTGCGCCAGCCAGGCCGCAATTTCCGCAGAGCTAAATTGTCATTGCGAACGG
>JARYMI010000064.1 GCA_029907205.1 Clostridiales bacterium
CCTCCCTCGGTCACTAGGCAGTGGACATGCGGATGGAAATTAATTTTCTGCCCGAACGACTGAATGGCGGCTACCACGCCGGGGCGAAGCTCAGCGCCGGTAGTGGCCTGGAAGTATTTAAGGAGCGCCCGGACGGCCGCCCGGCAGAGTGAGCCCAGAAGCTGGCGCTTGTATTTGAAAAAGATGCGCAGCATCTTGGGGATAGTGAAGACGACCTGGCGGTGGGGGACATCCAGAAGAAGCTCCTCCCTCATCCACTCGCCCCATTCCTCAAGCCTTTTCGAATGGCAGGATGGGCAAAATCCACGGCTACGACATGAGAACATCACGAGCCTCTCTTCCCCACACGAAGGACAGCGGATGCGGGCAAACCCGCAGCGGGGGTTGCCGCAGTCGAGATAGCGCTCGACGACTTCCTTGATGATGGGCCGGAGGAGACCTTTTCCTTGAGCCGATAAGAGTTTCCTTTAATATTAATAGTGGTGGAATGATGGAGCATCCGGTCCAATATTGCCGTCGCTATCACTGGGTCTCCGAAGATCTCATTCCACTGGCTGAAGCTACGATTGGAAGTTAGAATCATCGCTCCCCGCTCTTATGGACGGGAGATGAGCTGGAAGAAAAGATGAGCGCCATGACGGTCGATCGGAATGTAACCGATTTCATCGATTAATGTTGAGCTCAACATTAATCGATGAATTAGGCTTCAAGAGGCTAAACCAGCATACAGTGGATGAGTTCTATGAGATCGTCTCCAACCGCTATGAAAAAGGCTCGATGATCATCACCTCTAACAAGAGCTTTGAGGAATGGGGCGAGGTGTTCTGGGACCCGGTGCTGGCCACAGCGATAATCGACAGGATAATCCATCACTGCCGGATAGAAGGTTAAATTAGAAGATGCAACCGATAATTAAAAGATTAAGCTTTATGCCCACAAAGCCCCAAAAAGGGTGGGTCATTTTCTTTCCCATTTTTGGGACTTTTTACTTGCCAACGACACCTCGTCCTTTTCCCGGGAGAGACAATCCAAAGTTGTATTTTTCGATTGTATAAGATGAGCTAAACTAAGACCGCTCTAAGATTGGGATTAGCTTACTATATTCGCGGGGAGGAATTTGAATTCTCCTGAATCTTGTCTTCTTTGCGTCCAAATCAGAGGCCCATCTCAATTCCAGATATTTAGATTTCTTCTTCTCTATCAATTTCTTTTCAATCATTTTCTCCCAAGAGACAAAGTTTAATCCCATGAGGATCCTTTGGAGCCAACTAGCCTGTTCCATTTTGGATAGTGGCTGAAGAAGAGGATAAAGATGACAATTAAGAGGTAATCACTAACCATCTTCGGCTCAGTCACAACAAAATAGATGGTCGCTGCAAGGTAAACCGAAACAATCATCCAATTGATCCTATTAGCAGGAATGCCAAGATTGAATTTTGATGACCACTTGAAATATGTTGTTCCTGCGAGTTTCTTCTTTGTTTGGAATTTTAATGCATTAATAATAAAATAGACCAATCCTGAAAAAGCGACCCTGATATAAACCCATAAAACGGCTTCCATTTCATCCTCCCTCACTGTTTTTGAAAGAAAAAAATCTCGTCCAGCTGCTCTTTAGTCAATGGAAAAGTATATTTCTTCAATATATTCCTTGTGAGGTCTAAATAGATCAATTTGTATTCCCCTAAATCCCAATCGGCCAAAGCATGAAATCGGTCCAGAATAACAGGAAACCTAATATTGTTACCGATGATGAACCCCCTCAATCTTCTTTCCATAATTTTTGCTTCGCTTTCAACGTTTTCCCGACCTCCCTCATTTCTAAAGGTGAGGATCCCGACAGTGAAATTCTCAAATCCTTTTGAATAGATGAGGTCACAGAAAAAGCTAAGATATTCAAGACAAAAGGGACAAAAAAAATCTTTAAAATCAATGATAATCAAGAGAAGAGGCCCTGCGCTTAGCAAATTTTGATAGGATTGCCTATCCTGGGGAAAACCTGGGAAGTTAAGGGGACTGAAAAAAGAGATGATTGTTCCGATGATTAGTAGCAAATCAATCTTTTTTCTGAACTTCTTTTTCATACGTCCTGTTGCGCAGAATACCGTTCCTCATAGAATCACACCCGGAATTTCTTCCAGCGATTAACGGCATTCGTTTAATACGCATACTTCAGCTTATATTTCTTAATGATCGTGGCCATTCCCGCCCTTGAATACAAGCAATTTTCACTATCAATGTGAATGCAGTGGCTTAATTCAGGCAGGGTCAGGGTTAGCAAATGGTTACCCTGGTTATCAAGAACATAGATGTCGCGGCTGCGATTTTGAGATACATGCCCTCCCAAAACAAAAAGATTCCCATAGACGTCCAGGGCGATGTCCTTGTATAAAACCTCGGTGGGGATTTCGGAAGGTCCGAAATTTGTTCTTTTTTTAAACTTTGCCTTCTTTTTGCCTAATAAACTGCGAGACCAGACTTCCTTCATCTGGCCATCCCGTTTCTCAATCTTGTCTTCAAACGTGGAGACAAAATAGAAGCTCCCTGCGCTGTCGATTTTAAATTTTTTCCAGTTTGACCAAAATCCTTCCCCATCCATCGGATTTTTTAAATCAACCTTATTGTTTCCCTTAGGATTAACGATAACAAGCCCTTCGGGACTGGCCGCAAAGCCACTTAAGACGCATATTTTGTCATCTCGAGTGATGCATAGGTCATTAATGGGCAGATTTAGGATAATATGATATTTGTAATTTAAATCTTCGTCGAACACATGGATCCCGGGAATCTTTTCATCTGTTACATAAATCAAACCTTTATGGTACTCAATTAGCCGCGGAGCCAGAAATTCTCCTGGGCCTTGTCCTTTTCTTCCTGATTTTTTGATAAGAGCGCCCTTGGCATCGAATTTCTTTATTGAGTAATCCATTGCATCTGTCACATAGATATGACCAGTGGAGTCTGTTGTTATTCCAACCCACATATACAAGGTATCGTCCTCTAAGCTGCCGATGGACAACACTTCTTCCAGAGAAATTCCTTTGAGTTTTTTTCCCTCCAGGAAATTATAAAAAACAAGAGTGATAGATAGAACGGAAAACAATAAAAGCTGAACGTATTTTTTAAGCGCTTTCACAGGAAGTATGATATCCCTATTTATTTAAATTTCAAAGCAGAGTTTTTTTCAGGATGTTCAACTTCAGGCTTACGTTAAAAAAAGCATGCAAAAGACAAAACCATTTAAACAGTAAAGTTGGCCCAACGGAAAAAGCCCATAGAGAGCCCAGCACAGATCAAAGGCATCCTCACAGTCTTCCCGTGTCACTTCTGCTTGAATCAGGAGGCCGCTTTCAAAAACAAGAATTAACAATAAGAACAGAGTAAAAATCAAAGCAAATTTTTTCATTCTTATCTGCCTATGCATATTCAACCTCTCTCTTATGCCATAAATTCCAAACACCATAAATAACCCAAAAGACAAAGTACCTCCATTGCGGCGGCCGCTACTGGATTGCCACCAATAGCAAGAAGTAGTGCGGCTAAGGAACATTTAGCCAGCCCGAGCTCACAATCTGCCTCTGCTGAGTTGAGATAGGGGGGAGCCATTAAAAGGAGGCACAACACGATTATTAAAGCCGCAGATAGAATTTTTGCTTTGCCGTTCATCTCAATTAACTTCATCTTCCTCCTCTTTTAGACAGGTTAAATTTATATATATGTTTTATTGCAAATATCATGCCAAATCCAAACTATTTGATAACTTATTGATTAAATGAGAGATAATGATAAGAGCAAAATTTGCAGATATGAGGAAAAATACATTTTACATAGATTCAATCCACCTAATACGTAGATTCTTATTTATTGAAGCCGATGAAGCTTGAGGATTCTCATAAATCTTTTGTAATCCTTCTCACCTTCCCCCCCATGAAATAAGCTAAAAAGCTTTTTATATGAGCCTCCTGTTTCCTTAAGTCCGAGGGAAAGAATATTTTTAACTTGTTTCCTGTTAAGGTCTCTTTGAAGAAAAGGTCGATGAACAACCTGCCAGAAACTCTGGCCTTTAATAACCATCTCTTTGAAAAGCTTAACTGGAATTTCTTCTTCTTCTTCTTCTTCTTCTTCTTCCGAGATATCTTCAGGCTTTATCTCTTTTCCCCCCGCATGTATATAAGCCCTGCGAATGAGATTCTCAAGTTCCCGCACATTACCGGGAAAAGAATAATCCATGATTTTTTCCCAAGCTTTCGAACTCAGTCGCTTTTCCTCTCTAAATCCTTCTTTTAATTCCTGGAGGAACTTCTCGATAAATAAAGGGATATCTTCTTTTCTTTCCCGAAGGGCCGGTATCCTCAGCTTAAGGACATTAATCCTGTAATAAAGGTCTCTCCTTAATCTGCCTTGTTTTATCTCTTTGAGGGGCTCTTTATTTGTCGCCAGGATGAAGCGCGCGTCAACGTTTCTCATTGTTGTCTCCCCAACCCTCCTCAGTTCCCTATATTCGAGCAACCTCAGCAATTTAGCCTGAAGGTCGAGCGAGCATTCGGTTATTTCATCAAGAAAAACTGTTCCGCCCCCGCAATCTTCGATCAACCCTGTTTTCTCTTCTTTGGCATCGGTGAAAGCTCCTTTGCGATGGCCGAACAGCTCTGATTCGGCCAGAGGAAAGGGGATTGAGGCAAGATTCACTGGAACGAACGGTTTGCTTTTTCTTGAGCTCAAGTGATGGATATTCCAGGCTACGACTTCTTTTCCCACCCCTGTTTCTCCGATGAGGAGAACAGGCCAGTCCAATTTTGAGGCCTTTGAGATAAAAGCTCTCACTTGCTCCGAGGATTTGCTTTTCCCGATAATTTCTTTAAACATGCTCACCAACTCCCATTGATTTTTATTATCCGATGATCTAAGGGTAGAGTCAAGAATTTGCAGGCTCTATGGCGATAAGTGTGGCAGTCATGGGAAGATAAGGGATCAAAGTCAGGGGTAGAGGAGCACCTTACAGGTATAGGCACGGGCATTACGAAAACCGAGAGGAAAATACGCCTTTCATCTGAGGCGTTCCCTTCTTGAAATCGCAGGCGACATCCAGCGCGTCTTCTTCTTCGAATCGAGCGCTATCGGGTTTTTAGGGGGCGTCTTCGGCCTGGCTTTGGGCTGGCTTGTGAGCGGGCTCATCAACAGGATCGTCAACTATTCCTGGCCAAACAAGGAACTTCCTTCCCGCCTGCGGACTCTGCCTTGTCCGCTTCTTTTTCAGTTAATCTGGCGTCGGTTTTTTTAAGCTGAGGATTTTCCACGTCCCCCCTTCTTTGGCCAGGTCAATCTCCACGGGTATTACCCCACCATTCCTTGTATTTATGGAACCAATGAGTTTAAGTTTATAAGTTTATAAGAATTTCGTTTTCTATTGACTGTCTATTGCGCTATGTGAATGAGCGTTCATGCCCCAATGTTGCCTCCTCCCATCGTCATGAATGATAAAAAATAATGAGCTTAGATGTCAAGTTGAGCAATAAATGGCGGAAGATAGGTAAAAAGCATAGGGAAATTATAAAAGCATCTAAAATCTGATAGACCTGTCCTCCTGGCTAAAGAAAATCTCATGAAAAATACTCGGCCGAGGTCTCGCAGGCCATCAAGAGTTCCTGATAGGCGATGCAAGGAGGGGGAAGCTTGTCCGCGACAAACGTGAGTTTGAGGTGATGGATGATTCTATCGACCACGGAGTAGTCCGTAATAAATGCGATGACCTTCATCGGGCCTCCGCACCTCAGGACAGACGAGCAGCTCAACCTCGTAGACCTTCCGGATCATTCAAGCTGACCTTTGTCGCAGCGAAACCTCCCCCTCCTCGGATCGCTTCGCACCAGCTCTTGATGGCCGTCAGTGAACCCGCCGAATATAAGAATAGGAATTTGGTTTTTCTGGTGCGGCGGCTAAACGAGCAACCCAGCACCTATTTCACCTCACGCGATCGTAG
>JARYMI010000065.1 GCA_029907205.1 Clostridiales bacterium
GTTGAACACCAGGTGGAGCTTGTTCGGGCCACAATAGCTGGCGGCCGGGGCCGGGCCGTCGCCGAACGGTTCGCCGACCGCGGCCCGCGGGCGTGGTTGTTCTCGAACACGACGAGCTCGACGTCCCCCCGCGCCCCCGCGTACACGAAGTTGTTCTCCCGGAAATCCTCCCTGACCAGGGCCACGATGAGCAGCGCGCCGCCCGGCCTCAAATGCCTGTCGGCGGTCGCCAGCGCCCTGCGCAAGTCAGCGCGGGTCGTCATGTAGCCGATGGAATCGGGGATGGCGACGGCGTCGAACGTCTCCCCCAGCCGGACCGTCCGCATGTCGCCGCGGAGGTAGCGGATCTCGGGGTTGAGGGCGCGGGCGTGCGCGAGCATCCCTTCGCTGATGTCCACGCCCGTCACCTCGAAGCTTTTCTTGAAGGTGTGGTCGTGGCCGCCGGCCCCGCACCCCAGGTGGAGCAGCGTCCGGACCTCGATGCGGGAATGCTCGCGGATGAGCTTGACGAAATGGCGCGCCCCGTCCGCGTACTCGTCGGGGGACGCCAGCAGCGGCTCGGTCCAGGCCAGGTCGCCGTACGCTCTCCATTTATCGGGGGACATGATACCTATTTCCCTTTTTCGAGGCCGCGCGTCAAGAAAAAAATGGGCGACAGGTATTGTGTCCCCGAATTTTCCTTGTGTCCCCGAATTTTCCTCAAAGCCGCCGTCTGGAAAATGGGCCCCTTTGGGGGATCGCCTCGGCGCTAAGCCGCAAGCCGAGGGCTTTCATGACCTTCAGGATCGTGTCGAAGCCCGGACTTCGCTCGCCGGATAGCGCCTTGTACAGGCTTTCGCGGGACAGCCCGGCGTCGCGCGCCACTCTTGACATGCCCTTGGCGCGGGCGATGTCGCCCAGGGCCTTGGCGATAAAAGCCGCATCACCGCGAGCATCTTCGAGGCTGGCTTCCAGGTAAGCGGCCATGTCCTCGGGGGTGCGGAGGTGCTCGGCCACATCGTATCGAGTCGTAACGGTCCTGGCCATCCTCGCCTCCTAAAGGTTCCTCGCTAAGCGCAAGGCTCGTTTGATATCCTTTTCTTGCGTGCTCTTGTCTCCGCCTGCCAACAGGATCGCCAGCTCATTGCCGATCTTCTTGAAGTACACGCGACAGCCGGGTCCATAGCCTATCCTCAATTCGGAAACTTCTTCTCCAACGGGCCTAACATCGCCTGGGTTTCCGGCAGCAAGTCTTTCGATCCTCACGAGGATGCGAGCACGACCACAGACATCGCCCAATCCGTCGATCCAGGCGGCAAACGCCTTTGTCTTGCGAATTTCAAGAGTACCTGAATTGTAGCCCACTGGCTACACCTTGTCAATAGAAAAACAATCAATTCCTCGAGCGCCGCGCCTGCTCCATTTCTCTATCCGTCATAAAAGGCGAGCGAGGATTCAAATGATTCTCAATGACGTTCAACTGTAGGTCAAGGGCGGAAAGGTTTACACATCCGCCCACGGCGCCCGCCGGCGGCGCTGTCTTGGCTGAAGTATTTTTCTGATAATAGCGGCGAGTTCGCTTAAACCCCGATTCGAGCCCTGAAAATCGCCATTAAGCCTGTTGGCATTGACTGGGGATTTGGCTTACTTCTTTATTATCAATCGACTGCAGCAGCCAAGGCACATCTCACTCGATAGTGATTTCTGTTCACGAAAGCTCGGCATCGCCCGACCTCGCGGCATAGACGGGGGTCCTGCTCCCCGGTTTTCAGCGGCTGCGCCGCCGGCCGATGTCTTTCATTTTTCGCTTGGCCCGGGCCCGGGCTCGCGCCATGGCGGCCTTCGTTTCCCCCAAAAGAGCCCGCTTCTTGCCCGTCCGCCGCCCTTTCTCTTTTGCGGGCGGCAGCGGTCGAGTCGCCCCGGTCCCCCGCGCCGGCGTCCCCTTCGTGCCCCGCGCCGCCTTCTTCCGTCTCGCCTTCGGGGCGTCCTTCGATGGGGCCGCCTCCATCGCCTCGATCTCGACGCCGAAGATCTCGGATAGATCGCGCTCTTCGAGTCCCGCGGGCCCCGACCGGGCCTTCTTCACTACGCCGGACTCGACGGCCTCGTCGAACAGCTCCGCCGTGTCGACGCCCCTCAGGACGAAGAGGAGCTCCGGCCGGTCGTCGAGCCGCGCCCCCACGCCGTACAGCGTGGCCGCGACGTGCTTGCACATGACCGCGTAGTCGGGGCACGTGCACTTCATCTCGATCTCGTTCCCCCTCGGGAACAAACCGCTCTTGGGATGGGTCATCACGCTCATGACGGCGTCGGACAAGCGGCCCTGAAGAAGCTCGACGACCGAGTCGATGCGCCCGGTTGAGGCCTGCCGGATGGCCTTCCAACGGGCCGGCGGCAGCTTCTTGATGCCGATCTCCACCCTGTAGAGGGCGGTGCCGGCGACCCGGGCCCGGACCCGGCCCGGCTCGATGACCAGGTCGCAGACCGACCCGTTGCGGACATAGTCCCTGCCGCGCCCCAGGCGGTTCCAGAAGTCGCAGTGGCCCTCCAAGTGGTCGCACCAGCCTTTCCCCCAGAAGGTCCGGGCGATGGCCCTCCCCGCGATGACGACGGGATCGAGCTTCTCGCCCTTCTTGCGGAGCTTCTCTTTTTGCCGTTCCGCTTTCGCCCTCCGCTCCGCGACCGGCACGTAGCGCGGCCAGAACCGGTCATACCTCTCATACCCCCGGCTCCAGCCCCGTCCCCATCGCCTGCTCATCACTCGCTCCCCGCGGCCCGGTGGAGGTCGAGGGCCACGAAACTCAGCAGCTCCTTGTCGGTCATCTCGGTCAGCCTCTTCTCCACGCCCTCCTCGATCAGCCCCTTGGCCAGGTCCGTCTTCTCCGTGATGAGGGCGTCGATCTTCTCCTCGACCGTCCCCTTGCAGACGAACTTGTGGACCATGACGTTCTTGGTCTGGCCGATCCGGAAGGCCCTGTCCGTGGCCTGGTTCTCCACGGCCGGGTTCCACCAACGATCGAAGTGAATGACGTGGCCGGCCGCCGTCAAGTTGAGTCCGGTCCCGCCCGCCTTGAGCGACAGGACGAAGAAAGGCGGCCCGTCCTCGCGCTGGAAGGCCTCGACGAGGCCCCGCCTGGCCCGTACGGCCGTCCCGCCGTGGAGGACGAGACCCGGCCGACCGAACAACCCGGCCAGGAAATCGGCCAGCGGATCGACGATCTCCCGGAACTGGGTGAAGACCAGGGCCTTTTCCTGCCTCGCGGCGAGCTCCTCGCAGATCTCCCGCAACCGTCCGAACTTGCCGCTCCTCGCAGGCGCGTAGTCGCCGTCTCCCGCGGCTTGGGCGGGGTGGTTGCAGATCTGCTTGAACCGGAGAATGGCCGCTAGGACGACGCCCCGCCGCTCGATCCCGTCGCTTGTCGCCAGCCGCTCCTCGAGCTCCTTCACCATGTCCCGGTAGAGCGCCGCCTGGGCCGGCGTGAGGTGGCAGAAGGCTTTAACCTCCATTTTTTCGGGCAGGTCGGCGATGATCTTCTTGTCGGTCTTGAGCCTCCTCAGGATGTAGGGACGCACCAAGGCCCGCAGCGGTCCGTACCCTTCCGGCCCCCGCGCGACGATCGTCTTCGCGTAGTTCCCGAAAGCCCGCTCGGAGCCGAGCAGCCCGGGGTTCAGGAAGTCGAAGATCGACCACAGGTCAGACAAGCGGTTCTCGATCGGCGTCCCTGTCAGGACGACCCGGCGCGGAGCCCGGACCTCCTTGACCGCCCGGGCCTGCCGGGTGGCCGGGTTCTTCACCGCCTGGGCCTCGTCGAGCCCGACCAGGCTCCACTTCCGCCCTCGGAACAGCTGCGTCCTGTGGAGGACGCCGTAGGTGGTGATGACCAGGTCCAGGCGGGCCTTGCGGCCCCGCCCCCTCCCTTCCAAGCGATCCTCCCATTCCGAGGCCGGCGTCTCTGAGGGATGAGCATAGAGGACGGCCAGGCTGGGGACGAAGCGCTCGATCTCCGCCTTCCAGTTGGCCACGAGCGAAGCGGGGACGACGAGGAGGGCGGGAGGGGCGTCCGGCGCGGCATCCCGCCTAAGGAGGACGAGGAGCGCCAGGAACTGGAGCGTTTTGCCCAGGCCCATGTCGTCGGCCAGGCAGGCCCCGAGTCCCAGCTTGGCCAGGAAGTGGAGCCAGGCGACGCCCTCGCGCTGATAGGGACGGAGGACGGCCCGGAACTCACGTCCGGGTTCGATGGCCTTCTCGTCCAGACAACCGGGATCGCGCAGGGCCCGGAGGATGGCCTCCAGACCTCGCCCTGCCCGGACGCCGAACCACTCGGCGTCGAGCCCGGCGAGCGGCTCCCGTTCCGGGCCGTCGACGCCGGCGAGCAGACGCATCGCCCGGAGAAAGCTCAACCCGTCCTTCCCCGCCTCCCTCTGGACGCTCTTCCAATGGTCCATGAGCTCGGTGAGCCTCCCGGGATCGACCTCCACCCATTTGCCCCGCAGCGAAACGAGCCCGGGCGCGGAGCCGGCGAGCGCCCGCCACTCCTCCTCGGTCAGGGCCATTCCGTCGAGCGTGGCCTCAACGCTGAAATCGAGCAGGGTGTCGAGCCCGAGGACGGTCCCCTTTTTCTCGCCGATGGTCACGTTGACCCGCGGCCGCGACGGACGGCCTCCGCTCCACCAGTCCGGTACGCGGACGATGATCCCGCTCGCCTCGAAGAGCGGGATCTCATTGAGGAAGCCATAGGCCTGGTGCGGCGTCCAGGCCTGCGGCCGGTAGATCTCGCCCGAGTCCACCATCCGTCCGACGAGGGGGCTTTTTTCGGCGGCGGCCCGGACCGGAGAGAGAAGCTTGAGGAGGACGTTCCTGTTCTTGCTTCCGGCATATTCCTGGAGGGCCCGCCCGAGCGGGATGTACTGGGGCTTGGACCGGTCGGACAGGCGCCCGGTGTAGGTGGCCATGAAGGCGAAGGGGAATTCGGGGCTGCGCTTGTTCTCCGCAAGATGGAAGGTGACCCGGCCGACGAGCCGCCAGTTCGGATCGCGCTCCCTCAGCCATCCGGCGGGACCTCCCGGATGAGCGGCGTATTCCTGCCGGGCCCGGGCGTCGAGGGCCTCCCAGAGCCGGCCGAGGACTTTGGGCGTGAGGTACTCGAGGCCCTTCATCAGGGGGACGCGCTCCGCGAGGGCACGCCAATGCTCGGCGCCGGGGGCCTCGGGCGCGGCCGCGGGGTTCGTCTCGACCCCCGGAGTCTGGCAAAGGGCGGCCAGATAGTCGCGGGCGAAGCCGCGCCAGAAGCCGTAGACGGCCGACGGCGGGGAGTCCCAGGCTGCACCGGCGAGTTCGAGAAGGCCCAGGGCCGGATCTTCCCCCCATAACCGGCAGAGACGCCGGACGCGGGGCGCGCCGCCGGGGAAGTCGGGCGGCTCGAGAAAGAGGCGGCCCGACGGTGAAAGCACGATCTCAGGATGCTCGCGGGATGAAAGCGTCACGGCGGACAGGTCGGCCATCACCCGGAGAGGGTATAACAAGGACCGCCCTTAAAGCAAGTCGGCGGCGCGGGCCGACCTGTCGAAAAATCGTTTATTGTGTTAGCGGTGCGAAAAAGAAAATCCGGGCTGTCACATCGGCTTGAGGATCGAGGCCAGGAACCGGTACCGGTTGGCCTCGAAGGAATACCCGCGGTAGGCCTCCTCCCTTCTGCCCATCGACAAGAGGATCTCCTCGCAGGCCTCGGCGATGGAAGAACCCCGCCCATTTCCGGTCCCGGCTCCAGCTCATGCGGACCGTGTCGAAGCCCGGGTTTCGTTCGCAGGAAGGGGCGCTGGAGAAGCGAGAAAATCTGCGGCCCATCGGCGTCTCTACCCATGATCATCAAATTTGCCCTATTGACTTACTAAAGAATAGGAATTTGGTTTTTCTGGTGCGGCGGCTAAACGAGCAACCCAGCACCTATTTCACCTCACGCGATCGTA
>JARYMI010000066.1 GCA_029907205.1 Clostridiales bacterium
GGAACGGCGTTAAGAACCTGAACGGGAGCGAGGCGCGTGGGGGGCGATCGTCTTCCAAGGCCTTTTATGTTTACCACACTTTTCGTCACAGAGCCCAAAGAATCTTGACGGGAGTAGGATAGTGTTGCTATCTTATTGTCTTACCCACTTCTCCGAGCGATGAGCGCGCTGCCCATTTTGCTTATGGGCAGGCGAGGCGTTGGCTGAACGCCCAGGCAGATTGAAGGATAACGCCGTCGCGGGTATAAATCCAGGAGAATGTATTGAAACGGAACAAGGAAGAGGAGGAGGATGAGGATCCATCGATGACCCAGGAACTTCAGAAACAAACCCAGGCTCATTACGACCAATACCCGTTCATTGAAGGCGGCCCGAACCGTATCGCCTGGTGGCGGGAGTATCTGCGCGATTTTCTCCCGGACTCATCGCTTCGCGACCGGCTGGTGGTGGACATCGGTTCAGGCATTGGCGAGATTGCTCGTGGGTTGGCGGACCGCGGCGCACGCATGGTCTGCGTGGACGTCAGCCGTCAGTCCTTAGCCCGATGCCGTGAGATAAACCCTGAGGCGGACATCTACCACGGAACGGCCTTGAGCCTCCCGTTTATGGATAATACATTTGACTGCCTGATATGTATCGGCGTGCTGCACCACACGCCGGACTGCCGAAAGGGGTTCAGAGAGGCGAGCAGGGTGCTGGCCCCAGGCGGGATTTTCGTCCTCTTCCTTTATAACTGGTGGAACGTATACAACGCGATCTACCACGCTTTCAAGCCGGTGCGAACGCTTATGCCGCTGGAGCGGGTGCCGCGGTTCGTGGTCCGGCTGCTGCAGCCATTCGCCAAAAAGCACTTGGGACAACCGTTGGATGATTGGCAGCTCCGCCGTCTCCTTGGCGACAAGCTCTGGACGCCCCAGGCGTCTTTTCATTCGATTCGGCAAATCCGCCGCTGGGGCATGGAAGAAGGCCTGACGATGACAGGGTACAAGCGCTTCTATCTCGGGTACGCCAACGTCATGAAACTGGTGAAGAACGGCGCTGCAGAGAATGGCGGTCATCGCCGCGTGCGTGTTCGGTGTGCCAGGTGGGGCCAGGGACCGATGACGCGTAACGAGGCCACTTATGCGTGCACCTGCGGACACAGCTATCTCCTCAAGGAAGGCATCTGGGGATGCATGCCTGAATAGGCGAGAGACCGATCATCTCGTGTAGCCCTGCGGGGCCCGTTTAGGAAGTTCTCAAGGCGGCTGAGAGGGAGCGGCCGCGAACCTTCACCAATTGGCTTTCTCTTTCCCGATAAGGCCATTTTTTTGACCTTTACTGTCTGGGCTGGCTGGTCGAGTTTAGGGCCGAGGCTCGCTGCAGGTGTGAAAAGGATTATTTAATGCGAGATCAACCTGAAATCACTGACGGCGGCCGCGGGCAAGGGAGGCGAAAACGCCGGCAAAGCAAAGAGCCGAGAAAAGGCAGAAGCCGACCCGAAGCGCCTGGAGAAAAGCGTCGTGGCTGGCTGGAGCAATCTGAACCCGCCCGACGAAAACAGCCAGGATCATCATGGCCACGCCCATGCTCGTCATCTGCCCGACAAGGCGCATCGTCGCCAGAGTAGCCGATGCGACGCCGTAGGATTTCTTTTCCACGGAGCCCATCACGGCGTTCGTGTTGGGAGAAGAGAAAAGGGCAAACCCGAACCCGAGAAGAGCGAGGCTCGAGAGGACAAAGACCAGGGACGTGGCCCCCCGCATAAAAGCCAGGAGAAAAAGTCCCGCGCTTGAAATAGCCATGCCGATTGAGGCCACGATGCGCTGTTCAATCCTGTCGGAGGCCCGTCCGGCCAAGGGCGAAAACAGCATCATCACCACCGGCTGGGCGATCATGATCAGGCCAGCGCTCTGCGCGCTCATTCCCTTGATGTACTGAAGATAAAAGCTCACAAAAAACCCGACAGCAAAGGTCGCGCTGTAGTTAATAAGCGCGGCCAGGTTAGAAAAAGCAAAGACCCTGTTCTGGAGGAAGAGCCGGATATCGAGAACCGGGAAGGCCATCCTCCTTTCCCGGACGACAAAACCCGTTGCCACGACAAGACCGGCTCCGAAGAGCCAGAACCCCGCCCTTTGCGGCACTCGAGAAAAACCGAGCATGACCCCTACCAGGGTGAGGCCATAGGCAACCGACCCGAAGAGATCAAATTTTTCTCCCCGCGCTTCTGCCCATTCTCCCTTGAGCCGGGCGAGGACGACGGCGATGATGAGGAGGCCGAGGGGAAGGTTGACAAGGAAGATGCTCCTCCAGCCGAACTCGTTGGTGAGGAGGCCGCCGAGCACAGGCCCGAGCGAAAGACCCAAGTAGATAGCGGCCGTGTTGATTCCCAGGGCCCGGCCTCGCTCGCCCCGGGGGTAAACCGAGGTCAGGATGGCGACACTCGTCCCGAAGATGAGCGCCGCACCGATTCCCTGGCCGATCCTGAAAGCAATCAAGGCTTCTTCGGACCGCGAGAGGCTGCATAAAAAAGAGGTTGTTGTATACGTTGCGATCCCCAGGAGGAAGACTTTTTTTCGGCCGTGGATGTCCGCCAGCCGGCCGAATGGGACAAGAAAAACAGCCGCTGCCAGAAGATAAGCTGTCGCCACCCAGCCAAGCGTCACGGCATCCGCCTGGAACTCCCGTCCGACCGACGGCAGGGCAATATTCACCGAAGCGCCCATGAACGGCGCCAGGAAAGCGGCCAGTCCGGCCACGAGGGAAGCTGAGCGCTTCTCGCTATTATCTGCCATGTTCAATGTTGACTTAAGCGATCTATTTTAGAGGATTTCTCGACTTTGAGGCAAACTACCCGTGAAAGTGGGACGGAATGCTCTGAATTCAAACTCAGAGTTTTAGATGGATGGCGATCTCGTGCCGGACGAAACGACGGGATTCTTCACCTGGAATCCGGATGAGGAGGTGGCCTCCGTCGAGCGTCGCGCCCGTGACTTCAGCAATCAGGCCGCTTCGCGTGATGGGCAGGATGTAATCGTGACCAGACAGCCCCTCTGCCACCACCCGAACGGTCTTTCCCTCGCGCGACACCCGGATCATTTTTAAGCCCCTGTCATAATCTCCGACTCTGGACTCAATAAAAGGAGGGAGGATCTCGACAGTGGGCTCGAACTCGAGCTCGACGACATCGTGACCGGCAAGCTGGAACGGCGGAACCCGGACTTGGATGTTTGGTCCAGCGGGGACCTCGGGCAAAATAATCTCGGGTTCAACAGGCCGGCCGTTGATTGAGGCACGAACAATTCGGGTGCCAGCACCCAGCGCCGGCGCAAAAACGAGGGAGAAAGAGTTTCCCGGCTGTGACTCGACCTCGAGCCGAATCATGCCCTCTTTCCTTTTGTAATCGAAGTTGAATCTCTCCTCGCCGAGGCGGAAATTTTCGACCCGAACTTCAGGCCAGTCCGCAGGGAGGCGCGGCTCGAAAACGACCTGCCCGGCCGAGGCATCGCCGCCAAGCCCCAGCAACCCCCTGACTAAAGGAAGCACGACCCCGCCCGTCGAAAACCCTTGATGAGCTACCGCTTCCTGAGGCCACACATGGTGCGCTCCAGAATAGAGCTCGGTTATATGCCCCAGGGCATTGTCAAAAACATGCTCCACGTTGCTCATCAACAGGTGAAAGCCCTGAAGGGAATGATTGTGCTGATACAGGGCCACCGCCGCATACCCTGTGAGGAACGGCCAGACAGCGCCATAATTATAGTTGAGCGGTTCGTAGAGAGAACTCCTGTTCGTCAGAATCCTGACGCCCCAGTCCGTGGCAATCTCTGAAGAGCAGATTTTTTCAAGCGTTCGAGCGGTGCGCTCTGGGCTTCCTATCTTCCAGACAAACGGCACGGCCGCCCACGGAGTCAAGTCTTTTATTCTCTGGCCCTGCCAATTAAACGCATAGGCATAATGCCCGGTTTCCTCGTCCCAGAACCTGGATTCGAAAGAAGCGAGAGCCTTCTCATAATGTTCGGCCGCCAGGCGGACATGCCTCATTTCGCGTGCGGCTTCGGCGAGCTTTTGCATCGAGAAAGCCGCCCGAATCCAGACCGCCGCCAGATAGATGTCGGTCTGAATCCCTGTGAGCGACCCGAACTCGAGCGCACCGAGGCCGGCCTTACGGTTATCCATCAGGCCATCGCCGTCCTCGTCTGTCTTTAAACACCACTCGTAGGCCCGGACAATCGACGGCCAGCTCTTTCTGACAAAGTCTCTGTCTCCGCTCCTCAAATAATAATCATACATCGCCGCTATATAATATGGGGTTGTATCGCCGTGGATGTAGCCGTACGGGTAATCTTTGAACCAGTTGATATAGCCGGCTGCTTGCGATAGCTCGTGGGCCATTTTACCGTCTTCTCGCTGCCACTTCTGGGTGAAGGCAAGCGCCTCGCGGGCGGCCTCGAGAACGCCCAGGCTGGAAAGGCTGAGTGAATTGAGATAGGCGTCTGTCCCGAAAAACCAGCCAAAACCTGGCCGGCCGCCCGTCCCCGAAACTCCCAACCCGGCTACAAGGCCTCGTCCGAGGTCGGGGTTATGGACGCGCAGGTTATCGTAAGAGACCTTGGCCCATTCGAGGGCAATGTTGAGCTTCCGCACGGGCGTTTTAAGACGGAGGGTGCTCTGGCGCAAATCCCGGTAATGATCGCGAGCCGCCCGATAGACCGCGCTCGGATCCGAGGCCAAATTTTCATAAATCTTCCTGATGTCTTCCCTCTTCCCTTTACCGCCGACCAGGATGATTGGGATAAACTTTCCCCTTGCCCCCTCTGGCTTTTCAACGGCGATCGTGAACTCGTTCGGTGTGTCGGATAGCATGTGGGCCGGCGTGTAGGAAATGCCCTGTGCCGCCGGGGAACCGACAAAGGCATGGTTTATCCGTGTGGGTTCGGAAATGAGATAAGCTTTTAACCCTGCATCCCAATAGGCATACTGGCCACCGATACCTGCCGGCCACATCGGCTGGAGCACGGGCAGAAACCCGGCGACAATCGTCAGCGGCTCGGTCGCATCGACATCCAGGAGAATCACCGCCCCCGGCTCAGTGATGGAAGTCACAAAAATAGCCCTGACCGTGAAGGATTGATGGGTGTAAGTCAGCGCTGTTGCAGCCGGCGTGACCTCAGCGTAGCGAACTATCTCCCTGGCAGGTATCGGCCTGGTGCTGTTCCTCAAGAGGAACGAAAACTCAAAGTTCCGCACGAGTTTCAGCGGGTATGCCCAGGCTTCAAACATTCCGCTTTCATACCCGAGGATGGCGAACCTCCGCCCGACTTTGTCGAAATAGGCGTTCGGCTGAGCCAGTCGTTCGAGTGTCACCTCGTCCCTCTCGATGGCGAAAGCAGGGATGAGCCCATCTTCCGCCGAAGCCAGAACCGGGAGAAGGTAGCCAAAAATAATCGCCCAGATGAATACAAGGCGGACATTTTTTTCTTTCATCGATATCTTCCCCTGACCAAGAAGATTTTGCAGAGTTTCTTTGCCACGGATTTCAAAATTATATTTTAGAGACAACGAGATTTCAACCAAGTTGACATTCTTGAACATCATATTTTACCATCCTTACTGATGGGGCGAGCTCACATTCGCGCCTGAACGCTTTTTTAATTTTCTATTGTTTAGAAAAGGCAAGGCGTTTGTTGATAGTTTGGGAAAGGCACTCCGTCGAGCTCATGGAGCAAGGAAAATAAACCTTGAAAGACAACCCCGATGGCAGCTCTGCGGCAAAGAAAGTCTCCCTCTCTTTTGTTCTGCCGTTGTACAACGAGGAGGGGAACGTCGCTCCCTGCGTTTTCTCCTGTCTAGATTTTGCCCGGAAGTTCTGCAGCTTTTATGAAATCATCATGGTCAATGACGGCAGTTCCGATAAAACCCATCGGATTTGTCAGGATTTG
>JARYMI010000067.1 GCA_029907205.1 Clostridiales bacterium
AGTGTAATTAATTACACTGAATTTGTCAAGTTCGGAAATGAAAACCCACGCACCTCTATGAATACGTAGTGTCTGGTTTCCCTCCCTCTCCGGGAAGCCGCAGAGGAGGTGGCCGAGCTCGTGGGCGGCCGTGAACCTCACCCGGTCGTCCGGGAAATCGCGGTTGACCGTGACGAACGGTGTGGTGCCGTAACTGCCCGATTCGATTGACTTCTCATAAAGGGACGCTTTATCATTCCTTATGATGGGATAGGGTAAAATCGGAATCTTTAAAAATATGTTTGCCGAAAATGATTTCCGCAATTTTGTTAGCAGATTTAAATGGACTTTCGCCAAAACTTATGCAGATAAGGCACCACATGAATATATAGTTCTTGAAAAAGTTGGCCTTGAGTACAAAGCCGAGTTTATCAGTGCTGCTCGATTTATTTGTGAGGCTGGTTTTAAAGCATATTACTTCAAGCGCCAAGGATCTTATTATATTCTAGATGACAATTATTATTGGACAACGGACGAAAACGTCGAGGACACAAATTTGATCAACCGGGCAAAACTATCCGACTACGAATTGATCGATAACTCATGGCATTGGAAGGGTCAGAAATAATTCTTCCAAAGGAGGGACAATGAACAATCAAGAGTTGGCGGAAAGGACGGCAGCAATTACCGAGGAATTAAGGTCTTCAGACATCGGCAAATATGTCGATAACACTGGACTTCCTGCGCCTATCCCCTTTCGCGGATCAGGCCAAATCAAGTTGATCATCCTCGCTCGAAACCCGACTGTCCACAAAATGAAACATAAGCAAGAAATCAAGGTCACCTTATTGCTGGATGATTATCACAAGAAAGGCAGGCTCCCTAAATACCTGCAGAATGTCTGCCAGGAACTGGGTTTGGACCTTTACCAGAATGTTTATGCCACAAATATTTTGAAGAATTCTTTTACTGACCGTCCTGATCAACTGGAGAAGAAAGCGCCCGGTCTAATAAAAAAGGCATTTTCTTACTGGAAAGACCTGCTATATGAGGAATTTCTTGAGTTCAGGGATATTCCGGTCATCACGCTGGGAGAACCCGTTGTGAACTGCTTTTTAAAAAAGCCTGTCCAAATCAGATATTATTGGGGATTCCGGGGTCCCAGAGACTATACCGGAAAGATGAAACATATACTGCCTGGTGAAAATAGCTTGCATAGGCACATCTTCCCCTTTGCCCACATACATGGTCTCAGACACAAGTTATATAATGAGAACCTCAAGTGTTATGCGAAATATATGAAGGACTACATCAAATAATCGAATTGGCCAATGAAGAATCGCTTTTTTCTTAGAATTCAATCCGCTTGAATAGGTATCTTGCTGGCCCTCAGAGGCCAACCTTTATCTATGGGATCTTATTTGCCATTTTAGATGAGAATTTACATCACATACTGTTCCTGGCAAAAGGACGATAGTCTACGGGGAACAGGGGTGCGGGTTACTCCGGACAAGCTTTATCGCTCTCCAAGAATCCAAGGCTTTATTGCTCGCTGCCGCGAAAAAAGAGCTAATTGGGCAATATTCTCGGATTTCTGTGGAGTCTGGTTTCCTGAGAAGACCCTGCCTTGGTACGATCTTCACCCAGATAAGGTGACTAAAGAAGAAGAGGCTAAGCTCGCCTCAGCCTTCTATGACTCGTTAAAGGACTATGGCGAAATACATTATTATCCAGATACCCTTCATCCTTTGTCTAAGCGTATAGTCACTCAAAGCGGCTTGGAAAACCGCGTTTCATGGTTCACAGACTTGAATACAGTTGAATAGACAGCAATATGAGGTTGAATCCAAATGGCGAAACTTGTAATTAGCCGGTCTTTTCTTTCGGTATTATTAAACCTCCCGGAAAATGAGCAGAAGCTGACCTTGCATTTCATCGATGAATTCCAAGCGGAAAGCCGGCGGCCGGGCGTGAATCTTGAGCCCATCAAGGGCTCCCGTGATCCACGGCTACGCACAGCTAGAGTGAGCGATAATTATCGAGCAGTATTGTGGCAGCCCACCCAAGGAGACAATTTTGTTCTCGTTTGGCTTGACACCCATGACAAGGCCTATCAATGGGGAGAACGCAACGTCTTTTCGGATGCTGAACTGGAAATCAGTATTCCGATAGTCAATATCCAATCCCGTGCGGCTAGGAAGGGGCTATTCGAGTCGGTTTCCGATGAAGCCCTCCTGGAAATTGGGGTGCCCTTTCTATTCTTGAACGCCATAAAGGGGATCAAAACAGACTCTCAATTAGACTCCCTTAAAGCTTTCTTGCCCGCTGCCTTATATGAGGATCTTTTTTATTTGACCATCGGTGAAAATGTCGCAGATATAATAAATCGCCGGGAAAAGGAAAGAGAATTGAGTTTTCAAAGACAATTCGGCCTTTTAGAGGCTCAAGAATCAGCCGAAGTAGTCAAAACTTTCTCGACATTCCTGAAAAAGGGTCAGATGATTAAAATATATGGTAGAGGGGATTGTTGGAATTGACCCAGACGAAAAGCGGAGCATTGTATACCGAGTTCAAGATATCGACGGATATGACCCCCATTTTTCGAACCACTTAGAGGGCTAATTTGCGCTAACATCTCAGCCGGGTATTTTGCCCTTTTCTTTGAGATATCGAATCGGCGACTTGTTGCCAAGCGCCGAGTGTCGACGAACGTGATTATAAAACAGAAGCCGTTGATTGACAACCTTCTTCAAAGAGGCGAAGTCGTCTTGTTCCCAAAACAGCAAGCGGTTCTCTGATTTCAGGCGGCCGCTGAAGGCCTCCATATGGACATTGCCTTTGGCCCCGTTCTCCGAACAAGAAACGCGCACTTTATCCCGGATCGCAAGCTCATAAAGCCAGCCGTGACCTAAATAAACGCCGTCCTGATCCTGATGAACAATCAACCCTTCGGTCTCAAGCCCGTATCTCTGCAATGTCTTTTTGGCGCTGCGCCAGGCTTCCAACGCCAATTCGGTATTATCAGTTTCCCCCAGAGCATGACCGACAACGAGCTTGCTGGAATGATCGATGATCGGCATCAGCTGGGCTTTGGCCCGGCCTCTCCGATAGAGGATCTCCGTAAAATCCGTGTACAGAACTTCAAAGTCATCGATGACAGATAGATTTGCCACAAGATTGACCCTTGAGCCTGTCTCCTTGAGAAGCCTGGCCAGAGAGCTTGTTTTAGGCCTCCTAATCCGTTTAATCACAGCCAGATCCCAGGCCGTATGCAATCTGGCGACGACCTTCCGGTTGACCCGGATCCCCCGATCCCTGAGTTCGGCATTCGTCCGCCGATACCCGTACTCCGGATGCGTTCTGGCGATCTCCAACAAGGGTGTCCTCAACCCGGAATGTCTCTCTTCATAACTTCGTTTCTTCTGGGCATAGGACCAAGTCCCTTTGGAAAGCCCCAAGGCGGCCAAGACCCGGTTCAGCCCATATTCGTCCTTGAAAGCCCGCATCAGCTCAACTTTTTCCCCCGGGGTGAGCCCCCGGCCAAAAAATTTTTTAGCAGCGCTATCTCCACTTCCTTATGCCCGATCAACCGTTCCAGTTCCTCGATTCGTTTCTCGTACTCCTGGATGGTGGTCTGCTGGGAGAAAATCTCCGGCCCTTTCTCGATGAACTCTTTCTTCCAATGAGTCAGGGTGACCGGATGAACTCCATAGGACCTTGCAATCAGGCCGATGGCCTTCGTCCCACTTAAAATTTCCATGACCACCTGGAACTTGAACCGCGGCGTGTACCGTTTGCCGTGCTTCTCTGACATCATCACAGCCTCCTTCAAGAGTTTTTACCCGGCTGATGATGTCTATTATAGCACCCCTAATTTTTAGCACTCGGGGTGGTTCGAATTTTGGGGGTCAGTCCGTTCCCAGGGGCAAATCCAATAAGCATAGCACTAAGAATAAGTTAATAAATAGCAGGGATCCCTCTTGGGCTGAAAACTAATCTAGCGGGTGAAAATCAACGAATTTATCCCCATGCGATATGGACGGATGAGCGCCGCTAATTTTCTCATTTTGCTCAAAAAAAAATTAATCTGCTATCCTTCTTAAAGCTTTTCCCTCGCCTCTTTTTCTTTTGTGTTCGAGGAAAAACTCGTAGAGGAGCTTTCTTATCGGCGCCTCTTTGGGATCGGGAATCAGCCGTTTTTCCTTCCATTGATAGCCGAAAGGCGCTTGTCCGCCTGTGGACTTGCCCAATTTGGCTCTTATAGCCACCGAGGCTGCCACTCGCTCTGAGATTTCTTCCCTCTCCCATTGGGCCATGGCCGCGATCATGGTGTAAAAAAGCCTTCCCGCAGGGGTAGAGGTGTCGATAGCTTCCTGGAGGGATATGAGGTCGGCGCCATATTCCCGGAAGATATCGGCGAATTCAAGAAGCTCTTTAGTGTTCCGGGCAAGGCGGGCCAGCTTGGAAAAGATAAGTCCTGTGATATGGCCTGACTTGATATGAGAGAGCATCTTCTGGGTCTCTGGAAGGCCCATGACCGATTTTCCGCTGACCGCCTCAAGATGATAAATCTCTTTAACATCCCAGCCCTTGGATTCGGCATAGTACCGGGCCCGCTTCTCGTGATGTTCCGGGCTTTCTCCTTTAGCCTGGTCCTCGGTCGAGACCCGAATCCAGATGCCGACGGGCTTGCCTTTGTCCATTTCAGTCTTGATAATAATCTATCATATATCTTATTTTGAATAAATGGGGATGAACGACAGATCCGATTTCGAGGATTTCGATAAATTGCCAAAATGTTGTAAATCGTTGATTTATATAGAAGTTATCATTGTTTCTGTGTTGGGTTCTATGAGGCCATTTTAGGCCATTTTGGATGTCTTCTAGACACTATTTGGACACCAGATTTGGCCCGATGACCGCCGGACTATTGGTTATAGGCGCCCAAATAAAAGGGAATCGTTTGCTCTTCTTTGAGCTTCCTTCCCTCAATCGATTAGAGCGCATCAAGGAGGTAAGCGGCGCAGTTTGAGGTAAAAACACATGCACACGGGAGTATTTTTGAGTCAGGTCAAACAGCAGAAACAAGATAGCAAGTTGAGTAGTTTGAGTAAGGTCGCACAAGGAGGAAATGTGCCCAACAGCTTTGGCGGGTCTTGGCAGGCGTAACTAATGCTTCTTATCTTATTTCAGCTTCCATAGCGTATCCGATTACGGCGTCCACAAACAGGGATTTGGTGCCGACGTTTGAGATTCTGATCACATTCACGCCCGTGTTGCCGAACCAAATATAGCTCTCTGGGAAAAAGAGAAAGCGGTTGCAGAATTCTCGTTGGATAAGTATCCAGCCATAGTTTTGTCGTTCGTCCTTCGTCTCTTGTATTCGAAACCAGCCTTCGAGGCCGTAGTCTGTTTCTCCTTTGCAGACTACTGTGCCGCTATCGATAAAATTTTTCTCCATGAGCAGGACGAGCTGCCCACCTGACGAGATTTCCGCATAATGGCCGTCCGGCACACCCAGGGAATCTTTCGCGTTTTGGACGTTCTTTTCAGAAATAACCTGGATAGCATAAAATTTCGGTCTTTCCTTTTTTCCCTGGTTGTGCGGGTAACAAAACGGTCTGGCCCCAATTACGATTCCTCCAAATAGGCCAAGAAAAACACCTGAGAAAATAAGCTTTCTTATTTTCATCGCGTCCTCTTCTTAATTTATTATAGCCCGCGTGACCTTGGCAAACAATGGACCTGTTCGGCTGGGAGTAGCCACGCTATTGCGTGATTACGCATCGCGCAGATCCCGGACGCTTTTCTACTGGTCCCGCATTTACTTAAGCGATGGGATAAATGAATCCTTCAAACATGCAAATAGGAGAATGGATATGACCCCCATTTTTCGAACCACTTAGAGGGCTAATTTGCGCTAACATCTCAGCCGGGTAT
>JARYMI010000068.1 GCA_029907205.1 Clostridiales bacterium
TTTTCAGAGACCTCTGTGTGAAATCCAGCAAGGGCACTCTTTGGAAGATCGGTAGATTATAGGCTACTTTTCCTATATCTGTTTCCAACAGAGAGAAATGTTTCCCCAGATCAAGAGCGCATCCCGCCTCGATATCGAGATCCGGAATTGGGTGGATACGCAGGTCGAACCGCAGGCCCAGGTCAGTGCCAGGCTCGTCCAGGCCCGGCAGCAGGACCTTCAAAGAAGTTTCGACTTTACGGGGAACATCAGGCCTGATTCACTCAGCGACCTCTTCCTGGGAGCCAGCTTTACGTTCCACTTAATCCTGATGAAATCCTCGAGGGCAGTCCTCTCCCAGGATCTCGAGCTCAAAGAAGTCGGTCAGGAATACGAGGAGACTCTGAGCCGGATCAGCCGAGCAACGGGGGGCTATTCATCGGAGCAAGAAATAAAGGACGGCTATGTCAAACCCAACTATCCTGAGCAAAATGGCCAACGAACTCTCCGCTTAGCTCCTTGCATGCGGAGCCATCATTGCCATTTTTGGCCCCCTCCCCATTGCCACCAACACCTGTAGGACCCTACGGGAATTTTCGGGTGGACACGTCCATTATTAATGGAGATAATTTGTGAGGAGGGGATAAGATCCTCTCATAAAGAGCCAAGAAGCTCTATTTTTGTGGATGCAGGCATCAATTTTATTTGTTGGATAGTAGAGGGATCCCATGGACATGGAGAAGGACTCGCCCAGGTAACTCGCGCCATCGTCTTTGCGCCGTCCGCTTATTATACTATACGGGCGGGGGAAGCCGCAGTTCACGCATCGCGCCGCCTATAATGTTACCGAGAGGGCTATCATCTTGCCGCTTGGCGCATGGGAGACTTGACCAGCAGACTCCTGGTAGCGTGATAGCGATCGAGATTTTTCCTATTCACAACGAAAAAATGCAGGGAGTAGTTTCCAGAGGAAACGCCCGGGAAAGCCAGCCCAACTGAGTAAATCTCCGTATCAGAAGATTGAAATTGGCTCAGGATCTTGACAGGAATGTCGATTTTTTCTCCCTCATCAAGGTTGACCAATGAGGCGAGGATTTCTATTTCCGAGCTCGGAAGGCCAGAACTTGAAAGGCGAATTACGGCCGCTATTTCAGGGATTCCGTGTTCTAGCTCTCCAATGACGGGGGAAAACTGCGAAGAATCAAAGGGGTAAACGGAAAATAGAGGGAATGCCGTTTTGTCACTCTCCAGATATCTTGTGTTTTTCTCAGATTTCAATAATAAGGGCGCGTCAATCCGGATTTTCCGGTCATCTGGCCTGGGAATAACCACATCTGCAGAAGCAGCGGCCCCCTTTCCAGTTATCAGGTTTCTGATGACCAGGCGGCAGTTGTATTGGCCTGGCGGAAGCCAAAAAGCTGCACTATATATGATATTCTCCCGCTGAAGCGCTCCTGGGTTGACTTCCTGCCTTTTCAAGACAACAGGGTTTGTCTTGTCATCAAAAATGAGAGCTACTATCTCTGCTTTTTGATTCAAAACGGGCTGCCTATTATCGTTATTTAATTGAGCCAGAAGAACACAGCCTGTTTCTTGGCTGACTGAAACCGGGAGAGCCTCCATGCGGAAATGGATAGGTTCCTGGAGATGATGGGCTTCGCTCAAGGCCAAGTCAAGGAGCTGCAGCATTTTTTCCATCTCTGTCCATTCAGGAAAAGGCTTTGGGTTATAATAACCGCTTTGTGCAGTGACTTGGCATCCTTTGCGCTTAGTTTTGACCTGAATTTTATGATGCTTTCCGTCCCACCGGTCCTCAACAGTGTAACCCAAGACATAATAATATCCTGTTCTTTTCTGGATATCTTCCAAGATGGCCTTATAGTTTGAAATATTGTCGTAGTAGGACCCTCCGGAGAGCCTCGCAAGCTGCTTGAGAGAATAATCTCCCAGCATGTCCGGACTTGTGAAATGGGCTGAGCCTTTCCCCGCTGTGTTTATGGCATAAACTGACGAATTTGAAGCTGCCAGTTCTTTACATAAGTTTTCATACTGACCGCGTAGGGCAGAATCCCCCCGTCCGCTCTCGTGGTGGCCGAGCTCCGGCAGACTTTCGAGCTCCCCGGTGATGCTCCTCGAAGTTAAGCCGTACAGAATAAAGTTGGCCACGCCGCCTGAGAAAAATATGATATGCTTCTGACCCGAAATATATCGAAGCGCCTTGGCCAATTCTTTGAGACGAGAGGCTAAGACGGAAACTTGATTCCTGTAACTCCCTCTGTCATGTTCAATAACATGCTGGAAAGCGTTGGCAAGTTCTCCAGCCCCCTCGGCCTCAGCCTGTTTCTTCATTTCCCGCCAGTACTGACTCTCAATACTTTCCGCCCTCCCCAGCGTCATGGAGGCGCCAAAACTTTCTATAAGCCGGCGAATGAGTTCATAGTCTTTTGTCAAGTATTCATGAAGGACAAGACCTTTGTTCACTGAATACGAGAGGACACCGACCTCATCGTCCGGCGCAAGCTGGGTCTTCAAGAAATGGAGAGCTGCCTCTTTAGATTTCAATACGCCGGTATAGGTGTTGAACGCAAAATCAAAGACAAGAAAAAACCTGCGGCCAAAAAGGGAGGGCATTCCGGTAGAGGAACCCGGCATCTGGCCTTCGGGTTTTTCCGGGGAAAGGCTTAAGGCGTGCTTTTCAAAATGAATAATTGGCTGGGCTTTGCCGTTGTCATAGAGCTCGAACTCCGAACGATCCAGGTCTTTTAATGGATTTCCCCTATTATCTGATACATAGACATGAACGAGCTTGACTGCAACGGTCACTTCATGACGCTCGCTTGCCTGGTTCTTGGGACTTGTCTGAGCTGAAGCACACAGGAAGCAAACGAGAGTCGCATTTAAGAAAATAAAAGCGCTATTTTTCATAGTATGATTTTCTTGTGTATTTATATTATGCCGAGAGCACCGGTTTTAAGAAAATAACTCTATTTTGTGCATCGTTATTTTATGGGGCATGCTCCATCGCTAGAACATTCATACCAGTATTCGCTTCCATCCGTGCATAGTATCGTGAACATTTCATAGCACATTCCGCTCATACAATAATTACCGCTCCATATGGTGCCTTGGCATCTTAATTTACCTCCACATATACCCCAACAATAGCTTGTGGCTTCATGTTGGCAACGCCAACTTGGACCCGAAGCTGTTTCGCATTGCCACGTAGAGATATTGCCAGCGAGTGCGAAAATAAAAATAAGCACCAAAATTACCACCGCGCAATTTTTTGTTTTCATTCCTGCCTCCTATCCTATATGTTCAAATGCATTTCAAGCGATGTTGGGAAATAGTATCTCAGATACGATATCTCATCCTTTTATAAGGGGAAGTTTCTATTCTACGATTTTGTATGCACATATTTTCTTTGAATCTAAAGAAATTGAATAATATAAGCCAACACTGCTAGAGGCACTGATAAACTGGTTTGTCGGCTCCAATTGGCCATTCTCGCGTATTTTCAATATGTCGATAAAATTTCCATTCGTGCTGTATCTATAGATTTCCGGTTCGTCAGCCGTCCTGTTGTAATAGCACAAACAAAGGTATCCACATTCGTCCAAATAAAATGAGCCAAAACAGTTAATCCATCCCCCCTTGCCAACGATATTTTTCAATCTTTGACGATAATCCTTTACAAACCTAGGATGGTGCACCGAAAAGCTATTGATCAGCTTATGGCCTTCATCAATGTGAAGGACTGTTTGCGAATTATTGAGCAGAATGAATATCTGGTCATCTCTTGTGATAAGCTTTTTAACCTGATTTATCGTTGGAAACAAGCTCATCATTCTTCTTGCCATATTTTGGGGAGATTCAAAAGGAAAAGTTAGGTGAAACTTCATATCGATCAAAGAATCTTTTAACCTCAGCTCTGAGTCGAAAATATCAAGAATGTTTGTCCCATTAAGAGATAAAAAATAAATATCTCCCTTTGAATTTATGAGAGGGACATCCAACAATTTGGCATCTATACTAAACTGCCGAATGAATTGGCCATCTAGAGAGAAAGTGCTCAATGTATGATTTCGTAAATTGGTAACATAGAGCTTCCCGCAACTTCCGCAAGATAAAAGGAGATTGTCTGAGAATTCTTCGGACGGTTGTCCGATCCCACTAAATGAATCCAGATAATTAAGGTCGGATGTGAACACAAAGATACGGGACAGACCGGAATCAGCTACATACAATCGATTTTCAGAATCCACGCACAGAGACGTTATCTTGTCAAAACAGCTGTCTTCTTCTGAATAATTTTTTATCTCCTTGATTTTTTCTAAATAAGTTATTTTCGTCGAACTCGATGGGCTGTAATTTCGACATTGGATAATATTAGCCGTAATAATAGTTAAAAAGAAAAAAACCTTTATCACCTTTTGCTTCATCTGTTTCAAACCTAATTTATTTTAAATCAACCTTTTCAAGAATGTCAACATGGCGCATCGCGCCGCCTATAATGTTACCGAGAGGGCTATCATCTTGCCATTTGAAAATCTTACCGGAGGTAGACAAGCAAAGGGAGCTCTGAATACCCTAGCCTCTTTTATGAAGGAGGCTCGGGCACGGACCTTCACAGTCGGAAAGAGCTGATGGATGCCACCTGGAAACGCTATCGCCAAGCCCGTACCCTGGAGGAAAGAAAGAATAAGAAATTCGTTTTTCTGGTGCGCTGGCTAGGTGAGTGTCCAGCCACCGAAATCGCCTCGACCCATCGTGGGAAATGATAAAAATTAGGCTGGCGGATGTCAAATCGAGCTCGAGGCGTGTCGGAATGAGCCAGGAAGCTGCGGAGGGGGCCAAGAGCGCCAGAAATTATTAAGACTTCTCCTGCTGGGGAAGAAGAAAATCACCAAAGATATTCAGTCGGGGTTTCAGCAGCCACCAGAACTTCCTGATAAGCAATCTGAGGCGGCGGGGGTCTTTTGGCGACGAAAGTCAGCTTGAGGTGGTTGATGATGCGGTCGACCACGGCGTAGTCAGTGAGGAAAGAGATGACTTTCATCCGTCCGCCGCATTGAGAACAGATCATGGGGTCGATCTCGTAGACCTTAAGGATCATCTCGGCCCAGCCCTGGGAGGGGATTCTCCGGAGCTTCTCCTCAACAATCGGGAGAGGGAAAATTGTCTGGCTTGTCTTCTTGACTTTCCCGCGGTGGGCATTGGCGTAAAGACCGTATTATGCTGAGTTCAAAATTATGCTGAGTTAAAATTTTCTATTCCTCATAAATCCTTCTATTTCAGAAGCCTGCATCTATTTTTCTCCTTTAAAAACTCAGCATAATAATCCATCCGATTTTTCACGGAAAGACAAGAAAGGAGGAAAAAGTATGCAACTGCAAGAACTTATTAACGCGTATGGCCAGCATCTGCAACAAGCCAGAGGCGTCTCTGAAAGCACACGACATCAATACATTCATTATGTTCAGCGCTTTCTTAGTGAAACATTCACCGACGTCTTTCCAGATAAGCTGAGCCATCTCCAACCCAGCCAACTGATCCAGTACGTCATAAAACAGAAGGAGCATCACCATGAGCCGGTTCTTAAATCCATGCTCACCGCTTTACGGAGTTTTTCAAGAATAGGAATTTGGTTTTTCTGGTGCGGCGGCTAAACGAGCAACCCAGCACCTATTTCACCTCACGCGATCGTAG
>JARYMI010000069.1 GCA_029907205.1 Clostridiales bacterium
CGAAGGCCTTCGGCCAGGATGGAATAGGGGCTTTCGGGCGCCAACAACCCACCCTCTTCTTCCTGATTCTTGCGAGAAGAAATCCATCTGAGGGTAATGATATATTTCAATCCTGCCATCAGGCTCGTTTTTGGTTTCTTGCCAGCGCCGAATTCCGGCCGGCTGAGGAGGTTGAGCTTGCGCGCCACGCGCTCAGCCAGGGACTTGCTCTTAAGGAGTCTGAGCTGAGTGTTATAGGCTCTTAGATCCTGGACGACGCGCGGTTCGTAGCCTAATGTCTCGTCGATATTCAATATTCTCGAAGATTCTTCTTCAATGAGAAGAGTCGCGGTCGACTTGTACTGCGGAGTCGCCAGAAAAGAAAAAATGCCCGTGAATAGAACGATGGCCCCTGCAAAAGTTATCGCCACCCATTTCCGGCGGACGATGACCCGCCAGTAATCCATCAGGTCAATTTCCTTCAGTTTTTCTTCTTTTTCCATGGTCTGTTTCCTTCTGTCATTGCGAGGCCTCTTTGCCGAAGCAATCTCCTCGCCTCATTGCGAGAGCTCTTCGCCGAAGCAATCTCCCCATGTCATTGCGAGCGAAGCGAAGCAATCCCCACATCAAAAATCATAAGTCAGAAAAACGCCCACCGAAAGCCTATCAGAGTCCCATAAATCATAACTCGAGTTCCTCTCCGAGTAAACAGCCGACAACCCGAGGCCTGTGTTCCTTATGATTCTGAAGACAATGCTGGCCGAATGGCCTCTGTAAATATCGTTTCTTTCCACAACTTCTCGTGTCCCATCCGGCAGAGTTATCGACGTCGCCTCAGGATACCTGCCTCCGCCATAAGAAAAATCGTAATCCAGGCGGATAAGTGAAGATAGATAAAAAGACAATCCGGCGCCGTAATTGTTGCTAACGTAAAAGAAGGAGCTGCCGTAAGAAAATGGAATATCCCTGATGTACCGAGCGCGTAGATTAAAACGACCCAACCTTAGTTCGACACTCGTGTTCCCAACCGGTCCCGAGAATCCTTTCAGGTTTTCATCCCTTGGAACCAATTTTCTATACCCCAGGGAAAGCGTTCCCCTTGCCCTGCCGAACATCGGGAATGCAATTCCCGCGTTTGCCTGATAAGCGTAAGAGTCTCTAAAGGTTCCTTCAGGATTGATAAATCTATATTCAATATACCCAAAATTCATGAAAAATGAACTATCCGTGAAAACCGGATAATAAAACTCTATCCGGCCTTCTCTTTCTTCTCTATCTAAAGCTCTTGATAGAGGAACGTCAGACCCCTCTAAAGTCACATCCTCATAAGCATAATCCCTGATAGCTGCTGTGAAACCAAGGGAACTTCCTCTGACCGTTTCCAAGAATATGCTTCCGCTGGAGCTCCTGAGCTCCTGAAATATGCGCCTATCGATCTCCATGAACTGCCGAAATTTTGTCCTGCTCACTCCATAAGCTCCCGACACAACGAATCTATTGAGAAGAAGCATCCGGAATCCAGCAGAATAACTATTATTAAAAGCCCTTTCTTTATCCAGGTCGAAAAAATAATCATATTGCGGGGAGTCCGAAAAAGAAAGCAGGAGCCAATCACGGAAAGGAAGATAAACGTTTATCGGGATCGACAACGAGGCCGTGTAATCAGCTACAGGAGGTCGGTTGCCATATGTACCATAGATGTTGTCATCATACCCCACATTCAACTGAAGACTCGGCCAGATCCAAAAAGGTCCTAAACTCCACGTAGCTCGTGTTCTTATGTTATCAAGCTGCGCTCGAAAAGTTTGATAGCCCTGCGCAGAAGCTAACCTCGCGCAGCTAATGACAATCAAGAATGCTGTGGCTAACTTACGGAAATTCATAGAACCGGAACTCAAATTGCCTGACAATAACCCCCCTCTGCTTGCATAGTTCGGCCAGTTTATTAATCTTATTTTTAGCAATTTTGCTACTGGAAATGATGATTTCAGATACATCGATATCGCTCAGGATTCTTTCTAGGTCATCAATCGAACCCAAAACCGGACAGCCGTGCATGTCTTTTCCCCGTTTGGCCGGGTCATCATCCAGGTAGCCAACTGGATAGACTGGATAATCGCCGTTATGCCTGATTTCTTTTAAAACAGTAGAGCCTTTATATCCGGCTCCATAAATGAGGGCCTTTTTCCCCTTCCGGCTCAAGCTCTTTTTGTAATAGTTGGTCAAGATCCGGTAAGAAAACCGGAACCCTCCGGCAAAAGTGAGGAGTAAATAAAAATCCAACACAAAAAAGACCAACCCGCCAAAAGCTTCGATGCCAAAGACAGCTTCAAGAACCACGGCTGAAATCAGCACCGAAAGAAACACGGCACTAAATAGACTGATCAACTCTTCTAAACTCGAATAGGCCCAGGATTTCTTGTAGATGCCGGATAAATAAAAGACGATGATCTTAATCAAAAGAAGAAGCGGCAGAGATTGAATAAAGAGAAGCTTCTCCGGTCCTCCGAATCCGCGGAATATCAAGGTAAGACAGAGGAAAGACGAGAAAGAGACGATCGCCAGGTCAAAAAAGGCATGGAAAAGGCGGCTGTTGATCACAGGAAAATTGAACACGGGCATGAGCAGTCCGCTCTCGAGAATCTTGAATTCCTGGTACTTCAAGCTCTTGATTCCGACGAAGACGGCGATAACGATGGCGCCAAGAAAGGCAATCAAATTAATATTGTTGAAAGCAACGCTCAACAGGGCCAAAACAGAAAGGCCTATGCATATGCCGTAGAGCGCAGTAACAGCTTGCCTCTGGGAATACCCAAGCTTTAAAAGGCGATGATGGATGTGATCTTTATCTGGTTTAAAAACAGAAAATCCCCTGAAATAAAGAGCCCTGAAATTGCCGTTTTTTGTCGGATAATCAATGAGGTGAATTGATCGCACGAACCTCCGGATCATGGAAAGAAGTGTCTCCATGATGGGAAGTCCCAGGGCCAGCACGGGCGCCAAAACCGCAACCAGGGTCGCTCCTTTTGAAGAGCCTTGAATCGAAAACACTGCCAGCAAAAAACCCAGCAGCAAGCTCCCCGAATCGCCCAAAAAGATCTTGGCAGGATAAAAATTATACCTGATAAAACCGAGTATGCTTCCAGCCAAAGCGATGGCAGCAATGCTCACTCCGATATTTTGATTGAAATACGATATACCGAAAATGGTTGCTGCAGCTATAAAAGATGTCCCGGCCGCTAACCCATCCAGGCCATCAACGAGATTCAGAGCATTGGCAATCAAGACCAACCAGAAAACAGTGAAAGGAAGAGACAGAAAGCCAAGCTTAATAAGATTTCCAGTGACAGGATTGGTAATCGCCTCGATGCCAAACCCGAAAAAGACGATGACGGTGCCAGCGACAATCTGGAGCATAAGCTTTGCCCATGGCTGGAGATGTTTGACATCGTCAAAAATCCCGAGGGCCAGGATGATCAATTGACAAATAAATAGCCCCTGCCAATTCGATAAGATCGACTCTTTGAACAAATCTTTATCAAAAATAAGACCTAAGACTATAGCCAAATTGAAAGAGAGAAAAATTGGGAGACCGCCCAGAAGAGGCACCGGTTTCTTATGAATCTTCCTTTCAGAAGGAAGGTCAAGAACATTCGCCCACCGGGCAAAAGAGCGGACGAGGGGCGTCAGGATAAGGGAAAGGCCAGCAGCCATTAAGAAAGAGATAAAATACTTGGTCATCTCGCGGATTCTACCACGGCAAAATTACAGGAGAGTAATTGATGCCCCGCTCTCCTCAAACGTCTATTATACACGAATTTAGAACGATTTCGTCAAGATTTTTACGATTCTTTCCGCTGCTTTTCCGTCCCAGTATTTGGGGATTCTTCTGCGCCGGATGCCGTTTTCCAGAATGTCAAGCGCCTTCTCTTTTATCCTGCGGGCGTCGTTCCCAACGACGAAATTCGTCCCTTCCCTGACCGTTACCGGCCTTTCTGTGTTGTTCCTCAAGGTCAGGCAAGGAACGCCGAGAATCGTCGTCTCCTCTTGGATGCCGCCCGAATCCGTGATCACGAGCGCGGCCTTAGACATCAGGCATAAGAAATTGAGATAACCGAGAGGAGGGATGCCGACCACACGCAGGGGCCTTCCATCCAGGCATGATTTATCAAAGTTCGCCGCTGAGACGTCAACGTAATTGATCTGTCCTTTCAGCCCGAATTCTTGAAGCCTTTTAAGCGTTCTTGGATGGACGGGAAAAATGACCGGAATTTTCCGCGCAATTTCGTTCAGTACACCGAAAATCTTTTTCAGAGTGCGCGGGTCATCGACATTGGAGGGGCGGTGAAGCGTTATCAGGGCATATGCTATGACTCCACCGTCTCTCGCGAGACCAAGTCGCTCGATCATCCCCGATTTTTTCGCCATCTCCAGATGCTTGAGGAGCGTATCGATCATCACGTTCCCGACAAAATGAATCTTTTCCTCAGGGATTCCTTCCCGGATAAGATTGCGGTTGGCATCCTCACAGGTCGTAAAAAGAAAGTCGGAGATCTGGTCGGTGAGGAGGCGATTGATTTCTTCAGGCATCGTCCGGTCAAAACTCCGCAGCCCCGCTTCGACATGAGCCACGGGAATCAGGAGCTTTGCCGCCACCAGGGCGCAGGCCACCGTGGAATTGACATCGCCGACCACCATGATCAAATCCGGCCGTTCCTTAATGCAGACTTTTTCAAAGGCGATCATGATTTGAGCTGTCTGTTCCGCGTGTGTTCCTGAACCTATCCCAAGATGGATATCCGGCTCCGGCAGTCCTAAATCCTTAAAAAAAGCATCTGACATTTCTTTGTCATAATGTTGCCCTGTATGAATAATCCTGTATTTCATTTTCTCTTTCATTAGTTCTTCCACAATAGGATAGAGCTTCATAAAATTTGGTCTCGCGCCTGCTACCAAAAAAACCATATCAATTAGATCCTAAAAATGGGCACTTTTCCCCAGTCAATAAATTTCTCGGCAGTGGAAATATCAACGAATTCATATTCTTTCAGCATCGTTAAGAATTTCGGAAATGCATTTTTTAGCCCATAATAACTTTTAAATTTTCTTATGAAAGGCAAACCCTTTATAATGGGTTGATTAGAATCGAAATCCCTGGGATGAAAATATGTCATAATATAGTTGCTCCGATTGATAAAAAATTTTAAAAGTGGATAGGGCAATAACCTAAAATAACCTCCCCCTGAAAAAGGCAATCTTAAAAAGTTTTTTTTGAACATATTGATTGGAAATTCTCTTATAAATTTGCCCTCAACATTTATTAAAAACGGCCGGTCAATATTGATTGCTTTTATTCCTCCATGACTCCGAAATGCCGGAAAAATACTCGAATCGATATCTATTCCTTCTTCAGCAAGGACGTTAAATGCCCATAAAGTGTCTTCTTTAATTGAGAAACCCGGAGCTCGGAAAGACCTTACCTTCTTGTTTGTTATATTTTGGATAATATCTATGGACTTTCGGAGGTCCTCTCTAAAAAGTTCTTTTGAAGAATTATAAATAAGGATATGCTTATAAGAGTGGCTGCCTACTTCGTAACCGCAATTTTCGATTTCTCGAACTAAATCAGGATATCTTTCCGCTACCCAACCCAATACAAAATAAGAAGCGCAAATTCT
>JARYMI010000006.1 GCA_029907205.1 Clostridiales bacterium
TCTCTGGGAGGGATATAAACAGCATAGCTCTTGCCCCCCTCTTTCCATGTCAAATACCAGTAGGGCTTGCTTCTCACCTTATGGTGCCTAGGTTGATAAACCTTGCTTAAACTTCCCAGAAAAATGGCATCCGGATTTTGAAGAATCTTTATGACCTTTTCGGCTTTACTCTGTTTTTCCACATAATTAGTATAATGTATTAATACATTATGTCAAGTATTTTTTAGTATTTTGGCGAAACTTTTTCAGAGACCTCTGTGTGAAATCCAGCAAAGGCACTCTTTGGAAGATCGGTAGATTATAGGCTACTTTTCCTATAGGATTTCTTTTCCAATGCACCTCCATCTTTAAACTGATGAACGCCAAAAGGCGATAACAGGCATTTTCTCCGGCCACAATCTCCATGCTCTTGGTCCGGCGTTTGAACTCCTTGTTGAGCCGTTCAATGATGTTTGTTGTCCGCAATGCCTGCCATTCCTCCGGCGGAAACTTGAAGAAGGTCAAGCACGACTCCAGCGAGTTCTCCAGGCATTTCACTGCTGAAGGGACCTCCTTTTCCCAGTGCTCCTTGAACTGCACAAAAAACTCTTTGGCCTTTTCTTTGGAAGAGGCATAGAAGATCGACCGCATATCATCCGCCACTCCTTGCTTGAGTTTCTTCGGCACCTTGGCCAGAACGTTGCGCGCCACATGCACCTGGCAGCGCTGGACCTCAGCGTGCGGAAATTCCTCCCTGAAGACCATTTCCAGCCCCGCCAATCCGTCCATGACGCCTAGGATCACTGTCTCCGAAGAAAGCCCGCGGCTCTTTAAATCCTTGAAAAACTCCCGCCAGCAGCCGGCCGATTCCTTGTCCCCAGCCTGCAGGCCCAGGACCAGGCGTGTGCCATCTTCTCTTACCCCCACGGCCACCAATACAGGTACCGTCTCCACGCTCTTGCCAACCCGCATCGAAAAATTCACCCCGTCCACAAGCAGATACTTAATCTTCTCTTCCCTCAAGCTTCGCGTCCGCCACCTTTCTACGGCATCGATGAGCTTCCTGTTCGCCCGTCTCACTTCCCCTGCCGAAATCTTCCGCCCTAATAGCTGCTTCGAGAGCATCGACAACGTCCGCGTACTGATGCCCGTCAGGTACATCAGACAGATATCCTTGCGGAGCTCATCCTCATACCGTTTGCTCCGGGGAAGGACTTCGCTGTGAAACTTGCCGTTCCGGCTGCCGCTGAATCTCCTTGAAAACATTCTTAAGCTCTGTTACGCTAAGAGAGATTTTCATGGGCTCTTTCTCCTTTCTTATAAGGTTTGAGTTTCATCATCCTTATAAAGGAAAAGAGCCTTTTTTCTACCTCTCTCCAATTTCACACATAAAAGTTTACACTACCAGAAGAGAAATCGGTCGCCTTCGGAAATTCTTGAGGGACCGATGCGGTCGCCTTCGTTATAAGATAAAGGAACGGAGACCTGAAGTTAGCGTGGGCGTGACTCGGCTTTCTTGGGCTCTCAGTTGATTTCCAGGTAGTCCTTCTCGGGGAGCTTGGGGAAGGGGGCGTGGGGTTCCTTCTGGTACCAGTAGGCGACAGAGGCAATGTCGTCCTGGAGCGGCAGGTATCTTGATCCTGAGCGCCAGCCTAAAGCCTGGATGGTCACGCGAAGGTCTTTCTCGAACCGCACCGGGTCCATGATGTGCCAGCGGTAAAGACCGAAGCGCTGCTGCGATTCGTAGAGTCCGTCCGGCCGGATGACCTGGGCGAGGCCGCTGTAAGGTGTTGTGAACTCGGTGTAGCGGCTCCTGCCGTCTGGTCCCTTGGTGTCGAAATTATAGGAGCCGCAGAAGTAATCCTCGGTTCCTGTGCCGCAGATGGTGGGGAATTTATCGTCGCCGTCGATGTAAAATTTGATTTCTCCTTCTCCCCACCAGCCGTTGTTGTTCACGCCCCAGGCCATATAAGTTCCGACATAATGCCCCCAGCCTTTGATCCCGTCCACAATTGTGTAGACGCTTTTATAAGGCAGTGGGTTCACACGCCTGAATTGAGCATGAAAATAGGCCGCATCTTCAGGCACCTCTGTTAGGGTGTAATTGATTTGGTAATAGATCGTGAAGTTCTCCTCGGCCAGGTTTTCGAGCGTGATTTTGAACCCCTTGCGAAAGGGCATCTGCCAGTAACTGTTCAGTGCGCTCCCCGGGTTCACGCACACGGCAAGCGAAGAGATCTGGGCATATTTTCCCCAGCCGCAGGCAAAAAAATCACCGATTGGACACTCGACGGAGGGCTCGCTTTCCCCGTCCCAGTAGAACCGGATGATGGCAAAACGCCAGTTCCCAGCAGGGGTTAACCAGATTTGCTGGATGGCGCCTTGACCCTTGACGTCGGCCATGACAAATGTCTCCTTGGGCTGGATCCTGACGTAGGGCGAGACTTTCCATCCTTGGCCGAGGTCGCGAGCTGCCTTCATCGCCGGTCCATCCACAGACATCCCGCCTTTGCCCTTTTCGCCAGTAAAATTCTCAGGGCTTATAGAGCGCGTCTGAGCTCGCGAAAGCCGGTAAAGGTTGCCGAGGTCGAGGTTGAGCCCGCTGAAAACCTTCTCTTCCTCGCCATAAACGAAAAGCGCGGCCAGAAGCACAAAGAATAGACCTTTGACCATTCTTTTTTTCATGGAAACCTCCTTCCGTCATTGACTTTCTCCACGGATTTATATTTTTTGCCGGCCATCTGTCAAGCTGATCTTGATTTTTGGCGAGGCTGAGAAAATAATAATCGTATCGCCTCCGCGGCGTCATTTTTTTGGGACCATGGCCAGAGACCTGAAAATCGGCGTTGACATTGGCACGGTTACGATCGGCGTTGCCGTGCTCGAGGATGCTCGCCTGGCCGCCAGGTTCTACCGTTTCCATCACGGCGAGGTCCGCAAAACGCTGGCCGACATCTTCAAGTCCCTGGATTTTTCAGAGGCCAGGCTCGCCGCAACAGGAAGGGGGGCGAGAATTTTAGACCCTGAAAGGAAAATCAACGATGTTGTGGCCGCCGTCGAGGGAGTGAAGTGGGCAGCCACGCGGTCCTTTCGTCACGTCCTTCTTGCCGGCGGAGAGACGATTTCCCTGATCCATCTTAACGAGGACGGGACTTATCAGGGCCACGAGGTCAACAGCGATTGCGCTTCCGGGACCGGGGTTTTCCTCGACCAGCAGGCGGAGCGCCTCGGTCTTTGCATCAAGCGTCTGTCTGAGCTAGCCTGTCGTTACCGCGGCATGCCGCCGTCGATCGCCACGCGGTGTGCTGTTTTTGCCAAAACAGACCTCGTCCACTGCCAGCAGAAGGGATACTCCCAGGAAGCCATCGCCGCGGGCCTCTGTGATGGCGTGGCGCTGTCTTTAGCAGAAACCCTGATCAAAGAAAGGGAGATTGAGGGCGGCCTCGGCATGGCCGGCGGAGTGGCCCTTAACAGGCGCGTTGTCTTGGCCCTGGAAAATATCCTGCGCAGGCCGGTTGAGGTCCTTTCCCATGCGGAAATCATTCCGGCCATCGGAGCTGCTTTGCTGGCCGAAATTCCGGTCGATGTGCGTTCTCTTTCTTTCCTTGAGGCCTTCCACATCGAAAAGGGCCTTCCTTTGAACCCGCCGCTCCGCCTGGAGAAATCCGACTATCCCGATTTCTTCGGGGATTCGACGCAACTCGATGGAGATGTCGAATTGCTCCTTTACGAGGAATTGTCCAGGGGAAAGACCGAGCCCGTTTATCTCGGGGTCGACGTCGGGTCGACGAGCACGAAACTGGCTGTTTGCGGCAGGGACAGGGTTTTGCTTGCGCTTTACACATACACAAGGTCCGCTCCCGTCGAGGCCGTCCAGAAACTGTTTAGGGCGCTTGCTTTACTCCAGGAACAGCACGGGTTGAAGTTTCATTTCCTCGGTGTCGGGACGACGGGATCAGGAAGGGAGCTCATCGGCAAGCTCATCCATGCTGACCTCATCATCAACGAGATTAGCGCCCATGCGAGGGCAGCGGTGTTCCTGGATCCGGATGTTGACACGATCATTGAGATTGGCGGCCAGGATTCCAAGTTTATCCGCGTCCAGCGAGGCGCGGTTGTCCAGGCCATCATGAACTATATCTGCGCTGCCGGCACGGGATCTTTTATCGAAGAGCAGGCGAAGAGGCTGGGGGTTTCTCTCGAGGAATACGCCAGACTCGCCCTGGGGCGGAGGGGTCCGGTCATCTCCGACCGGTGCACGGTCTACATGGACAGGGACCTGAGCCGGCTTCTTGCCGAAGGCTGGCCCAAAGAAGAACTTCTGGCTTCGGTCCTTCATTCGGTCCGGGACAATTACCTGATGGGGGTCGTCGGCCAGGCTAAAGTCGGGAAAAAAATCTGCTTCCAGGGCGCTACGGCCAGGAACAAGGCTCTGGTCGCGGCTTTTGAGGTTTTGCTGCAAAAACCGCTCCGTGTCTCGCGCTATTGCCATATTGCAGGCGGCCTGGGTCTCTGTCTGCTCCTAAAAGAGAGAATGAAGGGGAATTCGGCTTTCGTCGGACTGGATTTTGCCCGGTGGCCCCATGCACAGCGGACGGAAATTTGCACCTTCTGCCGGAATAAATGCCAGATTACCGTTGTTGAAGCCGGAGGGGAAAGGACTGCTTGGGGTTTTTTGTGCGGCCGGGACTATGAGGACGCCGATTACAAGGAAAGAGCACTTCCATTTGCTTCCGTTGCCAGGGTCTACAGCCGGGCGCTTCCTTCTTTGGACAAAACCCGGCTGGCGGCCGTCCGGCGGGAGAAAAGGATCGGCCTCCCCCGTGCTTTGCCGCTTGTTGAGCACGTTCCGTTGTGGGAGGATTTTTTCGCCCGGCTGGGTTTCAAAACGGTCGTTTCGCCCCAGGAAAAAGAGGCCCTGAGAGAGGGGAAGAAGCTCGCCCGGGCCGAGTTCTGTGCCCCCATTCTCCTCGCCCACGGCCATGCGGACTGGCTGCAGAAAAAAAAGGTCGATTTCATCTTTTTCCCGATCCTTCTCCATGGTCCGAAACAGTGCCGGGAGGAAAGACTCAATTATTTCTGCTATTACACCTCCTACATGCCCGTCGTCCTCTTGAATTCTCCTCTTTTTAAAGAGAGGAAAAACCTTCTTTCACCCGTCGTCAACCTCCAGGACGAGCCTGAGCGCATCTGTGGCTCACTGTCCCAGTCGCTCGGTCCTTCACTCAGACTTTCCGAGAAAGACATCTGCCGGGCTTTTGAAAAAAGCTGGGAGAATTTTCTGCGCTGGAAGCACAGCCTGGAGCGCCATGGTGAACTTGTCCTGGCCGGCCTTGACGGCGACAGCTCGTTCGTTGTCGCTCTGTTGGGGAGGCCTTATAACCTTCTTGACCGAACGCTCAATCATGAAATCCCCGACCTTATCCAGCAGTACGGCTACCGTGTGCTAACGCAGGATATGCTTCCTCTCGGGTCGGTGGCGCCCCGCTACACGGAAGACATTCTGAAACAGGTGCACTGGCACTACGGGAAAAAAATCATCCAGGCCACAGAGCTTGTCCTCCGCCATCCCAGGCTTTTCCCCGTGTATCTGACGAATTTCCGTTGCAGCCCGGATGCTTTCATTACGAGCTATTTCAAAGAGCTCATGGAGCGTCAGGAGAAGCCGTATCTGATCATCCAGCTCGATGAGCTCAGCTCTGACGCGGGTTACCGGACGCGCATCGAGGTGGCCCTGGAGTCTTTCCGTAACTGGGGGAGGAGAGAGCCGCAGAAGGTCAAGCCAACGGCCTACCTGCGGCTGAGGCAGGATAAAACGTGGATTGTTCCCCATCTTGACGACACTGCCACCGAACTGGCCAGAGCAGCGCTGCGCCGCTTCGGGTACGAAGCTGTCGTTTCCGAGGAATCCCAGGAATCCATCATCCAGGGACTTAAGCTTGTCGGAGGCGGGGAGTGCGTGCCGGTCGCAGCTCTTGTGGGCGGCATCGTCGCCACGGTCAGGAAATACAGGCTGGACCCCGGAAAGACGGCTGCTATCATCCCGACCTCTGTCCTCAGCTGCAATTTTCCGCAGATTCCGCTGGCCATCCAGTCGGGGTTGAAGAAAGCAGGTCTCGAAGACCTCAAGATTTTTACAACAGGGGTGGCCCGCCAGCAGTTGCCCATTCCTTTGAACTTCACGCTTCTCAAAACCTACATCATGGCCAGCCTGGTCCATCAAATGACGGCAAAAACCCGGCCTTACGAAGTCCACCCCGGCGATGCTGAGGAGGTGAAGAAAAAGGCCTTGGCTGGGCTCGGCCGGGCTATCGTCGAGAAGCGCAACCTTGTAGCAGCTTTTGAGGATGTCGTGCGGGAGTTTGCTTCGATAAAAGTGGACCGGGCGTCCGACGGAGAAAGACCGCTTCTGGCCATCCTTGGGGATCTTTATGTGATATGCAACAGCACTTTTAACCGGGGCGTTGAAAAGGCCATCGAGGAGGCCGGCGGTGAGGCCCTGCCGGCTTCCTTCGTGGATATAAGCTATTTTGGGTTATTGAATAAGATCGAAAAATCTTTGAAGGAAAGGGCTTTTCCCGCCCTCGCCCAGGCCAAGAGTCTCGACGCCTTTGTCCGTTATCACGACCTCAGGTTCCGCAAGCTTGCAAGCCCCGTTCTCGGCGGCATTCACCCTCTTTTAGAGCGGCGTCACCTCCAGCAAATTCGAGGGATTGGGATACCCCCCGAGCTTGACGGAGAGACGGCGCAGAACGCGATTAAAATATTTTATTGCCTCCAGCACATCAGACCGGACGGGTTCGTCCATATCAACCCGCTCCTCTGCTGCCCGGGGTTGGTGAGCAGCGCTATTTTTCGCTGGGTGGAGGAGAAGTTCGGCATCCCTGTGATTCATCTTTTTTACGACGGTGTGACAAGCCCGAACGAGAACCTCGAGCCTTACATCCATTATCTCAAGAAAAAAAGCAGGAAGCTCAGGGGCAGCCCTCACAGGGCACGGATCGTGTAAGCAAAGAATGAGGAGTCGAAATTCGGCTTGCAGAGGAGAGGAACCGATGGCAAGAAAGCTGGTCACTATAACCGGTGCCACGGGGTTTATCGGGCGGGCGCTTTGCCGGCATTTCATCGGCAGCGGATACGATGTCGCCGTCCTCAGCCGAAATGCAGCCAAAGCAAGGAGTCTTTTCGGAAGTCAGGCCATTGCCGCAGAGTGGGATGGCCGGACTTCGCGGGGCTGGCTGGAACTCGCTTCTCGATCTGAGGCCATCATCAACCTGGCCGGCGAGAATATCGGGGCTGGCCGCTGGACAGAAGAAAAAAAGAAGCGCCTTCTGCAAAGCCGCCTTGATGCCGGCAAGGCTGTCGTTGACGCTATCAAGAAATCTTCCCCGAAGCCGGGTGTCCTCATTCAGGCTTCAGCCGTGGGGTTTTACGGACCAAGGCAGGATGAGGAAATCGATGAAACATCGCCTGCCGGAGAGGGCTACTTGGCCGGGTTGGTCCGTCGGTGGGAGGAATCGACCGGCGAGGTCGAAGACCTCGGCGTCCGTCGTGTTGTCATCCGTTCAGGCCTCGTCCTCGGCAGGGAAGGCGGGATACTGCCGCGGCTAATGACTCCTTTCCGCTTCTTCGTGGGCGGTCCGCTGGGAGGAGGAAAGCAATGGCTCTCCTGGATTCATCTCGAGGATGAGATACGGGCCATCCGGTTCCTGGTAGAAAAAGGCGGCCTGAGGGGCGTGTTCAACCTGACCTCGCCGGGTTGTGTCAGGAACAAAGAGTTCTGCCGTGCTCTTGGTCAGGCGATGAGGCGACCCTGGTGGTTTCCGGTTCCTGCCTTTGTCCTGATCATCTTCTTTGGCAAGATGGCGGATGAGACTCTTCTCTCCGGTCAAAGAGTCATTCCCCGGGCGCTCCTCGAAGCGGGTTTTGCTTTTTCCTTCCCGGGTTTGAGGACGGCCCTTGGGGATATCCTAAGAAAACGGCTAGGGGATTAGATGAATATTTCTCGAGGTATGCCCCTGAGGTTAAAAGTCGAAGCCATGCTCCGGCCATAAGCCCCGGCGCAGAGAACGGCCAAAATATCGCCTCTCTTTGGAACGGGCATGGGAATTTCCTTGCCGAAGACATCCCCGGTTTCGCAGAGGTTTCCGGCCACTGTGACCGGCTTCATATTGTGGCTGCGGAGGCGAGAACAGTTGACGATTTCGTGATAGGCATGGTAGATAGCCGGCCGCGGGAGGCTCGTGTATGTTCCGCTGTTGACGCAGGCAAAGAGCTGGCCGTAACTTTCCTTCAGATACTCCACTTTCAAGAGAAGGACCCCGGCGTCAGCAACCAGGTATTTTCCCGGCTCGACGACAAGGGCGTTGACGCTTAGCCCTGACCTTGCCACCTGGCAGCAAATGTGAGAGGCGTATTCTTGAAGCGGAAAGACTGTCTCATTTCGGGCATAGCGAGGGCCGAACCCGCCGCCGAAATCCAGGAAATCAAGCGTGAAACCCGCTTTTTCCACCCGGCCGGCCATCTTGATTATCCTTTCCACCGCTTGCCGGACCACTCCGTAGTCTTCGGCCGTCCAGCCGGAGCCAAGATGCTGATGGAGTCCAACCGGCCTGAACCCGAAGCAAGCAGCCTTCTCAAAGGTCTCGAGGACTTTAGCCTCCTCCACTCCGAACTTTACCGGTGTCCCGTCGGGAGCTCTTTTCCCGGCCGTGACCACGCGCGGGTTAAACCCCCTTCCCAACCCAGGGTTCCATCTCACCGAAACCCTGATCTCCTTTCCCCGGTAAAATTTTTTCTTGACCTCCTTCATCAGCTCCAGTTGCTCTAGGGCGTCTATGTTGACCGTCAGGCCATCAACCCCGAACGCGCGATGGAGGTCTTCCTCGCTTACCGAGGTCCCCGTGAACAATATTCTTCGGCCGGGAAACCCGGCCCGGAGAGCCGCTTCGACTTCTCCGGGTGAGACAGCGTCGACCCAGGCACCCTTCTGCCGGAGCGTTTGGAGAATTTTCCGGTGGGGGTTGGCTTTCATGGCATAACAGATTCTGAGTTCTCTTGGCCTGCATTCGGAAAAAATTCTCTTGAGCCTGTGATAATTGGAGAGAATTTGCCGCTGGTCATAAACTAAAAGAGGAGTGCCGTGTTCTCCAGCCAGCCGGTCCGCTCTTCTCCTTCCGAGGTAAAGCTTCTGGTCCTTGACTTTAAGGAATTCGTTTTCCCACCACATCGTCGATGCTCCCTGCTTTTTTGCCTATTTCCTTTCGTTGAAAAGGTCGAGCTGCCCCTTGGCCAGCTTTTTGACGATCTCCTCGAGGACGGGATAGCGTTTGAGGAGCAAACCGGGGATGGCCAGTTTTTCTCCGGTTATCATATTCTTGATCTGAAGGGCGTTAGCCAGCGCTTGACCCCGGTAATGGTTGTTGGTGATGACAAAAACCTTGCTTGATTTCTGGCCCAGGGCCTTGATGCGCTCGGCCCACTCCTCCAGCTCTTCCTTGCTGTAAAGATAATTGTAGCGCGCATCGCGGCCCGCCCCTTCGCGGAACCAGTCCTTGTAGTTTCGGCCATGAAGCCTGACGTAGGCGAATTCGGGAGTCGTGCTTATAGCGCTGGGCTTGATGGAGCTGCGGAGGACCGGCTGGTCGATGTTGCAGTAAGAGATACCCTTCTCAGAAAGGAATTCGTAGAAACCCGGCTCATCCCAGGACGAATGCCTGACTTCAACAGTCATCGGGTAGCCTTCAAATAGCCCGAAGAGATGGTCCAGATAATCGAAGCTCGAAGCGGTATGGACGAAGGACCAGGGAAACTGGAAGAGGAGACAGGCCAACCTGTCTTTGGCTCTGAGCGGCTCGATTCCCAGCTTGAACTCGTCCGCATCTTTCTGGCTGAAATTCTTCCTGTCGTGAGTAAAGACCTGGTGGACTTTGACGGCGAAGAGGAACTCTGGAAAATTGCTCACGTGCTTGATCCAAAAAAGAGACATTGAGATGGAGGGAGGACGGTAGAAGGTGCTGTTGACCTCGACGATGTTGATGTATTGAGCCAGGAAGGCGAGCGGATGGAAGCCGGCCACTTTTTTTTCCGGGTAAACAACACCCTTCCAGTCTTCATAGCTCCAGCCGGCTGTGCCGATATACGTGCGGATCATCTGGATTCCCTCCTATTCTAAGAGAAACCGTGTGATTTTCCAACTGGAAACGCGGGCGGCAAGGATTGACGAGATGGACGCTCGTGCAAATCCGGAGAAAAAGCGGTAAACTAACCACTGAGGAAATCGTCGAGTTGAAAACGTTCCAGCGCGATTTTAAAGAAAAGGTCAGCCAGGCCTATGAGCGGATCCGCTTCGGTATAAAGAAGACTCCCCTCGAGCATTCGCCAGCATTGAGCCAGCTGACCGGAGCGGAGGTATATCTGAAGTGGGAAAGCGAGCAGCTGACAGGTTCGTTTAAGCTTAGAGGGGCCTTGAACAAGCTGCGGGCTCTATCTCCAGAGGAGAAAAGGAGGGGAGTGGTCTCAGCCTCCACTGGAAATCACGGTCTGGGCCTGAGCCTGGCTGCCCGAATAGAAAGAGTCACGTTGGTGCTCGTCCTGCCGGCTACTGTTTCGCCTTCCAAAAGGAGTCGTCTCAGAGAATATGGGGCGGAAATTATCGAGCACGGGTTAAGCTGCGAAAGAGCTGAAATCTACGCTCGCCAGCTGGCTGCTGAATCAGGAAGAATCTACGTTTCGCCATACAACGACGAAGACATCATTTATGGGCAGGGGACGACCGGGCTGGAAATCTGGGGAGATTTGCCTGGTGTTCAGGATGTCCTTATCCCGGTCGGGGGCGGCGGGCTGGCTTCCGGCATTGCCGGCTATCTAAAGACGGCGAGCCCTAAGATAAAAGCGTTTGGCGTCGAGCCGCGCCATTCGGCCTTTATGGCAGCGTCGATCGATGCCGGGAAGATTGTCGAGGTCGAGGAGAAGGAGACCATTGCCGATGCTGTGGCCGGCGGAATCGAGCCGGGCGCGATCACCTTCCCGCTCTGCCAGGAGCTTCTCGACGGGATGATCCTGGTCGAAGAGGAGCTCATCAGTGAGGCGCTGGTTCTTCTCAAGAAGACGCACGACAAAATCGTCGAGGGCGCGGGAGCTCTTTCTTTAGCTGCCCTGATGAAAGAGAGCGGGAGGTTTTCAGGCCGGCAGGTCGTCCTGGTCGTCAGCGGCGGCAACGCCTCACATCACCAGATTTCCACCCAAAATTGCCGATAGGAAGTTCTTGTGCGGCGAAAGGGCCTGTGCTTCTTCAAAATAAGCGCGATAAGCCAAAACCCGATGGGTGGCGTGGTTCGGCGCCCCGGAGGGAAGAGGCGAGGGTGTTGGGTGAGGAAGCCCGTCGAAGACTGAGCGGGCACGGTTTCTCGACCGAAGGGAGAGAAGAGCGAAGGATGAGTCGGAGCGAGTTTCCTCGCTGGGGAAACGAGCGGGCTGACGAACCCCAATCCCGAGCCTCACGGGGGGTGAACCGCGACAGGACCCGTCGGGTGATCCTATCGGCAATTTTGGGCTTCCACTTTTTTGTTGCCCCGGGCTTCTTTTTTGATTATCATGTGGTGAGGATTTTGAGGCTGCGGTAGATGAAGAGAAGGGGTTTTGTTCTCTTAGCGCTTCTTTTTCTCGCCAGCGGGTGCCAAAAAAAGCCTGTGGAGCTTTACACCATCGGCCTCTTCCAGATTATTGACGCCCCGACACTCAACGAGACGCGCCGGGGGTTCATTCAGGCCCTGACAGACGCCGGTCTGCAGGACGGAGAGAATATCAAGCTTGTTATCAGGAACGCGATGGGCGATGTGACTGAGGCTCAGCGGATAGCTCAAGAATTTGCGAAGCCTCAGGTCCACATGATTGTCGCGCTATCCACCCAGTGCCTGCAAGCGGCGTTGATGGCAGCTCCAAAAATCCCCGTCATCTTCACGTCGGTGGCCAACCCTCATCTCCTGGGCGTGGGACGGACGGCCGAAAACCATCTCCCCAATGTGACCGGGGTTGCTTCGACCGGGCCGATTAAGCAAATCTTGGTCTTCATCAAGGAGACGTTGCCGCGAACGCGGAGAATCGGGACGTTGTGGACGCCTTCTGAGCTGAATTCGGAGTACTATCTTCAGGTGGCGCGGGAAGGGGCAGCGGAGCTGGGGCTTGAGGTCATCGCCGTGCCTGTGGCCAACGTCAATGAAGTTCTCTTTTCAGCTCAGATGCTCCTAAACAAGAATATCGATTGCTTGTTCCCGATATCCGACAACACGATCAACGCCTCGTTTGAATCCATCGGCCGGCTGGCCGAAGAAAACGGGATTCCCCTGTTTGGAGGTTCTCCTCTGTTCAACCGCCTGGGGGCTTGTGCGGCCATGGGATGGGACTTCTATGAGATGGGCTACAGGACCGGCCAGATAGCCATCAGGGTTAAAAACGGCGAGAGCCCGGCCAGGATTCCGATTCAGTACATGAGCAATATCAAGCTCCATCTCAACCTTGCGGCCGCCCGGAAACAGGGCGTTCAGTTTGCCCCCGATATCATCCGAAGAGCTGATGATGTTATCGAGGTCGGCTTGCTCTCAGATCGGGAAAGGAGAGGAGAGTGAAGAGGGTTTTGATCGTTGCGGCGACAGCCCTGTTCTTTTTGCTCCTCGGCGTCTTTCTTTTCCTGGTTTCGTCTTTTCGGTTGTCCCTGCCTAAAGAAAAAGGCGAAATAACTGTTAAAGGGTTGACCTCCGATGTCAAAGTAGTCCGGGACAGATTCGGTGTTCCCCATGTTTTTGCTCAGACTGACCTGGACCTTTTTTTTGCCGTCGGGTACATCCATGCTCAAGACAGGATGTGGCAGATGGAGCTGTTTAGGAGGGTGGGGTTCGGAAGGCTTTCGGAGATCTTTGGCTCTCAAACCGTGGAGAGTGACCGATATCTCCGCAACCTTGGGTTCAGAGACGCAGCTCTTAGAGATTACGAAAACCTGAGTGCTGATGTTAAAGAGGCTCTTGTCGCCTACAGCGACGGGGTCAACGCCTGGATGAGCGAGAGGAAGATTGACTGGCCTCCCGAATTCTTGCTGCTCCGGCACCGTCCCGAACCCTGGGGAGTGCTGGACTCTCTTGTCATCAAAGAGATCCAGGCCCTGACACTATGCACCGATTATCCCAGCGAATTGGCCAGGGCCAAGCTGGTTAAGAAAGTCGGCCGGGAAAAAGCTCTCCAGATTTTGGAAGAAGATATCGAGGACATCCCTGTGGAAAGCGAAACTCAAGCTTTTTCCGTCGGGCAGCTTGCCAGGTCCTCTTTCTCCTCCGCTGCCCTGGGGAGCAACAATTGGGTTGTCGCCGGAAGCCGGACTGAATCGGGCCGTCCCTTGCTGGCCAATGATCCTCATTTGGACATCAGCCTGCCGCCCATCTGGTACGAGATTCACCTCAATTCGCCGGGCTTTGATGTCGTGGGCGTGTCGTTCCCGGGCGAGCCTTTGGTCGTCATCGGTCACAACGCCGCAATAGCCTGGGGAGTCACGAATTCGGGAGTCGACGTCCAGGATGTCTATATCGAGAAGCTCGACGAGAGCCGTGATTCCTATTTTGATGGAGACGGCTGGAAACCTCTTCTGAAGAAAGAGGAGACGATCAGAGTGAAGGGAAGAAAAGATCCCGAAAAAATGGACGTCCTGTGGACGGCTCGCGGTCCTCTCCTTTCCTCGGCCGAAACTGAGGATGGGACTTTTTATTCACTGCGCTGGACCATCCAGGAGGGGGGCAGGATTTTTGAATCACTTTACCTCCTGAACAAAGCGCGGAACTGGGAGGAATTCTGCAGGGCCATGGAGCTCTGGGATGTGCCTTCTCAGAATTTCGTCTATGCCGATGTCGCCGGGAATATCGGCTATTACCTCAGCGGCAGAATACCCCTCAGGGACAAAACTGCAGCGTTGTTTCCCGTTCCCGGCTGGGAGGAAAAGAATCAGTGGAATGGGTATCTTGACGAGAAACAGAAACCCCATGTCCTCAACCCAGAATCAGGTTATGTTGTCACGGCGAACAACAGAATTTTTCCGGCTGATTATCAGTTTTATGTTGGCTGCGATTTTGATGTTCCTTTCCGGGCCAGGAGGATCGAAGAATTGATCCTTGGCCGGCCCAAACACTCGGTCGACTCTTTCCGGGTCATCCAGAATGATGTCCTATCAAAACGAGCCGAGTTGGTGTTGCCGTACATCCGGAAACTCCAGCCGGCCGAAGAAAAAGCTAGGCAAGCCTGTGACATCCTCAGCCGCTGGAACGGAGAGATGTGCGCCGGCCCTGAAGCCGCTCTCTATTCGGTGTTCATAAATGTTCTTCAAGAGCATGTCTTTGAGGATGAGCTTGGAGAGGCCTTCCCAGATTTCCGGCGCCTCTTCAACAGGAAACAGGCGGGCCTGCTCCGCATCCTCGAGGACCCGAGCGCATCCTGGTTCGACAGGAAAGAGACGAGCAACCTCGAGAACAGGGATGATATCTTCGCCGTCAGCCTGGAGAAGGCGCACAGATGGCTGGAGAAAAAATACGGCCCGCCTGATAAATTGGATTGGACCAAAATCCATGCCCTCAAGTTTTCTCATGCGTTGGGCCGAGTTCCCGTGTTTTCTTTCTTCAACCGCGGCCCCTTTCCTCTCGACGGCGATTCCTTTTGCATCAGAGCTTCTTTTGGGGGCGACTTCTCAAGAGATTTTGCCACGGCGGGAGGCGCTTCCTTCAGGCAGATCATTGATCTGGCCGACTTCAGAAAATCCGTCTGTGTCCTCACCTCCGGCCAAAGCGGCCACTTTCTCAGCCGGCACTATGACGATCAAATTTCTCTGTGGCTCAAGGGGGAATACCGGCCGATGCTTTTTTCGAGCGAAGATATTGAAGCCAACACTGGGGCAGTCCTCGTCCTCAAACCTTCCGCTTCAAAGAAATGATGGGAGCAACATGACAAAATTTGGGTGGCACCCACGCCGTCCTCGGCCCCCGACCCCCGGGAACCAGTTGGACTCAGAGGAGAGGGGAAAAGATTGGTTTGCCTCTTCCGATTGACACCGCTTTCTTGATTGCCGCGTGGGTGAAAGCTGAAGCCAGCTCGCACGCTTTCCACAGAGGATATCCTTTGACCAGGAAACAAAGGAGGCTTGAGGAAAGGAAACAGCCCGTGCCGTGGACATCCCTGTTGATTTTTCCCTTTTCGAAAACCGTATAATGACGGCCGTCGAAAAGCACATCAACAGCTCTTCTGGAAAGATGCCCGCCCTTAACTAAACAAGGCGCTGCGACAAGGCCGGCGATGGTCGAGGCCGCCTCCTTCATTTCCTTGAGGTTCCCAACTCTGTGGCCGCTGATCAGGCCCGCCTCCTCTAAGTTTGGCGTGATCACGGAGATTCTTTCTTTGAGATGGGAGACATAATAGGGAATAACCGCTTTCTCGAGAAGCCAGGCGCCCGAGCTTGCCCTGAAGACCGGGTCGACAACAACCGGGATGCCCCTGTGTTCATCCAGAATCCGGCTGATGACGGGAATATTCTTCCGGTGGCCCACCATGCCTGTTTTGATGCCCGAAAATGAAACCTCGCGCCGCAGGGCCTCGTATTGAAGAAAGAGAAATTGAGAGGGGGGAGCGTCATAGGCGATAAATCGCTTTGTATTCTGGGCTGTCGCAGCGGTCAGGATGCCCATTCCGACGAACCCGAGCTTGCGGAAGACGGCCATGTCCAGAGCAACGCCGGCTCCCGAGGAAGGGTCATAGCCGGCGACGGAGAGAAGGGTTTTTGTCCGGGGAGATTTCGGGCAAGCCATGGTTTTTCCGTATTATTCTTATAAAATTTATAAAAACAATAAGAATAATATATTTTTTCTCTATCCAAAATATGCTATCATATTAATAGAATCGATGAAAGCGCGAGCCCATGTTTTTATCTCCGGACGTGTCCAGGGGGTTTTCTTCCGCGACCATGCCCAGAGATGGGGAGCTTCACTTGGACTCACCGGCTGGGTAAAAAATTTATGGGACGGCCGGGTTGAGGTTGTCGCTGAAGGGGAGCAGGATAAAATTGACGCCCTCCTTGCCCGTCTCAAAGAGGGGCCGCCCCTGGCCCAAGTCGAGAAAGTGGACGTTACCTGGGAAGAATACAAAGCTGAGTTCACAGATTTCCGGATCGCCTGGTCTTAGAGAGAAGAATCGCCCTTTTGGCTTTTTCTCAGTTCGATAAACCTCTCTCTGCATTCCCTCGAGCAGAAATAATACTCCTTGCCGTCCAGTTTTTCCTTGAGGGCGTTTTCCTCGGGAAGATAGGTGTTGCACATCTCGTCCTTGACCATGACCCCGGAAAGCTGACGGGGAGGGCGGGATCGTTGACCCTTTCGCCTGGCTGAAAGAAAGAAGCGAAGGACAAGGATGATGAGATAGGTGATGAACAGATAGACGATAAACCTAAAAAAACCTGAGCTCACGGGTTGAATGTAGCTTATTCAGCCGGGTCTGTCAAACCAACGATGATGGGCGCTGGCGGTAGCCCTGCAGCCCCCGTAGCGGAGAGGGGTCCCCTCGGCTTTTCCGAGGGGGGGAACAGACGGGACTGGTTCCCCGGGGTCCGGGGGCCAAGGGCTGCTCCCGGCGCCCATCAGAATCACACAAACGCACATGCTCACACAAAGCTCTTGATTCTTGATTTTCCAAAAAGTAAGATGAACAAAGACTGTTTTCAAAGGAGAAGAGATGGATTTTCTATTCACTGAGGAACAAAAATCACTAAAGGACGCGATCCGCAATTTTGCCCAGAAGGAGATCCAGCCGCTGGTCAAGGAATATGATGAGAGGGGGGAGTGGCCGGAAATCCTGACTAAAAAACTCGCTGAGATGGGGCTTCTCGGCATCACCATCCCCCCCGAGTATTCAGGAGCAGGATATTCCAACCTGGATTACGTCATCATCCTGGAAGAATTGAGCAAGGTCGACCCTTCGGTCGGGCTCGTTGTGGCCGCCCACAACTCGCTCTGCTCCAACCATATCAACCTCTTCGGCACAGAGGCCCAGAAGGAAAAATATCTGAACCGGCTGGCCTCGGGCCAGACTCTTGGCGCCTGGGGACTAACCGAGGCTGGGGCTGGCTCCGACGCAGCGGCTCTCAAGACCAAAGCAGAAAAGAAAGCTGGGCACTGGATTCTCAACGGGTCAAAACTCTTCATCACCAACGGCTCTTTGGCCGAGATCTGCGTGGTCATGGCTGTCACTGACTCGACGAAAGGGAGGAACGGCATCTCGGCTTTTATCTTGGAAAAGGGGATGGAAGGTTTCAGGTCAGGAAAGAAGGAAGACAAGCTGGGGATCCGCGCTGCCGACACCGCTGAGCTCATTTTTGAAGACGTCAAAGTCCCGGCCGAAAACCTTCTGGGAGCGGAAGGTGAAGGATACCGAGGAGCCATGGCCGTCCTCGATGGCGGGCGGGTGAGCATCGCCGGGTTTTCCCTCGGGATCGCAGCCGGTGCCCTGGAGTCGAGCCTGAAATACGCCAAGGAGAGAGTTCAGTTCGACCAGCCAATCGCCAATTTTCAGGCGATCCAATGGATGTTAGCTGACGGGTTTACCGAGCTCGAAGCAGCGCGGCTTCTTACCTACCGCGCCGCCTGTCTGGAAGACCAGGGAAAGAAAATCCCCAAAGAATCTGCCATGGCCAAGCTGTTTGCCTCGGAATTAGCTGTCAAGGCGTCTTCCATGGCGGTCCAGATTTTCGGCGGCTACGGTTTTACCAAAGATTATCCGGTAGAAAAATTCTACAGGGATTCCAAGCTGGCCACGATCGGCGAGGGCACGTCGGAAATCCAGCGCTGGATCATCGCCCAGAAAATCCTTTCAGAGTACTGAGCCAGAAAACCTGAAAACAGTCGATGAACCTGCTCAAAGAGATTCGCCAGGGAAGGCCGCGGGCCATCGCCAAGGCCATCTCACTCGTTGAAAACAACGGCGCCCGGGCTCAGCGCCTGATGAAAGGCGTGTTTGCCTGCCGTCGAGAAGCCCTCGTCGTGGGCATCACCGGCGCGCCGGGCACGGGAAAAAGCACCCTGGTCGATCAAATGATCGGCTATCTCAGAGCCGCAGGAAAATCTATCGGCATTGTCGCTGTCGATCCGTCGAGCCCATTTAGCGGCGGCGCCATTCTGGGGGACCGGATCCGGATGATGAGGCACAGCGTGGACGAGGGCGTGTTTATCCGGAGCATGGCCACGCGCGGGCATCTTGGAGGTCTGGCCAAAGCCACGGGCGAAGCCATCGCTATCTACGAAGCCGCCGGCAAAGACTATGTCCTCGCCGAGACGGTCGGAGTCGGTCAGGACGAAGTCGAGGTCGTCAAGCTGGCCGACCTCATCCTGGTGGTCGTGACCCCAGGGGCGGGTGACGATATCCAGACCTTCAAAGCGGGAATCATGGAAATTGCCGATATCTTCGTCCTCAACAAAGCTGATTCTCCGGGCGCAGAAAAAACTGAACGGCAACTCAGAGCGATGTTAGAGCTGAGTTTCCAGGACAAAGGACCGCCGCCCTTGGTCAAGACGGTGGCCACGAAAGGCAAAGGCGTGGACGCTCTCATGACCGAAATCGGCCGGCTCACCGGAGCGCGAAACCGCCGTGCCCAAGAGGAAAGAAGGAAAAGGCTTCTTTTCTGGATGCTCAGAGACGTGACCAGAGAAAAGATTTTTCAACTGATCAGCCGGCACGTGGAGGAAATAGAGTTGAAAGAACTCGTCGACAGAATTTACCGGCGGGAGACCGACCCTTACACGGTGGCCGATGAGCTGATCGGCCGTCTGAGCTTGAAAAAGAAGCCGGGAAAGAGAGGGTGATCGGGAATGAAAATCAGGGGTATCCATCACATCGGGGTTGCGGTGAGGAACCTGGAAGAAAGTGCTTCAAGGTGGGCGGCTCTTTTCGGGGCTGAACGCGGCGCCGTCGAGGAGATTCCGGAAAGGGGGGTAAGGGTAATCCCGCTTCATTTCCCAGAGGGTCCAGCGGTCGAGCTTGTTTCGCCTCTGGGTGAGCAATCAGCAGTGGCCCGGTTCCTGGAGAAGCGCGGAGAGGGCATTCACCATGTCACACTCGATGTTGACGATATCGAGGACGCCGTAGAAAAGTTGAGAAAGGCCGGTCTCGAGTTTATAACGGAGAGACCTCAGGAAGGCGCCGGAGGAAGCCTCATCATCTTCGTCCATCCAAAAAGCCTGAACGGCGTCCTTTTGGAGCTTCGAGAAGAGGCCGAATAGGCGAGGGGCGATTTCCCCATCAGGTGCGGCGTGATGATCAAGGTGCTGGGCAATTATCTCGTCGTGGCCGGAATTTGCCTCCTTATTCTGGGGCTTCTTCTTCAAACGGGCGCACGGCTTAAGTGGCTGGGAAGGCTTCCAGGAGATATCATCATCCATAAGGGAAGTTTTACTTTTTATTTTCCGCTGGCCACAAGCCTTGTCTTGAGCCTTGTCCTCAGCTTGGTTCTCTTCATTATCCTCAAGCTTATCGGAAAAAATTAGCGCTCGCTGCGGCTGAGAGCCATAACCCACCTGGCGAAGGCTCGGGCATCCTCCAGGTCGTGCTCATTAGGATGGGTGCTGGCTGAAGCGGCCATGTCCGCCCAAGCTTCGTGCTCGGGCAACTGGCTCAAGACTTCAAGCGCCTGGGGCGAGACCTTGCCCCGGCAGGAAAAGGTTGAGATGATTTTGGCCTGCGAGGCCGTGACGACCGCGTGTTCGATGGCTTCGCGAGACAGCCGGCTCCCCGTGAGAGCCCCGTGCGTGGAGAAGAGGGCAACCTTCTGACCTTGGGGAATAGCCTTGAGGAATTTTTCCACCTTCACCGGAACGCTGTGAGAATGGACGGGGAAGCCGATAAAAATCAGGTCAAACTCGTCTAAACCCGACGCTTCAGCGATCGGCCTAAGAATCTTGGGCTGTGGCAAACTCTCGTAAATCGCCTCGGCAATTTTCTTTGTGTTTCCTGTCAGGCTAAAGTAGGCAACAAGAATCTTGTGCATGCCGGTATTTTTCCATAATTCCCTGGAAATTTCCAGCTTCAGGCGGAGGGAAGAATCTCCAGTTTGAGATAATTCGATGGGCTTGAAAGAAGGGGTGGCACGGCGTCAGTCTCCTCCCGCCCGCAGCGTAAGGGGTTCCCCACGGGGGGATGGGTGGAGCGAGGACGGAAGGGGACGCGCCGTGACAGGACCCGTTCTGTCAGACCTTAGCTCTTTCGCAAAATTGGAGAGGCATCGGAGGCGGAGGGAAGTCTGATGGTGATGACAGTGCCCATGCCGATTTGGCTCTCCGCCTGGATCGAGCCCCCATGGTCTTCGACGACTTTCTTAGCAATCGGCAGCCCCAGGCCCGTCCCAACGTCTTTCGTCGAGAAATAAGGGTCAAAAATCTTGTCCAGAATCTCTTTTTCCATCCCCTGGCCCGAATCTCTAACCTGGAGGACCAAGCCCTCTTGATCAGCTGCAAGCCTGGTCTCGACAATACCTTTGCCGCGGATGGCTTCGATGGCGTTGACGAAGATGTTCCGGAAGGCTATCTTGATCCTGCCCTTTTCAGCAAACAGGGGGAAGGCCTTCCCCTCGTAGACCTCCCGGAATCTGATCCGTTCCGATAGCATCTTTTTATACGGACTGATGACTTCTGCCACCACGTCTTTCAGGTCGAACGATTCTTTCTTCAGGCTCGTGACTTTTGAGAGCTCGAGAAATTCCTGGGCGATTTTTCTCAAGTTTTCGACTTCGGTGATGATGTAAGAAGTGGATTCTTTGATCGCCCGGTCAAAATCCTCGCGCTTGTCTTTGTAAACGCGGAGCAAATGCTCGGCAGAAAGTTGAATAGGCGTGAGCGGGTTCTTGATTTCGTGGGCGATCTTTTGCGCCATTTCCGCCCAGGCCGCTTTTTTGCTCAACTCGGCGATTTCTTGCTGGTGCCGTTTGAGGTTTTTGATCATCGCGTTGAACCCGTCAATCAGCGTTTTCATTTCGTCTCGGGATTCATGGTCGATGGAAATATCCAGGTTCCCGAGGCTGACTTCTCTCGTCCCGGCGAGCAGCTTCTTAACAGGGGAAATGATCATCCTGCCCATGGCCCGGGCGAACAGGAGGGTGAGGCCGATAAAGAAAATGGAGATAAACACGAGGAACTCGACGAGCTCCTCGGTGGCCCTGGCGATCTCTTCTTCCTCAAACGGAAAAGGAAGAGAGATCAAGAACTGAGACTGAAGGATCGTGTAGGGGATGGTCAGGCTCTGGAACGAATAGCTGCCGATTTTTTGTCTCTGGGTGTGAAAAGGCTTGTTTTCATGCCCGATCCGGTAGTGTGTTTCTCCGTCGATGAGTTCGGGGAGGAGGCCCCAGTCGAAAAACTCTCTCCGGCTGGAGGAAACGAGTCGTCCCTCGCTGTAGAGGTTGACGTCATTGGCGATGGCCGAGCTGATCCAGAGGACCAGGTCGTCGGTGGGCGCGATGAGGGTTGCCCGCTCTTCCTGCTGGAGGAAAATGAAATCCTGCATGACGTTGCGAGAGAAGTTGGCGTGGACCTCGGCTTTCTCGACAAAGCGCTGGGAGAAGAGGCGAGTGAAGAAGTTGTGAGAGAAGAAGCTAAAAAGGAGGAGAGCCGTCAGGGTGATGGCGATGAACGCCGCATAGACCCGGCTGGAAAAAGACCAGAACATGCGTTTCCAGCTCCCCTTTCGCCACAAGGCGCTTGAAAGGAGGAAAATGAGCAGGGTCAGGCCGAAATAAAGAGAGAGGAGTTTCAAGAACTCCGCCGACAGCGCCATGAAACTGCGCCGCGGGATAAAAAACGAATACACGCGGCCGTCCAGGCGGAAACAAAAGGCATCATAGATCTTTCCCTTGTCCTGGAAAACGCTCCAGAAGCCTTCTTTTGATGTCGTCAGGAGCTCGAGGTTTTCCGGAGAGATGCCCCAGGAGATTTTGTTTGGGTTAAAGACAATTTTCCCCCGGTTGTCGAAGATGGCGAACCCAAACTCTTCCTGGTGCAAGGAAGGAAGAGAACTCACCTTGAGCAGCTCGAAGTAGGGGTTGGCCGAATAGAGAAACGGGAGCATCTCCGGGTCGACAGCCAGGTAAAACACTGTCCTGCCCAGGCAAACATCCCGGGAGAACCAGTCTTTGTAGCTAAAAATAAACTCTCGCTCTTTTCCCAGCGACGGAATGGTCAGTCTTGTGACAGTCCAGGCTGGGCTCAGAGGCAGGTCAATCTCTGGCCTGTAGAGCTGGGGAATATTGAGGGAGAAGCGGGAAAGAATATCGCCGTCAGTGTCGAGGATTTCAAGCGTCGAATACCAGTTGAACTTGGCGGCGAGCGTGCTTTCCCAGAGCGACCGAGCCAGGGGTTCTGTTCCTGGGTTTAAAAGAAATGCTTGAACGGCCTCTTTCCTTTTTTCAATAATTGGAATGGACTGGCGAAGAAGAAAATCCGCCCAATTTTCCTGAGAGACGATGGCCTCGGGCAGAAAATTTTGGAGGAGGGACCGCAGCCGGGAGTTGGATTCGTGCCTGAGCAAAGCGGCATTGAACAGGGCCGTTAGGACAAGGGCAAGGAGGGCGATCTCCTTCTTGCCCAAAAGGCGGGGCTGGCGCGCGAAGAGGAAAAGAGAAGCGAGAATGGCGGCCTGGAGAAAAAGAAGAAGAAAGGGCCGTTCCTGATCGAAAATGAGCCTGAACGGAATGGACAGGATGATGAGGACAAGAACAGCCTTCCAGAGACGGGACGAGAAGATCTGGCTGGTCCGGAAAGCCAGGAACAGGAGAAGGGCGAGGCTGAGGAAGTAAAAAACAAGGCTCAGATGGAGGAGCAGAAAAGTCAGGTCTGCCCTGAAGCGGAGCAGGTTCAGGCTCGAGTTGAAGACAAGCCGGGAAACGGTTTTCTCGAAAAAAAGCAGGATGATGACAGCGGCGCCGATGATGAGAATATTCAGGCCCAAAGCCGGGGTCGAAGGAAGCGGCGGCCGGTCTTTGCTGAGGAAGGACCAAATAAGGAGGCTCAGAGCTCCGGTGATGAGAAAAAGAAAAAGCGAGGTCAGGACAATGTCGGCCGGAGACTGAGTCAGGCCTGCGACAGAGAAGAAGCTGGCCTGAGCGGGCGAGAAGAGCGGGGATGACTGGACTTTCTCCAATTCACCCAGTGGAAAAAAGAGAAGCCTCAGGCCAATGAGGCTAAGAAAAAGAAAAAAGAGGGGCAGGGGTTTTTTCTTGCCGGTGAAAAGCTGGGCTTTGGCAAGGTGAGAGATGAGAAGAATAAAAGAGAGCAGGAGGAAAATGAGGAAGACAAACAGAAAATTTTCCCTGAGGCTGGATTGAGTAGAGAGAAGCGAGGGAGAGCTCAGGTTGACGGTGGCAATGATATCCCCATCCTCGTTCCTGAGCGGGAAGAAGATCGTCTGGATTTCGTTCTGAAGGCGGGGTTGACCGATGTACTCATCCTTGTGGCGGGCAAAAATCTTCTCGAACCCTGAGACATCCTCCCTGAAATCCCAGTAGTCAATGTGGCAATTCCGGAGCAATTTGGGCCTGAGGAAATGATAGTCCTTAAGATAGGGCGCCTTGAGCTGAGGCAGAAAGGCAAGCAACCGGAAGATGATGAGATACTCCGAGGGACGAATTTCCTGAGCGGATAGCAAATAGACCGAGGCCTTGTTGCGGACGACAAAAGAGGAATCCGGAGACGCCGGGCGGAAATCGATGACATTACCGAGCCAGACTGACGGCCCGCCAGGTTGATCGTAATAAGCCAAACCGTCAGTTTCGGGGTCGATATCGGCCTCCTCAAAGAGCCGGAAGATTTTGTCTCTCTCCAGAGGGAAGGGAGAGCTAAGAAGGTTTTCTTTCTTGAGATTGATCTGGGCCTCAAGCTCAGCGAATTCTCTCTTTATCGCCTGGGCCTGTTTTCGGAGCCCTCCGAGGCTTTTTTCATAATGGCGAGCCGTGATAAGCGGGGGAAGGAGGGCGGAAAGGCCGAGAAAAAAAAGCGCGGCCAGAAAGCCGAAGACAGAACCGCAAAGCAGCCGGTGCCGACGGAGAACGAAACGTTCCGACATCAGAATTTCTCGGCCTTGATCTCGGTGATTCTCCATTGGCCCGCGGCGTTGTCTTTTTCGTGGACCAGATAGAAAAAGACCTGGAAAACGTGCTGGTTGTTGTCTTTTTTGTTCTTGAACGACCATCTCGATTTGAAGATAAAGTTTTTTCCCCCGGCAATGAACGGCAGCTCGCTGTCCGTGTAGAATTCAAACGTGGCATAAGCCGAATAGATTTTGCGGAAGAGAAAATGAGCCTGCTCTGAAGAAAGATGGTCAGCGAAAGAAATGGGTTCGGGCAGAGAGACGGTGAGATGCTGGCTCGAGGGAAAGAGCCCATAGAGAAATCCCGCATCGTTCTGGAAGAAGGCCCGCTCGATGCGTTTTGTCGTCTGGGAAAAGAGAGCCAGAGTCAGGAGGACCGGGAAGACGCCGACATGTGCCACCTTTAAGATGTTAGCACAGGTATTTCGGTCGAAGCAAGCCGCCGGGTGCCTCCATTTTGGTGATGGCAGCGCCCCCAGGGTCCTGTCTCGTTAGAAAATAATTAAGCAGAAAAGTATTTTGTGGCCTCAAATGAGGCAAGAGATTGTTGCCCTGAAATGAGCGGTTCTTCGCCTGGGGTTATTCCTCTTTCTTCGGCTCCTCTTTTTTCTCTTCGGCTTTGGTTTCTTCCTCGAGTTTCTTTGTTCTCATGGCATCTTTGATGCTGCTGATGCCGGCGATCAGGGCGATCAATCCGCCAAAAAAGAGGATGGGCGGGATGCAGCCGAAAACGAGCTCGTAGAACTCACGCCACCAAACGAAGATAACGAGAATGAGACCTCCAGCCATGGCGATCAAGCCGCCGATGATGGCCAGGTATTTTCCCATAAGAACACCTCCTCTTTTTTAGAGTTTCGACGCGGATTATAACAAAACTCAGGCCAAGAAGCAATATTTTTTCTTTTTGCGTGGACCGGGCTGGGCGAATCGGTTAGAATAAGGAAAATCAAAGAAAGGAGGCCTCATGGGGATGCTTTGGCGAACAACCAGGATGTTCTTCTTTCTGGCCCTCTTTTTTCTCTGGAGAGCCACGGCTTTTCCTCACACCATGGAGACGCGGCAGCCTTTTTCCATCGGCAACCTGACTGTCGAACCCGGAAAGACGGGTTCAGGATGGCTCAGGGTACCTGAGAAGGATGGAGTCGGGACGGCCCTCCCCGTGACCGTCATCCACGGCGCTGCGAAAGGGAAATGCTTAGCGCTCGTGGCGGGCGTTCATGGCTACGAATATCCTCCCATCCTGGCTCTCTATCGCTTGAGGGACATGGTCAACCCTCAGACATTATCCGGAACGCTCATCCTTGTTCATATCGCCAACCTGCCCGCCTTTCAGAAAAGGATCATTTATTACAACCCTTATGACTGGAAAAACCTCAACCGCGTTTTCCCGGGTCAGGCCGAGGGGACACTCAGCCAGCGGATTGCCTACGTCTTGACGGAGGAGGTCATCAAGAAATGCGATTATCTCATCGACCTCCATTGCGGGGACGGGAATGAGGCTCTCATCCCTTATACCTACTGGATGATCAGCGGCGATAAAAACCTGGATGAGGCAACGAAACACATGGCTCTTGCCTTCGGTATCTCCCCGATCATCATCGATGAATCCCGGTCAAAGGACATCACAGATTCCCGCTACCTGGGGAACACCGCCATCCTTTTGGGCAAGCCGGCCATCACCACCGAATCGGGCTACTTAGGAAAAACCGACGAGGAATCGGTCAGCCGAAACGTCAGCGGGATTCTCGGCGTGATGAGGCTCGTCCAGATGATCGAGGGCAAAGCCGCGAGCCCTTTCGAGCCGGTCTGGATCGACAAGTATGAAGTCGTCTACTCCAAGACTGATGGCCTCTTTTTCCCGCGGACAAAGATGGGCTATTATGTCCATAAAGGCCAGCTCGTCGGCCTGACCACGGACTACTTTGGGAATGTCAAGGAAGAGTTGCGGGCGCCGTTCAGCGGGATTATTCTCTACATCATCAACACGCCTCCGACGAACGTCGGCGAGCCTCTGTATGAGGTGGGAAGGCCGAAGGAAGAGAGAGGGGGCAGCCCTGAAAAAAAATAAGCCGGCGGTGTTCTCACCGCGCATCCGAGGCGTTATCTTCGACCTCGATGGCACAATCGTCGAGGCCGCTTACGATTGGTCCAGGATTCGGGCTGATTTAGGCACGTCGGGATTACCCATCTTGAGCTATCTCGATAGCCTCGAAGAACCGGAGAGATCCCGCAAGTGGCGGCTTCTCAGGGAATATGAAGACGAAGCCACGAGGAAAGCCAGGCTTAAGAAAGGAACAAGAGAATTCCTCCATTTTTTAACTCGTCGCGGTCTCAAAAAGGCTCTCGTTACGAACAATTCTCGCCGAAACGTTCGCTTTCTGGTGCGCAAATTCAGGCTCGAATTTGACCACGTCCTATCGAGGGAAAGTGGCCTGTGGAAACCTTCGGGAGCTCCCTTCAAAGAAGTCATGAGAAAGCTCGGGTTGAAGAAAGGGGAGTGCGCGGTGGTAGGAGATTCGCTGTTCGACCTCCAGGCTGCCGAGGAAGCGGGCATTGAGTGGGTCTTCCTCATCAGCCAGGACAGAGACAAGTTTCCTCCCTCCCGAGCGGAGGTCGTTCCTTCCCTTCCGGCTCTTCAGCGAAGGTTCGAGATGTTGTTAGGGGGCCTCTCACAAGTAACTTGCTTTTGGAACGATCCCTAAAGACGCGCCACCGCGGGGGAGTTTGAGGGGGACAGCAGCCAAGATATTGGAACGAAACGCGCGGGATTGAGTTTTTAATTAGGGGTGTGCGGAAAGGCGATTCAGGAGGTTCGGAATGACAAGAATGAGGTCACTCTGGTTACCCAGCGGCGTGTTTTTCTTTTTCGTTGCCTTTGCTTCTCGACTGGCGGCGGACGGCATCATCATTCCTCATCCGAGGCCGGGAGAGAATATCCCCCCTCTCACGGTTAAGTATCATCGTGTCTCGGTGGAGGTCCACGACCAGGTGGCCAGGACATCCATCGACCAGGTCTTTGTCAACAATCATGACCGAGACATCGAAGGGACGTTTATCTTCCCGCTGCCCGAAAACGCCGCCATTTCCGATTTTGCGCTGTATATCGGAGAGAAAAAAATCGAAGGCGAGATCTTGGACAGCCGGGAAGCCCGCCGGGTTTATGAGGACATTGTTCGCCGGCTGAAGGACCCCGGTTTGCTCGAATACATCGGCCGCAACACCTTCCGGGCGAGGGTGTATCCGATTCCGGCCCGAGGAGAAAAGAGGGTTCAGCTCTCTTATGCGGAAATTCTGAAAGAGGAAAGAGGGCTCATCCGTTATGTCTATCCTCTGAACACGGAAAGGTTTTCTTTCCAGCCGATCGAAGAAGTCGCCATTTCGGTAGGCATAAACTCAAAAACTCCCGTCACCAACGTCTATTCGCCTTCGCACCGGGTTTCTGTCAGGAAAGAAAGCGAGACCCGAGCCAGGCTTGGGTTTGAGGAGAAAAACGTCAAGCCGGATAAAGATTTTGTCGTCTATTATTCTGTTTCCTCCGCTGATATCGGCCTGTCCATCCTCAATTACAGCGACAGGGACGCCAGTTATTTCATGCTCCTGGCGGCGCCCCGCTATTCCGAGGCTAAAGAAAAGGTCATCAACAAAAACCTCATCCTCGTTCTCGATAGCTCGGGGAGCATGAGCGGGAAAAAAATCCAGCAAGCCAGAGAAGCTGCTCGGTTCATCATCGACCATCTGGACGAGAGGGATCATTTCTCTATCATCGACTTTGACGACGGTGTCAGCCTTTTTGCCGACGAGCTCGTCGCGGCCAGCGCCAAGAACAGAGAAAAAGCACACGAGTTCATCGGGTCCATCGAGGATTCGGGAGGGACAAACATCAACGAGGCTCTGCTCAAGGCATTGAGAATAATACCCGGCGGAGAAAGGCCGAACTACATCCTCTTCCTGACCGATGGCCTGCCCACCGTTGGAGTCACGCAGACAACCGAAATCCTGAAGAACGTGTCGCAGGCCAACACGGCCAAGTCGCGTCTTATCGTTTTCGGCGTCGGCTATGACGTGAACACAGAGCTTCTGGATAAGTTAAGCGCGGAAAACAGGGGAGCGTCAGTCTATGTCAGCGAGACTGAAGACCTGGAACTCGCTGTCTCAAGCGTCTATGAAAAAATTTCTTCACCCTTTCTTTCTGACCTGGGGCTGGCCTTCAGCGGCATCGAGATTTACCAGGCTTATCCCCAGACGCTACCCGACCTTTTCAAGGGGTCCCAGCTCATCCTGCTCGGGAAGTACCGCGGCAGCGGACCAGCTTCAGTTGTCCTCAAAGGAAAAGTCGGAAAAACGGATAAAACGTTTAGCCTGGAAAACAAGAAGCTCGTCCAGGATGAAGCATATAATTTCTTGCCCCGCCTTTGGGCAGCTCGGCGCATCGGCTACCTTCTCGACGAGATCAGGTTTCACGGCGAGGAGAAGGAACTGGCGGATGAGGTGCGGACCTTAGGGCTGAAATACGGGATCGTCACTCCCTACACCTCATTCCTGGTCACGGAAAAGGAAAGGCTTTCCATTGCCGCTGCCGCCCCTGAAGCCCAGGAAGCCTTGGCCGCCCGCAAGGTCACGGGCGCTGGCGCAGTAAAGCTCGCCCGGGCCACGCAGACGTTCAAAGATGTCGAACAAGCTGCCGGGGTTATCTCTGAAAAGATTCGCTACAAAGATGATAAGACGTTCTACTTCAAGGACAATTTCTGGGTGGACAGCGACTACAAGGAAGTCAGCCCCGTCGTCGAAATCCTGTTCAATTCTGATGCGTATTTCCGCCTGATCACCGACTATCCTGGTCTGGCTAAATACCTCTCCGTGGCCCAGAACGTGATTGTCGTCTTCGAAGGGAAGGCCTACAAGATTCTTTGACAACATTTTTTCGGCTGTGCTATAAATGGAGGCTGGTTCTTGAAGGAAAAGGAATGCCCGAGATCACCCTGCTTGTCCTGGCCGCAGGAATCGGCAAGCGCTACGGCGGCCTCAAGCAGGTCGACTCGGTGGGGCCTTCAGGCGAGGCCATCTTAGATTATTCTCTGTACGATGCCCTGAGGGCCGGGTTCAGCCGGGTTGTCTTCGTCATCAGGAAGGAAATCGAAGAATCTTTTCGGCAGGCTGTCGGGTTGTACTGGGAACGGCGTCTAAGCACGCAGTATGTTTTTCAGGAAATTGAGGGGAGCTTGCCCGGCCATTTTGCTGTCCCCGCAAGCCGGCACAAACCCTGGGGAACCGGCCACGCGGTCCTGGTGAGCCGGGACGCCATCGAAACTCCGTTTGCGGTCATCAATGCCGATGATTTCTACGGCCCCAGCGCCTACCGGGATGTCTTTTCTTGGCTCGAACATCATTCCATCCTGTTAGGGAAGACGGATGAGTACTGTTTTGTCGGCTACCGCCTGGCCAACACGCTCTCTGATTTTGGCAGTGTCTCTCGAGGGGTCTGCTCTCTGGACGGAACTGGATTCCTGAGTCAGGTCGTGGAGACGATGGGGATCGCAAAGGATGGCCGAGGAGCCAGAGCTTTGGATGAAAGCGGACGGTTGATCCCGTTAAGCGGCGATCAAATCGCGTCGATGAACATGTGGGGTTTTACGCCTTCAGTGTACGCTCACCTGACTGAGGGCTTTGCCTCGTTTCTTCGACGATTCAGCCAGGATACCGAGGCCGAGTTTTTTTTGCCCTCTGCTGTCAATGAGCTTATTAAAACGGGGAAAGCTCGAGTGCGATACATTCCCACTGAAGAGAAATGGTTTGGCTTGACCTATCCGGGGGACCTTAAGCAAGTCCGGTTGCGCCTCCGGGAGTTCATCGCCGCAGGGGTCTATCCGGATAAAATCAGGCAGTGAGCGAAGAGATTTTGAGCGGCTGTGACCCCGGAAAGATATTCTCCCAGTTTGAAATCGACGCGGAGTTTATCTCGCACGAGCACCTGAAAGTCGGGCATATCAACGACACGTTTCTCGTCGAAGCCCAGAGCTACCGGGGAAGAGACCGCTTCATTTTTCAGAGAATTAACCGGTTTGTCTTTCGTCAACCCGAGAAGCTGATGGCCAACTTCGAAAAAATCACCCGGCATATCCGGAGCAAGTTAGAGAAAATGCCGGGGCGGAACCCGGAACGCGAGACGCTCAACCTCGTCGGTACCAAATCCGGCCGGTCCTTTCATCTGACAGACGAGGGCGATTATTGGCGCGCTTACCGATTTGTGGGCGACTGCCACATCGTCAACGTCGCCGCCAGGCCAGAGCAGGCTTTTGAGGCTGGCCGGGCGTTTGGCTGCTTCCAGAGACTCCTGGCCGACCTTCCGGCGATATCACTTCACGAGACTATTCCGTTTTTCCACCACACGCCGCGGCGATTGGCAAGGTTGAAGGAAGCTTTGGCCAAAGATCCATGTGGCCGGGCGGACGAGGCCAAGGAGGCCGTTTCTTTCGCCCTCGAGCGCGAAGAGATAGCGCCGGTGGTGACCGGTGCCTTGGACAGGGGCATCATTCCTCTTCGGATCGCCCATAATGACACAAAAATCAACAACATCCTTTTTGATAACCAAACAGAGAAGGCGGTCTGCATCATCGACCTGGACACGACCATGCCCGGCTCAGCCCTTTATGATTTCGGCGACATGGTCAGGACAACGACGAGCCTGACGGCTGAGGATGAAGAGGACGTGTCCAAAGTGGAGCTCGAGATGGATATGTTCCGGGCTCTGGCCGAAGGCTACCTCGAGGAAACTCGCGATTTTCTGACGGACAGGGAAGCGGACCTCCTTGTCTTTTCTGGCCAGCTGCTCACCTACACGATCGGCCTTCGATTTCTGACCGACTATCTTGAGGGAGACGTTTATTTCAGGACTAACAGGAGCGGTCAAAACTTGGACAGGGCGAGAACACAGTTCGCTTTGATCAAGTCGATGGAGAAAAAAGAAAGGGAGATGGAGGCGTGCATCCGCTCCCTGCGACGGTCCTGACTTATTTTACAAAGAGCCAGTGGGGAGGCAGAGGCTGTCTCTCCATGCCCGGGCCTTCGCAGAGCACCAAGAGCTCGCGGCTGCCTGTTTTCTGGAAATAAGAGACCGAAAGAGGATACTTTCCAGCCTCAAGGGCAATTTTGCCGCTGAGCTCTCTGATGCCGAAGAGTCCGTCGTTCCGGACAACTTCTTTGTCGCCGACCGAGACGGAGGCGCCATCATTGGCGATGAGGGTGAAAGTGTACTCATCGGTTGTCGGGATGTTGATGAACCCCTTGAACCAGACGGCGAAATTGTCCGGTTTTGGCCCTGCTGGCTCGAGGGTCAGGTCATAGACCCGGCCCGTTTTAACGGGCATCAGCTTCCCCAAATCGGGCAGCCGGAACCAGCTTCCCTCATAATAAGCATATTCCAGCCCGTTCTCCTCTTGATTGACCAGGCTGATGAAGGTGTTGATCGTGCGGCTGGCCCGACCTCCAGGAAGGAACGTTCGAGCTTTCAGGATGGAACTTTTACTTATTTCAAGCGGCTGGTTATAGAGGGGAGATTCAGGCGTCGGATCTGGGCCGTCCAGAGTGTACCGGACTATGGCACCCGGGTAAGGCGGGTCAATTTTAATCACAACAGGCATAAAAGCGACTTTCTGACCGCCGACGCCAGCGGGCGGCGGAAGCCTGAAATTGGTCTCCATGGCTGCGAGCCGGTCGTAGTGAGGGATGATCCGTTGGGAAAAGTCTTGGAAGTTGCGGGTTTCTTTCTTTGTCCAGACGACCTCGCTCAGAGCCAAAAGCCGAGGCAAAAGCATGTATTCCACTTGCTGGAAACTGGGCATGTATTCTGTCCAGACATTGGCCTGGGCGCCGAGGACGTGGCGAGCTTCTGCCGCGGTGAGCTCGGCAGGGACGGGCTCATAGGAATAGACCTTATCTATAGGAGTGAACCCGCCGATGGCCCTGGGCTCATCGTGCTCTCCCTGGTAGAAGTCAAAATAGCAGTGAGAGTAAGGCGACATGACGACGTCGTGTCCCGACTTGGCAGCTTCGATTCCTCCAGCGACGCCTCGCCATGACATAACTGTCGCGTTGGGAGCGAGCCCGCCTTCTAAGATCTCATCCCAGCCGATGAGCCTTTTCCCGTTGGCGTTGAGGAACTTCTCGACCCGGTGGATGAAATAGCTCTGAAGCGCCTCTTCGCCGGGCAGGCCCTCGGCCTTGATCCTTGCTTGGCATTTGACGCAGTTTTGCCAGCGAAGCTTGGGGACCTCGTCCCCGCCGATGTGGATGAACTCGCCGGGGAAAAGCTCGATCACTTCAGTCAGCACATCTTCCAAAAATTCGAAGGTTTTTTCGTTGCCCGCGCAGTAGACATCGTAGATGACTCCCCACTCGGTCCCGACTTTGAACGGCCCGCCGGAGCAGGAGAGCTCAGGGTAGGCGGCCAGCGCAGCCTGGCTGTGTCCGGGCATTTCGATTTCCGGGACTATGGTGATGAACCGCTTCCTGGCGTGATCGACAATTTCCCGGACCTCCTCCTGGGTGTAGAACCCGCCGTGAGGCTGGCCGTCATCCATCGTCTCCCGGCGCCAGGCGCCTATCTCGGTCAATTTAGGATATTTCTTGATCTCAATCCGCCAGCCCTGGTCTTCGGTGAGGTGCCAGTGGAAGGTGTTTATCTTGTATTTAGCCAAGACATCGAGGTACTTTTTCACGCATTCCGGGGGAAAGAAATGGCGGCAGACGTCTAAGTGGACGCCGCGCCAGCGAAATCGCGGCTTATCCTCAACCCTGACGCACGGCACCCGCCAGTGAATCCCGCTTGCCGGCTCAGCGCTTTCGATGGCTGCGGGCAGGAGCTGGTAGAAGGACTGGACTCCGTAGAATACGCCGGCCGGCGCCGGGGCCTCGATCGTGACTTGGTTTTTAGTTACAGAGAGAAGGTAACCTTCCTGACCGAGCCGGGACAGGCTGCCTGTCGTCCTGAGCCAGATGGCGTTCTTTGTTTTCTTCTCGGCCGCTTCTCCAAGCTCTACCGAAAAGCCCGTCGCTCCTCTGATCCTGGCGGCGAGTTCCTCGGCCACGGCAAGCACCGCCCCGTCTTTTGAATCGACGACAATTATTGTGTGGGGGCCGAGCTCGAAAACTCCGGGGCGCCGTTCCAATTTTTCTGGCTTTGGGATGATAGGCACAACGGGCTCGCTTCCGGTTTTTTGACCAAAGACAGGAGCGTGAAGCACAAAAAGGAAGGCGAGAAGAAAAATAGCCGCGCCAAAGGATTTAGGACTTAAACGCATTTCTTGACCTCCTCTTTCTCCTCTTATGTCATCTCGCCTCCCATTGTCAATATATTCCCCAAGATTGATGGGAACTTCTTTTGCAGCGAAAGAGCTTGCGTTTCTGCGGAATCAGCGCGAAAAGCCGACACTCGATGGGTAGCGTAGTTTGGTGGCCCCCGCCGCCCCGAGCGTTTGATGCTATCAATTTCGGGATATTCCTCTTGATTTGCGCCGGACAATTGATAAAAATGGGATGACCACATGTGAGGAGAGAACATGGAAAGAGAAAAACTGCTGCTCATCCCGGGACCGAGTCCGGTTCATCCAAGAATCATCAACAGCCTGGCATTGCCGACGGTTTCCCATGTCGGGCCGGAGATGGTCAGGGAATTGACCGGCGCGCTGGAGAACCTGAAAAAGATCGTTTTCTGCGACAAGGGGGAGGCGTTTATCATTGCGGGCGCCGGGACTCTGGCCATGGAAATGGCCCTGCTCAATACTGTCGCCAGCGGGGAGAAAGTCCTCGTCCTTTCTCAGGGGTATTTCGGGAACCGGATGTCGGAGATCTGCCGGACCTTTGGCCTTGACCATGAGATTATCGAAAGCCAATGGGGAAGGGCGGTGTTGCCCGAAGAGCTGGAAGAGAAAATCAAAGGAGGCGGCTTCCGCGTGGTCGTGGCCACGCACGTGGACACCGCCACCGGCAGCTGTGCTCCGGTCCGGGACTATGCTGAAGTCCTGCGCGGCCGCGGCCTCCTCTTCATCCTCGACGGCGTGTGCGCCACAGCCGGAATCGAGGAGAGGATGGATGACTGGGGGATTGACATCATCCTCACGGCTGCCCAGAAGTGTTTTGGCGCGCCGCCCGGACTGGCTGTGCTGGTCTTTTCCGAGCGAGCTCTGGAAAAACGGAAGAAGATTCCCGCCATACCCGCCTATTATTCCGACCTTCTCCGCTGGCTTCCCATCATGAAGGACCCGGCTAAGTATTTTTCCACTCCCTGCGTCAACGAAATCAGAGCCTTCTATGAGAGCACTCTGATCGTCCTGGAAGAAGGCCTGGAGAATAGGTTCCTTCGGCACGGCCGGTATGCCCGAGCCATAAGAGCCGGGTTGAAGAAGCTTGGGTTCAGTTTTTTCACCGAGGAGCCGTTTCAGGCAGACACCCTTTCGGTTGTCAATTATCCCCCGGGAATTGAGGACAAGCTTTTCCGGAGCCAGTACTATGAACGCGGCGTTGTCGTGGCCGGGGGCCTGGGTGAGACAGCGGGAAAAGTCTTCCGGATGGGCCATATGGGAAACCTGTCAGCTCCGCAAGTTTATTTTGCCCTTGAGGCCCTGGAAAAAACCTTGGACTCGCTTGGCTACAGGTTTGAGCGGAGTTCGAGCCGGGAGGCGGCTAAGTCAATCCTGGGCGAATGAACGCTCGTGGTTGCCATGAAAAGCAAGGTCTATTTCATCCAAGCCAACCGACGGGAAGGCGACAAGCTTGTGGCGGAAAAGGCGGAAAGAGCTTTTCTGGCTCTGGGCCTTCATTCCCGAATTGAAAAGGACGCCTTTGTCGCCCTGAAAATCCACTTCGGGGAGAAGGGAAACACGGGTTTTATCAAACCGGAGTGGCTGAAAGGGATTATCCGGCAGTTGCAGGGACGGACCGACAGGGCCTTCTTTACGGACACGAACACCCTTTATGTGGGCATGCGGTCGAACGCCGTTGATTATACCCAACTTGCGGCAAGACATGGGTTTTCTCTTGAAAAGACGGGCTTGCCCGTGATCATTGCTGACGGCCTTGTCGGTGAAAACGACGAAGAGGTTAAGATTGGCCTCAAGAGGGTCAACGCAGGCAAGATTGCGGCCGCAATCGCCCGTGCTGACTTTTTAATCTGTCTGAACCATGTGACAGGGCACGTCCAGACAGGGCTGGGCGCGGCCATCAAGAACATGGGCATGGGCTGCGCCTCGCGCGCCGGCAAGCTGGAGCAGCATTCAGAGGTTCAGCCGCGGATCAACCCCAAGGCCTGTAAGAATTGCAGCATTTGCCTGGATTATTGCCCTGCCGGGGCCATTATCCAGAAGGAAGGAAGCGCCCATATCATCCAAGACAAGTGCATCGGCTGCGGCGAGTGCCTGGTCGTCTGCAAGACCGGCGCCGTGAGGATGCGCTGGGACGAAGATTCGGCCCGTATCCAGGAAAAGATGGTCGAATACGCCTATGCCGTCTGGGACAAGTTCAGGGAGAAGGCCGGGTTTGTCAACTTCCTGCTCAAAATCACCAAGGACTGCGACTGCATGGCCAAGGATCAGCCGGAGATGGTCGGAGACATCGGGATATTAGCTTCGACTGACCCTGTGGCTCTGGATAAGGCGTCAGCCGACCTAATCATAGAGAGGAGCCGGAAGGACGTTTTCCGCAAGAGCTACGACATCGACTGGTCCGTCCAGCTCCGCCACGGCGCAAGGATAGGCCTCGGGTCGCTTGATTATGAGCTTATCGAATCGAGCTGAACTCCTCCGTCGGGCTTTCCGACACAAATAACAGGCGTGCCGCGAAAATCAATCCCCGCAGGAGAGGTAGCCGGTGCACAGCCCTCCGGTCTGGCCGCTTCTATTTCCGCAGCCGCAGTCGTCTCTTCCTGCGGATGATTCCGGCACTGATGTGCAATATACTGTTATTCCACACATTCCGCTGCAGCAGTCCGGGCACTCGCAGTTTCCTTTCGTCTGAACTCCTTCTACGCGAGGGACAATGGCCAGGACCTTCATGATTTTTCCCCGACAGGTGACATACTTTGTGCCGGGCGGAACGTAGACGATGCCGTTGCTGCAGACCTCGATGAGCTTCGCGGATTCGCCGGCCTGCGCAGGCGCGCTTTCTCCATTCCCGGCCGGAAAAGCAGCAGCCAGGAAGGAGATAAAAAGGGCAGCGACGAGGCATTTCGAGACTTTTCTCATGCAATCCTCCTAAGCGTGGAAATTAAAAAACCTTCGTTTATAAAGACGAAACGCAAGTTCAATTTTTCTCATGGCCTTGCAAAAATTGACAGAGGAGGTGTTTTTTTTTATAAAATTCAGGATTCGATGAGCCAAGACAAAACTGCTCACCAGGGTTTCAAGCTTATTCTTGAGAAGTTCGCGGGCTCGATCAGGGCCCAGGTTCTGAGCCGGGGCATGGAAAGGAGGGGGATCGACCCCGAAGACATCATCCAGGAAATAAGGATCAGGCTGTGGAAAAGGCTCTCGGGTGAGAAAAAAGTGGTCAATCCTTCGTCTTATATAAAGAAAGTCGTGAGCTCCGTGCTGATCGACCAGCTCAGAAAGTCGCGAGCCGAGCAGAGGCTCCTCTGCCAGGCCATGCAAAAAAAGTTAGAGGAAGAAAAGACTCAGGCTAATAGAGATGCCGAGGAAAACCTGCGCCAAACTCTGGAGGAGGCCGTGGACTCTCTCATCGAATCGCGGCGTCAGGTGGTGAAGCTTTTCTTGCTGAACCTGACCGCAGAAGAAATCTCCAAGGCTTTGGATTTGAGCCATGACAAGACCCGCAACTTGCTCTACCGCGGGCTGCAAGACTTGAGGATTGAGCTCAAGAGAAGGGGGGTTAGTTATGAAGATTGACACAGCCGGGCTTAAGTCGTTTTTTCAGGCTCAAGTTAAGGCAAAACCTCCTGGGTTGAGGAAAGACTGTCCAGAGCCTGAGAAAATCGTCGGGTTGTTAAGGTCAAAGGTGCCGAGGAAAAAAGCCGCGAAAATCATTGCCCATATCAGCCGCTGCCCTGACTGCGCCAATGAGCTTGAATTCCTGCGCGAGGTTTTCAGGCACGAAGAGGCTTTCATCCAGGAGACAAAGGAATGGCTCATCGGCCAGAAAATTCAAGGCCGGCGGGGCTTCCCCTTGGGACTCTCTTGGAGGACCGCTTCGGTCCTGGCCGGGTCTGTGCTCGTCGTCCTGGCCGTCCTGGCAACAGTGATCCTTCGGGTTCCTGAAAAATACCGGGCCGGCTCGCTTGCGAAAGTTGTTCTCCTTCAGCCAGTTGGAGAAAAGACGACCAGGTCTTCTTTAATTTTCCGCTGGCAGGACGTTCCCAGTTCCGACTATTACGTCTTCGAACTCTTTGATGAAAGCCTCCAGCCTGTCTGGAAAAGCGAGAGGATCAGCCAGAGCCGGTTCATTCCGCCTTCAGACCTCCTCGACAAGCTCGCTGCTCAAAGCCGCTACTTCTGGATGGTCACGGCTTTTGGCCGCGGGGAAAAAACCTCCTCATCCCTTGAGGACTTCATCTTAATCGAATAATTAAGAAACTCAGGGGCTAAGTTACCGGAAGCTGAGCGCTGAAGTTGATTCCCCGTGCAACACAAAAGCCGCCCAAAAAAAAGGATGGGAATACCGGGAATCCAGCATGCGCAGCTTCGCTAAGCGGAGGGCCTGGGCTTTGTCCTTTCCCTGAGCAAGATAGCCGTAGAAATGCCTCATGAATTCAACAGTCGCCCGGTCGCTTATTTTCCACAAGGTCGAAACCACGGCGCTGGCTCCGGAAAAGAAGAACGTTCTGGTCACGCCCATGACCCCTTCTCCTTTTTCCACATACCCTCTGCTTGTCCTGCAGGCGGAGAGCACGACCAGGTCTGCGGTTAAATTAAGACCGGCGATTTCGCTTGCCTGGAGAAAGCCGTCTTCGTCTTTGGCCTCGTGGAGGGACAGAAAAAGGCCTGACCGGAAGGGGACTTTTTCATCCAGAGACCCGTGGCAGGCAAAATGGATGACCTGGTATTCCTCGAGCGGGCTTTGCTTGAGCTTTTCCTCTGTGGCGTCTTTCCCAAGGTAGATATCGCTTTTATCTTCAGGGAAATGCCGGGAAATGTCCCTGACTTCTTTTTTGCTGTCCTCGAGAGGATATAGATCGTAGCCCTGCTCTTCGACCATCTCTTTGGCGATCCCGGCGACGGTAATCCTGATCTTCCTTTTCGAGGCTGTCGAGGGATAGACCGGGTTGCCGAAAGCCAGGAAGGATTTGGGAAAATAACTGCTCTTTTTTCTTTCTTTAAGGAAGAGGAGAGACGAACAGGAGGGCGCATAAGAGACCGCGTACCTGGCGATCATGAGCTGATCATGAGAAGGGTTTTCGGCTGAAGAAAAAAAGAGCGTCTCAAAGGGAAGATGACAGAGAATATCGTCCGGAACGATGATGATATGCTTGATAGATTCCGGAAGGCTCTTCAGAGCAGGGCCGACGAGGTCCTTTGACAAACGGCTGGCCGCCTTATGCCAATCCCAGCCTCCCCGAGGCGGCTTGGAGAGGAGGACGAGATAGGCGGACAGGGATTCTCTTATTTCTTCCTTTGGAGGGAGCGTCAGGAGAGTGAAATCGTTTTTGGTGATGACAAAAAGGAAAGAATGGTTATCGGCGAGAAAATACTCCAGGACGGCTGTCTTTTCGTCGAGAAGCTGGTCCTGGACCTTTTCCAGCCGGACCGGCCGGGGAAAGGCTTTTTCAGGAGTTCTTTCTTTTCCATCCAGCTTTTGGCGTAGTAATTCCTCAGCCGGCTTCTCTGTCATGGAAGACTTCGTTTCCTGGTTCGCGGCAATCCTGCTGGTTGAAGCTCCGGGTTTTTCCTCAGGGACGGCTGAAACAACCCGGCCTTTAGGGCTCTCTTGTATTTCACCCATCGTCTCAAGAAAAGCCCTGGCCTTGGCTCTTTCCACCACATAAAAAATATCCCTTGCCCGGGCAGGAGAACGGTCATTTTCATAGAGACTGAAGAGGAGGGAGACGAGCGACTCGTAGACTGTGAACTTGTTGCGCATGAAGCCTGCCTTGAAATCATCAGGGAGAAGCCGGACCCTTGTTCCATCGATGGCCTGGAGGGAATTTTCATAGTGAGCCATTGCCTGGCTGAAGTTTTTTTCCATTTCTGAACACTGGCCTAAGTAATATAAAATCTCCCAGAGAATCGAGCTCCCGGCAGAATTGCCTTCCATCTCGATAGCTTTTTTAAAATACGACCTCGCGGTTGCATAATTTCCTTCTTTTAAATGACATGTGCCGATGTTGATCAAGATTCTTGGCACTGCTTTCTCATCTTGAACTTTTTCCGCGATCGAGTATGTTGTATTTAAATAATGAAGAGAAGCATGATATTTTTCCAGGTCAATGTAAACACTTCCGATGTTGTTAAGAATTCTCATTTCAATTTGTTGGGTGCTTTTTTCTCTCGCCAAATCAAGGGCCTGGTTGAAGTAATCAAGAGACTGGTAGAGGTCAGCCTTGTTGGATAAAAGATTTCCCCTGTTGCGAAAGGCTTCGCCGAGGTTATTCAAGCTTTGGGCAAGCAAAAAAGGATTCCCTGAGTGTCTGTCGATTTCGTTGGCCGCTTCAAGAAAACTCACAGATTTCTCGTAGAACCCGAGGTTCATCAGGATGAGGCTGATGTTCTTCAAGCATAAGGACTCATCCTCCCGGCTCGAGATTTCCCTGGCCAACTCTAAGGCTTGAGAATAATTATCCAGAGCCTCGACGTAGTCCTTATTCCAGAGAAAATACATCCCGATGTTGCTCCGGCATTTGACTTCCTCCCTCCGGTCGTTCAAGCGCGCGGCAATTTGAAGAGCGTTTATGTTTAAGGAAAGAAAGCTGCCTTGATCCTGCATTGCCCAATGGGTCAGGCTTAGTTGGCGGAGACATTTTGCCTCATGCTCCGGGCTCCGGACTTTTTTTGCCCAGTCGAGGGCTGAGCGGAAATCGGCGACAGATTTTTCCAGTTGTCCCTTGACGCGGCTTGCCTTGCCCTCAGAGTAAAGCTCGAGAACCTTGAGAGCGCCCCAGCATTCTTCCTTTTCTTCTGTCAACCTCAGGCTATCTGCCTTCTCGAGCGCCTCTTTATAGAACCGCTCGGATTCTTCGGGCCGGCCGAGCGGCCAACAGAGTTTTCCCAGGTGCATTAAACACCTGACTTCTTTTTGCCCGTCTTTCATTTTCCCGGCCAGGTCGTGCCCCTGGCTGAAAAGAGAAAAGGATTCCTGAAACTCTCCTTCTTGCCATTTGGATTCTGCGGTTTTGACTGCCTGCCGGTATTCTCTTTCACGGGTTTTCAGGCTTTCCCCTGCCGCGGCCCTCTCGTCGGAAAAGGCAATCAACACGGCAATGGCCAGGATGATGCCCGCCGCTTTTCCCTTCGAATGCGCTTTTTTAACGACCATTCCAGGTCAGCCAAAGATTAAAGCAACAAAAAGATTTTAGTCCCAATCTTGTCTGAATTCCAGCGAAAAATCCCCTCTTGTGGTCAGGCAAGAAAATGCGCGCGAAGGGAATCAGCCTGCCGGGTGCGGCCGGGAATGAGCCAAATGCCCCCTGATTTCTCTGAGCAGCGCGGTCTTATTGTAAGGTTTTGGCAGGAACGAGCTGCCCAGAAACGTATTTGTCCTTCTTTTCCGCCGCCTTTTTATCAAAGAGGAGGCGAATATGATCGGGATGTTTTTTGTCTCAGCGTCATTTCTCAGGATGCAGGCGGCCTGGATGCCGTCGATTCCCGGCATAGCGATGTCAAGAATAATCAAATCCGGGTGAGCGTCTTTAGCCGCCCGCACGGCGTCGGCCCCGTTTGTTGCCTGGATGACGTTGTATCCGACGTTGGAGAGGATTTTATCGAGCAGCCTCAAATTGACCTGGCTGTCGTCAACAATCAGGATTTTCATTTTTCCCGGGACGAACTTTCCAGGCGGCATCAGTGCATAGACCAAACCATCATTTCAAATTTCTTTTTTATAGACGTTTTTGAGGCCTGGATTTTCTCACTCAGAGAAAAATTTCTTTTTTTCAGGTGAGGAGGGGGCTCGGTGCTCTTCTTCCTCGTCTTCTTCATATGATGAACGGATGGTCCTAATCTTAGCGGGCGAGGCCTCAAAGGCCTGACATAGAATCGGGGAGGGGGGATTCGAACCCCCGACCCCAGCGTCCCGAACGCTGTGCGCTAACCAGGCTGCGCTACTCCCCGGGAATCGTAACCATTATAGCGGCAATCCCCGCAAGATGGAAGCCCGCGTCCGCCCGTCGCGGCGGTTGACTTCGCCCCCTTTAACAAGTAAGAATAAAACCTCAGCTTTGGCTTTTTAGAAAGGAGGATAAAAAGTGAAAATTTCGCGCCTGATTTCATGCCTGGCTGCCGTTGCCGGTATCCTGACCTTCCTCGTCTTTGCGGACGACGGGATGTGGATGCCGCACCAGATGAAGGACCTTGACCTTAAAAGACTGGGGCTGAAGATGGACCCACAGGACCTGTATAAAAAGGACGGCACGGGGCTGATGAGCGCCGTTGTCAGCCTGGGCGGAGGCACCGGCGAATTTGTTTCTGCTGATGGCTTGATTCTCACCAACCACCACGTCGCCTTTGGCGCCATCCAACGGGCTTCAACCACGGAGAAAGACTACATCCGCGACGGCTTTCTCGCCCGAACCCGGAGCGAAGAGATTCCCGCCCAGGGGTACATCGCTGATGTCCTCTTAGGCTATGAAGAAGTCACGCATAGGATGAGGGCAGCTATCAAGCCCGGTATGACCTACCGGGATATCTATGAAGCCGTTGAAAAAGCTGAAAAAGAAATGATCGCCGCAGCAGAGAAAGAAGGCCAGGACCTTCGCTGCACGATCGCCCGGATGTACAGCGGGAATCAGTACTACCTTTTCAGGTTTAAGAGAATCAGGGATATCCGCCTCGTCTACGCCCCGCCTCAGGACCTGGGCAATTTTGGCGGAGAGGTGGACAACTGGATGTGGCCGCGCCATACCTGTGATTTTTCTTTCCTCCGCGCCTATGTCTCAAAAGAAGGCGTCGGTGTTGAATACAACCCTGCCAACGTCCCCTACAAGCCGAAATCCATCCTGAAAATCTCTCTCCAGGGAGTCAGAGAAGGCGATTTTACCTTTGTCATGGGTTATCCAGGCCGCACCTACCGCAACTTCACTCTCTCCGAAGTCAAGTTCGAGAAGGAGGTCCTGTCGCAGCGGATGGACGAGTATAAGGATATCATCGCCTTCTACGAGAAAGCCTCTCAGGGCCATCGCGAGGTCGAGATCAAGTACGCCAGCCGGTTGCGCGGCCTGTATAACTCACTGAAGAATTATCAGGGAAAGCTCGAAGGGATGGAGCGAGTTTCCCTGATCAAGCGGAAAGAAGCTTATGAAAAGGAATTCATGGGTTGGGTCTCAGATGAGCCGGCAAGGTTAAAACGGTACGGGGATGTCCTGGCAAAGGTTGAGGCCTTCATGGATAGGCACGCTGAGTTCCATTGGAAAAACGATTTCCTGTCCGGAATGACCGGCTCCACTTTCGGCTCGACCATCCTTTCCCAGGGATACCTGATCCTTAGAACGGTGGAAGAGAGGCAAAAACCGGACAGTGACAGGGACCCTTTCTATCAAGACAGGAATTTGCCTTATATTAAGCAGAGTATTCAACTGGCTGAGAGAAGTTATGACCTTCCCACCGACCGGGCCTTCCTCAAGCATCGGCTGAAAAAACTTTTGCAGATGCCGGATTCCCGCGTCCCTGCCGCCTTCCAAGAGATCGTCGCTAAGAAATCAGAGAAGGCGATTGAGGATTTTGTGGATGAATTGTACAGCAAAACCATCCTGGTCACTCCAGAAAAGAGGCTGGAGCTCATCTCTTTCAAGCCCGACGAGCTGGACAGGCTAGAGGACCCTGTCATCAGCCTGGCCGCCGAGCTCGAGAAGGAGCTCAGGGTGCTGCGGGAGGAAGGCAAAGCTCTCAGCCAGGAACGCGCCGAGCTCAAGAAAATCTATGAAGAGGCCCTGCTCAGCCGGAGCGAGGGGAGGTTTGCTCCTGATGCGAACGGGACGATCCGTTTCACTTATGGCCCGGTCGAGGGCTATTCGCCAAGGAATGCTGTTTTCTATTCTCCTTTAACAACTCTCAAAGGAGTCATGGAAAAAGAAACGGGGGAATTTCCATTCCGCGTCCCGGCGAAACTTAAAGAGCTTTTCCACAAAAAAGATTTCGGCCGGTACGAGGCCGAACCGTTGAAAGACGTCGTCTGCTGTTTTCTCAACACGACCAACGTCACTGGAGGGAATTCGGGCTCTCCCACCCTTAACGCCCGCGGCGAGCAGGTCGGGATCATCTTTGATATGACTTATGAGAGCGTTATCGGCGACTATTACATCCTGCCGGAGCTCCAGCGTTCGATAAGCGTTGATATCAGGTACGTTTTGTTCATCACCGAAAAGTTCTCCGGGGCTGGTCACATCATCAAGGAGCTGGGGCTATGACCGCCCTGAGAATTTATGCCGTCAACGGCCAAGGGGAACTGAGGAAAAAATAGTGACCATAAGACGCATCCACTCCATCCATAAAGTCGTGTTTTTCTTCTTGGCCATGCTGGCCTTAAATGCCGGATGCTCTCGTACGGCGGCTGATAAAGGGCTGACTGTCGCCGGATCAACCAGCATCCAGCCTTTTGCCGACCACTGGGCCGAAGTCTACATGCACGAACATCCCGGGTATACGGTCAACGTCCAGGGCGGTGGGTCGAGCGCGGGAATACAGGCGGCCAAGTCCGGAGCTGCCGATATCGGCATGTCTTCGCGCGAATTAAAAGATGACGAGAAAGACCTGTTAGAGATCGTCGTCGCTCGAGACGGCCTGGCCGTCATCGTCCACCCAGAAAACCCGGTTGATGATTTGAGCCTTGTCCAGGTTCAGAACATTTTTGCTGGCAACATCCGAAGCTGGAAGTACGCGGGCGGCCCTGATAGAGAAATCCATGTGGTCACGCGAGAAGAAGGCTCGGGAACGCGAGGCGCTTTTCAAGAAATGGTCATGGGCAAGTCCCGGATTTTCCCGCGCGCCATCGTCCAGGATTCCAACGGAACAGTCAGGGAGATCGTGGCCAACGACCCCGCGAGCATCGGCTACATCTCGCTCGGCCTGGTCAACGAGAGGGTTAAGGCCGTCCGCCTTAACGGGGTAGAACCCTCACATGAACATATCGAGGAGAAAAAATACGCGCTTGTGCGGCCGTTTCTTTTCGTGACAAGCGGTCCGCCCAAACCGGCGGCGCAGGATTTCATCAATTTTGTCCTTTCCCGCGAGGGGCAAGAGCTTGTCGAACGGGATGGGCTGATACCTGTTTTCAGGAATTAAAGAACCATGACGCGCCTGGAGAGAAAAGAGAGCCTGATCCGCATCGCCCTGCTGGTCGTCGCTTTTTCGGCTGTATCGGTCCTTGTGGTCATCACGGTTTTTATCATTGAAGAAGGAACGCCCATCATGGTCAAGTACGGGTTCAAGAAATTCCTCTTCAACCTTGACTGGTTCCCGTCTGAAGAGAGCTACGGGCTTCTGCCGATGGTCATCGGGTCGATCATGGTCACGTTTGGCGCTCTGGTCATCGGCGTACCTTTCGGGCTGGCTTGCGCCGTCTTCTTGACAGAATTTTCTTCGAAAAGGTTGCGTCGTGTCATCAAGCCGATGATCGAGCTCCTGGCCGGAATTCCATCGGTGGTCTATGGTTTTATGGGAGTCGTCATCCTTGTGCCGTTTATCCGGGAGACCCTGGGCGGCCCCGGCCTGTCTGTGCTGGCCTCTTCCATCATCCTCGGGATCATGATCCTCCCCACTATTATCAGCATTTCCGTCGACTCTCTGGAAGCCGTCCCTCCTGCCTACAGGGAAGGGTCGATCGCCCTTGGAGCGACTCGCTGGCAGACAACCAGGATGGTCATGTTCCCGGCGGCCAGGTCCGGGATTATCGCCAGCATCATCCTGGGAATGGGGAGGGCCATTGGAGAAACCATGGCCGTCATTATGATCGCCGGCAACGCCATCGCCATCCCCCGGTCTCTTCTCGACCCCGTCAGGACGCTCACGTCCAACATCGCCCTGGAAATGGCCTATGCTAGCGGCGAGCACCGCCAGGCTCTCTTTGCCACGGGCGTCATCCTTTTTGTGATTATCATGATTCTCAACACTATCGCCAACGTTACCTCAAAAAGGAGGAAAGCCTGAGAGTCTATCTCCACCCGCGGACAGAGCAAAAAGTAGCCACAGCCGTTCTCTGGGTCTTTACTTTAGTGACCATTGCTGTCCTTTTTTTCATCATCTTTTTCATCCTGAAGAAAGGGCTGCCTGTCCTCAGTTTCAAGTTTCTGACGACAAACCCCGGGGAGATGGGAAAAACGGGCGGCATTTTCTCGACCATCATCGGAACCATCGCCCTGACGGTCACAGCCGTCCTCATCGCCGCTCCGCTGGGGATCGGGTCGGCGATTTATCTCACTGAGTACACCCGGGAGAACTGGGTAACCCGGGTTATTCGCTTTGGCGCTGAATGCCTGGCCGGCATCCCCTCTATTATTTTCGGGCTGTTCGGGTTCATCCTTTTTGTGACCAAGCTGAAATTCGGCTGGTCAATCCTGAGTGGCAGCTTGACCCTGGCCTTCATGATTCTGCCCACGCTCATCCGGACGAGCGAGGAGGCGATCAGGGCCGTCCCCTACGTCTACAGGGAAGTCAGCTATTCACTGGGGAGCACAAAATGGCAGACCGTGACCAAGGTCGTCCTGCCGTCAGCCATGCCGGGAATCGTCACCGGCATCATCCTCAGCGTGGGACGGAGCATCGGTGAAACGGCCTCCGTCATCTTCACGGCCGGAAGCGCCTTGCGTCTTCCAACCTCGATTTTTTCTTCATCCCGGACGATGTCCGTTCATTTCTACATCCTGGCTAGAGAAGGCATCTCGATGTCCAATGCCTACGGCACGGCAGCCATCCTTATCTTGGCCATTCTGGCTGTCAACTTGGTTACCTATGCGATAATGCATCGGTTCATGAGAAAGTACTGTTAGGGAGGAAAAGGCGAATCATGCCGTCGGTCGCTATCCGAGCCCAAGATTTCAGCCATTATTTCGGCACTAAGCAGACTCTAAAAAAAATCAACCTGGACGTCGCAGAGAACAAAATCTTAGGCATCATCGGCCCGGCCGGCAGCGGCAAATCAACGTTCCTCCGGGCCCTTAACCGGCTCAACGACCTCGTTCCCGATTCCAGAGTTGAGGGGACTCTGCTTGTTGAGGGCGTGGATGTGTATTCGGCTGATACGAGCGTGGCCGAGCTTCGCCGCCGGCTGGGCATGGTCTTTGCCATTCCCGTGCCCCTGCCTCGGTCAATTTATGAGAATGTGGCTTTTGGCGCCAGGATGGCCGGGCTCAAGGATAAGTCCGCCTTAACGGAGATTGTCATTGACTCGCTGAAAAAGACGGCTCTCTGGGAGGAGGTCAGCGACAGGCTGCACTCGAGCGCTCTCAAGCTCTCCGGCGGCCAGCAGCAGAGGCTGTGCATTGCCCGCACCTTAGCCTTGAAGCCCCGGTTTATCCTCCTCGATGAACCCACTTCGGGCCTCGACCCCATTTCGACGATGAAGATCGAAGAGACGCTCCGCCAGCTCAAAAAAGACTACACGATCATTCTTGTGACCAACAACACGAAACAGGCAGCGAGAGTGGCCGACCGGACAGCTTTTTTTCTGAATGGCGATCTCATCGAAGTGGATGAGACAGTGAGAGTTTTCTCTGCTCCATCGGACCAGCGGACGAACGATTACATCAGCGGGAGATTCGGCTAAGGCGAGGAACATGGGCATTATTGAAGTCAGTGACTTGTCATTTTTTTACGGCAAATTCCAGGCTCTCAAAAATGTCACCTTGAGCATCGAAAAACAAAAAATAACGGCCCTCATCGGACCCTCCGGCTGCGGCAAGACGACTTTCTTGCGCACGCTCAACCGGATGAACGACCTCGTCGAGGGAGCGTGCTGCCAGGGCCAGGTCCTCATCGACGGCCTCGACATTTATCAGAAAGGAGTTGACCTGCTGGAGTTGCGACGGAAAGTAGGCTTGGTCTTCCAGCGGCCCAACCCTTTTCCCCTGAGCATTTTCGATAACGTCACGTACGGTCTTCGAGTTCACGGCGTCCAGGACAGGGATGTCATTCAGGAGAGGCTCCGCTGGAGCCTTGAATCCGTTCGCTTGTGGAAGGAGCTGAAGGATTCCCTCGACAGGAATGCTCTTTCCCTTACTGGTGAGCAGCAGCAGAGGTTATGCATCGCCCGCCTGATTGCCGTGGAGCCGGAGATCCTTCTCATGGATGAACCTTGCTCTGCCCTCGACCTCTTCGCCACAGAAAAAATCGAGGACTTGATGCGCGAGCTTAAAAAGCAATACACGATTGTCATCGTCACGCACAACATGCAGCAGGCAGCCCGGGTCTCTGATTTCACGGGCTATTTTCTGTTAGGGGAACTCGTGGAGTTCGGAGAAACGACGCAGATTTTCACTGCCCCGACTGACCGCCGGACAGAGGACTATATCACTGGCCGGTTCGGATGACCCTGCATCTCCGTTTTCGTGATGATCCAATTTGGGAATAGGGTCCTGTCACGGCGCTTCAGGAGAAGCTGGAAAAGTTTCGCTTGAAGTGATAAACTTTTTGCGGCCGTTTTTCGTTCTTATGGATAAGGGAGATATCAAATGAAAAAGGCGTTTTTCCTCTGCAGCCTCCTCGGCGTTGTCTTGCTTGCCGCCTGCGTGATTGCTGTTATTGATTATCCTTATGATGAAGGCCGCTTCGTGCCGAAGAGCTCGTTCCGCAGGACAATAGCCTTTGAGCGGGGCGGGACGATTTCCCTGGAGAACGCCAGGGGGAACATCGAAATCAAAGGCTGGGACGAGGAAAGAATCGAGATATCTGCCGTGGAACGAAGGAGCACCGTTCCGGCTCGCCGCTTTTATGTCTCAACCTGGAGACAGTCCGACCTTAGTATCCGGGTCAAAGAATCTCCCGGTATCATCAGTATCGAGACCGATCCCACGATCCAGAAAGATGAAACCCGGCTCGTCAACTTTACCCTCTTTGTCCCCCAATCCGTCCGACTCCAGGGCATCAGGAACAGGAGGGGAGACATCCGGGTGGCCGATGTTTACGGGAGTGTCGATGTGGACCTGGAGGAGGGAACGGTCAGGATTGAGAACTTCTCAGGCTCTGTTGATGTCCGGCTTAGGAGAGGTGATGTCGAGGCGGAACTCCTTGACCTCAGGCCTGAGGATGACGTCCGAATCGCAACAGAGCGGGGCGACATCAGGCTTTATCTCGAACCACAGGCAGCGATCCGGCTTGAGGCCAGCGCACCCAGGGGAAGAATCATCAGCGATTTTGATCTTGGGAAAGAGGAAGAGTCGGCCCAGGAGACTCGGCTTTTGCTTGAGGCGCTCAACGGCGACATCCGGATAAAGAAAGCGAGAGAATAATACCATCGAGAGGAAGGGACAAAATGGACGAGACGAAAAAAGTTTTTCAAACAGCTGCCGGCCTTCTGCTTGTATTGATTATTGCGGCAACGCTGTATTACTTTTTAATCTATAAAAGACCTAAAGGGCCGGCCCCGGCTGAGGCGCCTCCTCCAGCCGCGGTGGAGCTTGAACAAGTGCCCGCAGAGGAAAAGGTGCAGCCGGCGCTTCCGCCGGTCGAACTCGACAAGAGCGATGACCTGGTTCGCCAGCTCGCCAAGGAGCTTTCTTCGCATCCAAAGATCGACCTCTGGCTGAGAAGCGAGGATCTCATCCGGCGTTTCACGGCTGCTGTCGACAATATCGCCAACGGGCTAAGCCCGGGACCGCATGTGGATTTTTTTGCGCCCGACGGTGAGTTCAAAGTCATCAAGAAGGGAGACCTTTATTACGCTGACCCTGACGGATATGACCGCTACGACCCTGTCGTGGATGTTTTCGTCTCCCTGGACAGCAAGAAGAGCGTAACCCTTCTGCGGGCTTTGAAGCCTCTTTTTCAGGAGGCATACAGGGATCTGGGGTATCCCGACAAGGATTTCGAAGAAACTCTTATCAGGGCCATAGATGAACTTTTGAGAACGCCTGTAGTCGAGGGAGATATTCTCCTCGAAAAGGCGGTCGTTAACTACATCATGGTCGACCCAGCCTTGGAAGGCCTTAGCGACGCCCAGAAGCATCTTCTCCGAACAGGTCCGGAGAATGTCGGAGCTGTCCAGGCAAAGCTCAGGGAGATGGCTGCTGCCCTCGGCGTCCCGGAATCCCGGCTGCCCCGGCCGCGCCTCTACAGGCCCCAGAGATGATGATCATTCTGATACTCTTCAGGCCGCAGCGGCCATCGCCACCGGCGGTAGAAGGGTCAGGCCAGGCCTTGAAAGATTTTTTTTAGAGAGGGAAGAGTAAGAGCATTATAGTCTGTCAGGTCCGTGTGGAGAGGGGTGACGGAGATGAAACCTTGGGCCACGGCACTCGTGTCGCTCGTCTCATCTCCCACGGCCGTCGGGTTTCCGGCTCCGATCCAGTAGTAGAGGTTTTCGCGGGGGTCTTTTTTCTCGATGATTTCCGGGTTGTACCTTTTTTCGCCCAGTTTGACGACTTTGACTCCCTTGACAGGAGGAGGGGGGATGTTGATGTTCAAGGTGATCCCGTGGGGGAGGGAAGCTTTGAGCAGTCGAGCTGCCAGGCTGGCCACGAACCTGGCTGAGAAGTCGAAATGGAACTTTCCCGAAACATCCGCCAGCACCGAGACGGCCATAGAGGGGACGCGCAGAAAGGTTCCCTGGATGGCTGCGGCCACCGTGCCAGAATAGGAGATATCCTGTTGTCCAAGGTTAGGGCCTCGGTTGAGCCCTGAGATGATCAGGTTAGCCGAGCGGGGAAGCAGCTTTCGAAGCGCTAAGTAGACACAGTCGGCAGGCGTTCCGTCCACGGCGAAAACGTTCCTTTTTATTTTTTCCACTCTGAGGGGCCGGCGGAGGGTCAGAGAAAGAGATGTGGCGCTCTTCTCCCTGTCTGGCGCAACGATGCTGATACTCCCCAGTTTCCAGAGATGGCGGCGAAGCTCCTGGATTCCCTCGGAAAAGAATCCGTCGTCATTGGTGAGGAGGATGAGAGGTCTTGCGCTCATCTTCAGGAACGGACCATGACAAGAATCATCTTGAATTTTTTGACGGCCTTGAGGGCATGGGGCTGATGGGCCGGCATGATGATCATCTCGTCCTCGGCCAAGCGATGGCGGCGGCCCGAGATCCTGATCTCCGCTTCGCCGTCAATGATGATCACCAACGCGTCATAAGGAGCGGTGTGTTCGCTGAGCTGCTGGCCTTTGTCAAAGGCAAAGACGCTTACCGTGCCGGTCGGCCGGTGGATGATCTCATGGCTGACGACGGCCCCCGCCTGATAACCAACCAAAGATTGAACACAATGGGCCCGTCCCAGAAGCTGGCCTGATGCCTTTTTATTCTTAACCGGGCTCATTTATTTCTCCCTCCTTAATTTTTCTATACTTGAGAAGTTTGCCTTGCAGCCGAAAATAATCCTCAACGGGCAGCCAAAGCTGTATGAACAAGGAGAAAAATCGGGACGGGCGGATTTGAACCGCCGACCCCACGCACCCCAAGCGTGTGCGCTACCAAGCTGCGCCACGTCCCGAAAAGGGGAATTATTATAGCAGAAAAAGAACCCCTTTTTACAGTTTCCGAGATCCTTTTTCTAACGAAGCGGCGATTTCCTGGAGCTGATCCCGCACCTCAGCGAGCATCTTTTTGAGGCGGTCGGGGTGGACCGGTTCAGAGGTTTTGGCTCCGAACTCCTCTTCGATCCGTCTCTTGGCGCCGGCCAAGGTGAGTTTTTCTTTGACGAGAAGTTCTTTCAGGCGGAGGATGATGGTGAGGTCTTTGGGCCGGAAAATCTTCTGGCCGCTTCCTGTCTGCCCGACATGGAGGAAGGGGAACTCCTTTTCCCATCTCTCTATGACTTTGGCATCGAGCCCGGCAATACGGCTGACTTCATCGAGTTTGTAGAAAAGTTTGTCCTGGGCTTTCCCGTTTTTAATCCTTTCGGCCACAGGAGTTTCCTGTCTTTTTTTCGACTCTCAGCGCTAACCATATCATGTCTCCAGGGTAGCGTCAAGCAATTGCCGCTTGGTGTTTGCATCGCGTCTTCCCTCGAAAACCGCCCCCGAAAGGCTAAACCCTTCGAAGTCTCTCCTTCATGCTCAAACCACGACTGTGATAATCATGGATTAAGATGCTTCCCTCGCTGGTTCGCAGCCGGCTCATCTGATATAATTTAGTTGGACCCGAGGATGGAAAGAAAAGAAGGCCACACGCCTCTTGCCGAAAGGATGAGGCCCAGGTCTTTTGACCAGTTTTACGGCCAGGAGCACCTCCTCGGGCGGGGAAAAATTCTTTCCGAGCTGATCGAATCCGGCCACCTCGTCTCTTTGATTTTCTGGGGGCCTCCAGGTTCTGGGAAGACGACCTTAGGCACGATGCTGGCCCGGCATTTTGATGTCCCCTGCTTGTTTTTCTCGGCCGTGCTCTCGGGGATTAAAGAAGTCAAAGAGGTCATGGCTCAGGCGGAAAGTCACAAAAAAATGTTCGGGAAACCGAGCATCATCTTCATCGATGAGATCCACAGATTCAACAAAGCCCAGCAGGGAGCTTTTCTGCCGTACGTGGAAAGGGGGGACATCATCCTCTTCGGGTCGACAACCGAAAACCCCTCGTTTGAAATCATCGCGCCCCTTCTTTCAAGGACCAAAGTCCTCATCCTTCATCCCCTTAACGAAGAGGCGCTCGCTCGAATCATTGACGAAGCACTGAGCGACCCAGAGCGAGGACTGGGCAGACTTGAATTATCAATCGACCCTCAGGCGAGGCAACTCATCATCGATTATGCCAACGGCGATGCCCGGCGGGTCCTCAACACCCTGGAGATTGCGGTCAGCCTGGCGCGCAGCTCCTCCCTCGGCGTGCCCGAGATCCAGGAGGCCTTGCAGAAAAGAACGCTTCTCTACGACAAGAGCGGAGAAGAGCATTTCAACCTCATTTCTGCCCTCCATAAAAGCCTGCGCAACAGCGACGCGGACGCCTCTCTTTACTGGTTGGCCAGGATGATCTTGGCGGGAGAAGATCCTCTCTACATCGCTCGGCGGCTGGTCCGGTTTGCCAGCGAAGACATCGGGCTGGCCGACCCTCAGGCCCTGTCCGTCGCCCTGATGGCCAAGGACGCTTATGATTTTTTGGGCTCGCCCGAGGGAGAGCTGGCTCTCGCCGAGGCCGTGATTTACATGGCTTCCGCGCCCAAGAGCAACCGGGCCTATGTCGCGTTTTCGAAAGCCATGAAAGACGTGGAAGAAAACCCCTGTGAGCCGGTTCCTCTTCATCTCCGCAACCCGGTCACGCCGTTGATGAAAGACATCGGTTACGGAAAAGACTACGCCTACGCCCATGATTTTGAATTCGGCACGACCGATATGGAGACATTCCCGGAAAACCTCAAAGGCCGAAAATACTACAAACCTGGAGACATGGGACTGGAAAAAGAAATCAAGAAACGACTAGAATGGTGGCAAAGCCTTAAGGAAAAGCTCCGGTCTCAAAAGAAGGCTTAGCTTTCTTTCTCTTTTTCCTTGAGAAGGTAATAAATTTCCCAGCTGATGTCATCGGCCAGGCAGCCGATGCACGACGTCTTGGTTGTGGCCAGCTCGCCGTCTGTGATTTTGTCCTTGAGGATTTTCTTCACCTTTTTCCTGATCCTGTAAAGCATGATGTAGTTAACCATCGGGCAGATTCCCTCCGCATGATATCAACTTCCTTTATCCGTGTAAAGATTGAGCGAGGAGGAGCAACATGATATGATGATTCCCTTTGAGTGATGAAAAAGACAAAAACGACCCTGATTTTGGCGCTGAACCTGCTCAGCCTCTCTTGTTCTCTTTCGGGGACAAGGCCGTCCCTGTATCCGGGCGGGGTGGGGTTTCCCCTTGAGGAGGCCGGCCGGGTAACGATTGAGGGGAAAATCATCCGGACCATGGTTGAGGATGAAGGAAAAATATACCTGGCCACAGACAAAGGCAAACTCTACTGTCTTGATGGGAAGGCCCAGAAGGTTTTATGGACGCATGAGTCTGAAGCCGGCTTCAGCTGCCCGCCTGCCGTGGGGAAGGACCGTCTTTTTATTCTTGACCACGGGGGCCAAATCACCTGCCTGGACAAAGGCGGGAATGTTCGATGGAAAAGCAAGATCGAAGGACACACTCCGGCCAGTCTCGGCCAGAATCAGTACGGCGTTTATGTCGGAACCAAGGAAGGGAGTGTCCTGGCCCTGAACCCGGACTCGGGAGAAATGGTCTGGAACTTTGCCACAGGTGGTGCCGTCGTGTCTGAGGCCCTCGTTTGGGAAGGGAAGATCGTCTTTGCCTCTGAGGATGGGAACATCTATATCCTCTCTCCGGGGGGACGCGTTCGGAATGCTGTCAAGGTTGGGAGCTCCGTCCTCGTAACGCCTCTTATCCAAAATGCCCGTCTTTATGTGGGGGCCGAGGATTCGGTCTTTCACTGTTTTGACTTGAGGGCACAGAGGAGGATGTGGAGGATCCAGTTGGGCGGCAGGATTCTTGCGCCGCCTCTAACGGACGAAAGGCATGTTTTTTTCGTCGCCTCTAACTGTGTCCTCTTTTGTTTGAATAAGAAAAGCGGCGAGATCCAGTGGTGGCGCGCCCTGCCCTCGCTCGGCCGGTATGATCTCGAATCGAGCGACGGCAAGATCGTCGTCCCTTCTTCTTCTCCGACACTTGTCTGTTTGGATAGAAAAAGCGGGGAGAAGGTAGGGACTTACGATGCCGGCTCGGAGCTAAGATCTAACGCGTTATGGGTGGATCCTTATCTCGTTGCCTCTCTTTATGACCAGAGTGAAGAAAGGGGAAGCGTTGTTTTTCTCCATCGACAGGTCAGTGTCCAGCTTGTTGCCGCGTTGGCTTCGCCACAGCCCGTGGGAACAGAAATAAGTTTTGCGGCGTCGGCTGTTGGGTTTTATCTCCCCAGGTATGAATTTTTCCTCAGGCAGGGCGGAGAGAGAACCGTCGTCCAGAAAGGGTCTGAGAGAAACACCTGGGTCTGGTTCCCGGATAAAGAGGGCATGTATGCTGTTGGCGTCAGGGTGACCGACGCCAAACAGGAGAGAGAAACTGAGATCCCGTTTGAGATAATCAAAGGGAAATAGAATAACAGGCGAAAAACCCGGAAAGGAGGAGCCCGATGAACAGAGAGGAGGCTTTGGACCTCGTCAAACAATACCTCAAGAACAAGAACCTGGTCAAGCACAGCCTGGCTGTGGAGGCCTGCATGAAAGCTGTTGCGGCGAGACTTGCTCAGGACGAAACGAAATGGGGCCAGGCCGGAATCCTCCACGACCTCGATTACGAGCTCACGGAAAAGAGCCCCGAACTCCACACAGATGAGACAGTCAAGATTCTCGGCGGGTTGGGCATCAGCGCTGATGTCATCCAGGCCATCAAGGCCCATGCGGGCAAGGTCCCTTGCCAGAGCCCGATGGATTGGGCCATCTTTTCCATCGACCCTTTAACCGGGCTGATCATCGCCGCGACTCTGATGCACCCGACACGAAAGCTCAAGGATGTCGACCTTGAGTTCGTCAAGAGGCGGTACAAGGAGAAAAGTTTCGCCCGCGGCGCCAAGAGGGAAGAGATCGAAGAATGCTGCAACCTTGGTTTAGAGCTGGATGAATTTATCGCCCTTTGCCTCGGTGCCATGCAGGGCATCTCGAGTGACCTGGGGCTTTAACAGCTCTGACGGAGGCCGCCATCAGGACTTTCCAAGAATACCCGCTTTGAACCCGACCTCAAGCGTGCGGCCTCGGCAAGGAAAACCTGGCTCAGTGAAGTAGTCCCTGTTAAGAATGTTGGATGCTTTGATGAAGACATCGAATTGGCGGAGGGAGCAGGAAAGAACCGTCTCAAAATCGCAAAAGCCGGGGATCCGGAGAGGGGATTGACTGGCTAGGTCATACCAGGAAGAAGATGAGGCCAGAATGCCGAAAATTCCAAAGTTCAGCCACCGGAAAGGAGAAAAGGAAACATCGATGGACAAGTTGTGCTTGGGGAGGGCGTCGAGCGGCCGGTTTTCTGTCTTGTTCAGGTGGTCAAGATACGTGTAACTCAGGGTCGCCTCCAAATTTCTTGATGATTCTGACGCCTGAATCTCCAGGCCGTCGATTGAAGCCTGGTTGATGTTGTAGAACCTCCGGCTCCCGTCGGGAAGCCTGACGCTTTCAATCATGTCGTTAAAACGATTGAAGAAGACGGCGCCCGACAGGAAGACGAGACCGGTCCAGGTCGCGCCGACTTCCCACAGATTCCCTGATTCGCTGAGCAAACCCGGGTTTCCGGAAGAAAAGGAATAGAGCGAGCGCATGGACGGGAAGCGGGATTTTCTGGAAAAAGAGAAGTGGACTTCCAAGCTATCGTGGGGAGAAAATTTGAGGCCGGCCAAGGGGTTGATTCTTGACGCGTTTGGGCCCTCAAACTTGCGGAGGTGGTCGAAGCTGGCGCCGGCAATAAGCGTCCAGCCCGGGGAAAGCGAGAAGTGATTCTCGACAGCCAGGGAGGTTACTCCTTGGCCGCACTCCTGCCAGGCCAGCCCTTTATCGTCCTGCGTGCGGGCATTCTCCTGCTGAACGGTAAAGCTTGCTTTGAGGGTGAAGGCAGGGCTTACCGGCAGGTCGGCCAGGGCAAAAAGGCCGTAAACCGCATTGTCAAACGTGCTCTCAAACTGGAGGATGGTCATCTCTTCGTTCCTGTAAGCGTCGAGAATATTGTCGTAGTTGATCATGTAGGCGCGGAAGCGGAGCGTTGAGGAGCGGCCAAGAGCCGTGTAGCCTCCGGCGCTCAAAGAGAGCCTGTCCCAATTCCTGAAACGCCAGTAGCGCGGCCTGGCGGCTACGAGAGAGGGAGGAAGGCCGTAGGCCGAATGATAGAAACTCCCGTTGACCAGGATTTCCGTCTGGCTCGACGGAGTGTAGAAGAGTTTAGCGTTGAGGCTCAGCCGCTGGTAGTCGCTATTGGCCCGCTTAATCCTAATATTCCCATTATTCCTATCGGAATAGTAAAAGCCTGCCGAGTCCTGGTAGAGAAAATTGCTGCTCAGAGAAAACCGCTTCCATGTCCAGCCAGAGAAAAGCCCAAGGCCGCGTGTCCTGTTTTCGCCATAACTTGCCTGAAGAGTAAGGGTTGGGTCGGCCGCCGGCCGCCGGGTGACGACGTTGACGATGCCGCCGAGTGTGTTCGGTCCGTAAAGAACCGAGGCCGGGCCACGGGTGACTTGAATCGACCGAGCCGAGGCAACTTCGATCGTCTTGAGGTCAAAAGTGTTGAAGTACGGTTCATAAGAAGGGACGCCGTCGATGAAGAGGGCGATGCGGCGGGAATCCATTCCCCTGAGCTTGAGGGTGAATTCGTTTTTCTCTCCCACCGTGACATGAACCCCGGGCACGCGCTTGATGGCTTCTCCAAGGTCAAGCGGCCGCCTCCTTTCCAGGGCCTCGCTCTCGATGATGGTGACCGTCGAAACCTGAGTGTCCCTGGGCGCCTCGCCGACGACAATAATTTCCTCGGTAATCTTATCGATTTTTTCCTTCTTGTGCTTTTTCTCTTGCTCTTCTTGTGAATAGAGGCAAGGCAACAGAGTGACGCAGAGAAACAGGCCGAGCCAGGCTTTCCGTTCTCTCTTATCAGCTAATTCGGAATTTTTTAATCGACGGCTCATGGCGAGGTTTATAACTTTAGCAGAAAGCGGGGAATCTGTGAACGGAAAAGATGATGATTCGGGCCCAAAAATAGTGTATAATGCACTGTTTTAAAAGCATTGGTTTTTATTCTGGAAGGAGGACATGATGATCAATGCTCTGACTAAGATTCCTGTGCCGGTGAACGAGCCTGTCTTGAGTTACGCGCCGGGCACACCTGAGAAAAAAGCGCTCAAAGACCAGCTCACCAAGATGCTCAGCCAAGAGATCGAAATCCCGCTCATCATCGGCGGGAAAGAGGTCAGTTCTGGCGATCTGGCCGATTGCCGTTGCCCCCACGACCACCGCCATCTCCTGGGCCGCTACCATAAGGCAAGGGCTCAAGAAGTGGACCAGGCTGTGGAAGCTGCCAAAGCCGCCTGGAAGGACTGGTCGGAAATGGACTGGATGTCGAGGGCGGCTGTGTTCTTACGGGCGGCCGAGCTCCTTGCTACGAAGTATCGCTTCATCCTGAATGCGGCCACAATGCTCGGCCAGTCCAAGACAGTCCACCAGGCTGAGATCGATTCCGCCTGTGAACTCATCGATTTTTACCGTTTTAACCCTTTTTTCATGACTCAAATCTACGCCCAGCAGCCGGAATCAGCGCCAGGCACCTGGAATTACCTGGAATACCGGGCTTTGGAGGGGTTTGTCTTTGCTGTGACGCCGTTCAATTTTACATCGATCGCCGGCAACCTGCCGACTTCTCCAGCCATGATGGGGAACACGGTGCTCTGGAAGCCCGCCTCATCGGCGGTTTACTCTGCCTATTTTCTGATGCTTCTCTGGAAAGAAGCCGGCCTGCCAGACGGAGTGATCAATTTTATTCCCGGTTCAGGCCGGTTCGTCGGCGACCCCGTGCTCGAGAAGCGGGATCTGGCTGGCGTTCATTTCACCGGCAGCACAGGCGTCTTCCAAAGCATGTGGGAGACAATCGGCGCCAACATCATGAAGTACAGGACCTATCCGCGGATCGTCGGCGAGACGGGCGGGAAAGACTTCGTCTTCGTCCACGCCTCGGCCGATGTCGATGTCGTCGTGACAGCACTCATCCGGGGCGCTTTCGAATACCAGGGCCAGAAATGCTCAGCGGCCAGCCGGGCCTACATTCCTGACAGCCTCTGGCCGGCCATCAAGCCGCGACTGCTGGACGAGCTGCGGACGATCAAGATGGGCGACGTCACGGACTTCTCGAACTTCATGGGCGCGGTTATCGATGAGGCGGCTTTCTCGAGCATCGTCGAGTATATCGAGTATGCAAAGAAATCAGATGATGCCGAGATTCTGAGCGGAGGAGGCTACGACAAATCGAAAGGGTATTTCATTGAGCCCACGGTGGTCAAAGCCGCAAGCCCAAAACACAAGCTCATGGAAGAGGAAATTTTCGGGCCGGTGCTGACGATCCATGTTTATCCGGCAGCCGAGTTCACCGAGACGCTTCATCTCTGCGATTCGACGTCCCCCTATGCCCTGACCGGAAGCATCATCGCTGAGGACAGGAAGGCCATCCTCGAGGCGATGAGTGTTCTACGCCAAGCAGCGGGGAATTTCTACATTAACGACAAGCCCACTGGCGCTGTCGTCGGCCAACAGCCTTTCGGCGGTGCCCGCGGTTCCGGGACAAACGACAAGGCCGGTTCCTACCTAAACCTTCTCCGCTGGACAAGCGCCCGGGCGATTAAGGAGAACCTGAACCCGCCCCGAAACTACCGGTATCCATTTCTGGCGGAGAAATAGGCGCGCCCGGTGTTTTTCTGAGGAGGCCATAGGAAGGATAAAGCGAGAATGAAGGAGATGAGAACCTGGGCATGGATTCTGCTTTTTGGTTCGCTCTGGGGCATTAACGAAGTCATCACTGGCGAAAGCCTTTTCCGCAGTCAAACGTTTTTGGCCTCAGCCTGGCTGGCTGCCGTCGCTTTTTTCATCCTGGCCATAGCCAGGGGAGTCATTAACAAACCAGGGAGTTCGTGTGTGATAGCGGGGATTGCCGCCGGCTTCAAGCTGATTAACGCGTCGCCGTATTTCTGCCACCTTTTGGGTATCTTCCTTCTTGGTGTGGCTTTTGATCTAGCCGCCAGCCTTTTGCTGCGGGAAAAGAGAAAAGCAGGCCTTCGGCATAGCGTTGCGGGAGTTCTGAGCGCGTACAGCGGGTTTGCTTTTTTTGCCCTTATCATTACCTATGTCATTCGCTATGAGTATTGGGTCATGGGAGGGCCGGCTAAAGTCATCAACCACATTTTTGTCAGCGGAAGCCTCGCCGCCGCCTGGGCAGCTTGCCTTGTCCCTTTAGGGCACACGCTTGGTGTCCTTGTGTGGCCAATTCTCGAAAGACATCCTCGCTGGTCTTCTGCCGGAGCGGCGGCCGGTCTGATCCTCCTCTGGACACTCGGCAGAATAACGGGCTGAGGAACTGACCGTGAGAACAAAAGCCAAAAAGGACACGTGCGAGGCTGGCTGAGAAACAGGGGTATAAAAAGAAACACGAAAAGGAGAAAACGATGAAAGGGTTGCTTGAGAAACTGAACCTAAAAAACATGAACATCGGAACCTGTGCCGGGCCAGACGCCTGGTACGAAGATTCAAAAGGCAAAGAGCTCGTCTCCTGTAACCCGACAACGGGGAAGCCCATTGCCGGTGTCATCCAGGCCACAGAGAAAACCTACGAGCTTCTGATGGCCGGGGCCGTCGAGGCTTTCCGGCGCTGGCGGATGGTCCCGGCACCCAAGCGAGGTTTGGTCATCCGTGATCTTGGCCAGGCCCTCAGGGAAGTCAAGGAGCCCCTGGGAGAGCTGGTTAGCCTGGAGATGGGCAAGATCAAGGCGGAAGGCTGGGGCGAGGTCCAGGAGATGATCGATATCTGTGATTTTGCTGTCGGGCTCAGCCGCCAGCTCTACGGCCTGACCATGCATTCGGAACGACCGGCTCACCGCATGTACGAGCAGTGGCATCCGCTGGGTGTCGTGGGAGTGATCACGGCGTTTAATTTTCCCGTGGCGGTCTGGTCATGGAATGCCGCCATCGCCGCGGTCTGCGGCGACCCCGTGGTCTGGAAGCCCTCCTCCGATACTCCTCTTACGGCTGTAGCTGTTCAGCATATCGCCAACGGGGTTGCGGCGGACCACGGGTTCAAGGGAATTTTCTGCTTGGCCATCGGCTCTGGGGCCACGGTCGGCGAGATGATGATCAACGATTCGAGGCTGCCGCTCATCTCGTTCACGGGTTCGACTAAGATGGGACGGCGAGTGGCCGAGGCTGTGGCGCGCCGGTTCGGCCGCACAATCCTTGAGCTCGGCGGGAACAACGCCATCATCGTCACCGAGGACGCCGACCTGGAGATGGCTGTGCGTTCTATCCTCTTCGGGGCTGTCGGGACAGCCGGGCAACGCTGCACGTCTACGCGTCGGATCATCATGCAGAAGTCCATCGCTGCGAAGCTCACCGAAAAGCTGGTTAGTGCGTATAACCAGGTGAGGATCGGTGACCCGCTCGAGGACGGCATCCTGATGGGTCCACTCGTCACGAGGGCGGCCGTCGACGACATGATGGCGGCTCTGGAAAAGGCCAAGGAGCAGGGCGGGACAGTCGTCTATGGAGGCCATCGCCTGCCTGAGCTGGGTCAGCAGTTTGTCCAGCCCACGATCGTCAAGATGCCGGCCCAGACCGCGATCGTCCATGAGGAGACCTTTGCGCCCATCCTTTATCTTCTTGAGTACGAGGACCTGGACGAAGCCATCCGGCTCCACAACGAGGTTCCTCAGGGGCTCTCGAGCGCGATGTTTGCCACGGATCTTCGCAAGGCCGAGAGATTCCTCTCTCATGAGGGCTCTGATTGCGGCATCGCCAACATCAACATCGGCACGTCGGGTGCGGAAATCGGCGGCGCTTTCGGCGGGGAAAAAGAGACGGGCGGCGGCCGAGAATCCGGGTCGGATGCCTGGAAACAGTACATGCGTCGCCAGACAAACACGATCAACTGGTCGCTCGAGCTGCCCCTGGCTCAGGGGATTAAGTTCGGGGATTGATGCATAAGCCGGCCCAAGGTTTTTTAGCTACAGAGAAGGAAAAACAGAGCGATGGTTATCTATCTTAAAGCCGGGGGCGAATTGAGGGCAAAGCTTCAACCGGATGTTGACGATTGCACTCGCCGCGTGGAGACAGAAGCAGGCGTGAGCCTAAGAGATATCCTCGCGGGAATCGGCATCAACCCTGCTTTTGTTGCTTTTGCCCTTAAGGGCGGAGACGTGAAAAGGCTTGATTATGTCCCTGCTGAAGGAGATGTGATAACGCTCCAGCCGCCCGTGTCGGGCGGGTAACAGGAGAACGATGGGTCGAGAACGGGAAAGCGAGCGATACAGCCGGCAGATTCTTGTTCCCGGCTGGAATCAAGAGAAGCTCAAGCGAGCGACTGCCCTTATCGTCGGCCTCGGAGGTCTGGGCTCCGCTTCAGCTCTTTACCTTGCCGGAGCGGGCATAGGAAGGCTGCGCCTCTGCGACTGCGACAAAGTCGAACGCTCCGACCTCAACCGTCAGGTCCTTTATGAGGAGTCTTCTATCGGCTCCTTCAAAGTCGAGGAAGCTGGCCGGAGGCTTGCTGCCTTAAATCCCCTGGTTGAGCTGGAAAAGCTCAACGTTTTTCTCGATTCTCATACAGTCGGTGAGCTCGTCAAAGGATGTCAGGTAATCCTCGACGGGCTTGATAATCTGGAATCTCGTTTTATCCTTAACCAAGAGTCATTTAAAAAGAGAATTCCCTATATCTACGGAGCCGTCCATGGTTGGCTGGGGTATGCGGGGTTTTTCCATCCTCCTCAAACCGGCTGCTTGGCCTGCCTGATGCAGCCGGGCCTTTCACAACCAGAGCCCGTCCCGGTCTTTGGAACGGTGCCCGGGATGATCGGTTTGGTTCAGGCCACCGAAGCCATCAAGTGGATTCAGGGGATCGCTCCGTCTCTGCTTGGCCGACTTCTGATTTATGATGGGCTGCACTTGACGTTTGATCTCGTCAATGTGGATAAAAACCCGGCATGTCCTCTCTGCTCTAAAAAATAAGGGATATTAGGAAAGGACCCGAGAAAAGGAGGCTCAACATGGCCAAAAAACTCTGCCGTTCGTTCAACCGGAAAATGATCGGCGGTGTCTGCGGCGGCCTGGCTGATTATTTTGACCTCGATGTTTCCCTGGTTCGGCTTATCTTCGTGGGCATCGCTCTTGTCACGGCTCTCCTCCCGATGCTGATTTTCTACCTCATTGCTTGGATCATCATTCCAATAGGAGAAGCCAAGAAAGACTAATTCGTTGACTTCTCCTCTTTAATCAAGTATTAAATAGGCGTTTTTACAGTTGACCTGAACACGGATGAACAAAGGCGAGATTCCTTTCCGCCATATCGCCATCGAGGGGGCGCCGAAGTGCCAGAAGAGCAAGCTCGCCCAGATTCTGGCCCAGATCATCGGCGGGAAGGTTGTGCTTGACAAGACGGAGAATCCCTATCTCAAGGATTTTTACGACGAAAAGGAAGGAGCCTCATTTTTGGCCCAGCTCGTGTTCCTTGTCAACCGCTACAACCAGCAGCTCAGGCTTTCCCAGAGAGATTTGTTTGAGGAGAGAGTCATCTGCGATTACCTCTTTGAGAAGGACAAAATCTATGCGTACCAGACGCTCGGCGATGACGAGCTTGTCGTCTATGAACGGATTTACACGATCCTGGCGGAGAGGATTCCCCGGCCAGACCTGACCATTTACCTTCAAATTTCTCTCTCTACGCTCCTCAAGAGAGTCGCCAAAGAAGGAAGCCCTTGGGAGAAGAACATCTCCGAAAAATATCTAGGGGATCTGGTTGAGGCCTTTGACTATTTTTTTTTCAACTTCCAGGCGACACCTCTCCTTGTTGTCAAAGCAGACGAGCTTGACCTGACCCGCGAAGAGGACATCATGGACGTTGTCCACCAGATCAGCCAACTGAAGAAGGGCTCGCTTTATTATGTGCCGCAGAGCTTTGAGCACAGGAATAGCCGGAAAAAATAGGCTTTTTTTGAAAATAGACTTTACCTCAATCCCGCGGTGAGGCGGGATGGGGAGAAAGGATTAGACATGCTGGAAAAACCTGTTTCGCCCGTCACCATTCCATCCCTGCAGGGGAAAAAGGAGAGCGGAGAAAAAATCGTGGCCCTGACGGCCTACGATTTTCCCACAGCTAGGATTATCGACGAGGCCGGAGTCGATATCATCTTGGTCGGGGATTCCCTGGGAATGGTCGTCCTGGGATACGAGACGACCATCCCCGTGACCATGGATGAGATGATCCATCACACCAAAGCTGTCAGCCGGGCTGTCCGCCGGGCCCTGGTCATCGGCGACATGCCCTATTTTTCTTTTCATTTAGGTGTGGAGGAGACGATTGCCAACGCCTCACGGTTTCTCAAAGAGGCCGGAGCCAAAGCGGTCAAGATCGAGGGCGCCTCAAAAAAGAGGCTAAAACTCGTTGAGGCGATGGTCGAGGCGGAGATCCCGGTTTTGGGACATGTCGGGCTAACGCCGCAGTCCCTCTACCGGTTCGGCCAGTACAAGGTCAGGGGCGCTAACAGGGAAGAGGCGAAGGGGATTGTCGCCGACGCTCTGAACCTGGAAAGCGCGGGTGTTTTTGGCGTCATCCTGGAATGCATCCCCCGGGACTTGGCCAGAACCATCACGTCAAGGCTGAGAGTGCCGACTATCGGGATCGGCGCTGGCCCTCATTGCGACGGACAGATCCTCGTCTTCCATGACTTGGTGGGGTATTCAAACGGCTATCAACCAAAGTTCGTCAAGAAGTATGCGGACCTTCAGGCCGTGATAGGCCAGGCGGTCAGGACGTATGCCGAGGAAGTGAGACAAGGAGTTTTCCCGGACGAGACCCATTCCTATCACCGGACGAGGAAGAAAGGAAAATGAGAACCCTCACCCGGATTGCCGAGATGAAGGCCGTGGTCAAAGAGCTCAAAGCTCAGTCTAAGAGCGTCGGGTTTGTCCCGACCATGGGCTTCCTTCACGAAGGGCATCTAAGCCTTGTCAGGGAGTGCCGGAAGAGCGCGGACGCGACCGTGGTCAGCATATTCGTCAACCCCTTGCAATTTAGCCCCAAGGAGGATTTCGAAGATTACCCCCGGGATCTGGACAGGGATAGGCGGCTTTTGGAGGGGGAAGGAGTTGATTTTCTCTTTCATCCGGAGTCGGAAGAGATGTACCCGGAAGGATACAGGACTGCGGTCGAGGTGGGGGGGCTTCAGGATAAGCTCTGCGGCCGGTCGCGGCCAGGCCATTTCAAGGGCGTTACGACAGTTGTCCTCAAGCTCTTTAATATCGTTCAGCCGGACATGGCCTTTTTTGGCCAGAAAGACGCCCAGCAGGCACTCATCCTCAAGAAGATGGTCAGGGACTTGAATCTTGATATGGAGATTCGTGTCCTCCCGATTATTCGTGATCAGGACGGGCTGGCCCTGAGCTCCCGGAATACCTATCTTAATCCAGAAGAGCGGCAGGCGGCTCTTGTTTTGACAAGAAGCCTGGCTCAGGCTAAATTGATGTTTGAGGCAGGCGAGCGGACGGCCGGCTCCATCGTCACGGCGATGAAGAACCTCATCAGCCGGGAGCCGCTCGCCCGAATTGATTATGTTGAGATCGTCGACCTTGATGAGCTCAACCCGGTCGAGATGATCGATCGGGATGTCCTTGTTGCCTTAGCTGTTTATATCGGCAAAACCAGGCTAATAGATAACATAATCATGGAAGTCAAAGGCGAAGCAAAAAGAGGTGAACAGGTATGAAAAGAGTCATGCTTAAAGCGAAAATTCATCATGCCCGGGTGACGGAAACAAACATGGATTATGAGGGGAGTCTTGCCCTGGATGAGGACTTGATCAGAGCCGCGGACATGCTTCCTTATGAAAAAGTCCATGTCTATAACGTCTCCAACGGCGAGCGGTTTGCCACGTATCTCATTAAAGGGGAGAAAGGGTCGGGAAAAGTCGGCGTCTATGGCGCCGCCGCCCACAGGGCAAAGGTAGGGGACAAGCTCATTGTCGTCTCCTATGCCATCATCGATGAAGAGGAGACCGATTTCTTCATGCCCAAAATCCTCATCCTCGATGCTGGCAACGAAATCGTCGAGGTCAAATGATTTTTTAAAACCTCGGTACCTATTTTTGCTTCAGGGCCCACTCTTTGAGCTTTTCGTAGGGCACTTCGCCGCAGAGCACGTCGCTCGTCTCAGGGTTGAAGAAAGTGGGTGTTCGAAGCTGGCCGCCGCACTTTGGCGCAATGGCCCGGCGGTAGGACCTCATAAGGTCGGCGTTCTTCTCGTTGTGCCAGACCTCGAGTTTCTCGAAAGAGATATTCTCCTCATTTTCCAGTTTTTCCACATGAGGCATCATGGCCTTGCAATGGGGGCATTCCCGGGCATAGAACATGATGAGCTTGCTCATTTTTTCCTCCTCACAAACAGGCCGCACCAACACTCTCCGTCTTTTTTGTTCTTGTAGGTTTCATGAATGAGGAAATGGCAGGGGCAGACCAGTTTCAAGTCCTCGGCCAAATCCCCGCTGGCCAGTCGGCAGGGGCAGTACTTAAGCCCGTGGTTCTGCTCGTTGGCGAACAACCCGTCAAGGAGCATTTCGACTTTTGCTTTATCCGGGTTGACCTCAAATTCGTTCTTTTCGGCAAACGCGAGGATGGCCCGGCGGAATTCTTCCCTGGTCAAAGTCGTCCCGCCAGCCCCCATGATTTTTACCGCTTCCCGGGAGGAGACCTCGACGTAGGCGTTCTTGGCTAAGCAGGTAGGGCAGACCTCTGGCGGCTTGACGCCGTAATGAATGTCGCTGCAGATGAAACAGCGCCAGAATTTTTTCATTTGTTCTAACCCTTAGGTTTAATCGAGGTGATAATTGGGCGCCTCCTTGGTGATGACGACGTCGTGGACGTGGCTCTCTCTCAGCCCCGCAGAGGTTATCTTGATGAATTTTGCTTTCTGCTGGAGTTCCCCGATATCCTTGCAGCCAGAGTAGCCCATGCCGGCCTTCAACCCTCCGACCATCATCTGGATGATGCGGGAAGCGCTGCCTTTGTAAGGGACACGTCCTTCGATTCCTTCGGGCACGAGCTTGCTCTCGCTGAGCGGTGAATCCTGGAAGTAGCGGTCGCGGCTGCCTTCTTTCATGGCCTCGATCGACCCCATCCCGCGGTACGTTTTGTAGGACCGGCCCTGGTAGATCACGGCGTCACCCGGGCTTTCGTCCGTGCCGGCGAGCATGTTGCCTAACATCACGGAGCTGGCCCCGGCGGCAATCGCCTTGGCGATATCGCCTGAGAATTTGATACCGCCGTCGGCGATGATCGGGATGTTCCTGGTTTTTGTCACTTTAAACACATCGGCGATGGCCGTGATCTGGGGGACGCCAGCTCCGGTGACGACCCGTGTTGTGCAGATCGAGCCTGGGCCAACGCCGACCTTGACGGCATTGACTCCCAGCTCGATCAGGTCAAGGGCCGCTTCCATGGTCCCGATGTTCCCGGCAATAATTTCCTGAGAGGGAAACGCAGACCTCAGCCTCTTGACGGCGTCGAGGACTCTCTGGGAGTGACCGTGGGCGGTGTCAACGACCAAAACATCCACTTTGGCCTTGATGAGCGCTTCAGCCCTTTCAAGGGTGTCCTCGCCGATGCCGATGGCGCCGCCGACGCGCAGCCTTCCGAAGCTGTCCTTAGCGGCATTTGGATATTGGATGCGTTTGAGGATGTCTTTATAGGTGATCAAGCCTTTCAGGTGGAAGTTTTCGTCGACCATCAGGATTTTTTCGATCTTGTGCTTGTGGAAGAGCTTTTCGGCTTCTTCGAGGGATGTCCCCAAGGGGACTGTGATGAGGTCTTTGGTCATCACCTCTTCGATGGGCAGGTTGAGCCGCGTCTCGAAACGGATGTCCCGGTTGGTCAGGATGCCGACGAGCTTGTTGTCCTTCTCGGTGATGGGCAGGCCGGAAATTTTGTATTTCTTCATCAGCTCGAGGGCCTGGTAGATCTTGTCCTTGGGTCTCATGGTGATCGGGTCGACCACCATGCCGCTTTCGTGGCGCTTGACTTTGTCGACTTCTTCGGCCTGGATAGCGATGGGCAAGTTTCGGTGAATGATGCCAACCCCGCCCTGTTGAGCCAGGGCAATGGCCATTTTGGATTCCGTCACAGTGTCCATGGCCGCGCTGACGATAGGAATCCGAAGCTCGATATTCTGGCTCAGCTTCGTGGTCACATCGATGTCCGCCGGAATGACTGTGGACTTGGCGGGAAGAATCAGGACATCGTCAAAGGTAAGCCCCTCCCTCATCTTTGCGTCCAGCATGTCTCCTCCTTCCTCGGCCTAACGTTTTTTTCGTTTTTTGGGGATGAGAGACCGGGCCTGTTTGCTCCTTGAGACGGATGCCCCTTGGTGGGGCTGCTGGTAGTAGAGAGGTTGCTGTTGTGGCCTTCTCTGCGGTAACTCCTCCTCAATAACCGGCTGGAGGAGAAAGATATAGCGGACAGTCTCTTCCTCGATGCGGTCCATCATCGCCTGGAACATCTCATAGCTTTCTTTCTTGTATTCAACGAGCGGATCTCGCTGGCCGTATCCGCGCAACCCGATGCCCTCCTTGAGGTAATCCATTCCCAGCAGATGGTCCTTCCATTGGGAATCGATAATCTGGAGCATGATGATCCTCTCGAATTCTCTCATCCGCCCGGGCCCGAGCAGCCTTTCTTTTTCGTCGTATCTTGCCTGGAGCGTCCCGACAAGCTTTTCTCTCAGCTCATCGTGGGTTATGGCCTGCCAATCGATGCCGAGCTCGTTGATATCCAGGCCGAACTGCGGGCCAAGAGCTCTGCGCAAGGCCTCGATATCCCATTCCTCCGGGTCTTTCTCCTTGTTGGCGTAGCTGTCTAAGTGCCATTCAACCAGGGTCTCGATGAGCTCCTGGACGTAAGATTTCATGTCCTTTCCCTCGAGGATTTCCTTCCGCATCCGGTAGATTGTCTCCCGCTGCTTGTTCATTACATCGTCGTATTCGAGGAGATGTTTGCGGATGGTGAAGTTCTGGCCCTCGACCTGTTTTTGGGCGCGCTCGATGGCCCTGCTGACCATGCGATGTTCGATCGGGACGCCCTCGCCCATGCCTATCCTCGCCATCAGCCCGGAGACCCTGTCGCTTCCGAATATTCTCATCAAGTCGTCTTCGAGCGACAGGTAGAAACGCGAAGACCCGGGATCTCCCTGCCGGCCGGCCCGGCCGCGAAGCTGGTTGTCAATTCGGCGAGCCTCGTGTCTCTCCGTTCCGCAGATATGGAGTCCGCCGAGGCTGACGACCCGCTCATGTTCCTCCTGGGTAAGGCGCATCACCTCAGATAGAGCTTTTTCCCAGTGCTCCTGAGTGGCGTTGAGTGGGTCGATCCCGCTCTTGCGCAGGTTTTCGCTGGCCAGAAATTCAGGTTTGCCGCCGAGCAAGATGTCCACGCCTCGGCCGGCCATGTTCGTTGCGATGGTCACAGCGCCGATCCTTCCGGCCTGGGCGATGATCTTGGCTTCCATTTCATGGTACTTGGCGTTGAGCACGACATGCTTGATGCCTTTTTTGCGGAGAATGGAGCTGAGATGCTCTGACTTCTCGATCGAGGTTGTCCCAACCAGGATGGGCCGGCCCTGCCTGTTGAATTCGACGATCTCGTTGACCACGGCTTCCCATTTTTCTTTGGCCGTCCGGTAAACGACGTCAGGAAACTCATGGCGGATGAGAGGCCTGTTGGTCGGGATTTCGACGACATCCAGCTTGTAGATGGCGTGGAATTCAGTGGCCTCAGTGGCTGCTGTGCCGGTCATCCCGGCCAGTTTTTTGTACATCCGGAAGTAATTCTGGAAGGTGATCGAGGCCAGGGTCTGGTATTCCTGCTCGATGCGCACCCTCTCTTTGGCTTCCAGTGCTTGGTGAAGGCCGTCGCTGTAGCGGCGTCCTGGCATGAGTCGGCCGGTGAATTCGTCGACGATAATGACCTTGCCCTCTTTGACCATGTAGTCGACGTCCCGCTTGAAGAGGTAATGGGCCTTAAGGGCCTGGTTGATGTGATGGACGAGATCCATGTGGGCAAGGTCGTAGAGGTTGGAGACGTTGAGGAATTTTTCTGCATCGGCCACACCCTCTTCGAGGATAGAGACCGTGCGCGTCTTTTCGTCCACCTGAAAGTGCTTGGCTTTGTGGAAGCGCCGGACGAGGTTGTCTATCTTATAGTAAAGAGACGTCGACTCCTCAGTCGGGCCGGAGATGATCAGCGGCGTTCTGGCTTCATCGATGAGAATGCTGTCCACTTCGTCGACGATGGCATAGTGGTGGCCTCTCTGGACAAGGTCGGAGATGCGGAATTTCATGTTGTCCCGCAAATAATCAAACCCAAATTCATTGTTCGTTCCATAAGTGACATCTGACTGGTAGGCGGCTTTCCTCTCGGTATCGTTCATTTCATGCTGGATCGTTCCGACTGAGAGACCAAGGAAGCGGTAGATAGGACCCATCCATTCCGTGTCCCGTTTGGCCAGATAATCGTTGACCGTGACAATATGGACGCCCTTTCCTTCCAGCGCATTCAGGTAGGCGGGGAGAGTGGCGACCAGGGTTTTCCCCTCGCCCGTCTTCATCTCGGCGATCTTGCCTTGATGAAGGACGACCCCTCCGATGAGCTGGACATCGAAATGGCGCATCCGGACGGTCCGGCGGGCGACCTCGCGGACGACGGCGAAGCTTTCGATGAGGAGGTCATCCAGAGACGCTCCCTGCCTGAGCTTTTCCTTGAATTCGGCCGTCTTTGCCTGGAGCTCGGCATCAGAGAGCTTCTGGATGCGGGGTTCGAGCTCGTTAATGGCGCTGACAAAGGGCTGAAGCTTTTTCAGGTCACGTTCGTTCTGAGTGCCGAAAATTTTAGTTATCAGCCACTTAACCATTTATTATTTATTATCAGAAAGGGCCTGGGTTGTCAACGCAGGGGCTCGGGTTTGGGGTCGTCAGCACGCGATTTGTCCCAGCGAGACAAATCTGCTCCGACTCATCCTTCGCTCTTCTCTCCCTCCGGTCGAGAAACCGTGCCCGCTCAGTCTTCGACGGGCTTCCTCACCCCAAACCCTCGCCTTAGTTCACTTGGTGGGCTCAAAGGATGAAAATTGACAAAAGAGAGAGAATGACTATGATAGCTGGGATGCTGAAGATTTCCTGCCGCCGGGACCTAAGCCGATGAGAAGAAAAGACAGAAGAGTCTGTTTTCTTTTAGGTGCGCTCGTTGTTTCTTCACTCCTGGCCGTCTATTTCCTTGGCGTCAGGAAAGACATGTCCGACTTCAGGGTCTGCTATCAAGGCGGAGAAAGAATCCGTCAGGCCGAAACGCTCTATCGGGTCTCTGACGGTCACATGCAGTACAAATACTCTCCCGCTTCGGCCGTGTTTTTTGCTGCTTTTACATTTTTACCTTATGGGTGGGCCAAGCTCGTCTGGTTTTTTCTTGAGCTTCTCTTTTTGGTGCTCGCTTTTCTTGTTTTTCTGAAAGCGCTCCCAGCCAAGACAAAGACAAACACGTTCCTCGGCGTTTTCAGTTTCTTGATCTTGGGAAAGTTTTTCGGCCGGGAAATTCAGCTCGGGCAGGTTAACCTTCTGATCATCACGGTCCTCGCCGGAACTATCATGTTCCTGCTCCAGGGAAAAGATTTGCTGGCCGGCCTTTTCTGGGGAGCCTCGTTGTTTTTTAAACCCTATGCGCTTGTTTTTTTCCCTTATTTTCTGCTTAAGAAAAGGATAACCGTCATCCTGGGCGGTGGGGCCATCCTGAGCCTGGGCTTCCTGATGCCGGCCTTTTTTTACGGAATCAGGGGGAATATTCTCGTTCACAAGGAATGGGGGAAGACTCTTTCGCTCTCGACGCCAAGGCTGATAGAAACTTACGATAACGCGTCGTTCCACGCTTTTTTTCAGAAGCTATTCATGGGGAAGGGGGGCTTCTGGCCTGAAGCGCTTGTCGGCGCAAGCCTTCTGATCATCGGCTCTGTTTTTCTCTTCCTGATGCGGGCGGGCCAAAAGAAATCTCTCTCCAGGCCAGAGACCCTTGAGGCAAGCTTCCTCCTTCTCCTCATTCCCCTCTTTTCTCCTCTGGGCTGGTACTACAATTACCTTTATGGTCTTCTGGCCGTGATGCTGATTCTTGATAAAATCGATCGGTTTCCTAGGTGGCTTAAGTATGCCGCGGTAGTTAACCTTGTCATCATCGGCAGCGCCCTGAGAGAAATATTCGGCCAGGCGCTCTTCGCTTTTTACACCGGCCATTCGTTGGTCGTCCTAAACTTTCTCTTTATCCTTTTCTGTTTGTCCCACCTCAGGCTCAGGCAGCAGGCCTGAAAGAGTCATTGATTTTTTCAGCGATTTCGTCTATCATGGGGATGTCGAATTGAGAATGATTCTCATTTATTTTAAGTCTACAAAGGAATAAAAAATGATCAGCCTGGCTCAAGCCCCGCGGGGGAAACCCCTCAGGATTGTCTCTGTTCTGGGCGGAGAAGGGGTGCGTAGGCGGCTCTTTGCCCTGGGTTTTCATAAAGACGACCTGATCGAGGTTAACTCGCAAGGGATCCTGCGGGGCCCGATCCTGGTCAAAAATTTGACTTCTGATACGAGCGTTGCCTTAGGCCGCGGGGTAGCTCATAAGATCATGGTGGACATCGTGGCCGATGAAGACTAACTTTCCCGTCGTTATTTTTATCGGGCAGCCCAACAGCGGCAAGAGCACCCTGTTCAACGCTATTGCCGGGCCTAAAGCCGAGACATCAAATTTCCCCGGCACGACAGTCAAGCATACGCACAGCAAAGTTACAGTCGAAGGCCGGGTGTTCAATATCGTCGACCTGCCCGGGACTTATTCCCTGAATCCTTCTGAGCCTGCCGAGAAAGTCGTCCTTTCGCATCTTTATCAGGAGAAGCCTGACCTCATTATTAACGTCGTTGATGCCTCTATTTTGGGACGAAGCCTTGAGCTGACCCTTGAGCTTCTCGAGCTCGAATACCCGATGGTTGTTGCTCTGAACATGGTCGACCTGGCAGAGAAAAAGGGCATCCTGATTGACCCCGGCAAGCTGGAGAGACTTCTTGGCGTCAGGGTTGTTCCCACCATCGCCTCCCATGGCCGGGGCGTTAAGGAACTTCTGCACGCTGGCTTTGCTTGCCTCGATGCGGGGTGCCGGGCCGCACCACCCAGGTTTTCGGGCGACATAGAAGAGGAAATCAGACGGTTTTTGGAAAGAATTCCTGAACATTTTCCCGTCGAGGCCAATAAAAGGTTCACAGCCGTCAAGATGCTTGAGAGCAGCGAGGTCTTTTGTCGCGAAGTTCTCGCCGACATTGAACCAATTCTTAACAAGGAACTTATATCGGCCAAGCAAAAGATCGAGGAAAAACGGGGCGCGCCGGCCTACGAGGTGATTTCGGCCGAGCGCCACCATCTTGCCCTTAAGATTTTCGAGGAGGCAAGCCGTGTAAGACGGGGTAAGCAACTGAGCTGGGACAAGCGCGTGGACTCCGTCCTCATGCATCCGTTTTTCGGCTATCCAATCCTGGCTATAGTCTTCCTGCTCTTCTTTTTTCTTATTTTTAAAATTGGGAGTCCGCTCGAGGGATTGCTCCTCGGGTCGTTGGGGCGCCTGAGGGAATCGCTCTCAGGGTCTCTTGGCCACGGGCTGGTTTATCATCTCGCCGATGGCCTCATTCAGGGAATCGGGGGGGGAGTGGCCATCGTTCTCCCATATTTCTTGCCCCTTCTTTTTTTCATGGCCTTCCTTGAAGACCTTGGTTATCTTGCTCGGGCCGGCTTTCTCCTGGACACATTTATGCATCGCATCGGTCTCCACGGAAAATCTGTCTCTCCTTTCATCCTCGGGTTCGGCTGCAACGTCCCCGCCGTTCTTTCTACGCGGATCCTCGAATCCCAAAGGGACCGCATCCTCACCTCGCTTCTCATCCCTTTCATTCCCTGCTCTGCCCGGACGACGATCATCCTGGCCCTGGTGGCTTTTTATCTTGGCCCGTTCTGGGCTCTTGGGTTTTATTTCTTAAACATCTTGATTGTGGCCGTCGTTGGCCGTGTTCTCACTTTTTTCTTTAGATCGCCGTCCCCCGGCCTGATCCTAGAAATTCCTTCGCTTAAGCTGCCCTCGCTCAAAAAGATGGCGAGCAAGACTTATGTTGAACTGAGAGCCTTCAGCAAGTTCGCCTGGCCGATTCTTATAGGCGGCAGCATCGTCTTGAGCCTTCTTCAGTTCTTGACATTGGACAAGGTCCTCAATGTCCTGTTTTCGCCTCTTGTTGTCCACGGCCTTGGCCTTCCTCGCGAGCTTGGCATCACGCTCGTTTTTGGGTTCTTGAGGAAAGAGCTCTCGTTGATCATGATGCTTCAGGCTTTGGGGGTTGAGTACTCCCGCTTGCTGTCGGTCGTTTCGCGGGAGCAGATCCTTATTTTTACGGGCTTTGTCAGCTTTTTCATCCCCTGCCTGTCCACCTTTGCTGTGCTCTGGAAGGAAATAGGGAAAAAGATTGCATTTATTTCAGCGGGATTGAGCATTATCGTGGCCATCCTGGTTAGCTTTCTCGTCCGCCTGCTCATTTAGGGGGACGCCATACGTAATGTACTTAATTCCCATTCACTTCATAATTCCCTGCGATCTTCGGGCAACTTAATGCTTCTTCTAATTGTGGTGCCACAGTTTTGTGTATTACGTATGCTGTCCCCTTAACTTCCCCCTTAACTTCCCCTTAACTCTCTATTTTTCGAGGAGGACGACGGCCAGAGCGTATTCAGTCAGGTGAGAGACGGAGACGTGCGCTCGTCCGAACGGCCAGCGCCGCTTTGCTCTGACCTTCAGGGTGGGCTTTCCCGAGGGCAAGTTCACGAGCTCAACGTCTTTCCACGGGATCCTCTTCCCGAGAGCCTTGAAGAAAGCCTCTTTGGCGGCAAAGCGGGCGGCGAAGTGTTGGTATTCATTCTTTTTTTTCGAGCAATAAGCTATTTCTCGGGTAGTGAAGACTCTTTCGAGAAATCGAGGGCTTTTTGAGCCAAGTCTTTGAACCCTGGCCACTTCGATGATGTCAATCCCGATTCCGCTGATCATTCGCGGCCTCCTTGATTTTCCTGGCTGCTCTGCTTCCGATAAGGGAAGCAAGTTCCTCGAGCGGCGCTCGCTTTATCCCGTTAACACTCCTGTACCTTGCCAGAAGCATTTTCTTTCGTTTTTCCCCCAGGCCGGCCAGGCCGTTGAGTTCGGAGGAAAAACTTTTCTTTTCCCGTCGCTGCCTGTGGAATGAGACGGCAAAGCGGTGAGCTTCGTCCCGTATGAACTGGATGAGCTTCAGGGAAGGGGAGGTGCGGTCTAGGCGAAGACCGTCCTTTTTCTCTCTAGTGAAGATGACTTCCTCTTTCTTGGCAAGCGATGCAACAGACAATTTCTCGAGCCCTAGGGCTTTGAGGGCTGATTCCGCCGCCTTGAGCTGGCCTTTGCCTCCGTCGACGAGCACGAGGTCGGGAAGCTCGCTTTTCTCCTCGAGAATTCTGGTGAAACGTCTCCGGATGACTTCTTTCAGGCTGGCCACGTCGTTAGGGCCGGTGACGCTCTTGATCGTGTATTTCCTGTATTCATCCTTTTTGGGCCGGCCATTCTCAAAAACGACGAGAGAGCCCACTGATTCATCTCCACCTGTGTTGGAGATGTCGTATCCCTCAATCCTTTGCGGCGGCGCTGCCATGCCGAGGATTCTTGCCAGTTCTTCCAAGGCGAGATTTTCGGGGCTTTCTCTCTTCATCAAGAATTCGGCGTTCCTGCGGGCTAAGTCCACGAGCTTCCTGCGTCGGCCCTTCTGGGGCACGGCAATCCTTACGGCTGCTCCTTTCCGCCTGGAAAGCTCTTTGGCCAGCTCCGACAGCGATTCGGGCTCAAAAGGCAAGATGAGCTTTTCAGGAATGTCGCGCTGTTTCTCATAGAACGCCCTTATAGCCCGGTTTAATGCCTCAGCATCGGCAGTCTCCTTTTCCTCCCTGTAAATTTCTTCTGCGGTTTCTCTGACTTTTCCCTGCCTCATAATAAAGGCGAAGAGAGAAACCCGTTTATCCCACCGAGCCAACCCGAAAATATCCGAGTCCTCGAGCGCAACGGAAATGAGCTTTGGTTTATCCCTGATCTGTTCAATTGCCTGGACGAGGTCTCTCAGGTGCGCGGCCTGCTCGTAGTCCAGCCTCTCTGCTGACCGGGCCATCTGAGTCTTGAGGTTTTTGATGAGTTTGTCCGTTTTCCCTTCAAGGAAGAGCAACGCATTCTCGACGTTTTCGCGGTAGGCGCTTGTGGTTATGAGCCCGACGCATGGAGCGGAGCAGAGTTTGAGGTCGTACTCAAGGCAGGGACGCTGTTGCTTGCCCGGGATTCTTTCCTCGCAGCCTCTCAGGCCAAAATATTTGTTGAGGAGATGGATGGTCTTACGGGCCTGGGAAGCCGGGCTGAACGGCCCGAAATACCTGGCTTCGCCGGGCTCAACTTTTCTTGTCAGATAAACGCCGGGATATGGTTCTGAGACTGTCAGTTTAAGATAGGGAAAGCTCTTGTCATCCTTGAGCCTAAGGTTATATTTCGGCTGGTATCTCTGGACAAAGTTATTTTCCAGGAAGGCTGCTTCTCTCTCTGACCCTGTGAGAACAAAATCGATGTCAGCGGCATCTGCGGCGATGGCGCCGACTTTCGGGCTGGCTGTCGGCAGAAAATACGACTTGACACGTTCCCTGAGGGAATGCGCTTTGCCGACATAAATAATCTCTTTTTTTTCATTCTTGAAAATGTAGACGCCGGGCTTGTCGGGGAGAAGAGGGAGTTTGGCCTTGAGGTTGTCTTTCATCAAAGTCCGAGCTCGAGCTCCCTTTTCTTGAGTTTGGCCAGTTCGTCGCGAAACCGGGCAGCCTTTTCAAATTCCAGGTTCCGGGCCGCCTCTTTCATCAGTTTTTCGAGCTCCTCCAGCCGCTCTCTCCGCTTCTGCGGCGACAAATAGACATCCTTATCTTCGGAGATCCGCGTGTAATCCAGGTAATCTCTTTCGTAGATGCTGGCCAGAACTTCGTCGATGCGCTTGCTGATGGACTGCGGGGTGATGTTGTGCCTGCGGTTGTACTCCTGCTGGATCTGGCGACGCCTGTCGGTCTCAGCGATCGCCGCTGTCATGGATTCTGTCAGAGCGTCTGCATAGAGAATGGCCCTTCCTGCCACATTCCTGGCCGCCCGTCCAAAGGTCTGGATGAGCGAGGTCGAAGAACGAAGGAACCCTTCCTTATCGGCGTCCAGGATGGCGACGAGCGAGACCTCGGGCAGGTCCAATCCCTCCCGCAGGAGGTTGATCCCGATCAGGGCGTCGAACTTGCCTTTTCTCAGGTCCCGCAGGATGTTGACCCGCTCGAGAGTCTCGATTTCCGAATGGAGATAGCGGACGCGCAGGCCCAGCTCGTGGTAATACCGGGTGAGGTCTTCGGCCATTCTCTTTGTCAGGGTGGTGACGAGCGTGCGCTCGTTCCTTTGCGCCCGGCTTGAAATCTCGGCCATCAAGTCGTCCACCTGACCTTTGACCGGCCGGACTTCGACTTCCGGGTCGGTCAGACCGGTCGGCCGAATAATCTGCTCAACGACTTTTCCCTTCGCCCAGCTCAGCTCATAGGGGCCTGGCGTGGCTGAAACATAGAGGTTCTGGCGCGTTCGCTCCTCAAACTCCATAAAATTGAGCGGCCGGTTATCCAGGGCAGAGGGCAGCCTGAACCCGTGCTCGATCAAGGTCAGTTTCCGCGAGCGGTCGCCGTGGTACATCCCGCCGATCTGGGGGACCGTGACGTGCGACTCATCGATGATGGTCAAGTAGTCCTTTGGGAAGTAATCGAGTAGGGTGTAAGGAGGCTCGCCGGGCCGGCGCTGGCTGAGATACAGGGAATAGTTCTCTATCCCCGGGCAGTAGCCGAATTCTCTGAGCATTTCAAGGTCAAAAAGCGTTCTTTCTTCGATCCTCTCGGCTTCGATGATTTTCCCCTGGTCTTTAAAAAATTGAATTCTTTCTTCGAGTTCTTTTTCAATTCCCTCAATGGCTTGAGACAGGATATACTGGGGGGTGGAGAAAAACGTCCGTGGATGGATGATGATATCGTCAAAGGACTCGAAGATTTTTCCCAGCAGCGGATCGATGGCTGAGAGGCTGGAGACGACGCCGTCTTCGAGCTCGATGCGGTAGGCAAAATCTTCGTAAGACGGGAAGATGTCGATCATGTCGCCCCTGAGGCGGAAGGTTCCGCGCTTGAAGTCCTCTTCCTGCCGCTCGTACTGCATGCCGACGAGGCTCTCCTGGATTTTTTTCCGGGTCATGGCCTGGCCTTTGGCTATGCGGAAACTCATCGAATAGTACGTTTCCGGCGCCCCGATGCCGTAGATGCAGGAAACCGACGCCACGATGATGACGTCCTGCCTCTGGAAAAGGGAGTTCGTGGCGCAGAGCCGCATCCGGTCGATCTCGTCGTTGATCGTCGCCTCTTTAGCGATATAGGTGTTAGAGGCGGGGATATAAGCCTCGGGCTGATAGTAGTCGTAATAGCTGACGAAATACTCAACGGCGTTCTTCGGAAAGAAGCGCCGGAATTCCTGGTAGAGCTGGGCCGCCAAAGTCTTGTTGTGGGAGATGACCAGGACGGGCTTCTGGACGTTCTGGATAACGTTGGCCATGGTGAAGGTTTTTCCTGAGCCGGTCACGCCCATCAGGACTTGATGGGCCTGACCGCGAAGGATGCTTTCTGTAAGCTCGGCGATGGCCCGGACCTGGTCGCCCCTGGGCTCGAACTCGGAATGGAGCTCAAACTCTCTCATCCGGTTTATTATAGCAGAAGAATCGGCGGCCTGGCTTGAATCTGTGGCCGAAAATTAAAGAGAGTCCTGACTTTTTTCTTTGATCTTGACCGATCCTTTGAACTGGGCGCCTTCTTCGACAGCAATGACTGAAGCTGAAATGTTCCCCTTCATCCGTCCTTTTCTCTCGATGAGGACACGTCCCCGCGCTTCGATGTTTCCGATCACTTCTCCCTGTATGGAAACATTCCGGGCGCAGATTTCAGCCTCGACCCGGCCTTGGTCGACGACGAACAAATCGCTTTCAGAAAGGTTGATCTTGCCCCGGACCTGGCCCTCGACGGCGATATCTTCTTTTCCGTTGATTTCGCCGTCGAAGCAAAGGGTTGGCCCAAGACGGCTCGCTTTTTCCGGGTGGACCACGTGCAGATACTTTTTATTAAAAGAAGACATTTTCTCTTCCTCTCGTCCAGAAATTTGAGACCTGATTATAGTTTTCACTCCTTCCCTTGTCAATTTTGGTTTTCTTTCCTTGACCATCGATGGTCATTCTTTTAAAATTTTTCCGGTAAAAAGCTGTTATCCTCAGGAGCCTAATGAAAGCTTCCCGGGAATTTCAAGTTTTCGTCAAGCCAGCGAGTTTCCTCTGCAACCTGGCTTGTCGCTATTGTTACTATCTTGAAAAAAAGAATCTTTATCCGGAGGCCGGATCGCTTCGGATGTCCGAAGATGTCCTCGAGGAATACATCATCCAGCACATTGCTGCCTCCCCGGATGAGGTCATCCGTTTTTCCTGGCACGGAGGAGAGCCGACAGTGTTAGGTGTTGACTTTTTTCGAAAAGTTGTTGCTTTCCAGCGCAATCACGAACCTCGCGGCCGGCTGATCGTCAACGGCATGCAGACCAACGGCGCTCTCCTCGATGATGGATGGGGACGTTTTCTGGCGGGAGAGAATTTTGCCGTGGGACTCAGTCTGGATGGTCCCCGGGAAATGCATAACCGGAATCGCGTCACCAGAACCGGGAAATCTACGTTCGAAGAGACAATGCGGGGGTACGAACTTCTGAGACGGCACGGCGTTGCAACCGATATTCTGTGCGTCGTGAATGCGCATAATGTCCGGTACCCTTTGGAAGTCTACCGTTTTTTCAAGCAGATCGAGGCCCCGTACGTGACTTTTCTACCCCTTGTCAAGCCGCATCCGGATGGGCTGCGAGGAGTGAGCGCTGACACCGTGCCGGCTGAAGCCTGGGGCGATTTTCTTTGCGCTGTCTTCGATGAATGGCTGAACAAGGACATCGGCCGGGTCAAAGTTCAGGTTTTCGAAGAGGCGGCCCGGACGGCTTTCGGGCAGGAACATTCGCTTTGCCTCTTCCGGCCAGCCTGCGGCGATGTCCCAGTCATTGAACACAACGGAGATTTCTTTTCCTGCGACCATTTCGTGGACGCAGACCATCGCCTCGGGAATATCCGTGAGACATCTCTTGTCGAGCTTCTTGAGAGTCCGGAGCAGCGAGCCTTCGGCCGGGCCAAGCTCGAGGCTTTGCCCAGGTTTTGCCGAGCGTGTGAGGTCAGAGAGATGTGCAACGGCGAATGCCCTAAAAACCGCTTCCTCAGGACGCCGGACGGTGAAGCAGGATTGAACTACTTGTGCAGCGGCTACAAGCGATTTTTCACCCACTGCCAGGCGTTCGTCAGCGAGGTGGCTTCGGAGTGGCGCCGCCGGACCCTAGAAAAGCAAAGGGCGGCCGAGGGTGCCGCGGCTGTCCGGACGGTTTCTCAGCCGGGGCGGAATGATCCCTGCCCGTGCGGCAGCGGAAAAAAATACAAAAAATGCTGTCTCAGCTTAGGACATTGATGGCCATGGAAGAGAATTCAGCGATTTGAAGGGAGCAATTCAGTGATTGAACTGCGGCGCGTTTCCAAGAGCTACAACAAAGGGAGGGTCAAGGCTGTCGATGAACTGACCTTGACCGTGAACTCAGGCGAGATCTTTGGCTTCTTGGGGCCGAACGGTGCGGGCAAGACGACAACGATCAAGATGATTGTCGGGCTGCTGAGGCCTGACACAGGGACGATTGCAATCAGCGGTCTCGACACGCAGCGGGATAGCCTCAAGTGCAAATCTATCACGACCTATGTGCCTGACTATCCCGCCATTTACGAGCGCCTGACCGGCCTGGAGTATCTGAATTTTATCGGGGATGTCTACGGTGTCCCAAAGGCCGACCGGCTGGAGAGAATGACGAAGTGGCTGGATATCTTCGAGCTTGCCCACGCTGTTACCAACCCCATCCAGAGTTACTCGCAGGGCATGAAACAAAAAATCGTCCTCATCGCCGCGTTGCTTCCTGCGCCCCAGGTTATGGTCTTGGACGAGCCCATGGTCGGGCTCGACCCCCGTGCCTCCTATCATCTCAAGGAACTCATGCGTGAACACTGCGACCAGGGGAAGACGCTCTTTTTCTCCACCCACATCATGGAAGTGGCTGAAAAGCTGTGTGACCGCATCGGGATCATCAACAAGGGAAAGCTCATCGCCTGCGGGACCATGGAGGAGCTGAAGAAGCTGAGCGAGGACGTGTCGCTCGAGAGCATCTTTCTGGAGTTGACGGACAAATGAGCCGGCTTCGCTCTCTCGTCCGCGCCTCTCTAAAGGCCAACTTCGGGCTTGCCGTCCTGAGCCACAGGCTGTTCAAGGAAAAGAAAGATATCTGGATCGCTGCGGTTGTGGTCCTTGCTGGTATCGGGCTTTTTCCCACGCTTTATGGTTACATCCGGCTGATCAAAGGGCTCTACGGAGTGCTCAAGCCGCTGGGCCAGGAGCAGGCCATTCTGACATTCAGTCTTCTGGCCGGGCAGTTTCTTATCCTCCTCTTCGGCCTCTATTATGTCGTGTCAGCGTTCTATTTTTCCAAAGACTTAGAGATGCTCATTCCGCTACCGCTCAAACCGGTCGAAGTCATGTTGTCCAAGTTCACCGTGATCCTGGTCAATGAATACGTGAGCATTCTGGTCATTGTCGCGCCGGCCTTCATCACTTTCGGGATTCTGGCCGAATCGGGAGTCTCCTACTGGACGAACGCAATCCTTGTCTATGCCTTTCTTCCCGTTATCCCGCTGGCCATTGTTTCGCTTTTGGTTGTCAGCATGATGCGCGTCGTTAACCTCACGCGCAAGAAGGACCTTTTAATCATCGTCGGGAGCCTCGTCTTGATTGCGGCAGCCCTGAGCGTGCAGTTTTTCATCAATAAATCACCTGGTTCAGAACCCGACCCCCAGGCTATGGTCAAATTCTTCACGTCGCCGGACAGCCTCGTAAGAAGGGTCGGCGCCAGCTTCCCGCCCAGCATCTGGGCAACCAAAGCTCTGGCCGGAGGGTTTTCCGGGCCAGGGCTTCTTAACCTGCTTGTTTTCGTCGGGATGTCGGTGGCGGTCTTCTGCGGTCTGCTCGTCGTGGCGGAGAAACTCTTCTACCGGGGATTGATCGGGATCCGCGAGATCTCAGGCCAGAGGAAAATCCTCTCGACGACAAGGATGTCGCAAATGGTATCATCGGGCCGCCGCCCGGTGCGGGCGATTTTCAGACGAGAATGGCGGATCATGAACCGCACGCCCGTGTTCCTGCTCAACGGCGTCCTGACGGCGATCCTCTTGCCTGTGATATTCATCATTATGGCGAAGGCAGGGGGCGGCGATGAGACGTTTGTTTTGATGAGGGGCTTGAGCGCTGCCAAGCCTCTGTATGTCATCCTGGCAGCGGCTGCTTTTCTCATCATTTGCGGATGTCTCAGCGGGACATCCTCCTCGACATTCTCTCGCGAAGGCAGCCAGTTCTGGATGTCCAAGGTCATCCCCGTTACGCCCAGGGAACAGGCAATGGCCAAGTTTCTCCATTCCTATGTCATCGCTTTGCTAGGAATCGGCGCTGGCTCGGCGGCGCTTTTGGCTGTATTTCGCCTGAAGGTCTCATTCTTCTTGGCCGCTCTGGTTTTTGCTCTGACCGGAGCTGTGGCCCTGACGGCGATCGGGATGATCATCGACCTGGCCCGGCCGCTCTTAAAATGGACGAACCCGCAGAAGGCCATCAAGCAAAATCTCAACGTCTTGTTCGCGCTTTTTGCCGACCTGGGCATTCTGGCCATCATCGGTTTCTTCGTCAACTTCCTTGCCAAATCAGGAGTCTCCGCGAGCGTCATCCTCTTCATCGCTTTTACTGCCGTCCTCCTGCTTTCTGGGTTTAGCTATCTACTTCTTTTGCGGATGGTCGATAGAAGATATCGAGAGATTGAAGTTTGACAATGTTATTGGAATCTCGAGTCGAACAAGGAAGGAGAGTTAACAATGGAGGAAAAGTCTTTCACTCCGATCATTCCCGCTGAGAGCGGGGTCAAGGAATTCACGCTGCGGGCCGTCCTGCTCGGCGTCTTGATGGCTGCTTTCATGGGGGCGGCCAACGCCTACTTAGGGCTCAAGGCCGGGATGACAATTGCTGCCACCTACACGACCGCGGTGGTCGGCATGGCCGTGATTAAGGCCTTCCGGGGGACGCTCCTCGAGGAGAACTGCGCCCGGACCGTGGGGTCGATCGGGGGCAATGTGGCCTCGGGTGCTATCTTTACCCTGCCCGCATTTTTCATCGCCGGAATCTGGCTGCCTTTTTACAAGGTTGAGCAATACCTGGTTGCGACGGTCATCTTAGTGGTGGGCGGGATCTTGGGCATCATGTTCGTCACTGTCACCCGGCGAATCCTTATCGGCGATAAAGAACTCCCTTTCCCCGAATCTGTGGCGGCTGCGGAAATCCATAAGGCCGGCCAGAAGGGCGCCAAGGGAACCGGTCATCTTCTCATCGGCATGGGCCTGGGCGCACTTTTCACGTGTCTCACGGAGTTCAAGGTCATTGCCCTGAAGTGGCAGCGCATCATCTCAGTCGGCAAGGGTTCGATTCTCCTGCGCGGTCCAGAGGCCAGCGCGGCTTTCCTCGGCGTGGGCACAATCATCGGTCCGAAGCTTGCCGCGATCAACTTCAGCGGCGGTGTCGTGGCCTGGGGGTTGCTGGCGCCGATGCTCGCCTTTTTCCTGAACTACAATGACCTGGCCGGAGTGGCCGACTGGGCCGTGGAGATCACTCGGGTCTGGAGGGATTACGTTCGCTACATCGCCATCGGCGGCATGCTCGTGGGCGCGTTCTACACGCTGTTCAGGATGAGAAAAAGCCTGGCCCAGGGCATTGCCCGTTCCCTGTCCACGCTCGCCATCGGGAAAAAAGGTGCCGCCGAGGCCCTCCCGCGGACAGACCGTGACATCGATATCAAGTGGGCTCTCGGAGCGGCGGCTGCTATCTCCGTCGTTGTCTTTTTCGTCTTCAACAGGTTTGCCCAAAGCCCACCGGCCTCGCTCGTCGCCGTCGTTTTGATGATCGTCCTCGGGTTCGTGTTCGCTGCTGTCTCCGGATACCTCGTCGGCATCATCGGCGTCAGCAGCAACCCGACGAGCGGCCTCACGGTCTCCGTGCTGATCATCGTTGCTTTCATTATGGTTCTGATGGGCCTTCAAGGGGGAAGTGGGATATCAGCTGTCCTCATCGTGGCCGCCTTCACGTGCGTATCGGTCTCGGTGGCTGGCGAGATGATGCAGGACCTCAAGGCAGGACACATCTTAGGCTGCACGCCCTGGCGGATGCAGCTCGGGGATGTGTTCGGAGTGACCGCCGCGGCTCTGATCATGTTTTTTGTCCTTTCCGTCCTCCACCTGGGGAATATCAAACAGACGGTGGCCGCGAAGCTGGCGGAGATGGAAAGAGCAGGCGTCACTGAGGTGTTTTATGACGGGAGGCACAAGGCGGTTCAGGCCGGGACGTACACCCTGGAGGAAATCAAAGCGATGATTCCCGAGAAGCAGAACGAGATTCTCAAGACCAACGCCGGGTTCGGCGGCGAGAAAATCCCCGCTCCCCAGGCCAGCCTGATGGCGGCCGTGGCCAATGGTATCTTTGAACGGCGGACAGAGTGGATCCTGATCCTGGCCGGCATGTTCATGGGTTTCGCCTTCATCCTGATGCAGGTGCGCAGCCCGATGCTCATCGCTGTGGGCATGTACCTTCCGATCGACACCTCTTTCGCCATTTTCCTGGGCGGCGCCTTCAAAGCCCTCCTGGAAAAGAGGGAGGAGGCAAAAAAGTTAGGCGGGGAGGAAAAAGAACGGGTGAACAATGTAAGCACTCTGCTGGCCTCTGGTCTCATCGCGGGTGAGGCCATCATCGGGATCCTATTCGCGACGCTGGCTTTTGCCGAGGTCGAGCTCTTCCAGCTGTTCGGGAAGCCCTCTTACGTGCTCAGTCTCGTGGGCATTTCGGCTCTTGGGCTCTTTCTCGTCGTCCGCGCCCTGCGTGGAACGAGCAGGGAAAGAGAGGATGAAACAAACTGAAAAATCAGGTTTTAAGCTTCTTATTGAGGAAGGCGATCGTTCGCTCCCAGGCCAGCGTGGCTGCTTCCTTATGATACCGGGAAGGGTTCGTGTCGTTGAAAAAGGCGTGCGAAGCGCCCTCGTACATATAAATCTTGTACTCTATTGATGCTTTTTTAAGGGCTTCCTCGAACGCAGGGATTCCCGCGTTGATCCGTTCATCGTTCTCAGCGTAATGAATGAGTATCGCCGCTTTGATCTTTGGGACGTCTTCGGCTGCCGGCTGGCTACCGTAGAAAGGAACAGCCGCCGCTAAATCCGGCGAGTTGACGGCCACTTGGTTGGTGACCCCTCCGCCCCAGCAGAAGCCCATGCAGCCGACCTTTCCTGTTGACAGAGGATGCGTCCTTAGGTAAGCGACGGCAGCCACATAATTCTTGATGTTCGCCTGGCGGTCGAGCTTTCCGATGAGTTCTCGGGCTTTGTCGGGATCCTCCGGAGTTCCCCCGAGCGGTGACAGGGCGTCGGGTGCAATAGCCAGGAAGCCTTCCAGGGCGACCCGTCTGGCCACGTCTTCGGTGTGCGGGTTGAGCCCGCGATTCTCGTGGATGACGAAAACGCCAGGGCGTTTGACCTCTTCTTTCAGCCGCGCCGAATAGGCGCGCACATCACCCGTTGCGCCAGGATAATGGATATATTCTGTTTTCAGGCGGGGATCATCCTTTTCAACAAACTGGGCTTCGGCGGAGCCCGTTTCCAGTGCAGAAAGGATGGTCGAAGCGGCCGTTGCGCCGCCAGCGATAAGAGCCAATCTCTTTAGGAACTCCCGGCGATCCATCAATCCCTTCATATACTCATCCCATATGTCGACAATTTGTTGATCCATGATTTTGACTCCTTTTTAAAGGGAAGCGAGGCGGTTTTTGGCCTCGTCGATTTCTGGCTGGCCGGAATCCACCTCCTTCCAGAGGTCGAGGAATTTTTGATAATTTTCTTTAGCCTTCTCTTTGTCTTTGAGCTGTTCATATATCTGTCCCAGTTTGTAAAAGCTTCGCGCCTGAATATCTCCATAGAAGAAAGCTCCGACCGTGAGCCTGGTTATTTTTTCATACTCGTCTCTTGCCTTTTCCCATTCGCCCTTCTTGAAATAGGCGAGCGCCGCAGCATCCAGGAACAGGGCATGGTCGTTGTCAAAAAAATGCTGGGAAGGAAGGAGCGCGGCGGCTCTTGTCAAACGCTTGATGGCTTCAGCATAGTCCTCATTCTTGAGCGCTATCATTCCCGCCAGCAAGTCGTGGTACCTTATGTCTTTTTTATTAAACCCACTTTCAACCAAGACGCGAAGATCGTCGGTCGTCTTTCTGGCCTGCCCGATTTTCCCTAATTCGAGCTCTGCATAGCCGCGGCCCAAAAGAATTCCTTTTTGCCGCCACAGGCTTTCCAATTCTTGCGCCCTACGAAGGGCTTTATCGTACTCCTCCAGTGCTTTCGCCGGCCTTCCAGACTGGAGATAAAGGTCGGCCAGGCTCCTGTGGAAATCGGATATCCATCCTTTATCGCCAATCTTTTCGGCAAGCTCTATTCCCCTGCTGAATTCAGCTTCTGCCTTCCTGAGTTGTCCCCGGAGCAAATACATGGCTCCGAGCCAATGCCTGCCTATCAGGTGGCCGGCTATCTCCTCCAGGCCAAAAATCTCCTGATACTGGGCCTCAGCTTTCGTCCAATCACGGAGTCCCCTATAGGAGGCGGCTTTGGCCAAAAAGACTAAATAGTCAGACGGGTTCAGGGTTCCGGCCTTCTCGGCTTCAGCCAGAGCTTGATCGTACCGGCCTTCAACAAAATTAACGACAGCCAGATAAATGCGGACCATGAAGTTGTCTTTGTAATTCCGGATGAAGCCTTCGAGGGTTGCCCTGGCTTTCTCCGGCCATCCTTTAGCTAAATAGCTGTCCACAATGTTAAGGTATGTCCAGATGCTTTCCGGGTTGCTCTGGAGCACGCGTTCATAAAGCTCAATGGCCTTGTCCCATTCCTCCAGGCTGTTGTAAAGAATTCCTAAGTTATTAGCTCCGATGCTGTCATCCGGGTAAAGCTTCAATAGCCTTTCGTACGCCTCGACGGCTTTGTCATAAGACCTTTCGGATTCCCTGTAGTAATCTCCCTCGATAGTGAACCGCTCCCTGTCGGAGAGACGGTCGGTGAGTTCAAAAGCTTTCTTGAGATATGTTTGTTTTTGCGAAGCCAGTTGAAGGTTGGAATATCCCATGGCCATCGAGCGGTAGGCCATGGCAAAGCCGGGGTCGATAGCGATGGCTTTCTCCATCATCTGGATTGACTCGCGGTATCTCTGTTCATTGTGGAGTTTCCGTCCCTCGACATAAAACTTGAGCGCCTCGGGCGATGCTGTTGTTATTTTCTCGAGCTCGCGGTCGATATCGGCGGCGATTTCTGCGGCCGGGATTTTGAGGTCGTGCTTGATTTTCTTCGTCAGCTCATCGACCATGGCAAAGATGCTGTCTTGCCCCTTTCCTTCAACGCGGCTGGAGCTCAGAATCTGCCCTGTGCTGCCGTCCTGGAGCTGGACGTCGATCCGGAAATTTTCGCCGGCTTTGGCGTAGCTCCCGATAAGAACGTTCTTGACGCTGCCTTGAATGGCCACGTCTTTGATGGTCTCAGAGGTGTAGCTTTTGGCCTCGGCCTTATCGAGCTGGCTGAGGATGTTGAAGAGTTTATCAGCGCTCAGGACATTGATGTATTTAGACTGGGAAAGGTCTTTGATCAGAAGGTCTGAGATGGCGACGCGCCAGTGGTCGAGACTCTCATCGCCGGTGTTATTCTTAAAATACATGACGGCGAGCGAGGGTTTGCCGGTTGGAGGCGGCGGGGCCTTTGTTAAGACTAGCCGCCAGATTATCAAGCCAGCGACAATGAGGCCGATAAGGACGAAAGCAGGCACCAGGAGTTTTTTCAGCCCGAAAGTCACGGTGATCTGCTTGGAGGTGAAAGGCTTTTTCTCAACGACGACTTTTTCTGTGGTCGGAAGGCCGGCTTCGATCCTGGTGAGCTCCGCCAGAAGCTCTCCCGCGTTTTGATAGCGGCTCTCTTTGTTTTTGGCCAGACAGCGGAGAATTAGAGCGCTCAAATCATCCGGAACCTGCGGGTTGAGCTCCCTGGGGTCCCGGGGAAGTTCGCTTTTGTGCTTGACGCCAATCGTGAAGGGCGTGTCCCCTTCGAAGGGCACGCGCCCCGTCACCATCTCGTAAAGAATGACTCCCAGGGAATAGATATCGGAGTGCTGGTCAACGGGCTTTCCCTCTACTTGTTCTGGGGACATGTATTCGGGCGTTCCGATCATCACGCCTGCGCCCGTGATGCCTTTGGTCATCAAAGACCGGGCGATACCGAAATCCATGATGCGGACATTCCCGCCTTCATCGACCATGATGTTCTGCGGCTTCAGGTCCCGGTGAACGACGCCCAGGTTATGGGCTTCGATCAATCCTTCACATACCTGCTTAGCTATGGAAATCGTCCGGCCGACGGGCATCTGGCCGATCTTGCGGATCAGCCGCTTCAGGTCTTCTCCGGGGACATATTCCATTGTGATGAAGTAGGTACCCTCTTCTTTTGTCAGGTGATACATGCGGCAGATATTCTTGTGAGAGATTTGGCGGGCTGTCTTGAGCTCGTTACGGAAGCGTTCGATCGCCTCACTGTCTGCCGAGACCTCGGGCTTTAGAAGCTTAATAGCGATCTTCTCGTTCAACTCTGTGTCTAAGGCTTTGTAGACTTTGCCCATGCCGCCTCGGCCGAGTTCCTCGATAATCTGGTAGCGACCGGCAAAAAGGCTGCCCGTCGTCAATTCGCGGAGCAGAGTCTGCATCGTCTCTGTCCTGGAGTCCGGTGATATAACCCAGTCTTGCTCTTGTTTGATTTTTAGCTTGGCGCCGCAGCGGCCGCAGAAGAGAGTATCTTCAGGATTATCAAGACCGCATTTCGGACACTTCACGGTCAGGAACCCTCTTCTATTCCTTTCTTATGAGTCAAGAATATCAATTGGCTATTGGGATGTCAAACAGACCGAACGTGAGAAAGCCTCGGCCGATCGTTTCGGCCTACCAACAATATCCAGTGCAGAGGAGAAACGTGTGACGGCGAAGAGTTCCTTCGTCTCTTAAATGATAATAAAGCTGGAGTCTAATCTTCTGGAAAAAGCGCCAGTCGAGCCCGGCAAAGATGACCCAGCTTTCTTTAACCAACAGATCTTCCGCAGTCACGATGTCAAAGGGCTTAGAACCCATTCCGTATCCAACCGAGAGGTGACTTGTCTCTGAAAAATAGCGCCGCAGGTTGACGGTCCAAGAAAACGTGGTCTTTCCTTCCTCTCGTGTTAAGTACCAACGGAGAAAAGCGATTGATTGATCGTGGTAATGAGCCACACTCCCGAGATAAACAGAAGTTGAGCGGGGAGAAAAGGTGATCCTTCGGTGGCCCAGGGAAACCTCCCAGGAAGAGAAAATTCCTTGGTAGACCTCAGCCAGCCAGGAATGATTTGGATAATGGACGGCTTTTGGAGAAACAGCCAGGTTGAGATAGGCATAGGAGCGGTTCCAGAGGCGCGGATAGGACTCGACCTCATATTGATAATCTTTTTTTTCAGACCTTTCCGTCAGGCTGGCTTTCAAAACCAGAGGACCTGTGAGAAGAAAGTTTAGCTGGAAGGCCAATCGCCTGTCGATGTAGGGGTTTCTTCCATCGGTGAATGTCTCGGCCTGGTGTTCGTAACGAAATTCATAATTCTTGAGCCAGCGCGGCGAAGCTGTGGTCAGGGCTTTCCTGTATTCTTTATTTTGGGGATCAAGACGCAGAGCTTTCTCGTAAGAATGCCGCGCCTTTTCATAATTCCCGCTCCAGAAGTGGACTCGGCCTAACTGGAATGCAAGCTCAGCGTTATCGGGGTATTGCTCTGCTGCACGATCATAAAGCGAGACGGACCTGGCATACTCTCCTTGCCACGAAGCGATCTCGGCCAATCCGATCATGGCCTCAAGGTTCCTCGGCCTGATTTCAAGAGCCCGCTGATAGCCTCGTTCTGCAGCCGCGTAGTCCCTTTTCCAGGACTCAATCCGGGCACGGAAGACAAGGACGTCAATATTATCCGGAAAAGCGGAGGCCAAATCATTCAACACGCTCAGGGCTTCATCCCACTTGTTGGAGAAGGCATAAGCCTGGCAGAGGAGAAAGCGGAGGTCATAATCCCCGGGGCTACGCTTGAGCTCCTCGAGGCAGATGCGAACGGCCGCAGGATAATCCTTTGATGTGATGGCCAGAGTGGCCTTTTCGATCGCGGCATCGCGGTCTTGGGCTAAAATCTCATTGTCCACCGTCGCGAGGATGAAAAGAGAAATCACGAGGAGACAACATCGTTTCATTGGTTGACCTGTCCCAGGGCAAAACCCTTCCGTCGCATCGCTCCCCATTCTTTCTTGCCAGCCAAAAAGTCAAAGGCCGCCTTGGCCCGGACAAGGGAAAGGACCTGGCGGTAAAGAAAGTTCTCCATGACCCCGAAGACCGTGATGATCAGAATATCCTTGAGATGCGGGTACCGGTGAGAGGAATATTCTTCAAGAAGCAGGGCCATCAGCGAATGAATCGTGCCGAGAACAATGGCCACGAAGAAAAACATGACAGCAAACGGGAAATTGACGAGTTTAGAAAAAAGACAGGCCACGAAAGTTCCGTATCCCAACAGCTCAACGAGAGGCCCCAGCATCTCAAAAACAGCATAGAAGGGCATCGCCAGAAGCCCTGTTGAGCCGTAGCGGGGGTTGAGAAACAGCCGGCGATTGTGGAGGAGAGTCTCGATAAGCCCCCTGTGCCATCTGTTTCTCTGCCTTGAAAGCAGGCGCATGGATTCAGGCGCTTCTGTCCAGCAGATCGGGTCGGGGATGAAGCAGATCCTGAACGGAATCTTCTTCTCATGGAGGAATTTCCTCATCCGGACGATAAGGTCCATATCCTCGCCGACAGTGCCTGCCCGGTAGCCGCCGCACTGAAGGACAATGTCTTTGCGGAAAAGGCCAAAGGCTCCAGAAATAACCAGGAGGCTTTTGAGCATGCTGAGCCCTATCCGACCACCCAGAAATGCCCTCAGGTACTCGATGATCTGGAAGCGAGCCAGAAAACTGGCTGGCATTTTTATGCGAACCACATGTCCACTCTCCACCAGACAACCATTGCTCAGCCGGATGATTCCCCCGGCAGCCACTGTCTTTTCCGGGTCTTCAAGGAACGGGCGGACAATTTTGAGCAGAGCATCTTTCTCGAGAAGAGAATCGCTGTCAACGGCGCAAAACAGGGGATATTTGGAAACGTTCAGCCCCGCGTTCAGAGCATCGGCTTTCTTGCCGTTGACCTTGTCCACAACGATCAGCCTCGAGTCAAGAGACGAGACATAAATCCCTTTGATGGGCTTTGTCTCAACGGCTTTCCTGAAAACGCGACGAGTCTTCTGAAGCTGAAAGAACATCATCAGTTTTTCCAGTGTCTGGTCTGATGAGCCATCATTGACGACAACGACCTCAAACAGAGGATACTCGAGCGAGAGAAGAGCCTTGACGCTCTCGACGATCGTGTTCTCTTCATTGTGGGCAGGCGCGATGATGGAGATCGGCTTGACGAGCGGGAGTCGGAATACCTCTCTGAAGTTGACAAAAGTCGTGAGCTGCCGGTAGCGGAATATGCCGAAAAGCGAAAGAACCGTGAAGAGAAGATAAAAAGCGTTGATAAGGAGAAAATAGATAAGGATGATGAGACTGACAAGCGCGAAAACTGAATGGAAAAAACCGCCCATTGTCTTAGCCCAGCTCCTGGGGCTGGATGATCTCGTCCAGGATCATTGTCGACATCTCAGCCGCATACCGATCTTTTGTCTGGGAGGCGATCTCTCTCAATTTCCCGATCCCAGGCTCTCCCAGTTTTGCCAGGGCAGAAGCGGCGTTGAGCCGGACGTGCCAGAAGGGCGAAAAGAGGGAGTCTGAGAGGATGTCCAGGGCCTCGAGAGTTCCGAGTTTCCCCAGGCTTTTCATGGCCTGAGCCCTAACCTCCCAGGCCTCGTCTCGAGCCATGGAGGCAAGAGTCTTTATTGAATCCGGAACGAGCAGCCTCCCGAGCGCTCGGGCGACCCGGATGCGGACTTCCTTGTTTTCATGGCTGGCATAGAGAAGAATATCCTCATAAAGAGAACGAAGAGGGATAGCTCCGACAAGTTCGATCAGCAAGGCAATTTTTTCTGGAGAAAGAGGCTTGCGGAGATAATCTCTGGCATAAGGCTCGACGCGCCCTCCCAGTCCAAACATCATGTTGAAGTAGGATCTGACCGGATAGCCTTGGTCTGACTCAAACGCCTGAAACAAAAAACTCAGCGTCTCGGAGCTGCGCGTCTGCGAGAGGGCTGTGATCGTCGCCAGCCTGATCAACGGCTTATCTTGAAGAAGCCTGAGCAAGTAATGGCTATCTGCAGGGTTAAAGAAAGCGACGAACAGGCGGGCATTCTTCAAACGCTTAACGGTCCAGCGCGAAGTCAGGGATTTAAGGCATCTTGTTTTCAAGGCCGCATCAAAGATAATCTTGAGCTGTTCTTTTCCTTCGCCGCTGATGAGGTTTCCGTAATCGATGAGGACTTTTGTTAGGACAGCAGGAAAATATCTGTGCCTGCGGGCAAGCTGGATGGAGAATTCTGGTTTGAGCTGGGCTATTGCTTCAAGGATGTCCTTCTCAATTTTATGGTATCGTCGGGTAAATATTTTTTGTTGATGATCAAGGACGACCCGCCTCGAGATGATGAAGAAAAAGAGAGCGATAGACAGAAGGAGCAGGAAAAGCAGACTGTAGCCGATGATGATTGTCGATGGAGTCACTTTGATGAGTCAAGAGTTTTTTTGATTTTAGCCAAGAGCACCTGGAGAGAAAACGGTTTGATGATAAAATCTTCCGCCCCGGTCTTGAGTCCCTTTAGGACATCGGCCTCCTCGGAGAGAGAGCTCAGGATGATGATAGGGACCCGGGCATTTTCCTTATTTTTCCGGAAGATCGACAAGAATTGGAACCCGTTGAGGTCGGGCATAAAGATGTCGAGAAGAATTAAATCAGGGCTTTCCTCAAGGGCTTTTTTTAGACCTTCCAGCCCAGAAAGGGAAGTAATAACAGCATAATTTTCCTTGGCGAGAAAGTGGTTGATGATTTTGACGGTCGTCGGGTCGTCATCGACGACGAGAATCTTTTTAGCTTCACGGGGCGACTCCGGCTCAATAGCGGGCAGGCTTTCTTGACGGGCAGGGGAGGCTGGAGTTTCTAAAAGCCTCTTGATGACCAAGAGTTTTTCCACCTCGCTCTCGGTCATGGCCTTTCCTGCCTCCTCTTTTAAATCTTCTAAAGCAGCGATATTCTTTTTGGCTCCGTTGTTTTTCAAGTTCTCGAGGATGTTTTCGAGTTCCTTAATCTTGGCGGCTTCTTCAAAAGCCCCGGTCATCAGCCTCATCATTTTCTCTTTGATCTGGCTTATCGCACTCCGGTGGTCACTCAATTCTTGCCTGATACGCTGAACCATTTGGGTGAACTCTCCCTGGTCGAGGGATAGATGGATCTTAAGCAGGCTTTCTGAGTTTCTGGCCACGCGGCCCGAGGCAGGTTTTCTCATGCTTTTAGGTCGTTTTGTCGCAAGCGGCTGTTCGGTTTTTTCCATTTAAAGCACAGTTCTCTCTATGCAATCTCTTCTCTATTAACTCTCAGTCAACAAAAAAAATCCATCGCCTCTCTGGATGATTCGGGGGGGGATTTTCTACCCTTTTAGATAGTCGGAGGCGGGGATTCAGGGTCACCCGAGACAACGAAACTGGAGTTATAGTCAGGGAGGCTTTTTTCGCGAGAGATGGCCAAAGGAAGCTCGTTGTCAAGTGAGGGCGATTTTTTTAGAATAGGAACGGAGGTCAAGTAGGCTGTCGGGATTATTTCTTTTCGCGCTCTTTGTCAGGCTGCCTTTTCGGCGGCTTTGTGAATACGGCCGAGTCTCCTAAAAGGTCTTTCAGCCAGCCGGCGATGTCAGCCCAACTGTTCGAGGCGCCAAAACCGCCGCGACCGCCAGGCCCGGCCTCGGGCCGGCCGCGTCCACTCCGATCCCCGCCAGCCTTGGCCTCGATCAACCTGACGTTCATTCCGAGCTCCTTGAGCTTCGCCGCGAAGTCCCGGGCATCTTCCGGGCGGCCTGCTTCACCCATCGAGCTGATTTGGCCCTGCACGCCGGGCTGGTCCAGTTGTCCTTGGACGATCAGGATGTTCTGGCTCCTGGCCCGGGCGGCCAGGTCGAGGAGATTTTCGATCCCGGCATCCGCGGGCGGAGTGAATATCCCCATTCGGCTCATTATTCCCCGGAATATGTCCGGATTGAGGAAAGCCAGCCGGAGAGCGCCATAAGCTCCTCTCCCGGAACCGTCCAGGACGATGCTCTTTTCGTTAACCTTGTACAATTTCTTCAGGTGGTTGATGCAGTCCATAATCTCCTGGCTCGCCTCGCCGTCATACCAGCCGGAGGGATTCTCGGGCTCGGGCGCAAGGAGAATAAGATCTCCGGCCCGCTTCTTCCCCACGGGCCCGTAGTAGGCCGCGGCCAGGCCGCCGAGCGCTTGCTCTCCGTCCGGACCTCCGCTCAGAGTGACGAGAAGAGGCAGCGGCGTTTTCGGGTCATACCATTCGGGAATAAAAACCGAGTATGGCTTGAGGGGCCCGTCGCCCCCCGCGCGATAAGCCAGCTGGACAACCTGGCCGTTCGGAAAAAGCGCTGGCTTGCCATCCTCCACACTCCTGAACAAGCCGTTCATCTCCTCATTCCACTGCTCGAGGCGGTCAAGGGGGACGAAGGGAGGCGCATCGGCCACGAATTCTTGTATCCACTTCAGCCGGATCTCAAGCGTCGGCAGGCTCTCCCGAAAAACCTCGTCTTTCTGGAAAGCTTCTCCTTTCTTGATCTCATTAAGCTTTGCGGCCCGGGCATCGAGTTCTGTCTTTTCCACGAGGAAGAACTGCTTGTCCTCGGTGAATTTCAGGACGCCTTTGTCGTCGATGATGCCCAGGCTGATGTCATAATGGCCGGTGGCCGGTATTTCGATCTCGATCGGGAAATCCATCACGTTCATCCCTTTGTCGAAGGCTAAGTCCTGCTTCGAGATTTGAGTGCCCTGGACGGAGCTCAAAACCGTCGTCAACTGCCAGCCTTTTTGAGCTGAGGGAGACTGGACGGCCAGTCGGATTTTTCTCTCCGACTCAAGATAGAAATGGCTGGCGTTCAGCAGGGACTGGAATTCGGGGGCTTCGGGAAGACGGGGCACGAACTCGAAAACCATCCCGCGGCTTCTTTTGGGGACATCCCTTTCTGAGTTCGGGTCGGCCACGAGCTGGACGCTCTTTCTCTTGCCGGCGTCGGCGTCCGTGTATTCCAGGTTGATTCCCCATTCCGGCTGAAGAAACGGCCGGAAAAAGGGAATATATGTCCAGGGAACAGCGACTTCGGAGACGAAGGATTTCTTGTCGGTGCCGGGAACGATCATGAGCTGGATATCCTTGGTAAACCCCTGAGGAAACGGCTCCCCACCGCGGTTGACCAGGACCTTGACGGGTTCGTTTTTGCGGAGAGTGAACCCGAAAGTCATAAAGTTCGCGGTTTCAGTTTGCGTTGAAGGCTCGACAAACACCAGGAAAAGCATGTCGCCGAACAGGCCGCCCTGTTCGGGGAAATTGAGGATATCATCCTTCACCTCGACGGCGGCGTAAAAGTATCCGGCGTCGAACGCAAAACGGGCCATCACGGAGAGGTCGGCCGAAGGCTCTATCTTTGTTCCGTCGATCGCCTTGTTGACTGGCCATTCCTGAATGCCGGTCCAATCATCCAGCTTTCCATCCACAACGATCTTTCTATCGGTTTGAAATATCCGGGGCTTTTCTGTCGGCTGAGGCAAGAGGGCCAGGTTTGTGGTGGCCATGAGGGCAAACAAAGCTGCTGTGAACATCTTGAGTGGCGTTTTTGTCATGGCTGCAGTCCTTTCAGTGATTTCATTTCTCTATTTTAGAGGATTTCTCGGCGCTTGACCAGTATGACTTGATCCTACCGCTGACGTGCCTTCCCATCAGAAACTATGCAATTTCCTGGAGCCCCGGCTTGCATTTTTCCAGAAATGTATTAAAATTTAATACAGGAGTGAGAAATGAGGACCGTGATTTCCGTCAGTTTTCCTAAGGAGATGGCCGTGGAGCTCGACAGACTGGCCAAAGAGTCCGGCCGAACAAAAAGCGAAATCGTCAAGGAAGCCCTCCGTGCCTTCCTCTGGGAAGAGCGGTTCAGGACCTTCCGTAACAAGATTCGAACGAAGGCAAAAAAGAGGGGATTCGTCACGGACGAGGATGTTTTCAAGGATATCTCGTGAGAGCAGTCTTCGACACGAATGTCCTTGTGTCCGCCTTTGCGGCAGAAGGACTCTGCGTGAGATTGTTGATCCGGGCGAACCGGAGGGAATTCGACTTGTTTATTTCGCCGACCATAGCGAAGGAGTTCGAAAGCGCTCTGACAAGGAAAGTCAGTCTCTCGCCAGAAGAGACCCGAGAAGCTCTCCTTTTGTTAGGAGAAGCGGCCAGGACTTGCGATCCCGCCAAGCGGAACATTCGGGTTATTGGAGTGTGTCGTGATGAGGCTGATCATGCCGTTCTCGAGGCCGCTCTTGCTTGCCGGGCAGAATTCATCGTCACAGGAGACAAGGACCTCCTTGAGCTAAAAGAATTCCGCAGAATCAAAATTATGACTCCCCGGGAATTAGAGCTCATGTTTGAATAAGGCGACCGAGATTGTCATTTTTATGTATCAGCATTTGCGGCGGTTGCAAAGGCGAACGACAAACCGTAAAATAAGGGCCTGTGGCTGAAATATAAACGTCTGGCCAGACCGAGCGGGCATAACTCAGCGGTAGAGTACGAGCTTCCCAAGCTCGGAGTCGCGGGTTCGAATCCCGTTGCCCGCTTTTTTTCTTCCATGGATTATCCGAGTTAGAATAGGATATGGGGTCGTTGCCTTGAAAACCTGGGATCTGATCGTTGATAAAATCCCCTTGCCGGGCGCGCTGAACATGGCCGTCGATGAATACCTCTTTCTCTCTCTCGGCTCCGAGCCGCAGACGCACGTTAGGTTCTATCAATGGGAGAGGCCGACGGTCTCGGTGGGCTACTCCCAGGTCGCGGACAAAGTCATCAACCTTGATTCTTGCCGGAAGCAGGGGATTGATATTGTGCGAAGGATGACCGGCGGCAAACTCGTCCTTCACCACCGGGAAGTAACCTACTCAATCAGTTCCTCAGATAGTGAAGTTTTTTCTTCCACTTTGGCCGGGTCCTACCGATTGATCTCCCACGCTCTGATCAGCGGATTGAAGGAGATGGGCCTGCAGGCCAGGCTGGCCGGCCCGGCTCCTTCTTTTTATGGAGAGGGAAATTTTCCTTGTTTTTCCTACCCCGCCCGCGATGAGGTTGAAATCGACGGAAAGAAAATCATCGGCAGCGCCCAGAAAAGGGTCGGACAGAAATTTCTCCAGCACGGCTCCATCCTGCTGGAGAACGAAGAGGAGCTCTTGAGACAGGTCTTGGCCCCCCGAGAGAGAATCGGCCGGCTGCGGATGGTTTCTCTGTCCGAAGCCCTGGGGAGGCCGGTAAGTTTTGATTGGGCCGTGGAAAGGCTGAAACGAGGCATCGCCAACTATTTCGGGATCACTTTCATGCCGAAAACTTTTGCGCCTGAAGAGATGGGAATCATCGAGGACATCGAGAGGACGAAATACGGCACCGCAGAATGGACGTTCGGGAAGCGGAGAGCCTGACGAGGGCTTGAGTAGGCTCTGTGACGAAAAGTGGGGTTATGGTAGAGATCAGGATCATCCGCCACGAGCCGTAGCGACCATTGAAGGTTTAGCCTTCCCGAAAGGCTTGGCGAGGGAACCCTGCCTTTGGGGTGGCGAGGATGTCTGAGCCCAGGAAGATCTGATGCAGAGGGAAAGGGAAGGAAAGTGTCAGGAGGACGGGAGACTCGATAAAGTGGCGAGTTCCGCAGCCACCGAGCCAAGCCTTGAGGGAACGGCGTTAAAAACCTGAACGGGAGCGGGGCGCGTGGCGGATAATCCTCTTATGTTGCCTTTGCTTACCCCACTTTTCGTTATATAGCCGCTTGAGTATTGATTTTTTCGATTCCCGGTGATAGGATTTCATCCGAGGGAATGAGGCGGAAACATGAACGAAGTTGAAGAACTATCTAGGCTGGATATCGAAAGCCTTCCGCCGTTGCGGCCTCTCGTCCTGGATGACCTCCACTATAAAGTCCTGAAAAACCTGCACCTTGAGCTTGGAGCTGGCCCTATCCTTTACCTCCTCTCGCCCTCCTATTCGGTCCTCAACCCGACGCCGAACGACGAGATCACGGATTTTATCTCCAGGAAGGAACGGTTGCTTGATTACGTCAGGGAATGCATCATTCAGAACCTGGCCATCTATTCTGTTCTCCTGGACATCAACAGCTATTTTGTCGAGCAGAATAACTACCTCGTCCTGGCCAGGCTGAGGGAGAAGGACTCGGGGGGACGACGGTTTGAGATAAAGTTCTACACGAACTCTCCCGTGGAATTAACAACCCACTACGAGGACAAGATTTACATTGGCCGGGATTTCGTCGACCTGTTTAATTTCAAACGGAAGTATTTCGGCGTCAAGGAGATGATCATCTCCCTAAAGGACCAGAACGAAGTCCTGATCGACAAAGCTCAGGAGAAACTGAAGAATCCCTTAGAATACAAATCATTCTTCCAAGAGATCAAGGAGCTGGTCAACGAGCTTCGGTCGGAGAGCCTCCTCATCCTTCAGTCGCTCCCGCCGCACCTTGATTTCAGCAAACTCGCCGATAAAGACCTGATCGATATCAACGCCCAATACCGGACAATTAATCACTACGTCATCGAGCTCCACGATGAGGTGGAGGAGTTCGAGAACCTCCTCCATTTCAGGAAGGAAAACGATTTTGTCCGGTATGTCACCAAATACAAGAAAGATGTCACGAACCTCATCTCTTATGTCAACATCAAGATCACAGGTTTCTTGACCCAGAAAATTTACAGCTCAAAGAACCGCGAAAAATAAGCCTTATTTAGGGAAGCCTTCCTCGATCCGGATGTCGCTGTACGTCGTGGAGAGGAAGAGCCGGGGCTTATCAACGAGGTCGGCAAAAGCGCGGGCCCTGGTCAGGCTGTTTTGTTCCTCGATGGCGATATTCCCGGGCAGCCGCCAGAAAATGTCGCCGTTTTTGGTCTGGGCTTCGAGGGGATACTTCTCTCCGGCCGGCCAATACAGGGTGATGGGCGAGTAGTCGCAGCGGACTTCAATGGCCGCGGTGACCGGCAGGGGAGTCAGGCTGACCTTCCCGTGAGACAGCAGGACCGTTGTTTTCCCTGAAAAATCAATAAGTTCAATATCTTCATAGGAAGACGAGATATAGATTTCCTCAGCCCCGATCGCTCGGCCGTGAACGGCTAGGTGCTTACCTGAAACCCAGAGGTTCCCGTTGAGGCGGTTCAGTTTGATCCGCCCATAGTCGTCCCTGATTTCTAAGTTGCCAGTGATGTCATCGATGTCAACGGCGGCATGGCGGCTGTTAATCATCGTTAGGCCGACACGGGAGAGGGAAATTTTTTCGTAGGAATTCCGGATGTCGAGGGAACCGGGAAGGTCTTCGCCGCTAATTTCGGTGTGGGGAGCGTCGATGGTGGTTTTCTGGGCAATATCCTTGAGCCGGATTTTTCCATGGGAATGATCGATGTCCATCTCTCCTGTCACCCCTCTGGCCAGGATGGTCGAGTGTTTGCTCGTTATCCAACAATTTGACTGGACGGCCTCGACATCAACATCCTCGTAGCTATTTTCCAGCTTGAGTTCGCCGGCCACCTTGGCCGCGCTGACTTTCCCATGACGATTGAAAATCGCGGCCTTGCCGACGCCCTCTGCCTTGACCAGCCCGTAGGAATTCCTGACGTCGATGTCCATGTTCAGAGGGACGGCAAGGATGAAGCTCGTCTCAAAGTTCCTTTTTTTGAATTCATCCCGGTTGGTGCTTAAGTTCAGGAAGGAATCGTCTTTCGCCACGATAGGGTGAAGCTTTTCGGCTACCTGGCGAGCCCTCTCTTCGTTCCGCCGCCAGATTTTCTTCTTGAAAGTAAAGGTGATCTTGTCACCTTCTGTCCCTCTGATCTCAACGTTTCCGTGGGCGTTGATGACCTTGAGGGCAGGCGGCAGGGGCGGCTCGACGACATGCGATTCTTCGTAGTCATACGCATTCCAGTCAAGAGCGACATAGTCCTCCCAGTCGAAGTCAAGCTTGCCCGTCCTGGCGTGATAAAAGAAGATGCCGGCGGCGATGATAAAGACAAGAAGGACGACCTCTCGAGCTTTCATGGTTGATCCTGCGCGTCTCTGGAGACCTGCGTTTCTTCTCGCCTTTCCTTCAGCCCGAAATAGAGCTTCCAGACTCCCCAAATGATCAGGGCCACGGGCCAAAGCCGGGCGACCAGGTCCCAGATGTCGACATCGAAATTATCCAGGAAGAAAATGAGCCCGATGACGATAAGGATGATGCCCCAGGCTAATGCGTCGCGTTGTTTCTTGGCCATGGTGTCCTCCTTTGCCCGTCCTATTTAGCCTTGGAAAAGTAATCCAAGACAAGCTTGAGGCCGATGATGATGACCACGGCAGGCCAGAAATCAAAAATCTTGTCATAGCTGACGACCTCAAAATTTCCCAGGAGCAGAACGCCGCCGATGAGGATGAGCAGGGCGCCCCAAAAAACGGACCCGGATTTGACGACAGCCGTCACATCCTCCTCTTCTTCTTTGACTCCTTCGCCTTGAAGAGCCCGGCGGTTGATGCGTTTGGCGACGTTGACCGAATCGATGATCTGGAAAAAGTAGAACCCGGCCAGGATGAGCGCAACAAACGGCTGGGCGCTTCCGTGCGGTTGCATGGAAACCAGCCCGGCGAAGATGATAAGATAGATAAATCCCTTGATGACCTCTCCGTTATAGAAGGCGCCGATTCCAAACGGAAAGAGGGCCGAGAGTATCCCGGCGAGGGTCGGCGACTTGACGGGTTCTTTCACGACGACCTTTTCTTCCATGGTGATTCCTCCTCTTTTAGGATTTTGTCCTCATTTCCGCCGAGAAGATTCCACTCCTTGATGGAAACGAGGATGTTGTCTTTGTACGCCTTCAGCCGGTCCGCCCAGAAGCCGGCTTTCGCGTAGAGTTTCTCCACCTGGCTGTAGCCGAGATGGAGGTTACGGTCGATGGACCGGTCGACGGCTTTTTTGTTCGGGTTGAAGACATAAAATGAGACAAGGATCATAAAGACCGTGGCGGCAGCGAACATAGGCTGGAGCGACGGCTGAAGGAGAAAGTCCAGGCTGAGCTTGAGCCTGAGCCTCGACGGCTTTTTCTGTCTCGGGATGGCATAGAGCTTTGACCTGAGGCCTTCGCTGAGTTCAGCCTCGGGGAAGCCGCGGAAAGCCCCTTTGACCTCTCTTAGGCCGGCGAGAAGAAAAGAACAAGAGGGACACGTCTTGAGGTGTTCCTCGACACGATTTCTCTCGGCCGCGTCAAGTTCCTCCTCCAAGTAGGAAGAAAGAAGCTCTTCGATCCTGTCACAGGTCATGGATCGTCTCCTTCTTTGAGCTGAGGATTTTCGCCAGCTCCAGCCTTCCCCGGTTGATCCTCGATTTGACTGTTCCGATCGGAACACTCATAATTTCGGCAACCTCCTCATAGCTTTTCCCCTGGATATCCCGGAGAATGACAGCCATCCTGGCCTCAGCCGGCAGGCTGTTTAGGCTCTTCCAGACGGCCTTCCGGCTGGCCTCCTTGAGCAAGCGAACGTCAGGGCTATCACCAGAATCCTGGCTTGCCAGATGTTCGTCGAACTCCTCTCGGTTGGCCTTTTCCCACTTCGTCTTCCTGTAGCTGTCGATGAGATGGTTCTTGGCCAGCGTCAGGAGCCAGGCCGTGAAATTTTTCCCCCGGTCATACTTTGACAGGGAGTTGTAGAGCTTTAAAAAAATGTCCTGAGTCAGGTCTTCAGCCTCCTCGAAGCTTCCGGCGAAATGGTAGGCCATGTTGAAGACCCTTTTGGAATATGTATCAACGAGCATTCGCCAGGCTCCTTCCTTGCCTTCCAGGCATTCTTCGATGACTTCGTTCAAGCCCACTCACTTCATCCTGGTAGACGAGA
>JARYMI010000070.1 GCA_029907205.1 Clostridiales bacterium
AAGTTGGCCAAAAGATCATTGCCGTGACAACTCCTGTTGATAGCATGGAGCAGTCTCTCCATTTGTAAAGAGAGAAGAGTAGGATTGTACCTTGGGGAATGTCCCCTGGGATCATGGCGTCCTGGAGCAGGTCTTCCAGACCGATTTTGCTGCTGTCCATAATCCGGGATTTCCATCCGTGTGAGAGCCGATCAGGAAGCAAGGCCTGAACCGCCCCGCTCAGATAAGATCGAGAAAAAATACAACCGCAGAACAGGATGCCATTCTCTCGTCTAATTGGTCAAGAGATTTTCCTGAGAAGTCTGGAGAATTTTACTCTCCTCGAGAGGCGGCTCGAAGACTATTCAAAGCTGCTGAAGAAGGCATCACGGCTCCGGGGTGGGAACGTTATTGGCATATCAAAGTGGAAAGGCTTTGTCTATCAGGATGTGAACCAACAATAGGAAAGGATCATTTATTGTCGGTTCTGAAATATGTCAAAGATTCAAAATACAAAGAATTCATCAGGCTGGGCGTCTTCGGCGAGTGGCAGAAGCCTTATTTGACCATGAACCCGGAATACGAGGCCGATGTCCTGAAGCACTTGGCCGCTTTTTTCGGCTCGGGCAATGTGTATAAAGGCTTGCGGCCCGTCCATTGGTGCCCGCATTGCCAGACAGCCCTTGCTGAGGCGGAAATCGAGTACAAAGACCGCGTCTCTCCCTCGGTCTACGTGAAATTCCCGCTTCTTTCGGACCTCTCCGCCAAATATCCCGCTCTCGCCGGCAAAAAGATTTCTATACTTATCTGGACGACCACACCCTGGACTCTGCCGGCCAACCTGGCCATTGCCTTCCATCCCGGACACGAGTATGTGGCCTTCGAGGCGAAGGATGAAGCCTATGTTGTTGCCAAGAGGCTTCTGCCCATCGTCGCAGAGGAGCTTGGGTTTAAGACCCCCCGAGTCCTGGCCACGTTTCAGGGAAAAGAGGTGGAAAGACTGAAAGCACATCATCCTTGGATCGAGCGCGAATCGCTGCTGGTGCTCGCCGATTATGTGACCCTGGAGGATGGCACAGGATGCGTTCATACTGCGCCGGGACACGGACATGAAGACTACCTCACCGGGCTGGCCTATCATTTAGAGATCTACACTCCTGTTGATAGCGAAGGGAATTTCATCCCCCAAGTGGAAAGATACGGCGGGAAGAATGTCTTTGAGGCCAACCGCCAGATCACCGAAGACATGAAGAAAGACGGGACTCTGCTCAAAGAAGGTGTCATCACCCATTCTTATCCCCATTGCTGGCGCTGCAAGAATCCTGTGATTTTCCGCGCCACAGCCCAATGGTTCATCTCCATGGACAAGAACGACTTGAGGAAGAAGGCCCTGGAAGAGGTCAAAAAAGTGCGCTGGATTCCGCCCTGGGGAGAAGAAAGAATCGCCAACATGATGCGCGCCCGTCCCGATTGGTGCATCTCCCGCCAGCGTCTTTGGGGAGTTCCCATCCCGGCTTTCTTCTGCCGTTCATGCGGCCATATTCTGGCCTCAAAGGAGATAACTCTTCGGATCGCCGATATCTTTTCGCGCGATGGCTCCAACGCTTGGTTTAAGAAAAGCGCCGCAGAACTTCTGCCGCATGAAGCCAGCTGCCCGCAGTGCGGTTCCCAAGAGTTCGAGAAAGAGAGCAATATTCTTGAGAACCCGCTCGAGAGCACCGGCCGATACGAGAGGAGCTCATGGTTTGAGGTTGCCTGCTGCCCGGCCAACGTAGCCAGGTTTCTTCCGACGATAGGCGGCTATCTCTATGCCGTTCAGAATGACACTCTTTACGTCAATTTATTCGTCGGCAGCACGGCCAGGTTCGAGCTCGGCGGCCGGCCTGTTGAGATTATCCAGGAGACAAAGTATCCGTGGAACGGGGACGTGAAAATCATGGTCAATCCTTCGCGGCCAGAAAAGTTCGGCATCCGGCTGCGGATTCCCGGCTGGGCGCTCAACGAACCCGTGCCGGGCAACCTTTATCGCTTCCTCGAAAAAAATGAACAACCGGCGAGGCTTATGGTCAACCGCAAGCCTGTGGCCATCAGCCCAGAGAACGGCTATGTCGAGCTGAGGCGGAAATGGCGGAGCGGCGACCTTGTTGAACTCCGTCTGCGGATGCCCGTCCGGAGAGTCATCGCTGATGAGAAGGTGAAGGAAGATGCGGGCAAGGTGGCCTTGCAGAGGGGGCCAATCCTGTTTTGTGTCGAGGCGGTTGATAACGGAGGCAAAGCCTTGAACATCGTCCTGCCTGATGACGCCGGTGTGACATACTGGTTCCGGCCCGACCTTCTGGCCGGAGTCGCGGTCATCACCGCAAGGGCAAGGGCCGTGGATTTCGGCCCGGACGGGAAAATCGCCGCGGAGAGAACGCATCAGTTGATGGCTGTCCCGTATTTTGCCTGGGCCAATCGAGGCGCGAATGAGATGGCCGTCTGGCTTCCGCGCAGACAAGCAGCCCTCAGTAGATTGGGGGGTTAATTGCGCGGTTAATTAGGGGACGCCATCCGCAATACACTAAACTCCTTGGCGCTCGAGTTCCCGTGATCTTCTTCATGTGGATGGCCGTTCCAACCTCCCGACCAGTCTCCTTTCCCTCGGAGTCCAGCAAGGGCTTCCAGTCCCGGACGGTCTTCAGAACTTCTTTAACACCAGCATCTTGGTCGGCTGTGACCGTATACCCGATGCCTCTCTCTTCACACCAGTTGACCACTTTAGCCTGATAAAAGGCACTGTCGGAACGAAGCCTCTTGATCTTGGGACAGAGTCGCAAACACTTCTTCAAGAACTTCAGAGCTCCGCTCTGGGCGGTCACGTTCCCTTCTCGAAATTCATGGGTCAAACAAACGCCGTTTTCAACCAGGAAGCCCAACATCGGCTGATAGCCCCGCACCTTCTTCCAGGTCCACTGCGCCTCTCGCTTCTCCGCCTCGATCACCGTCGCGTCCACATCCAGTGTATACTCCGGTGTCGCCATCCGCTTCAGGATCGTTCCCGCCACCTCTTCATTGACCGCTGCCATCGCTTCCAGTCCTCCGCTTGCCCCCATCCTCACCAACCAGTCCCCAAATGTCGACAGCGACGGCATCCGGTGCAAACCGACAAGTCGCCGCAGCGTTCTATCATCCCGGATCTCCCGCAGGTCTTCAATATGACGCCCGCCGCCTTCCAGCATCAAAAGCAATGGCTCTATATAGGTCCAGGCTTCATATCCCCGGTTCGAGCCAGGCTGAGGAAAAACGTCCCGAACCCGCTGATCCACCTTCAACGTTCGGACGACTTCCGCAAAGAGCGCCAGACCGCTTCGCGGGGTGATGAGTTCCTTGGTGTGTTCAATCTTGAATGGCAAAATGCCTTGTGTTATCATAAATATGCCCTCCTGGTTAAGGTATCACCCATCGGGTGATTTTGTTTTTTCATCAAAAATAACCTTATACCAGGAGACTTTCCGTTTCAATAGGATTTTCTAATGGCAATTTAAGGTTCACCGTTCGTCTTGACAAGTCACACTTGTTATGATTTACTATCTTTCACCATGCGACGAAGGGAAAATAGACAACAGAAGCGTGAAAACTTCATTTTTTCAGATCAGCTATCGAATTATATTTTGTGGCATAAAGAAATATCCAAATCTAAGAATATCCTTTTTTTCCAGAGATTCTTGTGGCAATTGAATAGCTATAAAAAAGAAGGAGGTATGATTATGTTAAACCGCTTTATGATATGGTTTCTTTGTTTATCACTCGCCATAGTAATTGTTGGATGTGGTAAAAGCGAGCAGCGACCAGATAGCGAATCTGCTCAGGCACCTTTGCCAAAGAAGCCCGCGCTTACAATCGACAAGGCAAGCCTACAGCAAGAGCAGTTTGTTTTTGAAAGGGAGGAATCATTCGAGGACTTCGAGCTGAAAGACACACGTTTCGAAGAAGCGCTGTCCGAGGGATGGCCGCAGGAGAAAATGATGTCAATTGACGGAGAAGGGTATCGGGTTCTGGGTGGATTGCGTGACGACCCAACCCGTTATCAATTCAAAGGGGAAGTTTCTGGTAAAGTGTTCAGGAAAAATCGTCAAGAAGTTCTCGCTACATACAAGTTTCATGTTATCAAGATAATAGCAGGCACTACCGAACGTCTTGCTGACGCCTATTTGGTCTGCAAAGGAACCTATTGGCTGCCTGTACCAGTGCCGAAGCTGGACTTGCCTTGGGAAAACATCCCTCCAACCTATGCAACTTACGAGGTGCCGAAGACAGAGCTTGGAATACTCTTGAGAGCAGAGGAGGTAATTTCAAAAGGCATTCTTAAAGAAAATGGATTAGAAATAGACAAGGACTTGGATACATTCTTCGTGCTAACCGGAAACTTCGAAGCTGCAATCTTCGGCAAGGATTCTATCCATTTGCCAGTAAGCCAGCCCACACAGGCTCAAAAGGACGTTTCGCAAGTGGAAGAAACAACCTCACTGCCGCCTGCCAAAGAAGCCATTGAGAAGTTGATTGCAGAGAAGTGCGTGCAGGACAGGCCATCCTTACAAGGGTATGTCCCGCTTATCTCTATCAAGGAAGTTAAGCCAGATGAGCAAGCCAGGTTAACATATAAAGTCTTCGCCTCTGTTGCTTTCGAATACTCTGGAACCCTGTTGGAATTAGATTACATAGACTATTTTTTGATTCATCAGGATGACAACGGCGTATGGAGAACGGAGATCGTCAAAAAGAAATGACTTATTAAGCTCTTGAGGCCAGCCATAGAAAAGCAGAAGATACATATTCTTTTATTTCTTTTTGACAAGAACAGTAGCCCAGCAAGCGACAGCTTTCCCCTTTCCTTCAACCCCTAACCCCTCATTAGTTTTAGCTTTGATGCCAAGCGCGTTCTCTTTGATCTGGAGAATCGGGCAGAGAACTTTTTTCATGTCCAAAAGATAAGAAGCCAATTTGGGTTTTTCAGCGATGATAATCGAATCTGTATGAATGATTTTAAAATTATTCTTTTTGAGCCTCATCATGACCTCTTTTAAGAGCTCTGTGCTGCGGATGTCTTTATATTTGACTTCAGTATCAGGAAAGAGCTGGCCGATATCTCCTTCTCCCATTGCTCCCAGGAGCGCATCGATAATGGCATGAATGAGGCAATCTCCGTCCGAATGGCCGACGAGGCCCAGAGAAAAGGGAATCTCTTTCCCACCCAAATAAAGCTTCCGGCCTTGCTCGAGCCTGTGGATATCATAGCCAATGCCGATTTTAATCCTCAAGCAATGCCTCCGCGATTTTTATATCCTGGGGAGTCGTAATTTTAATATTCCTCGGGTCGCCTGGAACGATAAAAACTTTTTTTCCCAGTCTCTCGACTAAAACAGCCTCATCTGTTCCATAATACTCTTCATCATATGCTTTCTGGAGAGACATCTTAAGCAGAGAATAAGAGAAACCCTGAGGAGTTTGAGCCCGGAAAAGGTTGGCCCGTTCACATGTGCGGAGAACCGCTCCTTCAATAACCTCTTTCAGCGTGTCTTCCAAAAAAAGACCTGGAACAACTGGAAGAATAGGAATTTGGTTTTTCTGGTGCGGCGGCTAAACGAGCAACCCAGCACCTATTTCACCTCACGCGATCGTAG
>JARYMI010000071.1 GCA_029907205.1 Clostridiales bacterium
TCAGGATCTTCTGATGGCCGCCGAGGCTTCGGCCGAATATTTTCCATGATCTTCCCTGTAACCAGGGGTAGGTCCGGAGGATTTCCGGCGCTTTTGACCTTGTCCACGGCTTCCTGGCTCATTCACACCCACTTTGAGTTCGATTTGACATCCGACAATCCCTCGGTTTATCATTCCCTACGATCGCGTGAGGTGAAATAGATACTGGGTTGCTCGTTTAGCCGCCGCACCAGAAAAACCAAATTCCTATTCTTGCGTAGCCGAGGGGCTCCGGGTAATCAAAAGAGCAAAGGGGGAGAGGTTCATCAACTTCATGGCTGGCTGGGCCTACCCCAGACTTCTCAGTTACCCCCATGTGGCAACTCCCCACCGATATCCCGAAGCTCCTCCTTGGGAGCGCCATCCTCGATTTTCCCGGTAACGTTGGCCTTTTTGCCGCCGCCTCGGGAACAGCTCATGTCGGTATTCCGACCGACCGTCTCTTCGTCGAGGATTTCTCCAGCCACAAGGATTATGCGGACGCGCTGGATTCTTTTCTTAACCGCGGCCGCTACCGACCCGCCCTTCCCCGGCCCATCGAGGTCAAAGTAAGCGACACCCATCGTCAGCGAGCCCGTCGGGTCAAAGAAAAGCTGCGCGGCTCCATCTACGGCGCTATCGGGCCTCGGTCCATGCAGATGTGGAACAAGATTTCGGAGGCCGATTTCCTCCGCTATTTCGGAGTAGCCAGGGAAGGTTTTGATGGCTTGCGCCTGGCCAAAATGGCCGAGAAAATTCCCGATGGCCGCGCGGAAAGAGCCCTCAATTTCCTCATCCGGAAGGGAATGGACATAAGGCTCGGGCCAAACCCCAAAAAACACCTCACTCGCGAAATGGTCCTCTTCCAGATGAAAGTTTACTTTGCCCTGCTCGAGCTTAAGAAAGAGTTCGGGCTCGACTTTCTCGGCGTTCAGGACCAGCTCGACTGGATTGAGCACTACCCGGCCACTGATTTGACCCTTGGCCTTCTCAACAACAAGCTCCGCCCGGAGTCGGACGGCGAAACGGTTGTTGCCGCGACAGAAGCGGACGACGGCGCCGCCGTGACCATGCAGGTCCTCAAACTCCTCAGCGGCGGCCAGCCGGTCGGGTTCAACGACCTTCGTTACTGGGATGCGGAGAAGGGGATCTACTGGTTCGTCAACTCGGGCGCTCTGGCTCCCTATTTTGCTTACGGCCGCCACGATTCCCTCGCCGGCTCCTGGTCAGAGCGCCAGACCTACATGTATTTCAAGCAGGGAGGGGGAACTTCCTCGGTGGTTGTCCGGGTACCCGGCGTTGTCACCTGGGCCAGGTTTTCCTACAGGAACCACAAGCTCTATCTTGCCGCCGGCCGGGGGGTAACCGACGTGCCCACCGAGGAGCAATGGCGGGAACGCTCGAGGTGCTGCAACCCGGAATGGCCCCACTGGTATCTCAAGCTCTGCGGTCGGGTCGAATGGAAAGCTAACTCTAACCATCCGATTACGGTGCTCGGTGACTACCTGGCCGACCTCAAGGCCCTGGCTGAGGAGCTGGGGATTTCCTTTGAATGCTATGATCACCGCACCCCGGCCGAAATCCAAAGCGGCGCGAAGCTTTAGAACGCCATAGTGCTTCAAGTGGAGGAAATTGATACCCAGTTTAGTCAAAGAAAACGTCAACGCCCTTGGGAATGCGCGCACCTCGCCCGAGGACAATGGCATTAAAATTAGCTAACAAGGGGTAGATACGAACATCATCCTCATTTTCATCAATTAGCGATTTTATATCATCCATCAGTTTTAGTAATTCCGTATGGGTTAGGTGACAATGAAAAACTGAATATTGTAGGTGAATCCCCTTTCCTTTCATGTATCTTAAAACCCTGTTTAACCTAGAATCATCTTTAATATCATAGCAAAGGAGATAATCAATTCTCATGATCGCAGCTCCCGCATTAATAGAAAGAACTCATCTAAGGTGTTTGCAATAACGTCTTCATTTTCCTCTCGTTTCTTCTCGAAGCGCTGGATTGCCTCTTTCACGCCTTCCTTGGTCAGACACCAAGTTCTTTCCTGCTTTAAAAGCAACGCGTTACCTCTTGTGTCCCTGAAAAACTCAATGCCCTGTTCATCTACACGCGGCTCTAAAACATAGCCAAAATCTAGCGCTAATCCAAGATTATGGTATCGGTGGATAATTCCTAGATCGAGATTGAGTTTGGCTTCAACTAAACTTTCAATGATCAAACTCCGGAAGAGATTCTCAATGAATCGTTTCACTGTCTTCCATTTAGCTTCTTCCCTCGGCTTAAACGAAGAAACGAGCTCCTGATAGTCGCGCTCGCTAATGTCCCGGATAAACGTATTGGCTCTTTCTGGAAATAGTAGCCTTAATAAGCTGAGCTGCAAAACCATTCTCTTTATTCTCGCCCAGTCGATAAATCTTTCTCTGTTTTTCCTTGTTTCAAGAAAAACTCGTTGGTCGCGCCAATATCTTGGTAAATGATGATTATAAGGCACTGCGATTGCTAATTCGTGGCCTGATGCGTTAGTAAAAATTATCGGAATGTTATTGCTAGCCAAGAGACAAATCAGCCCCGACTCCAGATGAATATTTCCCACAATAATACATCGACTTATGAGTCTTAGCGGAACCCTCTGTCCAGCTCTTTTTTCCCAATCTATCCAAATTGACGGGCCGTCGGCTGTGCACCTGAATTTTTCCGTCTCAGTCAAATAAAGAGTCCGCCCCATCGGCTATCCTCCGGGCCAATTTTCTTACTTCGTCTTGCCATAATTCCCTTTGGCTTTGTGCCCAAGATTCATAAAGAAAAAAGTATTTTTTTCGACTCTTTTTCTTTAGGTAGCAGGAATTGTTGCTATTTTCTTTTGCAAAATCACTTGTTCGCAATTGCTCCCCTTTGAAAATACTGTAGACAAAGCAATCTACGTTGGGACGGAATGGCTCAACGAGATCACAAGCCAATGATTCGCGCCCATATTCAAAAGTATGGTAATACCCAATAACAGGGTCAAGGCCGATGCATTCTATCTCCCGCACCATTTCAAAATGAAGAAAAGTGTAGGTGAGCGAAAGCATAGCATTAACAGGGTCTGTCGGCGGCCGTCGAACTCTGGCGTGAAATCCTAAGGAAGGCGCGAACAAAAGAGAGAAAGCTCGATAATAGGCATTTGCGGCGCTGCCTTCCAGACCTCTTAATGAGTTGAGATTGGGATGTTGCCTGACCTGTCTTATAATTTCATCGATCGTCCTAACCGCTCTTAATAGATCGTGTTTAATGTCATTCCTTTGCTCAGCCCGCTCGATTAAAAATTCTTTTTGCTTTTCTAGCTTTTTCTCAATCAACTCTACAGCTGTTATTAAAGCAAAAGGTGTATGGATTTTCTCATATTGTTTTAACCGGATCAAACCATTTCTATGAAGCCGGCCGTGAAGGATGCCTGCGAACCGCAATCTTTTTCCAGAAAGAAAAAGCGCGCTGATATTATAAGAGGCCAATTTATGAAGAACAGAGGCATTCAACCTTACATTTCCGACGATGATTACTCTCTTAAGTGGGCCCAGTGGGACTACTCCTTCCCTCTTATTTCCCAAATATAGCGCGATAGCTTTGCCATCAACTCTTAGCTCGAGGTCCTTGCGATCAATATATAGAGTTCCCATATTAGAAGATTACCCGATATAAAAATAAGAGGGATCCTTGGGAGGCAATGCTATGCCGAGGACATAAACGCTCGCTCTTCTTTCGACCTGAAAAACATGAACCCTGTCGGCCTCTTCATCGATTACGAAACCAAGCTCTTCAACCACGAAGTCTAATTCGGTATCCGTAAGGAAGCATTCATAGACTGATTTCTGGCCTCCTGTGCTATAGCCTTTGAGGATATGCCGGACGCGATTTAGCCTTTTTTCATCGGTGATATCGTAAGCGATCAGATAAAGCTCCCTCGCGGCCATTTTCTATCTTTATCATTAATATTATTATGAGATCGGCCTTAATTGACCATAATTTAAACATTTTGGAAATGTTTCGAAAGGATTCGCTGCTCGCGCCAGTTCCGCTTTGTCTCCCCCTAAAATTTTAGATGCGGGAACTGCGGGAGAAGATTTTCATCAATTTGAAGGAACTGCAAGCTGTTACCCCATGCTTTATAAAATTTATCCTCGTCGATAAGAACATCGCCATGGACAATTATGCTTTTGTTTCTTTGGTCAATGACCGGCACCAAGAGGGTCTCATAGTATTCAAAAAACCTATGACCTATTTCGCTTGCGCCCTTTTCCTCTTCTAAAGCCTTTAGCAATGAATAGGCCGCATAGAGCGAAACCTCAATCTTGCCTTTTCTTTCGTTGTAGTATTTCGACCGGATTTCCTCTCTTATCGATGAAGGAACCAAAGCCAAGTTAATATCAGAAGCTTCCAATCCATATTTTCCAAGCTCCATCTGAGCCCGTTTTTCGAGAGCCCGATAAAGGCGCACCAACGCATCGTCATAACGATGCTCCAGCCTGGCTCTTCTCCTAGCATTTGCGAGCAAATCAAGAAGGCGAAACTCTTCTTTTTTTAGCTCTTCGGATGTCTTTAGAAATCTTTCATTTTCTCTCGCATTTTCTAGAAATCCGACGAGCCCATGCCGATCAGGCAATTGAGAACAAACGTCTTCAAGCTGGTGAATTGCTCTCCTCAAATCATGTAGAGCAGGTTTATAATCAAATGCATCCCATTTATGGTAAGCTTCGCTAAAACGTTTAAGTATGATAAACAATGATCGCTGGCGTTCTGAAGCCTTGGTAGCCGCTTCGTCGCATGCTTGTTTGGCTTCAAAGTATCTGCCAGAATTAAAGAGAAAGCAAATTTTCTTTTTTTCTTCTAAAGCGAGCTCATCCCAAGGATTTTCAAGAATGATAACTTTTTCCTGTCCATCAACAACCACACCTATTCCGTTTTTATTTCTGCTTCTTTCGTCCTTGGCCCCGATATAAGAGAAACATTTTGTATAATGTATAGTTCCTAAAACAAGAGCTGAAGACATCGGCTTAGTTCCGCCAGTATAATCGACGATAATATCCTGAATATCTGTTTTCCAACGAGCCAATATCTCCGGAAGTTTGGACAAGATAGCTTTTAAACAGAGGTTTATATCTTCAGGCGACTCGGTGACTATCTTCTCGGTATTACGAATATTGTTAAGGCCAACCCTTCTTAATATTTCTTGCACATGAGGCTCGGTTTCTGTTGAGGTAAAGAAAATAATGTTTTCGGGCTCATGATGATGAATAGAGCAAATCAATGGGGAAAGCGAACCACCGACGCTAAGGATTAAGGTTTTACTCATCCACTGCCTCCCTCATTAGCGCGAACTCTTTTTATAATTATAATAAATTTTATCATCTTAGGGCCAATCCAGCAATGGGAGACAGCCCTGTTCCTGGGGACTGCCATAAGGACGTGAAGTCGCAATCCCTTCTTTTTGAGGTCTCCATTCCTTCGGGAATTGAAAATGAAGGTTCAAAACTCTATTTGGGGTCGC
>JARYMI010000072.1 GCA_029907205.1 Clostridiales bacterium
AGAGGCCGCTGGTTTTCCCCGATAAGTGATGATCAAGGGGTTACCTTGCATGACTTCTCTTAAAAGCTCATTCGTTTTATTTTTCAGGTCGACCGTATTGGCTACCTTCATGGCCATGCCTCCAATATTGCTATTATAATAGCTCTTTTAGAAGGAAATAGTCAAGGATAAAATAGCCTATATCCTGAACTGTCCCGTATCGATCCATTCTTTTTTCAGGACTGACCAGAAGTCTTCGGCCAGGCCCCGAAGGATGTATTCGTAGGGCAGCCAGCCGTAGCCTCCTTCACCCCAGGAGCGTCCCAGGAGTTGCGGTAAATTCTTTTAATTTCAGCCGGCCCGGAATTTATTTAAGTTTTTTGAGGAAAGTAATAGTTTTTTTCTTTCAGGTGAGTGGTTATTTTGTAAATCACGGTCTCTGCCTCGCTTTTGAATTCGATGAAATCATCTCGGGTGAAGGTATACGACGGATTATAATCAGCTTCTTCCCGGTACTTCATTAGCTTCGAGAATATGTGAGAGTCTCTTGCTTCAAAGCTCCCTGGCTTTACGAAATGGAGACCAAAGAGTCGAAGCGCGCCCTCATGGCTTTTTGGTTCAAGCCCTTTCGTCAAGAGCAGAGCCCTAATGCTATAAAGAAGGGAATAATAGAGTTTTGAAACGGCGTCCTTGAGGAATCCATTCTCATAAAGGAGATTGGCAGCTTTTATCGCTTCATCTGCTCGCTCGATCTCTTCCCGGATATTCTCCCTCTTGTTTTCCTCGTTCATAAAAGAACACCTTCTCTTTCGATATCAAGGGCGATCCGTCTTTCTCTTTTTTTCAGACGATTAAATTCATCCTCCGAAAGTATCAAGACAGATACGGGCGTGAGATGGTTAAGTTCAACCTCCGCCACTTTATCAAGAATCTGGTGCTTCAGTTCCCTGGTGAGTCCTCGAATGATGATCGCGACATCCATATCCGACTCGTCGTTGTAATCTCCTCTCGCCAGTGAACCAAAGAGAACCATTCTCAACAACCGATCGCCAAGGAAAGCTTCCAAGGATTCTTTTAATTCCCTTAATGTTTCTGTTTTTAGGCCATCAACCATGATCATTCACTTCCAATGCGATGATAACATAAAAAGATTATTCGGTCTAATCAGCGTAGGGAAAAAATAACCCTATATCCTGAATTGCCCGGTATCGATCCATTCTTTTTTCAGGACTGACCAGAAGTCTTCAGCCAGGCCCCTGAGCACATATTCATACGGCAGCCAGCCGTAACCTTCTTCACCCCAGGAGCGTCCCCAGGAGTTTCTGATAAAGAGCGCACCCACGGTCTCCTTATCGCCGTATCTGTTCTTGATTTTCATCCTGTCGTCATAGCCAACGGCCACGACCGCATGGCCTCCTTCAATTTTATCTCTCAGCGAAGGAAAAGGAATTTTGCCTGAGTCTGATGCCTGTTCGATGGAACTGTAAACCGTAAACCCGAACATGGAATGATGAACCTCTCCTCAAATTTTGGACAGTGCCATAAGGTGCACCATAAATAAGCCTTCTAATTGTCCAAACTATGGGGAGACCCTCACTTTTGAGGTCTGTTTCGTCTATTCGGTCTATTTCGTCTGGCTGGTCTGTTTGTTCTATCTGGTGAAAAAATTAAACCTTACTGACACCGAAAACCGTGAAGTTTTCAGTAAACCTGGTTGAATTTTCACCTCTGGGGTTTAAATTTTTTCAAATATTCGGCTCGCCGATACAACTCAAAGGCCGTTTTTATCTTTTTTTCAAATGGCTCTTTGACAAATATCCGACGACATTCTTCCTTTGATTTAAATATTATCTGACGGTATTTTTCAACTTCTTTTTGATTTTTAGCAACCAGATTATCCATAATATCTCTCCATAAAATCATCAAACTTCTTATCTAAATTATGCCTGGATAAAATATCCCTTAAGAGGGTGTTATCTATTTTTGCCTGGTCTAAAAGCTTTATCAATTTATCTCTATCTTTGGCTCTAAAAACCTCTAAAAATATGGCGACCAAATATTCCGGTCTTAAAATTTTAACATCTATGTTTTTATACTTGACGGAAATCGCCTTTTCAACCGCTTCCTTTTCTAATTCGGTCGCCGTTGGAATAAACTGAATTGGCATATCCCCGATCATAATGTATTCTTTATATGTCTTATATCCTTTTCTTAATAAAAAATCATAGAACGGGGTCAAGAGGATTATCTTATCTTTTTCGGGAGGAATAAAAAATATATCTATGTCTTTGGTGGCAAAAGGCTCAGTATAATAAATGGTGGCCACTGCTCCGCCAACTGCATAATCTTTAAGTGTACCCTCTTGATACATTTTATTTATTACCTTGAATACTCTTTCCACAGCCTTATCTTCCATATTTAATCCTCATCAAAAATTTCATTTGAGGAGATGAGCTGAGGGACCATAAATTGGTCATGCTCCTGTATGCAAGAGCGGACGGGTCGAATAATGTACGGGTGAAGGCGCCGGCCCATTGGCCAGCTTCGAGGACGATGGCGTTCCAGCCAAATCCAAAGCCGAAGGCGAGGCAGAAGAGCTTGAAATAAGAAAGGAAGTCAACTTGCGTTTAAATCCTGAATTGGCCGGTGTCTATCCATTCTTTCTTGAGGACTGACCAGAAGTCCTCAGCCAGGCCTCGAAGGATGTATTCGTAAAGGAATTTTGCCTGAGTCGGATGCCTGTTCGATAGAGCTGTAGATCGTAAACCCGAACATGGAAGGATAAATCTCTCCTCAAATTTTGGATAGTGCCATAAGGTGCACCATAAATAAGCCTTCTAATTGTCCAAACTATGGGGAGATCCTCAGACAGTCCCCAATTTTTTGATTATGCGGAGGGGTAAGTTGTCTTTCTTATCCGCCTGGTCTTTCTTCGAGGATTAGATTTTCAGTGGAAATATTGAAAATATCAGCTAAAGAATACCGCTCTTTTGCATCCAACACTTCTAATCCAATCAGCTTCCCATTTTCATCAAAATCAAGATTCAATCCTTCCTCTAATTCCATCGTTCGAGCAACATATTTTTCCTGTAAACGGATATAAAGAGCATCTACCTCTTTATCATATTCTATTCTCATTTATTATTCTCCTTTTATTATTGCCGTAATCACTGTTATTTCATCTCTACCCTCAGAGATGTACGTTACTTTCAATAATCTATCCTCCACCATTTTGAAAGCATTCTTCCTTCCTTTTATGGTATCCTCCAATTTTTCAGGATTACTTATGGCTTCTTTCACCTCGTTTTCCTCTATCTTTCTCCATTTCATTTGCCTTCTGGCATGTCTACTGAATTTTATCTTCATTTCCTGGAAACTTCAACTATCTTTTTGGTTTATTGGTTTGTCCTGTCTGTCTGGTCGTTTGGCTCAGCCTTTCTTGGCAATCCATTACGATATATATTTTGAAAACTTCCTGAAATCATCCAGGTTTTGTCTGCCTTTCGATATTATCAAGATATTCGATGATTCGATCTTTCCTGACGATTTCTTTGTTCTTCATTTAGATACTCGCTTGTATTCTTAACAGGAGCATTCGGTTATACTCCTCGAGGTATGGTTTCAATTGAAAAAACCTGTTCATGGTCGCTGTCTCAAATTCGACTCTTGCGGATTCATCATTTATCAAGATGGGCATGCCTTCCTTCAGGACTTTGTATTTTAATAAAAAGGGCAATGTATTCAGTATTCTCAAATCAATGTTATCGTTATGAAGAGCGGTTATAAGAGTGGTCGTTAGCTCTTCCTGTTTTTTAACATAATCTTTTATATCGGAAGGCTTGAGAAAGACAGCGATATCAATATCGCTCCCTGGATGGACAGCGCCGGTGGCGTAAGAGCCATAAAGGTAGGCGAAGAGAATTTCTCTATCTTTTTTGAAGATTTTTTTCAGAGCTTGAATGACGGCTTTTCTCTTCATGATGGTCTATAGTAATCCCAAAAAATGGGGACGGTCCTCAATTTGACTCAATTTGATTTCAAATCCTGAACTGGCCGGTGTCGATCCACTCTTTTTTCAGGACAGACCAGAAGTCCTCGGCCAAACCCCTCAGGACATACTCATAAGGCAGCCAGCCGTAGCCGTCCTCGCCCCAGTCTTTGCCCCAAGAGTTGCGGATGAGGAGGGCGCCGGTGGTTTCGTCGCCGCCAAAGCGGTTCCTGATTTTCATCTTATCATCATAGCCCACGGCCGTAACGGCGTGGCCGCCCTCAATCCTGTCCCGGAGCGAGGGAAAAGGAATTTGACCTGAATCCTTCGCCTGTTCGATGGAGCTATACACAGTAAACCCGAACATGGCCGGGTGGCCGGTTGCAAGATATGTCTTGACCCTATTCAGGATGGCCTCGGGTGCGGCCGACGGCGGATCGTGCCGGTAATACTTTATCGTCTTGTAATTCTGTGCGAAAGAATAACAAAAAGCCGGTGGCTCCTTATCGAAGTCCTGGAGGTTGTCCGCATAAGGCCAGTATTCCTCGGGCGGGACGCCGAAAAGGACCATCGCTCCAATTGTGGTGCGGAGGTAGGCGCCTGTGTCGCCCTTCATTTTCATCAGGTTGCGCGTGACTTTGTAGAGGAAGAGGCGGGAGGCGTCGATATGGCGGCCGAAGGATTTTCGCTCGTAGTATTCGATTATGCCGACTCCGGCATGGGCGGTGCAGGAGCCGAGACGGCCCTGGTCTTCGACAGGCGAGCACCATGGCCGCAGGTCTACCGAGGCGGGGAGAGGTTTCGATTTTGGTGATTTTTTCCCGGCCGTTGGAAGCAGGAGCCCGGAGGGCTTGAGGATCTCTTTTACCTCTTCTGTATCTTCCGTGTAATCCCTGAAATCAGGATAATCAGGAATCCAGCCCAGAGAATATTTGTTTGTCATATAGTTCCCCCAAAAGATAAGCTACCGCCCTTATGCCCTGTTGCGCAACTTAGAAGAAACCTCAAACCCAACAATTTGGGCCAGTTGTTCTGGAGAGGAAAATTATATTATCAGCCTTTTGCCTGATTGGTCCTCAAAATCACTCCTCTCCTGCCGTAGAATTTTATTCATTCCCGCCTGATATGTCAAGACAAATGCTGATATTTCTGTGATTCAGACAGTAGGGGGATATTTTTGAGGACTTTGTAATTTTCGATGGGAAGAAAGAGAAAGCCTTAGCAGGAGGAAACATATTGGCTGGATAATATCTACGCCTTGAGATTTTTCATTGGATAAGGGGCTCAGTAGAGCGATTTCTAGATGAGTCTCTCTGGTCTTTAGGGAGCCCAAGATAATTATTTTTAGGAGGGCGAATAAGGCGCGTTTTCGTTACGGGGCTCGAGGCCACTGCAGGCCGCTGAGGAAATGGCGGCGGATCCTGCGGATTTTTCGAAGCAGCTTGCTTTTGCCGGGTTCGACGATATTCATGATGATCTCGGTATATT
>JARYMI010000073.1 GCA_029907205.1 Clostridiales bacterium
CGATCGCGTGAGGTGAAATAGGTGCTGGGTTGCTCGTTTAGCCGCCGCACCAGAAAAACCAAATTCCTATTCTTCCAATTTCGGGATAGAAGCTTCGCCTCTAGTGTTTTTTCTAATAGCTGGCAATAAACGTTCTGTGATTATTTCAATTGTGCCAGGCACATTTCTGTCGCAATGTGAGAAAGTGTTAAGAAGGGAAAACCCACTTTTTAACCATATTGAAGACAATTTCGCGCTTAATCGGCTTGGTAATATAGTCATTCATGCCGGCATTCAGGCACTTTTCCCGGTCTTCTTGCATGGCGGCAGCCGTCATAGCAATAATGGGAATATCCTTATATCCTTTGCTTCTGATTGCTTCCGTAGCTTCCAGTCCGTCCATCTCAGGCATGCTGATGTCCATAAATATCAGATCAAAATTGTCTGGATTTGAAGTGTACTTCTCTACGGCCTCTTTCCCATTATTGGCTACTTCTAGGCGATAGCCCGCTTTACTCAGCATAAAAACGGCCAGCTTCTGGTTTACAGGGTTGTCCTCTGCCAGCAGTATGTTAACCGAATGCTTGGCCTCTTCGGCTAGGCTATGCTGAGTGATAATAGCCTCCTTTTCTCTTTCTTTATATTCTATCTCTTCCCCCAGCAGCCGCTTTATCATGATCATCAGTTTTTCGCTCTGGATAGGCTTAGGCAAAAAGCCGTCAAACCCTGATTCCCTGTATACTTTGGTCCGCTTCGAAATCGAAGATGAAAAAGCCAGCAGAGGGAGATTGGAGATGCGCGGATCAGGGTGACTCCGGATTTGCTTGGCCACATCATAGCCGCTGACATCTGGCATCTGGATATCTAAAATACAAATATCGAACGGGTCATTCTTATCCAATCCTTCCTCAAGCGTGGATAGAACCAGTTGGCCCTTTTTGAGCTCTTTCACACGCATCTCTGCTTTTTCAATAAAATGCGTCAAGATGTTCAGATTATTTATATTGTCGTCAACAATAAGGGCCCTCTTTCCGGAAAGCATCTCAAGGGAAGGCCTTTTGGCAAATTCCTTCTCAGATTTATTCAACCAAGCAGTAAAATGAAAGGTGCTTCCCTTATTGACTTCACTCTCCACCCACACCTCTCCGTCTAGATGCTTGGCAATCTGCTTGCATATGGCTAACCCCAGGCCGGCGCCCCCATACTTTCTGGTTGTCGACTCATCCGCCTGTTGAAAGAGTTCAAAGATTGTCTCCTGCTTGTCTTTTGGAATGCCAATCCCCGTATCTCGTACCGTCACATGCAGCTTTATCTTTCCATTTTTTTCCTCATCGATGTTCATAAAGAGCTCAATTTCCCCCTCAGAAATGAATTTGGCCGCATTGTCTATTAGGTTGACCAACACCTGCCGAATTCTACCGGGATCGCCTTTAGCATAAGCCGGTATTTGATCCCCAATACGGCAGAGAATCTCCACAGGTTTATTCTCAAGACGAGGCTGGATAAGATGACAGACATCGAAAGCTGTCACTTCCAGGTCAAAGTCCAGATTCTGAAAGACCATCTCCCCCGCCTCGATTTTGGAGAAATCGAGAATTTCATTGATGAGAGATAGCAGCGCCTCGCCGCTTTTTACAATGGTTTTGACAAAATCACTTTGTTCTTCATTGAGATTAGCGTCCAGCAGCATATCAGCAAAGCCGATGACTGAGTTCATAGGGGTGCGGATCTCATGGCTCATTCGGGCCAAAAACAGGCTTTTGGCCTGATTGGCGGCTTCGGCAGCTTTCCGGGCTAATTCTGCCTCTTTATTTGCTTTCTGTAATTCTTTTTCTGTCTCCTTTCTTACAGTGATTTCTTGTTCGAGTTTTTCTTTCTTGTTCTGTAAATCCTGAGTTTGTTCGGCTACTAGCCGTTCTAATTTCTCCTTATGAGCCTTTATGTTTCTCAATCGCAAGTTAAAACCCAGGAAGATGAGAGATAGAATGAAAAGAACAGCTAAGATCTTAAACCAAAGAGTTTCCCAAAACGGAGGAATAATGACGATTTTCAGGGATACTCCCTCTTCATTCCATAAACCATCGTTGTTGGAAGCTTTAACCCTGAATGTATAGTCTCCCGGATCCAGATTTGTATAGGAGGCAATCCTTTGAGCGGCGGAAGTGTAAATCCAATCCTTATCGAATCCTTCCATCCTGTATGCATACTTATTTTTTCCAGAAAAAACGTAGTGCAAGGCGGCAAACTCAAACGAGAGCATATTGTCTCTGTATGAAAGCTCAATTTTATCGGTTTCTGTGATGGACTTAGTCAAAGGGGATTGCCCAGCCTCTCCTTCCTGGATGGGAACGACTTTGTTAAAGATTCTGAAATTTGTGATCACGACATTAGGGATATACGGATTATCCTTAATGGATTCTGGATAAAATCTGTTAAACCCGTTGATTCCTCCGAAGAACATCTCGCCCTTAGGACTTTTGTAGCGCGATCCTCCGTTGAATTCATTGCTCTGCAGCCCGTCGTTAACATCATAATTTCTAAAAGTCTTTGTTCGCGGATTGAATTTGGAGAGACCGTTGTTGGTGCTCACCCAGAGATTCCCCTCAGCATCTTCCAGAATTCCGTAGACCGCATTGCCCGTTAGTCCATCAGACTCCGCATAATTGGAAAACGTCTCTTCATGAGGCTCGAACCTTATGATCCCTGCACCGTTGGAACCCATCCAGAGTATTCCGGATCGATCTTCATGGAGCGTCGTTACATAATCGTCACTCAAGCTATTTGGATCATTAGGGTCAAACCGGTAATGGGAAAACTGACCTTTTTCCGGATCAAATTTATTCAGACCGCCTCCGAATGTCGCAATCCACATTGTCCCGGACCGGCTCTTTAGGATGGACCAGGCTCTATCATTGCTCAGGCTGTTCGGATCATTGGGATCATGCCTGTAACGAGTAAATATTCCCTTTTCGGTTTCAAATTTATTGATTCCTCCGCCGTCAGTCCCAATCCAGAGAACTCCCGGTTGTCCTTCATAAATAACTCTGATTCTGTCATCGCTTAAGCTGTTTGGTACCGTGGGAGAGTGTCGATAGTGAATGAATGTTCCACTCTTCGGGTTGAACTTGTTTAGTCCTCCACCATAAGTTCCAATCCAGAAGGCCCCAGAGGAGTCTTTAACTATTGAAAAAACCCTGTCATTACTCAGACTTCCACGGTCTCTGGGATTATATCTATAATGAATGAATCGGTTATTTTCCGGGTCGTACTTATTGAGCCCACCTCCATCTGTGCCAACCCAGAGAGTCCCTGACTGCTCTTCATAAAATGACCTGACGAATATATGGCTTATGCTGTAAGGGTTCTCGGGATTATGGGTAAAATGTTTGAATCTCTTCGGTTCACTGTTAAACTTGGAGACAGCACCTCCATACGTTCCCACCCAGATCATTCCCGATTGATCTTCGCACATGGAGTAAATTCTGTTGCTGCTCAAGCTGTAGGGATCGTTGGGGTCATTTTGATAACACGTAAATTCGCTTTTTTCCCTATCAAAACGATTAAGTCCGCCCTCATTTGTCCCAATCCAGAGCGTACCTGAGCGGTCTTTGTAAACGACATGAATCCAATCATCACTTAAACTCTTAGAGTCACCGGGAATATGCCTGTATCGCGTAAACTTTCCGGTTCTGGGATCAAACTGGGTGAGGCCTCTATCTGTTCCGATCCAGAGCATACCGAAGGAGTCTTCACAGATGGAATTGATGCTGTTGTGGCTTAAACTATTGGGATCTTTTGAGTCGGACTGAATTCGGAACCAAGTCTCTTCTTGCCGGTTCAACTTATTTAATCCGTTGTCGGTTCCAACCCAAAGTGCACCCGAGGCGTCTTCGAAAATAGACCGGATATGATTGTCGCTTAAGCTTTGAGGGTTTTCTGGCTCAAACTGATACCGTTTAAAGGTTTCATCTTTCCTTTCGAATTTATTCAATCCATTATCCGTCCCAATCCAAAGCGCTCCGGATCTATCTTCATAAATGGTATAGACTTTATTATTGCTTAGACTATTTGATTCTTCAGGATCATGAAAATAACGTATAAATACCTCTTTTTCTCTATTGAACCTGTTTAAGCCGTCATCTGTCCCCATCCAGAGATATCCCAGGTGATCTTCATAGACTGAATAGACCCAGTTGTTGCTCAGGCTCTTAGGATTTTTTAAATCAGGATTATACACAATGAAATCGTAACCATCATATCGATTCACGCCTGACTCAGTGCCTATCCATATAAACCCCTTGCTGTCTTGCCAGATACAATGGATGCTGGCCTGTGATAGCCCTTGTCTACTCCCGATATTTTCGAATTTTATATGCCGTTCTTGGGATAATACAAGAGAAGAAAAAACCATTAACAAACAGATTGAGTAAAAAAACAACTTACTCAATTGACTCAATAAATTATCCCCGTATTGATTTCCCTTCATTTCTATATCCTTTTTATCGACTCTTTTATTAATTATCATAATTTCCAGTACAATGGAAATATAAATTTTAGCGATAGGGGTTTGCTTTTCATCATCGGCGAAGGACGGAGCATTATGACAATCAATTATTTGGGACTCCTCGGATTCGCATATGATCGGATCATATGCATCTGCTTTTGAAAATAAGACTCCGAGCCGCACAAATGTCGCGTTATTGTTTTCAGCCGCGGGAATGTTTAAGATTTCAATGATAGATTTGACCTCTGTTCTATCCTTCTCACTCAGACGGTTTAACCTAGCCTCTCGACTTTCAATTCTTTGGAGTCTGGACGGGAGCTGCTCAATGCATTGACACTTTTAGATGGTTGATGTACGGAATGACAAGGAGAAGAAAAATTTCTCTTTTTAAAGAGAATTGCCGCTTTTACATGATTAATTCGAAAGTTTTATTTTGCTTATTGCGCGCGGGTTTCCATCCTCCTTCGAAAATGGACGCAGCCTGAATGTGTAAGAGTAGGGTTTGGGAAAGAGCATGTACTCATCGTGCGGCTTAGCGCCCCAGCTCGTATCGCCGCCGACTCCCAAAATCGAAAACTGGCTGGATTAGGTCTGCTCCTGGTTAATTTAAAACCTTGCGCTGCGAAGAAAAATATTTTGCTCTGAATTTTAAGGCGACGTTGACCAGGATGATGAGGATCGGCACTTCAAGCAAAGGTCCGATGACCGTGGCGAAGGCCTGGTTGGAG
>JARYMI010000074.1 GCA_029907205.1 Clostridiales bacterium
GGCTCAAGCTTCAAGCGCTCGAGGATCCCTGACTTCGCTTCGGCAAGCTCGGCGTACTGGAGCACCGCATCGTACATCACGTCGCCGACGTTGAGAACTAATGGCACGTGGCGTGTAGTGCGTGGCTTGTCGTCCGGAGTCCGTGGTGCGTAGTCAAGCGGGAGGAGACGGCCGTCGTTAACGATGTTGGTGAAACCCTCCCGTTTCAGGTTCCGTACTGCGGTCTCGGTGGGGCAGAAGAGGAGATCGGCCACATGGTCGGTGAGCACCCGGTTGATCTCTTCAGGCATTTCCCTATTAAAACTTCTCAAGCCGGCTTCCACATGCGCTATGGACACGCGCAGCTTCACCGCCGCTAAAGCTCCAGCGAGCGTACTATTGGTATCGCCATAGACCATAACCAGATCCGGTTTTTCTTTGAGAAGGACCTCTTCAATTCTTTTGAGCATTTCTCCTGTCTGATAGGCATGGGTTCCGGAGCCCACTCCAAGGTGATAATCTGGGGCTTTTAATCCGAGCTCATCAAAGAAGACCTGCGACATTTCATAATCATAATGCTGGCCGGTATGAACCAGAACTTCTGCTATAGCTGAGCCTGCATTCTTCATATTGTGTCGCTCTATAGCCCGGAGTACTGGAGCCAACTTTATAAATTGTGGTCTTGCCCCAACAATATCAATAACCTTAAGCTGGTTCAATTTCACTTGCTTCTAATAGCGAACACCACAGTGCCTCCTCCTGTTCTATCACAAGGATCGAGACACTGGATATAAGCAACATCACCTTGCTTTGCGAGACCAAGCTCGTTCCACTTAACACCATGACTCAGCGCCACATAATAGGGCATAAGCGAGGCGATTGAATGCAAACATAACGGCCTTTTAGAAACGAGCTTGAATCCGTCGATAACCTTGAAAGCATCACCGATGTTATAGGCAGGACAATTTCCCCTTACCTCTACTACTTGGACGATAAGCTCTCTTTTACTCTGCATTATCACTGTACAGAGCGCATGAAATCAGCAACTGCATTTGAGATTAAATATAGTTCCTTTTCACTTAGCTCGGGAAACATAGGAAGCGAAATTACTTCATGGCTTGCTTTTTCACTCTCAGGAAAATCTCCCTGCTTATAGTCAAGCTCCCGAAAGCAAGACTGAAGGTGTAAAGGCATTGGATAATAAACGGCGCTTGCGACTCCCCTGTCAGCGAGAAAGCTCTTTAACGGGTCTCTTTTTCCTCCCGTTACCCGGATTGTATATTGATGGAAAATATGGCTACAACTAGGAGCCCTGAAAGGTATCTTTATGAGATGTACATTGCTTAAAGCTTTATCGTATTGATTTGCAAGCATTTGGCGCTGTACGGTCCAGCCCGCAAGATAGGGAAGCTTTGCACGAATGATGGCAGCCTGTAAAGCGTCAAGTCGGGAGTTGGCTCCTATAATATGGTAATAATATCTGGGTTTTGATCCATGGATGCGCAACATTCCGACCCGCTCAGCCAGTTCGGCGTCATTTGTTACGACCATTCCCCCGTCGCCATAGCCTCCAAGGCTTTTGGTCGGAAAAAAACTGAGGCAACCGGCAATTCCAAATTGGCCAACAGGCCTGCCTTTATACTTAGCACCAATTGCCTGAGCGGCGTCCTCAATCACAATGAGGTTATGAGCCCTAGCTATCTCCATAATCTTATCCATCTCTGCCGGTTGACCATAAAGATGGACAGGAATTATGGCTTTAGTCTTTTTTGTTATAGCTTTCTCAATCAGGTCCGGGTTGATATTAAATGTTAGAGGGTCTATGTCAACAAATACTGGCTTTGCCCCGCAATGGACTATCGATGAGGCTGTGGCGACAAAAGTGAATGGAGTTGTTATTACCTCATCTCCCGGCCCAATCCCAACAGCCTTAATAGCCAAGATAAGAGCATCAGTCCCAGAGGCGACACCTATTCCGTACTTGCATCCACATAGGTTCGCAACTTCCTTTTCAAGCGCTTCTACTTCAGGCCCCAAAATAAAATGGCCAGAGCGGAGCACCCTTTTAATAGCCTCATCTATTTCTCTTTCAATAGAGGCATATTGTGCTTTCAGGTCAATTATTGGAATCATTGTCTTTATTACATCATTTACTACCGCCAAGCGGTTCGTCCTCCGGCCAATCAAGACAGCGGACCACAGCTGGCTCTACCTCCTTGTAGCGCCAGCCACTCTCAGGACATACCATTATCCCTTCGGCATCCGGATTCAGCAAGCGATGACCGTGCCGGGATATCCAGCCTTTTTGTTTTGCAGGAATGCCGACCATCAAGGCATAGTCTGGCACATCTGAAATTACAGCGGCGCCCGCGCCTATAAAAGCGTATCTTCCGATAGTTATACCACAAACGATCGTGGCATTAGCTCCAATTGTAGCCCCCCGTTTGACCAAGGTTTTCTCATAAAGATGATGCCTCACAATTTCAGACCTGGGGTTCCGAACATTAGTAAAAACGCATGATGGCCCGCAAAAAACGTAGTCTTCGAGAACAACGCCCGTGTAAACAGATACGTTGTTCTGAATTTTAACGAAATCGCCAATCTGGACATTATTGCCGATATTGACATTCTGCCCCAACACACAATTTCTTCCAATTCGGGCACCAGATTGAATGTGGCAAAAATGCCAGATTCTCGTGCCATCCCCTATTACAACACCGTCATCAATATAACTGCTCGGGTGAACAAAATATCTTTTGCCCTTCATCAAACCTCCCTCTATTTAATTTTTGGCACAATGAGTGCATTTCACCTAACTTGGGGCTGGGTTTGGTTTTCCGGATTTCATAAACGATCTCAATTGCATTTCGATTCTCTTCAAGTTTAAAGCCGTTACCTTTCAAAACCTCTTCGTAGACTCGAGTATGAAGATCCTGAAAGTTATCAGTAAATTCAAACGGTTCGCCATTTATTTTTATGCACCGATAAGAGCGTCTGGAGCCACGGGCAGCCTCGGCTGGCAAATCTTCATGCCGCAGTGAAAGAAACCAGCGCACTCGAGCTTTTTGGAGTTCTAGGTATCCAGCGGCAAGGTCGGGCTGCTTAACATGAACAATATTTCTTATCGGCTTTCCAAATATCCAAGTAAGGATATCAAAAAAGTGAATTCCTATGTTTGTCGCAATGCCTCCAGATTTCTCTTCGCTTCCTTTCCAGGAATAAAAATACCATTTGCCACGGGCTGTAATATAGGTAAGTTCAATATCATAGGTCTTATCAGAAGAGTTCTGCTCAACCTTTTGCTTCAGCTTTAATATTTCAGGATGCAGACGGAGCTGAAGGACCGTATAGATATTTTTTCCATATTCTCTTTCAGCTTCGAGAAGGGCATCGACGTTCCAGGGATTCAAGACAACTGGCTTTTCACAGATGGCATCGGCTCCAATGCGAAGAGCAAACCGGCAATGAGCGTCGTGAAGGTAGTTTGGGGAGCAGATGCTAACATAATGCACTGATCTTTCAGGCTCTTTGCGGCGCAGCATCTCAAGATAGCGGTCAAATCGTTCAAATTCAGTGAAGAAATCGGCTTGTGGAAAGTAAGAGTCCAGAATACCAACAGAATCACTTTTATCAAGCGCAGCAACAAGCGTGTTACCCGTATCCTTGATAGCTTGAAGATGGCGCGGCGCGATGTACCCCGCCACACCGATAAGCGCAAAATTTTCCATCTGTTTCTTTCTATCCTTCTATTTTCGATTTAATCTAACTAACCCTGCTGTTCCGTCGCCCCTCTGTTCAGCTATGACCAGAAATCATCACCAGGGCTATATTAATTACTTATATGGAATGCTTAGGCTTTTATCAAGCAAACCTTTCTTCAACTCCTCTCTCTTTCCACCGCCAATCAGCCAGTAAATCCCTCAGCGACTGCTCAATCCCAATCTCCGGCTTCCAGCCTGTTTCCCTCATTATTTTCCTTCTATCACTGGCCTGAAACGCAGAATCTATCCTCCTTAATCTATTAGGATCGGTTTCAACGGAGATGGGCTCGCCAACCTTTGCTTCTTTAATTAGTAAATTTAAGATTCTTTTTAAAGAAATCGTCTTTCCGCTGCAGACGTTATATATCTCCCCTCTTCTTCCTTTGCTCATCAGCCTAACATAAGCCCTAACCACATCACGTACATCGCAAAAATCCCGCACAACGTTCAGATTTCCGACCTTAATTACTGGGTTTGTCTTTCCTCTTTCTATCTGAACAATCTGCTTTGCCCAGTCAGAACATACAAACTGCTCGCTCTGACCCGGACCGGTGTGAGGAAAAGGTCTCCCGATAACGAGATCGAGTTTTTCAACCTGCACATAAAATTTCGAGAGAATCTCGCCCGCAACTTTTGAGTAGGCATAAGGACTCAGAATGTCTAACGGCGCTTTTTCTGTGACTGCGCGGCGCCTTTTCCTATCAAACCTGTATACTTCTGAAGAACTCACAAAGAGGACTCTGGCCCGCGGCGAAAAAAGCCTGACCGCCTCAAGCAGATTATGAGTTCCAATTATATTTATCTCAAAAGTTTCTGTTCTATGTTCCCAGGAGTGCCGCACGTTAGACACAGCCGCCAGATGAAACACCCAATCCGGCTTAATATCGCTGACAATGGCCTCCACGTCTTTTTCCGACCTTATATCAAGAAAAAAGAGCCTCTTCTGAGACGCAGAAGGCCGGTCTGGAAAGCAGGTGCCAAATATATCGAAATTTGATTTTCCTTCTTCTCTTAAAGCCTGAATAAGGTGCCTCCCGGCAAATCCGCTGGCGCCTGTTATGAGAACTCTGGTCATCGGCTTTTCGATTTACTCAGCTTAACTCTTGACCCAGGCAAATCCGTTTTCCAGGGCCACTTTTTTCCCTGCACCGGGCGGAGCCATCCCCATTTTCTCAAGCTCAGCGTCAACCATGATTTTTACCAGGTCTTTAAATTTTATTTTTGGTTCCCAACCGAGAATGCTTTTCGCCTTGCCCGGGTCTGCTCTGAGCTCGTCTACATCTGCCGGACGGAAGTACATCGGATCAACAACCACATATTTCTTCCATTCAAGGCCGACATATTTAAAAGCTTCTTCCAGGAATTCTTCAACAGAATGATTCTCTCCGGTTCCGACAACATAATCATCGGGTTTTTTCTGCTGGAGCATTTTCCACATTAATTCCACATATTCTGGTGCATATCCCCAG
>JARYMI010000075.1 GCA_029907205.1 Clostridiales bacterium
CGCTTACTCTAATAATATCAATGGGTTAGAAGGGAGTCAAAAAATTGGTGTGTGCCTACAGGTTTAGGCCTTAAAACTCACGTCATAGACCTTCAGTGGCGATGCTATATTTAATCTTTTCAATATGTTAGCTTGGTCTGCCGTTAGCTCTGTCCGCTGGAGAATACGTCCGTCTTTTGAAGAAAATTCTCCCAAATGGCATCTCTCCATAATCGAACGGATGCGGTCCCAGGTTTCCCCTGCCTCCCGCTCAGAAATCCGCACAAGAAGGAGTGCCAAGTAACAGAGAAGCACATGAGCCTGGATCCTTTCGTCCTTGCGATGATAGAGCGGCCGAAGCTCAAGAGTCGTCTTCAGTATCCTGAAAGCTTGTTCCACTTCCATGAGCTGTTTGTAGCCCAAGGCCACATCCTCAGAGGAGAGCGTATCGTCGGAAGTCGAAAGCAGATATTTGCCGTCCAGAGTCTCCTCCTCTCTAACTTTGGCCCAGTTGACCCTCAGGCGGCCACTTTTGGTCTGTTTGATCAACCGGCCCATGGTTCGATGAGAGAGCAACGCACAGACAGCCTTCTTGTGGGCTTTCCCCCGCTGGTCACCCAGAGCCTTGATCTCTTCTTCAATCCTCTGGAGCGTCCTCTCTCGCGTCGTCTTGTCTTTTTTGGCCTGTTCGGGGTTAAAGACAAGAACGAACCGCCGGCGCCGTTCTCCCTCGCCGACTACTACCTCCTTGACCTCCAGGTTATCTTTGACCTTCTTGAAGCGGCCCTTGAAGGAGAGCGCTTCCTTATGGGCTTCCTGGCTGTCCCGAAGTTTCTCTCCCAGGATATAATGCCCTCCGCCTCTCTGGAGAATGATGCGGTTTTCCTCGGAGTTCATTCCCCGATCCATGACCCAGATACAGCGCGAAAGCTTCCAGCCCAAAAGGTCTGTCTTGATCCGCTTCACCGTCGTCATGTCCTGAGTATTGCCGGGAAGAACCCAACAGCGCACGGGAAGCCCTTCCTTGGTCACGGCCAGGCCAATAACCACTTGTGGCAAATCTGGCCGTTTGTCCTTCGAGTGTCCGTATTGCCGTATTCCCTCTTCTTCCTCACATTCCGCATAAGTGGTCGTGGTGTCGAAGAAAAGAAGGTCAACCTCAAGGTTAAAAAGATCGGCTGTCGAGAAAAACACTTCCTTCTGGACCACCTCTTGATGTTCCAGGAGAAAATCCATGGCCCGATACAGATGCTGAAGGGAGATAGACTCGGGGTTGCCCAAGGCCACATCTTCTCTTACCCATTCCTCAACCCCCCGCTTGGAGTCAGGCGCCAAGGCGCGGTTGGCGACCATGGCAAAAATGGTCCACTCCACGGCAAAAGCAAACTCTCGCTTCTTGAGCGCTTTTCTCAGCACGGTGTGAAGACCCAGGCGTTCCCAGAGTGTCCGCAGCAAGTAAGCGCCTCCCATAGGCGCACTCTTGATGAACTCGAAGCCTGGAGATGCCAGAGAGGCCTGCGCCTGGAGCGCATCTTCGGGCGAGATAAATCGGCAAATACTTCTCACCAGCCTGCGGAGAGCGTCCACGTCAAGCGTGTCGGCCCGGCCAAAGGTGTAGAGGACTTGGGCGCGGGCGAAGCCGCTCTTGGGGTCGCGGACGTTATGGGCAAGCTGGACATAGGTGGTCGTAGATCCGTCCTTGTTGTGACGGGAGATGGTTCGCACATACATGTCTATTTAATTATCATATACCACCTTATTTGTCAAGCACTTAATTATAATTCGCATGCCTACATGATTTGGGCTTTTCAGGGAAAGACTGTGTTGAAAATAAATAACTTAGCCCCAAAATTATGCTAAAATATGCCTCTGACTGTCGAACCCGAGAGTATGCAAGCGGTAACAGATTACAAAGCTGACTTGAACCAACGGTATTGGGAGTATCAAAAATCTCAATTTGGAGACTGGCAAAGGTTTTTTGAACGTCCATATGCCCAAGATGGACGCCCTCCTGTGTTTCTTGAGCGTGAAGTATGGCGAAACGTTATCATCAATCCTGCAGCGAGCCAACGAGAAATTAGCAGACTACTTGCGCTGGTTCCAGAGCCAGATAGGCACAAGTGGTTTCGCAGCATGAACAGCTCACAGGCTTTGGCGCAAAGTATCCTGGGCAATTTGGCGATATATGACATTTTGCATTGCTTGACTGAATTGCAGGATGATGACGGTCAATCCTTGTTTGGCAATGCGCAGATGGGCTTTGATAACTTCGCAATGGAGTTCAAGGTAGGTCATCTCGGCGAGCCCCGTCCCACGAGCCTCGATGCATATGTCTTTGGTAGTTATCGAGTGGCAATTGAATGCAAATTCACGGAAGCAGACGTGGGAACTTGTTCTCGCCCACGATTGACCCCAAGAGATACAAACTACGAGAGTGAGCACTGCGACGGCACCTATTCGAAGCAGAGGGGGAGAAGGGAACGATGTCCGCTAACTGAAATTGGGGTACTGTATTGGCGTTATGTCCCGCATCTGTTTAGATGGCAAAGTGATAGTGACTTGTCCCCCTGTCCGCTGAACAGGAACTATCAATTGGTGCGAAATATCCTGGCAGTAAGTATAAATGCAGATGGAACAGTATCGCTTGAAGGTGGACATGTCGTCCTGATGTACGATGAACGGAATCCAGCCTTTCAGGAGGGAGGAGACGGTCTTGCTGCCTATAGGGAAACACGGGCAGCCTTGCGACAGCCGACCATGCTGCGGAGATGTAGTTGGCAACGCATTATCCAACATCTTAGGCACAAAGGGTTTTTGTCTTGGCTGACGGAACACCTCACTTTCAAATATGGGCTGTGATGCCGCCCAACAAGCGCTTGCACCTGACGGCTTCGCCTCGCCGCAGGTGAAGCGCAGGCCGTTGTGCGGAGAACTGAATAATGAATTTCTTGGAATCGTTGGTTGCTGAATGGTATGAATTTAGCGGTTACTTTGTCCGATCAAATCCGCGAACACGCAAAAGGCCAAAGGGTGGTTGGGATGTTGAACTTGACGTCTTGGCTTTTTCACCATCGGACCAGCGTCTTGTTCACATCGAGACTTCAAGCGACGCTAACTCTTGGCAGGAACGGAAAGACAGATTTCTGAAGAAGAAGTTCATCTTGTCCCGCAAGGAATATGAATCGCTAATTGGCTCAAACATAAAAACAATTGAAAAGATAGCGATTGTCGGATGGAGCACAACAAAAAGAGATTTAAACTGGGGAGACGATATAAAGGTTGTACTCATCCCTCAACTCTTAGAAGAAATCACAGCAAAGCTCAAAGAAACCTCTCCTATGAAGCAGGCGGTGCCGGAGAGCTTTCCACTGTTGCGGGCCATGCAAATGGCACTTGCATTTGAAAAGAGATGACCGCACAACAACGGCATTAAGAGCGACGGCAAAAAGCCGCCGCGCCTTATGCCGACCGTTCGGCGGATAACAAAGATTGCTCTCCTCTAAGCTTATTGATATAATTTCTTTCGGAGGTTGTGGAAATGATTGTCGAAACCGAAAGAGAAGATGACGGTCGTTGGATCGCCGAGATTCATGATCTGCCCGGCGTCATGACCTATGGAAAGACTCGGGAAGAAGCCGTTGCCAAAGCAAAGGCTCTCGCACTCAGGGTCATGGCCGACAGACTTGAACATGGAGAGGAAATCCCGGAACTGAAGGAAGTCTTTGCGGTCGCTTAATGAGTCAATGGCCTTCAACAAGAGCCCGATTAGTACTTTCAGCGTTGCTTCGTATCGGTTGGTCAATTAAACGCCAATCAGGCACATCACACAAAGTATTGAGTCGTTCTGGCTGGGCTGATTATGTATTTGCTTTTCACGATAGAGAAGAAATTGGTCCTCGCATGCTTGCGAGAATTGCAAAGAAGACGGGATTGAAACCGGAAGACTTATGATAAGCTCGCCGAACCAGCGGCTGGAGACGGACGGTCGCTTACGGCACGCCGTCTGCAAGCGGTCTTGTGAAGGGCGATGTCCTGAAATATAATTGGAGTTCTGGAATTGGTGCGGCAAACGGCGTGCCGTCCCGCTGCTGTCGCAGCGGACGCGACCGCCGCTCAGCCGCATGCCGTTAGACTTCGGCAGTAATCATGGCAGAAGAAACGATCATATTGGATTTCTTCGCTCCCTTTTCGTGGCGCGGGAGTGCGGAGGCCCCATCGATCTTCAATCGTAAAATGTGAATTACCTAGGGGACAGCAATCTTTTCAAACACCGGAATGGTCCCTTGACGGCAAATCTATTTATTATGTTTTTAGTGACCGCAGCAAGGGCGCCCGCCAAGTTATGCTCCGCAACCTTGAAACGGGAATGGAAAAAGAACTTTTTCAAGCGCCCACGTGGGAAGACCGCATTGTCCTGGCTTTGTCCCCCGATGGAAAGCGGCTGGCAATGATTTCAAATCCCCGCGAAAAGGCAAAAACAGTGATAGCCTGGATTTCCACGGACAACTATTCGCCTAAGAAACTGCCAATCCAACAGCCCCGGACTCGATCCCAAATGCGGACAGAACAACCCGTTACTTGGGGAAATTGATCTCGAAAGCTTCCTTTTGGTTCTCTCAAGACTTAGCAGAATAGTGTGCTGTTATCTAATAAAAGATGTGCTATCCTGTCGTTTTACAGATGCAAATTACTCCCCATATCGAACGGGAAACAGAGCATTCCCTCCTTATTTTCCCCATATAAGCATGATCAACCTGTTGTGGATAAAAAATAAGCTTGACACAGCATGTTGTATATGATAC
>JARYMI010000076.1 GCA_029907205.1 Clostridiales bacterium
TTTTCCGTTTGTCCGGGTTTTTCCGCAAGATCGGTCCCGGCCTTGAGTTTGAACGTGAGGGAGAGCGAGTCTTTTTCTCGTCCATTTCAAAGAAGGCTCAGAGAAAAAGATTAAGTACTTCTGGGGGTATCGAAACCATGTTGTCTTGGATGCCATGTCTGAATTGCCTGTGGCTGAAATCACCAAACCAGCTAATGTCTCTGAACAAACTCTCTTCATTCCTCTATTTACCCAAATCCAGAACTCTTTCAATTTTCCTATTAAAGAGGTCCTCGCAGATGCTATGTACGACGTCGAATACATCCTCAAGTTTGTCATCAATGATTTAAAAGCTCTTCCTAGAATAGCCCGTAATCCCCGCTGGCAAACACACTCCGATGTCAAACTTTCCCCAAGTGGTGGCCTCATATGTATTGCCGGTTTTAATATGCTTTACTGGGGCAAGTTCAAAGACCGGGGGAAAATAAGACTGAAGTTCGTTTGCCCTGTGACCCATTCTACAAAATTTGCCAAAAACCATCCTCTCTGCCCTTGGCTCCATCCGAAATTCCTTAAAGGCAAAGGCTGCATCGCTTACCTTCGTGGCGATTCCAATATCAGAACATCTATTGATTATGGCTCTGAGTCTTTTAAACGAAGCTATAACCGCAGAACAAGCTCTGAGCGTGGTTTTTCTCGGCTGTTGACACTTTCCATGCAAAATCCATCCGTCATTGGATTGCAGGCAACAGCTAATCATTGCACTATTGCTCATATTACTGTACTCCTTATTGCACTCACTGCGGTTAAGACAGGCCATAAAGATAAAATCCGTTTCATCAAAAAGTTTCTACCTTTCATCTAATTTTGTGACCGCCTATAACTGAAACCATTGTATATTTTGCTACTGGGGAAATCTTTCCGACCTGTTTTTTCTGACCTGTTCCTCGATCCATTCATATGTCTTTCTAATTCCTTCCTTAAAAGAAACCTTTGGCCGCCAGCCTAGAGAGTTAATTCGAATATTGCTAAAATTTCGGGATTGAACTCCCACCGGCCCTTCTATCCATTTAATTCCTATTCTCTTTCCCGCTATCTCTGCTACAATATTAACGAGTTCTTTAACAGAAAAATACTCTGGGGAACCAATATTAATGGGTCCCTCTAAGCCTGAATGGATAAGGAGAAGGACTGCTTCAATCAGATCATCGACATAAATATAAGAACGAACTGCGGTCCCATCTCCCCATACTTCAATAGTACTGTTGTTCTCCGCCTCGGCGACTTTACGGCAAATTGCTGCTGGAGCCTTTTCCCTTCCCGCCCTCCAAGTGCCTTCAGGGCCATAGCAGTTCTGGAATCTGCCGATTCTTACCTTCATTCCATAGCGCCTCGAATAGGCCAATGCAACCCTTTCCGAATACAATTTTTCCCATCCATATTCATTATGAGGATTGGCAGGATAAGCATCATTTTCAGACAGCTCGGGTTCACCAAGTTTCATATCCCGATAGATACAAACTGAAGAAGAAAAAAAGTAAAGAGGGATGCCCATTGTTGCCGAGTAATGGGTCATATGAAGGTTAATAAGGGCATTATTATACAATACCTCACATTCCGCGAATGATATAAAGCCCATGCCCCCCATGTCAGCAGCGAGCTGGTAAACCTCATCAAAGGGGCCATCTGAGATTCTAAGCGCTTTAATACAATTCTCAGGCTTACGAAGGTCGAGAAGAAGAAATTCATCAACATGAGAGTATGAAAATTCATGCTCTTTTATGTCAACCCCCCTTATCCAATAGCCTTCTTTTTTTAGCCTTTTTGCCAAATGCCCGCCAATGAATCCGCCTGCACCACAAACAAGTGCTCTTTTCATAGAAACATCCTCCTTTATGCAAGAAAAGTTTAAAACACTGGGTGATATCCTTTCGGCCCTCCTTGAGTTAAGACCGACTTTTTACCTCGATACTTATAAAAAATGTTCTAATCTGTCGGGATGATGAGATATTCTTTATTTCTTCTTTTTTAAGAGTTCTATAAGAACTCTAATTACAAATTCTGGGAAAAATGACATTCGGTAAATAGTTTTATAAGGCTGTTGAGGCAAACGGAAAAGCCATTCAATGCCGGCCCTTTGAATCCATCTCGGCGCTTGTCTAACCTTGCCTACTATGAAATCAAACGCTGCCCCAACACCAAATTGTAATGATTTTATTTTTCCTTTATGTTCCGCCATCCATCTCTCCTGCTTTGGCGCACCAAGCGAAACAAATAGAATATCAGGATCAACTGCGTTAATTTGTCCAGTGATATATTTATCTTCTTCTTTCGAAATTGGACGGAAAGGTGGCGAAATTGATCCAACAACGTTAATCCCTGGAAACACCGTTTTTAATCTTTCTTCAAGCTTTATTAATGTATCTTTTGTATTGCCGTAAAGAAAAATTTTTAGGTTATTTTGAGCAGCATACTGACACAATTTAACCATAAAATCAACGCCGCGAACACGATCTTTAAAACTATTTTTTTTTGAAAATTTTAAAGCCCAAGCGACACCCATACCATCAGGAAAATTCCCTGCTGAGTTATTTAAAATATTCTTAATGCGAGGATTTTTAAAACCTTCCATAACAAGGTGGACACCAGGGAAACAAAAGTATTCTCCAGTCCTGTTAGGAATGCGACTTACAACTTCAGTAAGGGCCTCTTTTATATCAACTGGAAAAAAGCTTATGCCCAATAAACAAGCGGGTGATTTCATCGAAAGTTAGAGAACTTTCATAATTGGGAAAGGACAGAATTGAAGACACAAGATAAGCGCTCAATCATTTTTTCTTCTGTAAAATTTTCCAGATACAATCGCCGGCTTTCCTCACCCATTTTCTTCCGGATATCAGAGTTTTCTATTAAGAATTTGATTTTTTCGGCAATCTGGTAGGGATTTCTTTTCTCGACGATAAAACCGTTGACTCCATCTATCACCGATTCTGTTATTGCACCCTGATCTGTGCTAATTATAGGAAGGCCGGCAGCCATAGCCTCGATAATGACCCATGGGTGTCCTTCGACTTGGTATGGCGGGAACACAAAAATGTCGCATGAGCTGAGAACATCGACTTTCTCATGACCAAAAATCGGTCCTTTTATTTGAACAGGAAGTTCCTTATTATTCTTAAGAAAATTTTCAACCTCAATCTTTGTACCTCTGTCAAACCAATCGCCAGCAAAAATAAATACAACTCTCGGTTCATGGCGGTAAACGATAGGGATTGATTCAAGGACATCTAAAATTCCTTTTTCTCGAATAAAATTTGATAGAAAAAGTATCTTGATTTTGTCAGGATTTTCTTTCTTTTGTTGGTCAAAACTAACATTTTTTCCGTTTGAGACTGTAAAGATTTTTCTCTCCGGTAAAATTCCTTCAAAGAGATTTCTCAAGCACTGTCCCAGGACTATCTGGCCATCGATAAGAGAATGAACGCGCCGGACGACCCAACGGGTCAGCGCGCCTGATGATGAATACCAGTTTCTAAAATTTCCGCCCCGCAGATGACAGAGGATCTTCCGATTAAATATTTTGCCTATAACGATAAAAGGAGCATCCCGAAAATACCCCAAAGTTGTCTGACATATTGGAATATAAATAAGAGATGGCCAATGCTTAAAAATTGACCTTACAAGCATGAAATAATGCTTAAATGCCAGCAAAAAATTCCACAAATCTACTCTATTGAGCCTATTCAAATCGCGATGATCGGAAGTATCAAGATGGATAAGGTCAAATTCATTTTTTAGCTTTGAATTGAGGATTACCTCAGTTGAAAGAGTCGGCCCCATATAAGGTGGTGGGATAGCTCCCAAGACAATGACACGATATCTACTTTTCATTTTTTTACGAAATTCCTTTGCAGAATGCCCCGCGGCTTGCCGCGGGGATGAATGCATGCCGCTCCGAGGGGGTTATAAGGGGGACCGGAAAGTCCCCCTTATCCGCATAGGCCCTTGCTCGGTGGTGTGATATATATAATGCGTGGCCCTCAAACGAACGAGTCATTCGGTCTACGACACGTCCTACCATCTGGTCTGGTGTCCAAAATACCGGAAAAATATCTTTGTGCGGGAAGAGGTCCGGGAACGAGCGAAACAAATGATCCAAGAGATCTGCGAGGACTATAGCATTGAAATCATCGAGATGGAAATCACGAAAGAGCACGTTCATATGCTGGCGTCGTTTCCACCGAGCCGTTCGATTGGAGAGGTGGTCAGGATTATCAAGAGCAAAAGCGGCAGAGGATTGTTTCGCGAGTTTCCGGGGTTGAAGAGGAGGCTGTGGAGCGGGGAGTTGTGGGAGGATGGATATTTTGCCCGGACGGTCGGAGACCGGATGACTCGTGAGGTGATCGAGAAATACATAATGCATCATCGTGATCTTGAGCAAGGACCTGCGCAGCTTGATTTAAAGCTGCGCTGAAGATGCCCCGCGGCTTGCCGCGGGGAGCTTCACTGAAAATAAATATCTATATTTAAATTTGATGACGGAGTACCATAACGAAGTGCCAACGAAGAATTATCGAACAAAAATAACGTCTTGGCTTCAGTCACGACCAATTTTTTC
>JARYMI010000077.1 GCA_029907205.1 Clostridiales bacterium
GTGCTGGGTTGCTCGTTTAGCCGCCGCACCAGAAAAACCAAATTCCTATTCTTTTGGGCACAATTTGGGCACAGTTGAGAGGTCGTGCTTAGCGGTTGACAGGCGCCTCCACCTTTAATAATATTTTGGCATCGAGGAGAGGGAGGGCCATGGAGTGTCCCAAGTGTCACACCGAGAATAAGGAAAACTCGAGGTTCTGCAGCAACTGCGCGGTACCGTTGGGCTCTGGGGGGCCGGAGCCAGTTTCCCTGACGATGAGCCTCGAAATCCCCTTACATATATTAAAGCCGGGCAGCCTCATCGCCGGCAAGTACCGCATCCTCGAGGAGATCGGCCAGGGCGGGATGGGCATCGTCTACAAGACCGAGGACCTCAAGCTCAAGCGCTGCGTGGCCTTGAAGTTCCTGCCGCCGCATTTAATGGACTCGCGGGAACTCAAGGAGCGGTTCCTCATTGAGGCCCAGGCGGCCGCGGCCCTGTCCCATCCGAACATCTGCGTCATCCATGAGGTCGGGGAAACCGAAGACCTTCCCTACATCGCCATGGAGTATGTGGAAGGGGAGACGCTCCGGGACAAGATCAAGAAAGGGCCGCTGAAACCGGAGGAGGCGCTGGACATCATCACTCAGGTTGCGGCCGGGCTGGGGGAGGCCCACGGCAAGGGCATTATCCACCGGGACATCAAGAGCGCCAACATCATGGTCACGAAGAAGGGCCAGGCCAAGGTCATGGACTTCGGGCTGGCCAAGCTCAGGGGCGGGAGCTCGCTAACAAAGAGCCAGACGACTTTGGGCACGGTGGCCTACATGTCGCCGGAGCAGGCTCGTGGGGACGAGTTAGACGGGCGCACGGACATCTGGTCGCTGGGGATTGTCCTCTACGAGATGCTCGCCGGCAAGCTGCCCTTCCGCGGAGACCACGACCAGACCGTGATCTATTCGATCTTCCATCATGAACCGGAGTCCCTGGTAAAAGCCCGCCCCGGCACGGCCCCCGAACTGGAACATGTCGTCGGACAGGCCCTGGCCAAGAATCCGGCCGACCGCTACCAGACCATGGAGGAGTTCTGGGAAGATCTCGCCGCCGTCACTGAAGGATTCAGGCCGCTCAGGGCGAAGCGCCGGGCGGCCCGGCGGAGAATTCTCGGGCTGGATATCGTCTATCTTTTCCCTGCCGCCCTGGCTGTCATCCTCGTCCTTTTCAGCCTCAACGTCGGAGGAGTCCGGGATCGGCTTCTCGGACGAAGTGCCTCCCCTGCCCATGCCATCAAGATGGCCGTGCTTCCATTCGCCAACCTCACCGGCGACCCGGAGCAGGAGTACCTCAACGACGGAGTCACGCAGGAGATGATCACCCAGCTCGGACGCCTCCATCCGCAGAGCCTGAGCGTTATAGCCCGCACCTCGGTCATGCGCTACAAGAAGGGCGACACGCCGGTCGACCAGATCGGACGCGAGCTTGGTGTGGAATACGTCCTGGAGGGCAGCGCGCGGCGCGAGGCGAACCGCGTCCGTATCACCGCCGAACTGATCCAGGTGCGGGACCAGACACAGCTCTGGGCCGACAGCTACGAGCAAGAGCTCTCGGGCTTCGGGGCGGTGCAGAGCGAGGTGGCCCAGAGCGTGGCCAAGGCGCTGGCGCTCAAGCTGCTCCCGGCCGAGCAGACCCGCCTGGCCTCTGCTCGGACCGTCAACTCCGAGGTCTACGCCGCCTATCTCAAGGGGATGTTCTACGTGTCGCAGAACAACCCGGAGAGCTTTGAGAAGGGCATGCGGTATCTGCACCAGGCCGTGGAAATCGACCCCGCGGAGCCGCTAGCCTATGCCGGCCTTGCGCAGGGGTACATCACCCTCGGCCATGGCGGCGCGGAGCAACTCGATGCCTTCCCGCGAGCCAAAGCGGCTGCCGAGCAGGCGCTGAAACTGGACCCCGAGATGGCCGAAGCCGTGGGCGTGCTGGCGGATGTGGCGCTTTACTACGAGTGGGACTGGGCGAAAGCGGAAAAGCTTTTCAAGCGCGCCCTGGAGCTCAACCCCAGCCTGGCCATGACTCACTACCACTACGCCTGGTATCTGGTCATATTTGACCGCCTCGACGAAGCCATTGCCGAGCATAAGCTCGCCCGCGACCTTGATCCACTTCGGGCGCTGAATACGGGGTGGCTGGGGGCATTGTATAACTTTTCCGGCCGGTACGATGAGGCGATCGTCGAGGCCAAGAAGGCGATTGACCTGAACCCAGATTTCTGGCCGAGCTACCAGGTGCTCCGTATCGCCTATTCAAAAAAGGGAATGCACCAGGAGGCCGTCGCCACGGCTGAGCGTCTCGTCGAACTCAATCCCATGAGAGGCTACGCGCACTTGACCATGGCCTATGCCTTGGCCGGACAGCGAGAAAAGGCGTTGGCGATCTCCTCCAAGTTTGAACGGAACACGCGTAGCTTCAATCATATAGGCCAAGCATATTTGATGCTCGGAGACAAAGAGGCAGCTCTGCAGGAGCTTGAGGACGCCTACAAGGCTCATCAAACCACGGTTCCGTGGATTCGGGCGCGCGGCTACGGGTGGGACTCCATGCACGACGAGCCCCGCTTCCAGGACCTTCTGCGCCGGATGAACCTTCTGGTGGACGAAAAGAAATAAGGGGAATCAGTCCAGGGAAGGCCAACAAGCAGGCTAGTGTCTCGGGTAAAGGTCTGTGGGCGATACAGGATTTGAACCTCTGAATTCTACCTTGTGTCGGAAGCAGCGGCAAATCTGAAGGCGAAGAAAATAAATAATTTCCCCTGTAAAACACCCGTTTTCAAAGCCCTGCGGATTTCGATAGTTTTCGATATTTTTGGGCCCACCTTGAGTAAAGTTAGAGAGGTTGCTTCTTTTTTCTTTCTGGTTCTCTTTTTCCTTCATCCGGCAGAAGCCGGTCGGAACTCTTAGAGAGAGCTTATCTATGAAGTGCGCGAGATAAGGTTGCTCGTGATCAATGCTTCTCCACGAGGGTTTTTGCCAGCCAAGGATAGCCTCCTGGCTGATCCCCGGTTCCAGGCCTTGATGGAAAAGATAGGATTGGAAAATTAGCCGACGAGGCGCGCGACCTGATCATCGCTTCTACCTGCATTTCATTGGGATTTTCCCTGGCGACTCTGGATCTGCGGGATTATGGCCTAATCAAAGGCTTAAACATCGCGAGACTTTAAAGTCAATATTTTCCGACTCCGTTCTTGGGAAAGTGAACCATTTTTTATCCTACGGCCGCGAGGGTTTTGGCTTACATAGAATAAGTAGCCCAGTATAAACAAGCATGAGGGCCGCGTTGAACAGGAGATACCCGCCTGACTTGATCGCGGCGAACTGGTAAACCACGAAAAAAACGACAACCAGGGATCCCGTGATGATCGCGCTGTTGATGATCGCAAGGTTTTTTTCGACATCTTTCAGAGCGAAAAAGAACAGGAAAGCCCAACTCAGCTGGAAAATTCCATACAAACGGATAATGAGATCGTTATACTCAGAGAAGCCCAAGGCGGGGAGTATGCGTTCCGGCGCTATGGTAGAGGCCAGAAAGCAGAGCAGAAACAAGGCCATGCCGATCCACAGAAGAACCTTGATACACACCGGGTTTTTTGGCATTTGATCCGTTCTCCCTTTGAGTGTTCCCTATATAATAAGATAATGAATAGAATTCCCTCCGTCGGCTGGGAGCATCTTTTCTGCACAAGCCGTATCCTTAGACCGTCAATCGCTGCAGGAGAGCTCGCGATGACGGCCATCGCTGACCACCGTTTTCGAATTTTACAAAAGGCTATCAAAGAATAATGGAAAAATCAATTCGTCTTCCCCTCTTCTGCTACGATTTGCTCTTGATATTAATCGTCGTCTAAAGCACGAGATGATGAAACAAAGACGTTAACGGCCTATTGCCCTTGCCATTTCATTAGGGAAGGAATACAGCGACATTTAATTTGAGTCTAACGCCTATATAGCGTGGAACCCGAACACAGAATTGAACATACTCTTCTCGGAAAATATTACGCAAGTGTTCCTCTTCTGTAAGTACCATCATATGTGCAATTGCCGAGAATAAGATCACCCATCCGAGAGTGTGCCATGACGGCCAAAGAAGAGCGTATCCAAAAACAGCGGTAAAACATGCGATAATCTGAGGATTTCTGGTGAAGCGATAGGGCCCAGATTGTTTTAATACATCCACCTTCTGGCCCATCGCCCGTGACCACCCGAACCAGGATATCAAGATGAGCATCAATGATAGACCGATGGTCATACACAGCCAACCGGCTATACGGAGAACGGGATTGACATCCGTGGGTGGCCAACCAGGAGGAAGGTCCAGACATGTGAAAGTGCCAAATAGGGAAAAAATTGAAAACTCAAGAAAGGTAGAAAACCATGTTAACCGCCTTCCCTGCAGATAAGAGCGCCGGACAAAAATCCGAAAAACGACAAAAGCAACTGCAATTAATCCAAAGGCAGAAACAATGTATACGGGGATTGACAGCATCAAAACCCTCCCTGGTTCAAAAAGGGA
>JARYMI010000078.1 GCA_029907205.1 Clostridiales bacterium
GTACGAAAGGACCGGGACGGACGAACCTCCAGTGTACCAGTTGTCCCGCCAGGGGCAGCGCTGGGTAGCTGCGTTCGGCAGTGATAACCGCTGAAAGCATCTAAGCGGGAAGCACGCCCCAAGATAAGATCTCCCACCCCTTCGGAGGCTGAAGGGCACAGGAAGACTACCTGTTTGATAGGCTGGGTGTGGAAGCGCGGTGACGCGTGAAGCTAACCAGTACTAACCGCATAGTCATTTCAAGTCGCGGAATCTTCTCTTTATGTCGGCATCTTCTTTCATCGCTTGAATAAGAATTTCCGGCTTGGTAATGAGTTTTCTCGCCTGGAAATTGGGCAGTGTGGCGATGGCTTCCTTAAAGTTCTCGGCCGTTATGAACTTTTCATCCACCGTGCATCCCTCATAGTCTTTGAAATGTTTCTGGAAAATATAGCCATCGCAGAAAGTTTCTAAACAGAACTTGTCATACCCGATTGAATAATAGGTGTCATCGTCCTCGAGTTTGCCAAAAGGTGAGCCCTTGACATCGAACCCGACTCGTTTGTCCTCAAATTCATCCATGACCAAGTCAATGATTCCCCCTAAGGGATAAGTGTGCTTATTAAAACTCTCTTTGGTGCTCCAGGGAGAATGAAGAAAAATATTGAAAACTTTGTCGGGGATTTTTTGGTAGACAATATTTCCCATCCGGCTTGTCTGGAGCCTTAAAAAATTTTTCTTCTCAAAATCATAGACAGGCTGGTGGTAGCGGGTGAAGGCGTGGTGGGAGCCCGAGTAAATGAGCGCTTTTTCGTTTTTGCTGACGAATTCATCAAAGATAATCTTAGCCATAAATTCGTCCGTATCCCCCTTATGCCAGACCTTTTTCCAGAGTTCAGGGGTCATCTCTTCGGTCAGGGCAGACCAGTCCGGACGATAGTTGAGATGAACGATTCTAAATTTGGGCTTATCTTGGGGAAGAGAATGGTTAAGCTCCCATGCTTTCCTGTAAATGTCCATGTATTCGACGTACCCCCAGAAAGAGGCAAAATGAAGCATCAGGCGGCGGGCAGACTCTTCGTCATACGTGTCGGAGGTGATGAGCTTATCGACTTGATCCTGGTCCTCATGACAGCCGAACTCAATAGCCAAGTTTCGTACCCCGGCTGGATACAGACGCGGAATGAGATGGTGGATCAGCTCGACATCGTGTTTGATGCGATGGTATTCGCCAATAAAAACAAGATCATAGTCCATGAACTTCCCCATCACATAATCCTCAGGGGATTTCCAGTTGCCTTTTAGATAAGAAACTAAAGCTGCCTTTTGTGGTAAAGATATTTCCCTCCAGGGCTTTATGGATTCTTGACTGGAAATTAAAAGGGGTGGAAAGATCATAAAAAGAAGAATTTTGAAAAAAAGATTTCCTCTTCTCATTTTTTTTCCCAGGGCATGAGTGGCCAGAGAATGAGGTAGGCCAGAAGACCCCATCCTCCAGCGATGGTGGCGATTACAAAAGCCAGGCGGATGGGAGTGGGGTCGATGTTGAACTGCTTGGCCAGCCCGGCGCAGATTCCGAGAAGCATCCTTCCTTTCCTGGAACGTCTCCACCGCTGGACCGGTTTTTCGCCAAGCCAGCTCCCGCAGTAACGGCACTTGACGGCCTCTTTTTGGACGAGTTCCGCACAATAAGGGCATTTTTTCATGTCGTTAGTCGAGTTCATGGGGTTAACTCCTTTCTTGGATTTTCTCGCCGGACTGCCCACACAAAGGGAATGGCTGCAAAGAGCAAGGCCGCCGCCAGAGAAGAAGTGACAAGAAACAAGACAGAGAATATCTGGGCAGCGAAAGGGGAGAGAAGCTCCGCCAGAACCTTTGAACTCAGGTTGAGCCAAAGCCAGTGGACAGCAGCGATAAAGGGAAGGCCGATGAGGATATTCCGGCTCAATCGCCAGGCTGTCCTGCGGTCGGCGAGCCTGAGGGCTTCCTTCCGCGCCGCCTCGACGAGATTTCTCATTTTTTCTTCGCTCAATCTGGCCGGGGAGGGGATTTCCGAGAGGGCTGTGGCCAGGGGAGCCAGCGAATCGAAAAGCTCCTGACACGGCCTGCAAGTGGCGAGGTGGTGCTTCATCTCTTCAGATGGCTCGACCAAGGGAAGGCGGTCAAGCCATGCCTCAAGTTCCGGACAAATCTTGGCTTTCATTGTTTTTTCTCCAATTGAATAAAGTGGCGCATTTTCATCATAGAGAAACTCAACCGACTCTTGGCCGTGCCGAGGGGAATCTTCAAGGCGTCGGCCATTTCTTCATAAGTCAGGCCGCTATAAAACCTGAGCACGACAATCTCGCGCAGACGCGGGGGAAGGCTCTTGAGGGCTTCCTGGGCAACTTTCCTGAGTTCGACTTCTCGGGAAAAATCGGGCGTCTGCTCTGAGGCCGAACTCTTGATTTCGGGTCTCATTCCGCTCGATTTCAAGAGGTTCCTAAGTTTCTCTTTTCTCCAGTGGGAACGGCAAGCATTCACCGCTATCTGGGTGACCCAGGGAGGAAAAGGATAGGCAAGGTCGAATTTATGGAGATTTCGAATAACCAGGAGCCAAGTATCCTGGAGGAGGTCTTCGGCCGTGGCCGCGGATTGAACGAGTTGGAGAATGACATGATACAGGCGGTCCGAATGCTTCCGGATGAGAATGTCTATGAGCTCAGTTCGACCAGCCCTGATTTGGCGAATGAGAACGGCGTCTTCGCTCTCCATCGCTTTCTCCACTTCTGGCTCAACTCCCTCTCTGCTCCTTAGAATAAGTCCAAAAACCTCCAAAAAGCAATGATCGGGTGTGGCCAGGGCTTGCCGAATCATCGACTGTTTCCTTGTGAAATCATCTTTTGTCGTCCTTCATCCCTATTACGCGGCAAAAGAATTTTTCGTTCGGTAAAAAAACCAAATCACTTGCTTGGCGCCTTTTTCCTTTGGACCCGTATCGCCCGCCAAGGGGCTGTAGGAAAGAAGTGGAGATATTTTGGCCTATGAGGTCGCTTCTAGCTCCTGGAGTCGGGTCTGTCTTTCGGGCATCCTTCGTTTCCTTGACTTCCCGACGGCCGTGGATTACCATTTTTTCAGAGTGAGAAGCATTCTTGACTTGAAAGAGAGTGTGGTTCGCTTGCCAGGAAAAACCGGGAGACGCTCGCCAGACCCACCTCCCATCGAGGGCAAGGAGTTCGGAGGATGAAAGAAAAACAACCGGCGCGGATTCTCATCATCGAAGATGAGGCAGTGACGGCGCGCCTTATCAAAAGGAAGCTCGAGCAGGCCGGCTACCATGTTGAACACGTCCGGGATAGCGAAGTTGGGATCGGCCGCGTCGTTTCGGAGAGCTTTGACGTTCTCATCATTGATTATTCTCTCCCTGGGCGCAACGGGCTCGAGGTCATCCGGATTCTTGAGGCTAAGGGCATTTTTCCGCCGACCATCATGGTCACGGGAAGTGGGGACGAGCGCATTGCTGTCGAGGCGATGAAGCTCGGGGCCAAAGATTACATCGTCAAGGATGAAGAGGGCCGCTATCTCGAGCTCTTGCCACGGGTCGTCGAAAGGATTATCACCGAGAAGAGCCTTCTTTTGGAGAAACAGAAGGCCGAAGAGGAGCTCTCCGAAACCCAAGCTCGCTACAAGGCTCTTTTTGAGAACACGCCTCTTGGTCTCTACCGGACGACACCCGACGGTCAGTTCCTCGATGCCAACCCTGCTCTCCTCCAGCTCCTCGGTTTGCCCAATAGAGAAACTTAAGCAACTACGTATCTTATTTAATAAAAAAGAGATAAAGAAGCTATATTCCAGACAGTTGCCCTATATGGCAATATCTTTCAACCAGAACAAAAGAATAATCTCCTTATGCATTCATAACTTGTTGAAATTATTATAATAAAATCATGGTCAAATGATTTGGCACAAATTTCGCTGATATAAAAATAGATAATCTTGGGTCTAAATATAAACGAAAATAAAAATTGACAAAGGAGGTGATCATCACATGAAAAAGATCTATATTGTGTGCTCGGTTGCTCTGATCCTATTTTGCTTAGTTGCCAGCGCTGTAGTTCTTCCTCATTCAGCCAATGCTGATCCTGGATTTAACGGGTGTTTTTGCTTAGCCTGTCCTCCCCTTTATTGTTATAATTGGGAGGCATTAAGATGAGGGGAATTAGCATTATAAGATTATTATTTGTAGGGCTTTTAATAGTCATCGTTGCCCTGGTGGTTTCCAGATATTCAGAAGGGGCTGTATATGTTTATGAGATCTGTACGCTGAAGACGTATACTATTGAGTACAGCGATGGGTACAATACTTATACTACAACCGGGTCTTATTGGGATTGTATTACCTATTATGGTTACATATATGATGGATATGGAGGAGGTGGGGGCGGCGGAGCCGGAAGCGGCAATAACGGAGGAGATATTGATGATCCCGGCGGCGCCGGTGGAGGCATAACCAACCCTAATGATTATGATAAAAATAACGATGGGTACATAGATTGTTATAAAAATA
>JARYMI010000079.1 GCA_029907205.1 Clostridiales bacterium
CAGTGCCCAGAATTCTTTTCTTTTCTTCCTCTCCAGGAGCGAGCGGATCGTTCCGTGCGGCATCGCAGCCGGGCCGTCCTCATAGTTCATGAAGTACTTAACCCCTGCCGACTCGGTTTTGATCAGTGTCTTATCCATTCAATCGGCCTCAATCAAGACAGATGGAAGACGAAAAATTTCTCTTTCTTATAGAAAAGGATAAACCCGACGGCAAAGGTTACGACCGTAAGCGCCAGCGCCGTCAGGATGAGCCGGCCGGGCGGGAGGGAGGAATGAAAAACGGGGAACCGGAAGCACTCGACGAAATAATAAAAGGGGTTCCAGAGGAGAAGCGGCCGGTATTTAAGAGGAAGGACATCGAGCGGATAGATGATCGGCGTGGCATAGAAAAGAATCTGGAAGAGAATCGCCACGACGTGCTGGACGTCGCGTATCCTGATATGAGCCACTGTGGTGATGAGAGAGAGCCCCCAGGAAAAAAAGAAATGGAGAAGGACAGCAACGGGGATAAAGAGAAGGCTCCAGGTGAAGGCCGCCTTGAAGACGGCCATGAACCCGAAAAGGACCAGGATTAAAATCGCATGGTCCACATAGCGCGAAAAGACGTTCGAAAGCGGGAAGACCATCTTTGGAACATAGACCCGCCGGATGAGGGCCTGGTTGTTGACGATCGAGGCGGTGGCAATGGTCACTGTCTGCTGGATCATCAGCCAGGAAGCGAGCCCTGCAAAAAGAAAAATCGTGTAATTGGGCACCTGGAATTTGATGATTCGGGAGAAAACGAAAGCCAGGACGAGGAGGTAAAAAAGCGGGTTGAGGACCGTCCAGAGGAAGCCTAAAAGCGAATTGCGGTAGCGGAGCTTGAGCTCGGTCAGGGTGAGGTTAAAAAGCAGGTCGCGGTACTGGATGAGCTCCAAAAGGTACTTTTTCATCTGGCCAATCGCGCCGCCTATTTTAGCACCGTCCTCGTTTAAATCCCAGGATGAGGAGCTTTTAAAGTTAAATGGAAGACAGGAATGATGTAGGTCCAGACAACATAACCGAAGAAGATGAATTCGAAAACAACGGCAGTTCCGAGGCCGACGGCCACAGCCTTACGGCTGATAAGCGCGAGGAGGTTTTCAAGGCCTAAGAAAAATAAAAAGACAAGCGGGATAATCATCGGGAAAAAATATCTCCCTTGAGGGAGGATCTTATTTGCTCCGTAATATCCCCAGAGGCCGGCGAGCTGCGCGAAGACCGCCGCTGCGCAAAAAAAGACCAGGGAGAAGTGCTGCCGATTTCCCCGGCTCATCCGGGATATCCAGCCGATAAGAACGCGAACCGCATAAACAAACACACCCAGCCCGGCGAGCACGACTAATCCTCTCCAGACCCAGTAAAATATTTTAGCGGCGCTAAAAGCCATCCAGCCGAACCTGAGCAAGAAGCTGTCGGCGAGCGAAATATAGAACCTCCGGTTGAAATCCGACACCGAAAAAAGCCGTGGGAGTTGCCGGAGCGCCCGCTGCCAGTTCTGGCTGATAAGGCTGACGCTGTTATCAATCTCGAGCGGGAAAAGAAGGACAAGAAAGTAGGCCGCAAGAAGAAAAACGAGGAAAAGGGCGATGGCTCCGACAATATAATTCTGATAATTCTTCCTGGTAATCTTTAGGCCAAAAATAAGACACAAAGCCGCCAAGAAGATCAAAGAAAACGCCGACCTGTCCGTGACGAGGCCGAGGAAAGCGCTCCCCCAGAGCAGAGCTAACGGCCCTGCCCTGAACCCGCCGCTGATCAAAGAAAAAGCTGCACAGAAAAAAAGGCTGCCCAGGAAAATAGCCGGCGCATCGGAGCTCACCGAGATAGAAAGCACGGCAAATTGCGGCAAAAAGAGCACGAAAAAAGGCACAAACAAAAAGAAACCTCCCCATCTGGTCGCCATCTTCCGGAAGGCGGAGAAGGCTAAGAGCAAGGAACCTAAGATAAAAATGAAAGAGACCAAGCGGCAGCCATAATAGGCCACGCCGATGTTCTCGACGCCCGTGAGGCGGATTCCCCTCCCCAGGAGGAAATGATAGAAAGTCAGGCCCGCAAGCCTTTCCCGAAAATCGCTGATCGGGTAATAGCCCATGAGATAGGGTATTTCCGATAGACGTTCGGGCAGCGGCTCGCGTCTTCCCATCCCGGCGAACCTCCACCAGTCATTCTCGTCCATAAGGCGCAGAATTTCCTTCTCGACGAAATCCCGTTTGTCCTCGCCCAGAGCATAAACCATGACCGCCCCGAAGTGATGGGGTTCGTCCGGGTTTTGAAAAGGGGGGGTGATGAAATTGAGGAGCAGCCCCGCCGCAATAAAAAACATGAAGAAAATAAAAGCGCCCGCCCTCATTTTTGCCCTGGTTTGTCGTTGCGAGCGAAGCGAAGCAATCTTTCTCCCTGCCGGGGCATATCTCTAAAACTGTCTCTTCTTAAAAACCTTTTTTGCCGTCTTCCATAGAATCAACAAATCCATGGCTAAGCTCATCCGGGACACGTAATAGAGATCATACTCTTGTTTCTCCCGCGAGGCCTCGAGCGATGAAGCATAGGGATAATGGACCTGGGCCCAGCCCGTAAGCCCGGGCTTGACTAAGTGGCGCAAGGAATAATGGGGAATCTCCCGCTTGAGTTCCCGGACGAATTCCGGCCGCTCCGGCCGCGGTCCGACAAGCGACATCTCGCCCCTGAGCACGTGGAGGAGCTGGGGAAGCTCGTCCACGTGGAGCCGCCGCAGGATGCGGCCGACCGCCGTCACTCTTTCATCGTTCTCGTTCGCCCAGAGGGCGCCCTCCTCCTCAGCCCGCTCGATCATCGACCTGAATTTGCTCAGGGCGAAGATCTTTTTTCCTTTCCCGACCCTCATCTGGGTGTAAAAGACAGGCCCGCGCGAATTCAGTTTAATCGCCAGGGCAATCATCGGCCAGAGCGGAAGAGTGACCATCAAGACGGTGAAAGAAACGATGATGTCCATCAGCCGCTTCGCCTTCCCGGATGAATAGCGGTCAGCCGAAGCAAGCTTTCGCCTCTCATGAAACCAGGCTTCAGCGCGGATATCAGGAACCTTCATTTTACAGCCATTCTCTTCGGCGCGATCCCTCCGATAAACAGCGCCCCTAACAGGATTTTTGGGATGTAAGCCACGGCGTGAAGCATGATAGCATAACTCAAGGCCTGTTCGCGCGGCAGCCGGAAAGCTGAGAGAGCCAGGATGACGGCATACTCGAAGATTCCGATCTTTCCCGGCACCGAGGGCGGGATGTTCCCAGCCTGGACGGCCATCAAGACAAGGAGCGCCGGCCAGAGAGAAAGTCCAATCCCGAAAGCCCTGAACAAGAGCAGGTTGGTGAGGATTTGCCCGAAAAGAAGCCCCAGGGTGATGGCGCCGAAGGCTAACAGGACCTTCGGGCTCTTGAGCTGGCCGAATGCCTCGAGCCCCTCGCTGATAAACTCAAGAGCCGGCCGCCCGACTTTGTGCGGCAGCAGGCGCGCCAGCCGGGCCAGATGCCTAAGAAAGCTTTGCGGCCGGAAAGCAAAGAGGACAAGAATTCCAGCTCCCAGAACAAAAAATACCAGGGCTGTTTTATGCCCGCCAGCGCTTTGCCCTGCGGTCAAGAATACCGGGGCGACGAGCCAGAAAACGACAAAGACTAAAAAATCTAAGATTTTCTCGACAGCTACGGTTCCCATGACGAAGGCCGCTGAGGCTTGCGATTGCTTCGAGGCCAGATAGGCCCTGGCCACCTCCCCTACACGCCAGGGCATGAGAATGTTCACATACTGGCCGATGATATTGAGCCTGAAAAGGTCGGCCAGACTGAATTTTTCCTTGGGCTTGAGCAATATCTGCCAGCGCCAGCCGAGACCGTAGAGGGTGAGGAGAGTAAGCGTTGTTGCCGCAACAACCCAGGAATAATTCGCGCTGCCGAAGGAGGTCCGGACATCCTGCCATTCGAGCCTGCGGAAGCTCAGCCAGAGCGCCAGGCCCGTGATGGCGATGCCAGCCGCGACCTTTAGGAGTGTCTTAGAGCGGGCGGCCGGCATCTTGTTTTAAATCTTCCCGTTAATCCAATACAACCCGATGGCCGCCGCCTCTCGAAGCGCTTCAAAAAAATAGCCTGACCTCCAGCGAAGCCGCATCAGCACGTCGTCATACGTTTTCCCGCTCGGGTGGTAAAACTCGAAGCGCGACGTGCGGAGCTGTCTCACCAGGGCAGGATCCTGCTTTCGAGAGACGTGATTGGCCACCACGCGGAAATTCTGAAACCCGGCTTTTTTAAAACACAGGGCAGTTCGCCGCGAATGCAGGGGCGAGGTGACGATATTCAGCGCGCTTTCCTTGCTTATCCCCAGTTCATTATTACCCAGTAAGCTCAGCGGGTGGTCAGCCGTGCTCTCCGCTCCCGGATCGAAAACGACAGACTGTTCCG
>JARYMI010000007.1 GCA_029907205.1 Clostridiales bacterium
TCACAATCAAATAAAAACCAAACAAGATATTCTGATCTCTCTTTTAAGCAGCCAGGGTTTCCTTCTTTTTGAACTGATTCATCCCGCAAATGCAGACTCAGCTTTTATAAGAGTTTCGTTTTTCTGGTGCGCTGGCAAAATAAGTCTGCAGCCACCCATTTCCGCTCGACCTATCGTGAAGAATGATAAATCTTAGGCTTGCACGTGTCAAATCGAGCTCGAAGCGGGTCCAAAAGAGCCATTAAACCGCGGCCAAGGTCAAAAGGAGCGGAAATCACCAACCCGTCTCCTCCCGAGAAAGAGAAAGTTAAGAAAAATATTCGCCGCCGGCCTCAGCGGCCATGAGATATTCCTGGAAGGCGTTCAGAGGCGGGGGAGGTTTCTCCGCCACAAAGGTGAGCTTGAGGTGATTAATAATGCGGTCCACCACGGCATAATCGGTGAGGAAAGTTATGATGCGCATCTGGCCGCCGCACTGAGGGCAGAGGAGAGGGCAGATAAGGGGGACACGTACCGAATTCCAGAGAATTCGGAACATGTCCCCTCTCGGCCCAGCCCTTGGCGGGGATGGGCCGGAAAAAGCCGTATTCTTTCTCAAGGCGGCTCTCATACACGGTCAGGAACCGGTCAAAGTAATGGAATAACACCCGGTTGAGCAAGTCAGAAAGAAGATCGCCGCACTCGGCCTGACTGAGAAAGATATCGAAGAAGCGATTGCATGGGCGAGGAAGAAGTAAGAGAGCGGCCGGGACCGCGGGTTGTCCTTGACACAAGCGTATTCATTTCGGCCACGCTTTTCGGCGGCGGACCGGGCCGGCTTGTGACTTTGTGGCAGCAGGATCAAATTACGCTTCTTCTCTCCTCCGAGGTGCTGAAGGAATACCTGAGGGTGCTTTCTTATCCGAGATTCCAGCTGACCGGAGAGGAAATTAAATTCCTCGTCGAAGTCGAGGTCATGCCGTTTTCTGAGCCGGTCAAGACCAGGACCAGGCTGCGCATAATCGACGAGGATTTCTCGGACAATAAGTTCCTGGAACTGGTCGTTGACGGGAAAGCGGACGTCGTGGTTAGCGGCGACAAGCGCCTTTTAGACCTCGCGTCGTACGAGGGAATTGAGATTATCTCGGTAACGGAATTTCTCAAACGCATCGATTAGGAATAAGGGGCCGAATCGGCGGGATCAGCCTTTGGGCTTCATGAGCTGGATGTAGGGCGGATAGTCGGCCAGGCATTCGAAATCTTCACATGGATGGAGGTAATCGTATCTATAGCCCTGCTTTGTTGCTTGACGAATGAGATTGACCCCGCCCTCTTTATCGCCGAGAAGGGCGGCAATCCGCGCACGCCAAAATACCGGGGCTCCGTAGAGATAGGGCCGCTTGTCGTCCTCGAGCTCCTTAGAAATTTTTTGCGCTTCTTCCTTATTACCCAGGTGGGCCGCGATAGCCCCCATGTATCCTAAATAGTCGATATTATCCGGGGCATCATTACGGAGCCCTTCGAATAACACCTTCGCCTCGGCCCATTTTTCAAGGACATACAACGTCCTGGCCTGACTATATCGGTTGTCCGCGATTGCTTTTTCCTGGTCGGGACGTCCCTCGAACCACTGCATTGCTTGATTCAGAACTTGGTCGGCATCATCCTTAAATCCATGGGCTCTCAATTCCCGCCCCGCCCTCAGCATGATATCGCCCGGCGAATAGCCGCTCATTGGCGGCAAAACCATGCTTTCCTCGAAGAGCTTTTGAAGATTTTTCGTCTGGCCCAGGGCGGCCAGAGAACCTACTTCTTTGTCCAATATCGATAACAATTCCGGAAATTGCGCCCGTCCACGGCGGGCTTCTATCAATTCCCGCTTATGGTTTCCGAGCATATGGCAAGCCGTTGCCAGGAGTCTCCAATAGTGACGAGACCAATCTCTCCAGGCTTCACTGTAGGGATCATACCCGGCCAATGCGTTCAATGCCTCTTGAGGAAAGTTATTTTTGTACGCCGTAGACGCCAATGTATATTTCCACGTCCAGCTCGGTTGAACGGAGACGAGCTGCCGAATGCTCCGAAGTTCCGCCTCAAGGTTTCCACGAACAAGCGCCTGCAGCCAATCCAGCAAGATGCGCTCCGAGGGAGAGAGATCCGCCCTTGATTTCTCGACTTCCTGGAGACACTCGTCGGCCTTTTCATATTGGCCTTGCTGCCAATAGTCGAGGGAGGTTACGATCAAGGCCTGTTTCAAGTTGGGATCCCGCTCCGCCGCCCGGAGGCCATGTTCAACGGCTTTTGGGTATTCACCGCGTCTATGAGCTTTCATGCATTCGAGGTATTCCCAGTAAGCTTCAAAGTTCGGCGGCTCTTTCATCATCGATAAGAAATCTTTCAACATCGGATCGAAAACGCCGGCCAGGCCGCCCATGAGCTTGAGGCGGAGTGGCTCGAGCGTCGCGGCCGGGTCGGCTACCGGCCCGCTTGCCGGTTCGAGCGCGAGAAGATTCTTTTTGGCCGCCATATCCTCCACCCAAGCGTGGAACTGGATGTTCTTGCCTTGGAGAAAGTAATCGCCGTGGACGATCTTTCCCGCTTTTGTCGCCTCGGCCAGGGTGCGGAGCTTGTCTTTCCCTTTGGACTCCGCGGCGATCGCTTCGGCCGACGGCATTTGAGCGACGGAAAATCCTCCGACCTGGGTCAGCCCCTGCATGATTCACTCCGTCGCCATGCTGCCGACGGGGTCGAGCTTGGGGTCGCCGGTCTTGTTCTCGAAAACGGCCACGGCTACGAGGTTCGGGTCAAGGTTCGAAGCTTTTTTCGGCCAGATAATGATGGCAGCGATAATCGCAACGATGACGGCCAACGCCGGGATGATCAGCCTTTTTGGCTGGAACTTGACCGTGATTTCTTTGGAGGTGAAGGGCTTGCGGGTGGAAGTGACCTGGCCGGGCTCAGCTCGCTCGATTGTCGGCAAACCCTTCTCCAAGCGCTCGAGTTCGCCCCCGACCTCCGCTGCCGATTGAAAACGGTTCGATTTGTCCTTCTCCAGGCATTTCAGGATGATCCCGCTCAAGTCGTCCGGGATGCTCGGGTTGATGAGCTTCGGATCGGTGGGTGCCTCGCTCTTCTGCTTCACGCCGACCGTGAACGGCGTATCGCCTTCGAGCGGCACCCGGCCGATCAGCATCTCGTAGAGAATGATCCCTAACGAGTAGATGTCCGAGCGCGCGTCGACCTCTTTGCCTTCCTCCTGCTCCGGGCTCATGTACTCCGGTGTCCCGATCATCACTCCGGCTCCCGTCCGGCTCTTCACCGCCAGCGAACGGGCGATCCCGAAATCCATGATCCGCGCGCTCCCCGCCCGGTCGATGATGATGTTCGACGGCTTGAGGTCGCGGTGGACGATCCCCTGCTTGTGGGCCTCCGCCAGCCCCTCGGAAATCTCCTTCCCGATGGCGATCGCTTTCCCCACCGTGAGCTGCCCCGTCTGCCGGATCAGGCCCCGCAGGTCCTGGCCCGGAACGTACTCCATGGTGATGAAGTGCGCCCCCTTATCTTCCATGAGCTCGTACATCCGGCCGACGTGGGGATGGCTGATCTTGCACGCCAGCTTGAGCTCGTTGTGAAAGCGCTCGAGCGTGGACCGGTCAGCGGCGATCTCCGGCCGGACGAGCTTCAGGGCGACCTCTTCGTTGAGCTTTTTGTCGAGAGCGCGGTAGACCCGGCCCATCCCGCCGCGGCCCAGCTCGTCGATAATTTGATAGCGGCTGGCAAAGATGGAGCCCGTTGTGAGTTCCTCCCGCGGCGCCTCCAGGGTTTCGGTGGCCGGGGGAGAGATTGGCCGGGGGAGAGATTGGCCGGGAAGACGGGAGCGGTTTGGAGACCGGCAGCGGTGTCCCACATTCTCCGCAGAACTTCATGGTCTCCGGGTTATCGGCGCGGCATTTCGGGCAGGTGATGGCCATGGCCGTCTCTTTATCTTTACTCTTGCCCGGCCTGAGCATATCAAAAAAAGTGCGATCGGGTCAACAAAGAGGAAAGCGGAAAAAGGGGACGGTTCTATTTTTTCTGAAAAAACCAAGTCCCTCAAGAAAATAGAACCGTCCCTATTTTTCCGATTGTGAGGGTATACGAATTTTTCTTGGAGAGTGCAGATGGCAGAGATTCAAGTCTTTATTGCTGGCTTGAATCGCTCTTATTTATACGCATTTCCTCTTGGAGCGATGTCAAGCACCTTAATGGTTTCTTCTTCCATCACAAATAGAATTCTGTACGAGCCAACTCGAAGCCTAAAGATATTTCGAATTTTCTGGCCTTTCATTTTGATGATGTCCCCTTGACCGGGGAGACGCTGGATGGCTTCGAAAATCCTCTTTTTTGTTTTTTGATCAAGTTTCTGAAGATACCTAAGGGAGGTCTCGCTGTATGTGACAGTCATAATCCAAGCAGCTTTTTGACTTTTGACGCAGGAATGAACTCATCCGACTCGAGAATCTTGATCAACTTTTTTTCCTCTGTTTCGGAGAGCAGAATTTCCGCTTTTCGGTCGAGATTCTTTTCCATCCATTCCCGGAGCGCCTTTCTGATGATTTCCGAAATACTGGCCCTTCGAAGAAAAGCGACGGCCCTTGCTTGATCATAAAGATCGCTGTCGATGATGACATTCACCCTTTTCATTTTTGTTTTTTCCATGCATATGTATATACATCATTACGCATTTAAATTCAACCGCAACAACCGCCTATCCATCACACTTGGTAAGGACGATGAAAAAGCCCAAACTTCTCAAATAAGATTTAGGCGGGACAGTAAGATTTAGCCGGGACAGCATACGTAATTTACTAATTATGGCACACCTAACTTGGGGACATAATAAGTCGTGATAAGGGATGTTAAGAAATGGCGGAGAATTAGGTGCATTATGTATGGCGTCCCCCTAAAACACCCTATTTTTTGGTTTGACTCGCCTTCACTCTGAGCTTTCTGACGAAGCCAGTTCCTAAGGCCGACCTCGAGCGGTTTTTTGCCAAAATCCACACGCCGATCCAGCCGACGACGGAGCTTGACCAGAAAGCCGTTGAGGAAGCGGCGGGGCGGCCGGAGCGCTGGATGAAAAGGAAAATCTGGCCACGCTCGAACTGGGAAATCATGAAGCCTGGCCGGGCCGACGTCCTCGGCTTTGGCGGAACCTGGATCCTCGTTGGTCTTGTCATCTTCCTCCTCTGGCTCATGGTCACAATCAAATAAAAACCAAGCAAGATATCCTGATCTCTCTTTTAAGCAGCCAGGGTTTCCTTCTTTTTGAACTGATTCATCTCGCAAATGCAGACTCAGCTTGATAGTTGGCATAGCTTAAAGTCCTGGCTTGGATGTCTTCAAGATGAAGGCCCGGATTTCCAACGAAGCTTTGCTTTTTCCGATGATTTCTGAACGAGTACATTTATATAGAGCCTTCGCTCGGCGCTTGACGCGGTTTTCCGGATATGTGTTTAATAGAGCCGGAAACGGAGAGGCTGAACACATGGAATTTTCCGCCTGCACGGGCCTAAAGCTTGGGCTTATCTCTGATTACTGCTTAGGATTCAATGAAAATCAAGCAAGATATCCGGGATCTCTCCTTCGAGGAGCTGGCCGCGGAGCTCAAGGATCTGGGCGAGCCTGCCTACCGGGCAGGACAGGTCTTCGATTGGCTCTATAAAAGGGGAGCGGCTTCTTTCGATGCCTTTACTGACCTTCCTAAATCTCTTCGATTCAAGCTTGAAGAGGGCTTCTTGCTCAAATCACTCGTGGTCGCCGAGCGGCTTGTTGCGTCTGATAAAATAGAAAAATTCCTCTTCCGGCTTGCCGACGGGAATTTTATCGAGTCGGTCCTCATCCCAGCGGGCAAAAGGAACACTCTTTGCCTCTCCACTCAGGTTGGGTGCAAATTTGGGTGCGCTTTTTGCGCCAGCGGAATGGGCGGGTTCAAGCGGAACCTCCGGCCTTCCGAGATCCTTGGCCAGGTCCTTATCTTGCAGGATAAGCTCAGCCTGAATCTAACGAACTTTGTCTTCATGGGCATGGGCGAGCCGCTCGACAATTGCGATAGCGTCGTCAAGGCGATTAAAATCATGAACGATCCCCGAGGCATGGAAATCGCCGCTCGCCGCATCACCGTCTCTACAGTCGGCATCGTCCTTGGAATCGAGCGCCTGAAGAAGCTCGGGCTTCAGGTGAATCTCTCCCTTTCTCTCCACGCCGTGCGCGAGGAGCTGCGCTCTAAGCTCCTGCCTGTCAGCCGCAAGTACCCTCTCCCGGAAATTCTCCGGGCGTGCGAGGAGTATATCAAGGAGACAGGCCGGATGATGACCCTTGAATATATCCTGCTCGGCGGCCTCAACGATACAGCGGAGGACGCCGCCCACTTAGCTTCGATTGCCAGACGACTCAGGGCCAAGGTTAACCTGATTCCCTGTAGCCCTGTTCCTGGGCTTGATTTTTTCTCACCGCCAGCAGAAGCGAACAGGCTTTTTTTGAAAACGCTCAAAGAAAAAGGAGTGAACGCGACGCTGCGTCAGTCTAAAGGCGCCGACATCCAGGCTGCCTGCGGCCAGCTCGCCGGGAAATTGCGTAAAACCTGAGAGCCGTCACCCTAATCAGCCGCCCGGGAAATTCCGGTAATGGGTGAGGTCGATGACCTTTCCTTTTTTGCTCCAGGAAACGCCTAACTCTGAGGGGAAGAGGTTTTTTTCGTAACATTCGCCAAGGACGTCTTCCAGCCCCTTGACTGTGATAGACATCTGGCCAGGTTCTCCCCGTCGTTTTATAAGTGAAAAAGGAAAGTTTGTGATTTCGGGCATGGACTCCTGGGCGCCGTTCAGGCAAAGCGTCTGGCTCACTGCTGCCTCGATGCCGCAGGCAGGAATTGTCTCTCTTTTTGCGCAGTCCATGGCCTCCCACATTTTGCGGAGCGGTTCGCTATCCGGGTTTCCGTAGTTAATCGCCTCTCCGGTGGCCAGCAAAGCTTTGATATCCGCGTTCCTTCCTCTGGCCTCGACCGCTCCGGCCTCGAATTCATACCGGAAAACCGGTCCCGTGTCGGCTTCGCACGCATGAGAGACGTAAAAGAGAATCTCCGTTCCTTCCTCGGTGAAACAACGCAGAACCCCTGTGTCGAAATTCTCGATATCGTAGGCGCGGTAGAGCTCAGCCTCGACGCGGGCCGGAAGGGCGCTTGTCTCCCCCGTCTTACCGAGGATGTAAAACATGTTGTGAAGGTCGTGGGCCATGGCGTTATTGGCTGGGCTGTCGAGGATCCAACGTCCCTTGCTGTCTCGCTTCTTCCCCGCCCAATCGTTGCGGCGGTAGTAAGCTTCGTCGCGCGGCCAGAGATACAGACATTTTAGCCGTTTCGGCCGTCCAAAGATTCCCTGCTTAATGTCTTTTTTCAATCGTTGAATTGCGCTGCTGAAAGACCACTGGTAGCCGATAGCGACGTGCTTTCCTGCTTCTTTTTTTGCCTCCAGCATATCTCTTGCCTCCTGGATCGTGGCCGCCACTGGCTTTTCGCAGAGCACGTGACTTCTGTGAGCTAAAGCCAGGCGTGTTTGCAGGGGGTGAAATTGAATGGGAGAAGAGATGATGGCGAGTTGAGCCCGCTCACGAGCGTAAAAATCCTCGAGCTTTTCGAAGATCTGAACTCCGAGAAGGTGGAGCTTGTCGATGTGCGGACATCTCTCCGGCTCTGGGTCGACAGCGCCGGCAAGGCGGAAAACGCCGCTTTCCCATTTGTCAAGCAGTGCCTCTAAATAAACCGAGCCCATCCCTCCGATTCCCACCAAGACAAGGCTAACGGGCTCGTTCATTTCATCGTGACATCCGTCTATCAATATGCAGCGAGCTTATGGTATTCGTCTAACATGGCCATGAAGTTCTCGTAGCGGCTCCCGACAGCCACGCTGTGGCTAGTGCCTAAGATAAACCGGCCGCCCGGTTTGGCGCAGGCCATGGCCCGTCGAACGTCTCTTCGGACGTCCTCGGCTGTTCCGCTTATGAGGTTCTCCAGGGATACGCCTCCCCAGAGGGTGATTTTTTCGCCGTATTTCTTTTTGATAGCGGAAATGTCCATGTCTGCTGAAGCTTGGATCGATTGGAAGGCATCGAACCCGATGGCGATGAAAAAATCAAAGTAGGAATTGACGTTGCCGCAACTGTGGAGGAAGACTTTTTTCCCATGTTTATCCTTGAGGTTTTTTACCCTGACCCGGTTTGCCTCGAAGAAGAGATCCTTGAACATGTCCGGGTTGAGGAATGGGCCAGTCTTGTGGCCAAAGTCATGGGAAACGAGCACGGCGTCAGCCTCAGGATGGACCAGAACCTCATCGGCCAGGTTCTGCTCGCTGACAAGATAATTCGTGGCAGCGCGCACGAGCTCCGGGCTCTGGAGGATGGCCAGCGAGCCCTTTTCCAGGCCGCCCAAAAAGACGATTCCCGGTATGTTGCCCGAAGGTCCACAGATGAATTTCTCCCACTTGAACTCCTTGATGACGGCGTCGAGGATTTCAAAGGAGCGCGGGTCAAGCTCGGGCCGCGGCGGCTCTTTCTTGAATTCCTCGAGCGAATACCGGCGGGCCTCCTCGACCGGGTCCTTGACGCAGGTGATATCTTCGGTCAGCGGCGAATACTTGAAGACGCGGCCGTATTTGTCTTCCCATGTTGTGCCGTCGATTTTTCGTGGCGGCCGGTCGTCTGTCTCCGGCGGGATCTCCCAGGTGGCCATCGGAAAAGTCACGATGTCAAGCTCGAGCCGGCGGTGGAGCTCGATGTGGCCCTCGAGGTAGCTCTGGGCCACCTCTTCGTGCCGGCCTTCCCAGAAGGCGATCCTGGACCTGGCCTTGGCCCGGAAGAATGTCTTGTGGCCGATGATTTTTTCCACAGTGTCGAAATCCACGGCGAACTCGCCCCACGGAACGCGGTCCGGAATGCAACCCTCAAGGGTAGTCAGGACGCGCTCTTTGGAAGTCATCGCTCCCTTCGGAGAGGCCTCTCCAAGAGGTCGATTTCCTTGAATTGCGCCGACTTCGGGCTAAATTGGAGTGTTTTTATCTCAAACGGAGATAGGCTTACCGTCTTTTTGGCAGAGGCCCAGGGTAGAGAGACGGTCGTCGTCCGCTTCTTTCCCGTGGGTTCGAAAAGGCGGATGATGAGGTCTGGCCCTGTCTCGGCTTTTTTGAGGGCTGAGACCTGAATCGCGCTGTCGCTGATGAGGATAAAAGCCTTCACCCTGCGGCCGCGGCCCGGCGGGGAGAAAACAAGGACAAAAGGCTTTTCGTTATGAAACAAAGCTTCCCGGTCAACAGAACTCAGGCGGAATGCCCGTTTCCCTCCGTTCAGCCAGAACCGGAAAAGCCTCTCGCCCTGGTCGATGCGCGGGATATACCGGTCCTGGCTGACCATCGGGCCCGAGAGGACCGGGTCGGCGGAGTAAGCCGGAGAGCGGAGGAGAGAAAGGCGTGCCTCGCCGTTTAGAAAATCCGACCCGTAGATGCCTTCGTTGATGCAAGTCAGAGCCAGGTCATCTTCGCGAGAGACAACAGCCGTCCATTTCTGGGAGACGACTTCGTTGCCGTCTCGGGGCAACTCGGCCACGCCAAAAGCTGTCTGCCCGAGGTAATAGGCACTCTTGAGCAACGTCGGCAGGGAAAGCTTGAGCATCCTGTCCTTCTCAAGCCAGTGGACGCGCGTTTCGACTTCTATTTCCGTGCCTTTTTTGGGAAGCTTGTATCTCTGGAAGATAAACGAATTCCCGTAGCTGAAAACGGCCTCGACGATTGTCCTTACAGGGCCATCCTCGACGACGCGCACCGGCAGGGAAGGCCTCGCTGTTATGCCAGAGACGCGGCTTCCTTCTTCCGATGAGGCGAGCTCGAACGAGCCTTCAAGGTCGCGGAAACTCCTCAGCGTCATTCCCCAGGGGTCGGAGTTGTCGTGCATGACAAGAGGCCGGAGAGACTGCTCAGCGAGAAAATCAACGCCGTTTGCCCGGTAGCGGTCAACAAGGCCGGTCCTGGCGTTAATGATAATTTCCAGTTCCTCTGTCTCAAAGTAGATTTTACCGTCCTTTTCTTTGACCTCGGCAGAGGGCCTTGAGGAGCGTCTTTCCAGCCTGCAGGTGAAGCGGTTCATCCGAGCTGGCTCGAGCCTGGCCGCAAAGACGACTTTTTTTCTCCATTCGAGGTTGAGGTTGCTGGCCTCTTTTTCCGGCTGAACGGGGAGCAACCTTCTTCTTTCATCGCTGATGTGGGGCGCGAGATAGCCGCCGCCAAAGTTGATTTCGTAGGGCTGGAATTCAGCCTCAACAAGGCATTCGTAAGGGAAAGGATGGGGGTTGTAGACCAGGATTGGAAACTCGCCTTCTTGGGCCGCTCGCAGGCCTCCTGCCAGGGCAAAAAACGCCCTAGCCTTGATGCGGGACAGAATCTCGAGACCGTGCCCGATGCGCCGTAGAGACGACTCCTCGGCAACAGGGATTGAGGAGCCTGGCAGGATGTCGTGGAATTGGGTGAAGGCAAGGTCGCGCCCGGCTTCTTCAAGCTCTGCCTGCGGATAAGGCATTAAGCCCTGGAAGTGGGCCGCTGCAGCCATTTTTTCTGCCACTAAAAGGTCGTTTTCGAGGCGGCGGTGGCCCTGCTTAATCCTGGCCATGGTCGTGTAACAGCCCACGGCCCAGGGATTCAGGTCCCCGGCATGGCGCGGCAGGGAACCGCGTTTGCGGCGCAGGTCTTTAAAATAGGCTTCGGGCGTGGAGTGAAGAATGAGGACATCCTTCCTTTCGTCCATGAGCCGGCGGAGCTCGGCGAGGTCTTGACGCGTGGGTCCGCCTCCGTGATTTCCCACTCCCCAGAGGAGAAGGCTCGGATTTCGGCCGGGGTTGGCCGCGAACCAGTCCAGGAGTTTTTTCGCGGCGGCGCCGGCGGGCGAATTATAGTGGGCGGAAACGCGGCTGGCCATGACCTCCGAGCCGTCGAACCCGACCCAGACAAAATCGTCAGCGGGAAGCGGTTGCTCGTTCTGGCCCGGCCGGCAGAAAATGTATGAGTCGAACCCTGATTTGGCAAGAATTTGCACCAGGCCGCGGCTATGGCCGAAAGGGTCGAGGTTAGAAGCGGTTGTGATGTTGACGGCGAATTTTTTCTTGAAATAGCGTTTGCCCAAGAGAATCTGGCGGATAAAAGACTCGCCGCTCGGCATGTTGCAGTCGGGCTGGAGGAACCAGCCGCCCATGATGTGCCACTTCCCGGCTTTGACCAGGCGTTGGATGCGGCGAAAGAGCCCCGGCTCATGCTCCTCGACCCAGCGGTAGAGGATGGCCTCGTTGTGGTTGAAGACAAAGCCCTCGAATTCCTCACACAGGATGGCCGCGGTCCTGAAGGTCGAGAGCGCTTCAGCGGCGCCCTCTTCCCAATCCCAGAGCCAGACAGGGTCGAGATGGGCGTTGGCGACAAGATGGATTTTTGGGCGCGGCATGCTTGTTTCTCCTCCGGGTTACCATTATAATCCTTCGTTCAGACTGCCTTCAATCGATTTTCAACTGGAGATTGAGAGATGGACCTTACGCCAATTCTTGAATCCAACCTTTTCACTTGGGTGATTTTGCCCGCCTTGATTTTTACGGCTCGCGTCCTCGACGTGACGCTCGGCACGATCCGGATCGTTTTCATCTCCCGGGGGAAAAAGTTTCTGGCGCCCGTCTTCGGGTTCTTTGAAGTGCTCATCTGGCTGCTCGCCATCGGCCAGATCATGAAAAACCTGACCAATGTCTTCTGCTACCTGGCTTATGCGGGGGGCTTTGCCACCGGCAATTTTGTCGGGCTTTACCTCGAGGAGAAACTGGCCATGGGCAAGTTGGTCTTGCGCCTGATCACGAACAAGGACGCATCCCAGCTCGTCGAGTTCTTGAGGCGGGAAGGGTACGGCGTGACCAGTGTCGATGCCAGGGGAATATCCGGGAAAGTCAACATCCTTTTCATGATTATCAAACGGAGCGAGCTGGCCACCGTTGTCAGGATTATCCACGGGTTTCATCCCCGGGCGTTTTATTCCGTGGAGGATGTCCGGCACGTCAGCCGGGGAATTTTTCCTGCGAAGAACCAGGCTTAGAAAGGGGAGGGGGGAGTTATTTGGCCGTAAAAAGAAGGACTCTCGGTCTCATCCGCCGCATGTGAACCCGGGGCGGAGGTCTCACATCTTGCTCGAGGCGGCAGCAGCGACATTGGAGCTTTCTTCTTCGTCTTCCAGCTCGCTTTCGACGCCCAGCAATTTTGCTGTTCCTTCGTAAATCATCCGGTAGGACTTCTTGGATTCCTGGAGCTCGGCCAGTTTTTCTCTGACTTTCTGGAGCTCCTTCTCGATCAGGGCGTCAACGCCCTCGAGCTGTCTTTTCGCTTCCTGCATGGTCTTTTTGTAGAGTTCCTCTTGCTCCTTGCTTAGGGGCATTCTCTCACTCCTTTGACGGGGATTGATTTAACTTGAAAACAATTTCGATAGGCTTCCAGACTTTGACGTTAACGCCGTCTTTCCTGGCCGGTCTGAACACCCATTGCTTGACGGCGTTTTCAGCCGCCCGCTCGAACCCGTAGTCGCCCGAAGCGGCTCTAAGGATCTCAGTCCTAACCACTTGGCCCGTTTCAGAAATCAGGGCGTTGACAGTGACCTTTCCTTCCATGCCCATGTTCAGGGCGACCGGAGGATATTTGGGCGTGACGCGTTTCACCAGAACGGGCGGGACATGAACTTCTGCGAGCGGGATGAGGGAGCCCGGCTCGACGGGTTTTGGAGTCGGCTGAGGCTGAGAATTTTCTGGACCTGCCTCTGGCTGAGCGTGAGTCTCTTCGCTCTTTGTCGGCGGAGCCTCGGCTGTGGCTTCGACGTCAACATGAATTTGGGCAGGCATGATCTCCGCCGGCAGCACCGGCCTGATGAAATCAACATTCTCTGACCTTTCCTCTTCGGCCTGTTTGGCCGGAGCTTTTTTGAGCGCTGGCCTGAGCTCCGCTTCCTGCTTGGTTTCGGCGGCGGGGATTTCCTGCTGGCGCAGGGAAAATTCAGCCGGCAACGATGGCGTGAGCGAGGAGACCATTTGAGTCTCCGGCTTGGCCGCCTTTTTCGATTTGAGGACGATAAGCGTCACGCTGCTGGCGATGACGATGACGGCAGCCAGCGCTCCGACAGCAACCAGAGTCACCTTGTTTTTTCGAGGCTCAGCGTATTCATCGAACAGGGCTTTCTTGCTCTCAGCCGATGGCTCTTTTTCGACGGGGGGCTTTTTACCGCCGTCGCGAGGACTTTTGTCCAGGTCGAAGGGGATTTTTTCGATTTCGATGAGCGTCTCATCGATGCCGAAAGGCACTGTCTCTGTGTCAAAAACTGTTGACGATTTCAAGGGAATTTTGTTGACTGAGCTCATTTCGGCAGGGATGCTTTTCCTGATCTCTCGGGCGACGGGGACTATCGGCTCGTCTTTCCAGGCGTCGGGTTTGGGCGCTGGAGCCGGAGCCGGGGCAATTCTGGGCTGTGGCTTCGCCGCGGCTGGCTTTTTCTTTGTTTCCTCGAGCCCGAGACCGCCGATGGCCCCTTTGAGCATGGCTTCGACCTCTGATTCGACATTTTGCCTTGGCTCTTCGCTTTCTTTTGTCACCTTTTTCCGCGTCGGGCTAACAAGGCCGGAGACGGCTTGCTGGAGTTCTTTTTCGATATCGTCAAACCCCTGGCTCATTCTTGTCTCTTTCGGTGTCAATTTCTGGGCCAGGACCTCGCGGGGCGCGGGAGTGGGCGCCGGCCTTGAACGCCGCTCGTCGACAACGGGTTCGGCCGGAGCGTTTTTTGTTTCGACGAGAAGCTCGAGCATCTTTGACCTGAGCTCGTCCTTGTTCCAGGGCTTGGTGAAGAAGGCCGATGCTCCGTAAACCTGGAGAGCCTCGAGCCGGCAGGACGGTTCCCGGTAAATTCCGGTGACCACGATGATGGGAGTTTTTTTGACCGGATCCTGGCTTATTTTCTTGCAGAGCTCAAACCCATGGAGTTTCGGCAGCATGGGCTCGATGATGACCAGGTCAAAATCGCCGGTTTTGAACTTCTCATAACCGGAGAGTCCGTCTGTTGCCGTGACGGCCCTGAAGCCCTCTTCGTTGACGATGTTTGAGAGCGAAATAAGGGATTCCTCGTCAAAGTCAACGATCAGTATCTTTTTGTCTCTCATCAGTTTCTCAAGGTCTCGGTTTTTCTTCCTTCAGGCCGAACCTGACATAGAGCAGATGCTGCAGCCGATGTCCATTGTATTTCATCAGGGAAACAGGGGGTCAATCACCTTTTGGGGTGATTTTGAGGATGAATTTCCTTCCCCTTTCTTGACAATGTCCTCTTGCGCGCCTATGTTCAAAGAAGCATGACCTCAAAGGAGAGAGTGCGGCGGGCGATGGACGGGGAAAGGCCTGATCGCGTCCCGCTGATGTGCCAGATGAGCTTCGGGCACATGCTCCTCCAGGCCGGGCTTGAGCCAGCGGCCCTGTGGAACTCGGCCGAGGTTTTTGCCGAGGGGCTGCTCCGGCTTCGCCAGAGGTACGGTTTTGACGGCATCCTTGTCAGCCTTCACGGCCATTCTCCTGACTGGGAGAACGGCGTTAGCCGCATAGAAAAAGACCTGGACAAGCAGGTCATCCACTGGAAAAACGGCGACCGGACGGTTTTCCCTTGCGATGACCTGCCCATCCACTATCCGGCCAGCCGCCGCCGTCTGCCTGTCCTTTCCGAGATCGACCCGGCTTCAATCCCCGATGAAATACCGTTTATTCCTGTCTCCCAGAACCTCGAGTTTCCCATCGATCCCGGCCACAGGTTCGACATCTTCGAGATCATGATGAAAAAGGCCGGAGAGGAGTTTTCCATTCATGGAGAGGTGACCTCGCCCTTTGATTATTTCCTCAACCTTTTTGGGTTCAGAGAAGCGCTCATCGGGCTCATCGATGACCCGCCGAAAGCAAAGGAAATCATCGGCCGCTACGCCGAGGCGGTTACCCGGCTTGCTGTTCGCATCGCCGGTCAGGGCGTTGACGCCATCAAAGTCTCCTCTCCGTATGCGGGAGCAGGTTTCATCTCTCCTCTTTTTTATCAGGAGTTTGTTGCTCCCTTCGAAGGCCAGATTGCCAGCGCCGTGCGCCGCCGGGGCCTGCCCGTCTACATTCACACGTGCGGCGCCATCAACGACCGGCTGGAGCTGATGGCCGCGGCCGGGTTTTCCGGGATCGAATGCCTCGACCCGCCGCCGCTCGGAAACGTCGAGCTCGACGAGGCCAAAAAACGCGTCGGGGAGCGCGTCTTCATCAAAGGCAATATCGACCCGGTCAATGTCCTCCTCTTAGCGAGCCGGGAGTCGGTTCGCGAGGACGCTCGCTGGCGGCTTGAGGTTGGGAAGCCGGGCGGCCGATTCATTCTGAGCACGGCCTGCTCCATTGCCCCGCACACTCCGAGGGAGAACGTCGAGGTCTTGAGCGAGGTCATCGAGCGGGAAGGGTCCTATTAACGGCCATGGAAGTATCTCTTTACATTATGAGGGGGCGCAGGAGGCTCCCCTGAAGCCCCCGTAGCTGAGGGGGGACCCGTCGGCTTCTCCCACGGGGGGAACCGACGGGACTGGTTCCCCGGGGTGCGGGGGCCAAAGGGGAGCTTCCTGCGCCAAATTGAGTCACATAAACGGAGATGCTTAGGTCGCCGATTGCCGCGCTTGTCCGGGCCGGAATTATGATAAAATGGCTATGAAGGCGAACCTGTGGTGCGCGTTACCGAGGTCATAGCGAAAAGCATCCTGAACAAATCCAAGATCTTCGACTACTGCGTGAACGCGTACACCGGCTGCCAGGTGAACTGCCGCTACTGCTACGCCCGGCTTTTCATGAGGCGATACTCAGGCCACACAGAGCCCTGGGGCGCCTTCGTTGACGTTAAGGTCAACGCCCCCGAGCTTCTCCGGAAGCAGCTCGTCAAAGCAAAGCGGGGGACAGTCTGGGTGTCTTCCGTGTGTGACCCGTACCAGCCTCTCGAAGCTTCTTTCAAACTCACACGGCAGTGCTTGGCCGAGCTCGCTGCCAGCAAGTTTCCGGTGAACATCCAGACCAAGTCCACGCTCGTCCTCCGAGACCTCGACATTATTGAAGAATTCGACGATATCGAGGTCGGGATGACGATCACGACCGACGATGAGCGGCTGGCCAGAATCTTCGAGCCGGGCGCTCCTTCGGTTGCAGCGAGGATCGAAGCCCTCGGCACGATCCGTTCGCGCGGCATCAGGACGTTTGCCTTCATCGGGCCGATCCTTCCCGGCAATCCTTCAAAGCTCATCCCCGCGCTTGAAGGGAAAGTTGACAGGATTCTCATCGACCGGATGAATTACCTGCCGACAATCGCGGGCTTTTACCGCCGGCTGGGGATCGATGCGGCGATGACGGAGAGATTTTTCCGTGAACAGGCCCAGAGTCTGGCGCGCCGGGCAGCCGAGCGCGACTTGGCGTGCGAAATCCTTTTTTAGGAAGACTGATGAGAGTCGATCTTGACGACATGGCCAGTCCGAAAATAAAGCCGCCCCTCCATCCCGAATTCCGCCCCGCTGTCCTCTGGAACAGGGCCTTTCGAGAAATTGTGGAGGGCGGCCGGAGCGAACCCCTGGTCATCGGGCTGGAGAGAGCTGACGGCTCGGTCTCGCGCCACGAAACTCGAGTATTCCCATCGCATCTATCGGATAATGTGCAATTAGAGGCGACACTCCGCTACGCCGAGCGCCTGGTCAAGGGCCTGCTCTGGATGCGGGGAGGCTGCAGGGTTATCATCGGCGGCTCCGCTGAGATCGGCCGGGCGATCCGGAAAATCTATTCCCGGCGAGGGCCGCGAGCTTTTGATGCCGGCTTGATGACCACAGCCTATGGCAAGAAGTTTGTTGTCGAGGTCACATCAGCCGGTTCTGTGCCTCCGGCGCTCGAGAAGACGCGACCGCTGGGCCGGCATCTCGACGGCTGTCGCATCGGGTTCGACCTTGGAGCAAGCGACCGCAAAACCTGCGCCGTCATCGATGGCGAGACGGTCTTCAGCGAAGAAATTCCCTGGGATCCCCGCAACCAGAGCGACCCGGCCTACCATTATCATCAAATCATGTCTGGCCTCCACCAGGCGGCCTCGCGCCTGCCGCGCGTGGACGCCATCGGCGGCAGCGCGGCCGGCATTTACATCGACAACAAGGCCATGGTCGCTTCGCTTTTCCGCGGCGTCCCCGCCGACCTCTTCAGGAAGAAAATCAGGAAGATGTTCCTGAGGATTCGGAAGGAGTGGCGGGTGCCGCTTGACGTTGTCAACGACGGCGAGGTCACGGCCCTGGCCGGGTCAATGTCGCTCAACGCCAACCGCGTCCTGGGCATCGCGTTGGGGTCAAGTCAGGCGGGAGGGTACGTCAACGAGGAAGGTCACATCACCGGCTGGTTGAATGAGCTGGCCTTTGCGCCCGTCGATTATGACCCCGGAGCGCCTGTCGATGAGTGGTCAGGAGACGCCGGTTGCGGAGTTCAGTATTTCTCCCAACAGGCCGTGTTCAGGCTGGCCCGCGTCGCCGGGGTTGAGCTCGGGGAAAATCTCTCGCCTGTTGAGAGGCTCGAAGCTGTCCAGGAGCTCCTGGCCAGAGGCGATCGGAGGGCACGTCAGGTCTTTGAAACAATCGGTGTCTATTTGGGCTACGGCCTTGCCCACTATGCAGATTTCTACGACATCGGCCACGTCCTCATCCTCGGCCGCGTGACATCGGGAGAAGCTGGGCCGATCCTTCTTGATAAAGCCACTGAAGTCCTCCGGGCTGAATTTCCCGGGCTGGCTGGGAAGCTGACGCTCCACCTCCCGGAAGAGGAGAGCCGACGCGTCGGCCAGGCCATGGCTGCAGCCAGTTTGCCTGTTATTCCAGAGGCTGAGAAAACTGAGAGTTCGAGGCGGGGACAAAGCAAATGAAGATTGGTTTCGGCTCGCGATGATAATCTTCCTAAAATAAAAGAGAGAAAAAAATGAAACTAACGCTTAGAAAAGAAGGGCACGAGGTTTTCATCCCAGACGCAGCGCTTCTTCCGGGAGCCATCGAGCGCACGACGCACCTGGGAGTTGCCGCGCATCCGGATGACTTAGAGATCATGGCCTACCACGGCATCCTCAAGTGTTTTGGAAGCCAGACCGACTGGTTTTTCGGGATCGTCGCCACCGACGGCGCAGGGAGCCCTCGCGACGGATTCTACAAACGCTATTCAAACGAGGAGATGAAGTCCGTGCGCAAGAAAGAGCAGAAAAAGGCGGCCATGGTTGGCGAATACGGAGGAGTGGCTTTTCTTAACTACACGAGCGCCGAGGTCAAAGACCCGAATAATCTCAACCCGAAAGAAGACATCGGGTCGCTTCTCAGCCTGGCCAGGCCTTCTATCGTCTACACCCATAATCCCGCGGATAAACATGATACCCACGTAGCGGTCGGGCTGAGGACGATCGCGGCCATCCGGGAGCTGCCGGCTGAGCTCAGGCCCGAGAAGCTGTACGGCTGCGAAGTCTGGCGCGACTTAGACTGGTTGGTGGATGAAGACAAAGTCGGGCTCGACGTCTCCGAGCACCAGAACCTGGCCACGTCTCTCGTCAGCGTCTTCGATTCTCAGGTCTCGGGCGGAAAAGGGTACGACATGGCCACGATCGGCCGGCGCCGGGCTCACGCCACCTACCACGCCACCCACGCCGTCGATGTCGCCACGTCAATGATCTTTGCCCTGGACCTGACGCCTCTCATCACGGATCCTCGCCTGGACGTCAAAGAATTTATCCGCGGCCACATCCAGAGGTTTGCCGCCGACGTGAGCAAGAGGATCGAGAAGCTGCTTTGATGGGTTGACTCATATGCCGGACGGTTCGCCCGGCGCTTGGCGTTCGGGAAGCCTTCACACGAGCCCCATTTTCCTGAGGGCTTCGTCGGCCCGGGTTGTCTTGGGCGCTTCTTCGGGCAGGTAGAGGATCACGCCGCCCTTGACCGGTCTGATCGAAATCTTCCCCTCTTCGGCCATCCTCGTCGTTGTTTGGACCGGGTCTTTGCCCTCGAAATATTTCTTGAAGGCCTCGTTAAACCCGCTGTAGACCGAATGTATCCCTCTGTACGGTTCTGTCCTCAATGTCAGGATGGCTTGCTTGACAAACTCTTCTTCGGATAGTTTTTTGGTCATGTCTCCCTCTCTCCCGGAAATTCACCCAGAAAATTCCTGGGAAAATTAAAGACGCTCGGCCAGGCCTTTTTTCCCTCTTTGCCTTAAGGTTCATTGCTCTGGCTGATACGGTGAAATTTTTCACTCAGAATATCAATTCGCTCTTTTTAAGTCAAATTGTCTTGTCTTTTCTGGCGCTTTTTCGTTAGAATAGGGCCATGGAAACGACGAGCTCATTGCTATGGGACCTTTATGAGAAAGAAAGGACAAAGACGATGATCAACAGGTTTTTCCTTGAAGGCCACAAGCCCAAGCAGAGCTTCGAGGATGAGAACACCCTCATCCTCGAGACAGAAGAAGCTTTTCCGACGGTGGAGGAAGCTGCGGCAAAGGCCAGGGAATATTTCGGCAAAGAAAAAGACCTGGGCTTGATGGTCATTTATACATTGGACGCCGATGGCACGAAAGAAGGCGTCAGGTTTATCTTCAAGAACGACGAAGGCGACCTCGAGGAATCAGACCTGTACTGGTAACAAGCAACCGCTGAATCTTCCTTCCTTCTCTTTTAACTGGTAACCGATTATCCGGTAAGCCCACGAGGCTCCGCCTTTATTAATCTTACGGCGATTTCTCAAGCTCCTGCCGGCATGTGCATACCGCCCCTTTGCTTTTTTCCATCGTCACGCATGATAAATCGGGAACGGCACGGGGCTGTTTATGGTTAAGGGCAAGCTCAGCTTTCAGGATTTAGGAGAGAGTTTCTTAAAAAGGGAGAGCGACTCGGGAAGAAGCTCAGTCGGGCTGATCGGAGTCCATTCGGCGTAGCGGATGAGCCAGCTCCCCGGCCCTCCACTGAGCTCGATGTTGAGCCGGTAGAGGTCTGGAGAGACGCGGACCAGACGCCGGAGAGCTTCAGCCGCACCCGAAGATAGGGCGATGTCGGCCTTCAGAGTGGCGCGGCTCTGGCCAGCTTCTAGCTCAACCTCTGCGCTCAGCCGGTTGACGACAATTCCCGTCCGGCCGCTGAAATAGCCGCTGAGAAGATTGCGCAGGCCGGCTTTATTGCGGCCCTCAAAATCGGAATAATCGTCGGCGAAGGCGGTCATCATCCCCTCGAGCTCTTTTTTCTCGGCTAGGCGCGCCAGGTTGTCGAAAAGTCCAAGAATCCGCTGCTCCTCGGTATCTTGGCGGCAACTCAAGGAGAGCGCGGAAATGAGTAGGGCTAACAGAAATAAACAGCGTGTCATGCCGGGCCTTCTCCTGGCCTCTTGATGAAGCCTTTTTGTGCTCAAGCTGGGAGTTTCTGTCTGGCCATGATTGCTAGATTATCTCGCGCAATAATTATCATAGCGACAGGGAGATTTCAAAATAGGGGTGAGTGAGGGGTCTCGAACCCCCAGCCTTCGGATCCACAGTCCGATGCTCTAACCAGTTGAGCTACACTCACCGTCGATCGGAAACCAAGGCAATTTTAGCATCTTCCCCAGATTCTGTAAATATCGCGTGATCGCTTGATCACCCCGAACGACCGATATAGAATCAGCTGGCGGGTCCTGTCTTGGTCCACACGCCGCGTCCTTCGCGGGAGGATCTTGTCTTAAATTTGTGAACAAACAAAATTCTGGGGACACGATACTCAATTGAGAAATTGAGTTCACGTCCTTAAATTTTTCAAAATTTTAGCGCTGGCCTTCGATGAGGTCGAGGATATCGGGGGAGTCACGCCATTTTTCCCTGACCTTGACCTTGAGGTCGAGGAATACCTTGCGGTCGAGGATCTGCTCGATTTCGCGGCGTGCTTCGATGCCGATCATCTTGATGACGTGGCCTCGGCGGCCGATGACGATCTTGCGGTGGTTGTCGCGCTCGACAAAGATCGTCGCGCCGATATAAGTAACCTTCCTTCTTTGTTTTTTCTTTCTTGTTTCGGCCGGCCTGGGAGAAGTTTGTCCTGCCAACCTTGCCGGTCTGCTATTTCGAGCCTGCTCTTCTTGCTTTATCCCTGGCTCTTTGGTTTTTGAAGCAAAATTTGGGGACACGATACTCAGTTCAGAAATTGAGTTCAGGCTTCCAGGTTTTTCTGGCGCAGCCGTCTTTTCAGCTTCCGTTCCCGCCGGTTCTCCCGCTCCTCTCTCTTCCATCCGCTCGACGAGCACCGCCGTCACGAAGGGCAACTCTTTCTCCACGCGCCGCAGCAGCTTCTCGCGGATGATCTCGGCCAACTGGAAGCGAAGGGGCAGTTGCGTCACAGTCTCGTCGTCGTAGAGCTGCTCGCCTTCAGGCAAGTGGGCGTAGATTTCTTTCTCCAGGACCTCGAGGTTCGTGCCCCTTAACGCCGAAATCGGGATAATCTCCTTAAAATCGAGGAGGTCCTTGTATTTGTCGATGATGAGGAGAATATTCTCTTTCTTAACGATATCGACCTTGTTGATGAGCAAGAAAAGGGGGGTCGTGACTTTCCTGAGCGTCTCGATGACAAACTCGTCGCCGTGGCCGAACCTCTCTGTGGCGTCGATGAGCAGGCAGATGAGGTCGCTCGTCTCGAGCGCCGCGTAAACAAAGCTCATCATCCGTTTGTTGAGCGTATGGAGAGGCTTGTGGATGCCTGGGTTATCGACAAAGACGATTTGACCTTTCTCCGTCGTCTTGACTCCCAGGATGCTGATCCTCGTTGTCTGGGGCTTGTCGGAAATAATGGCCACTTTCTTTCCGAGGAGAGAGTTGAGGAGCGTGGATTTTCCGACATTGGGCCGGCCGATGAGAGCGACAGTGCCGACCTTCATCTTTTTTCGCCCTCTTCTTCGTGGCCCGGTTTTTTGGTTTTCCTGACCTTTATTTTTTTGATCCTTTTCTGGTCGACGTCGAGGATTTCGAACGCGAGCCCCTTCGTCTCGAACGTCTCGCTGCGCTTGGGCAGTCTTCCCAGGTCGTGGGTGACGAGCCCGCTCACCGTGATGTAGTCATCCTCGGCCAGGTCAAGGTCGAAAAGGTTCTCGATGGACTTGACTTCGACGTCCCCCCGGACGATGAATTCCCCGGGCCCGCTCGGCGTGATCTCGGCCTCTTCCTCGGTGTCGTACTCGTCCTGGATCTCGCCGACGATCTCCTCCATCAGGTCTTCCATGGTCACGAGCCCGGAGACGCCGCCGTGCTCGTCTACGACCAAGGCCATCTTGAGCTTTCTTTTCTGGAACTCCCTGAGAAGCTCAGCGACTTTCATCGACTCGGGGATGAAATAAGCGGGCCGGATGATCGGCTCGATCGGCATCTCCCTGTACCTGTCGTCCGAGTACTGGAGCAGGTCTTTGGCGATGACCATCCCTTCGATGTTGTCGATCCTGTCCTTGTAAACCGGAAGACGCGAGTATTTTTCCTTCAGGATGAGGTCGCGGAGTGCCCCGAGGGTCGCGTCCTTCCTGATGCAGACCATCTCAACCCGCGGCGTCATGATCTCCCGGACGAGGGTATCGCCGAACTCGACCACACTCCGGAGGAGCACGCCTTCGTCCTCTTCGATGATGCCTTCTTCCGTGGCCTCATCGATGAAGGTTTCGATCTCCTCTTCGCTGGCCTCGCGCAGCTCCTCTTCAATCTGCTCTTTCTCGAGCCGGTGGACGAGGAAGATCAACGGCGCGGCCAGCGTCTGGACACAACGGAAGGACGGAAGGAAAAATCCGAGGACGGCCTTCTTGTCGAGCGAATTAAGGAGGCGTGGAACGTAGTCGAAGAAGACAAAATAGATGACAAGCGCCAGGAAGAAAAAGCCGAGCGGCCAGAGCCTTTTTTTCGGCAGGAGGGTCAAAAGATAGACCAGGAAGGCGATGAGGAAGATGACGCGCAGGCTTTCGACGGCGATCTTCGTCTCGTCGTAGCGGTCGAGCAGGCCCTGCCGAACTTCCTTTTCTTTGTCCTCAAGAAAGCGGCTGAGTGAAATCTTGGAGAACGTGCCGAGCGAGGCGTGAAAGAGAGACAGCGCGAAAGCGCCGAGAAAAACAAGGCCCAGGCCGGTCCATTTCCAAAATTCTGCTGCCATGTCTCCTTTTATCCTGATTTCCTTTTATTCTTCCTCGACGAGCCTGAGGACCTTCCCTTCCTCCCCCTCGATTCCCCGGCCGTGGTCGTAGCCTAAAAGATGGAGGAAGCCGTGGATGGTGAGGTGTTTGAGCTCGCTTTCCAGGCCGTAAGGCTGGGCAAAGCACTGTTTGAACGCCTGCGGAACGGAGATGATGATGTCGCCGAGATAGAACTTCCCGTCAGGGCCCCTCTTACCGACCGGGAAGCTGAGGACATCGGTAGCCGCGTCTTTTTTCAGGAATTTTCGGTTCAATTTTTTTATCGCTTTCGTATCGACGAAAGAAAGGGTTATCTCCGGGTCTTCGAGTTCGTACCGTTTGACCAGCGCTCCGAGCAGCTTCCTGAATTTCGCCCGGTTGACGTTGTATTTATGTTGAAGGTTTAGGACTTCGATCATTGCCTTTTTTGGAATTGGCAGCTTTTTTCTTTTTTTTCATCTCAAAGTCAAACCCCGGGTATTCGACGCGCGGGTGGTAAATCGCGTAGAGAGCGGAATGGAAAGCAGCAGCCACGCTACGGAGCTCCCGGAGCGAGAAATCGCAGGCATCGAGCTGTCCGTCCTGGAGGTAGCTTTCGAAGATTTCGGTGATGACGCGCTTCAGGCTCTCCCGAGTGGGCGACTTCAGGCTCCGCGAGGCGGCTTCGACAGAATCAGCCAGCATGATCAGGGCGGCCTCCTTGCTCAGGGGAGACGGACCCGGGTAGCGGTAGCTTTCCTCGCCGATTGTCTGCATGTCGGGGTCGTATTTTTCCTTGGCCTTTTCGTAGAAATATCGAACGAGCGAGCTGCCGTGGTGCTGGGCGATAATGTCCTTGATTTTCCTGGGCAGCTTCAGCTTCTTGGCCATCTCCACGCCTTCCTTGACGTGGTTAATGATGACAAGCGTGCTCATGCTCGGGGTCAGGTCTTTGTGCAGGTCCGGGTTGCGGGCCATGTTTTCGATGAAGTATTCCGGCCTCTTGACCTTGCCGATGTCATGGTAAAGGGCTCCGGTCTTGACCAGCATGGAGTCCAGGCCGATCTCTTCAGCTGCCTTCTCGGCCAGGGTGGCCACGATCAGGGAGTGGTGGTAAGAACCAGGTGCCTCCATGGCCATCTGCCGGAAAATCGGCAGCTCGGAATTGGAAAGCTCTAAAAGCTTGGTCTGGGTGACAAACCCGAAGACAAGCTCGATGACGGGGAGGAGAAGAAAGGCGATGGAAGCGCTGAGGATTCCTCCGATGAGGCCCATGCCCACCTTGGTGGCTATGACATCCATCCCGCTCAGCCTTTCCCCTATGAGTTCATAAGTCAGGATAAGGAAGATATTCACCGGCGCGACGACGAACAGCCCAGCCCGCAGCGCTGAGGTTCTCTTCTGCCGCTGGTAATACTTGATGCCGTAAATCGCCGCCAGTCCCCCGATGAAGCTGTAGAGCATGAGGCTGAAATGCCCCTGGAAAAAATAGCCGACGAGCAGGCTGTTCAGGATGGCAAAGATCAGGCTGATGGTGTTGGTGGTGAGGAAGGCGAACAGGATGACGCCGAGCTGGCAGGGAAAAGCATACTTGTAAGCTTCGATATCGGTCAGGAAGGAAAGGGTTGTCTCCTTGCTGAAGACCGCGGCCAAAAAATTGGACAGCTTGTAGCTGAGCAAGGATAAAATGAGGGTCACGCCCATCATCAAAAATATCTTCTGGGCAGCCCTGAACTTGAGGAGCGACTTCAGGTAGTACCAGAGAGTGAGGAAGATCAGGGCGAAGAGCAGCCAGGTCCCCGCGAAATTCCTGAGCCAGCCGCGCTCTTCCCTGAGGTGCTGGTTGATGACCGCGACGAGCTTGAGCGTCTCGGCCGTGGCTTCATCGCCCTTGCGGATGATGACTTTGCCTTTCTTGATTCTGTAGAAAACGGTATCCACGCGGGCTCTGGCGCGTTCTTTCCTGACCTCCGTTTCGACCTTGTTGTACGTGATGTTGGGGGTGATAAAAGCGTCGGCCAGGCTCCGCAACAGGCTTTTCTGCCGCGGCGGCAGCTCTATCTTTTCGGCTTCGGCCGCGAATTTTTCCCGGCTTTCCTTGATCTCCAAGATCTCATCGACTTTTGTTAATTTTTCATTCCCGGGGCCTCTCATCAGGATGAACCCTCGTTCCGGCTCTTTCCGGATGAACAGGTTCTTGGAAACAATGATCCCAGGGGAGGAGATTTTTCCGATCAGGCTAATGAGGGTCTCGGCCAGCTCTGGAGAGAAACCCGCCCGGAGGAGCGTTTCAAGTTCCCGGGCCGGAATGTCAGCCCCGAATTTTTCGGCAATGTCCTTCTGCAGCTCGGCTGTGCTTCTTGAAGCCGCCGGCCTTTTGAGCCATTCCTGCCCGAACGCAAAGAACTGCCGGATTCTCTCCTCGGTGTTGAGGAAGGCATTCTCGTCAAACGTGTAGACAGGGAGGACAGACTCCTCGGCTTCGGCCCTCCTGTTGGCTGTGGTCTCTGTGTCCTCGATTGTCAGGTCCCGCGGCGAGACGACGTCGGCCGAGGCGATCTCTCCCACCTCGATCCTGGGGAGCATTTTGGACGGCACGTAGGAAAGAAAATAGGACAGGAAGAAAACAAAAATGACCAGGTGAAGGATGGGGTTCTCGACTATTTGCTTCCAGAGCGGAGCCTTTTCTTTCGAAGCCGGCGGGGGAGACCCGTTCTTCTTTTTCTGGGCTCCTGTCCCTTTGAAGAGTTTGATATTCTTAAAAGAAATAAAATCCATGGGTCTTTCTAAGCTCTCTATTCTTTAGAGGCCTTGCTCTCGGCCTTCTGATAGGCTCTGATGATTTTCTGAACGACGGGATGCCTGACAACGTCCCGCTCGTCAAAATAGATGAAGGCAATTTCTTTGATCGGCGAGAGAATCTTGATGGCCTCGAGAACGCCCGATTTCTTCGGCTGCGGAAGGTCTATCTGGGTGATGTCAGCCGTGACCACTACCTTTGAGCCAAACCCTGACCGCGTCAGCAGCATCTTCATCTGCTCTCTCGTCGTGTTCTGGGCTTCATCGAGAATGATGAACGAATCGTTGAGGGTTCGGCCCCTCATGAACGCCAGGGGGGCGATCTCGATGATGCCCCTTTCGATCAAGCGGTTGGCCTGGTCAGCCTCGCTGAGGTCGAACAGGGCGTCGTAGAGGGGACGGAGATAAGGGTTGATTTTCTGGAAAATGTCGCCGGGCAAGAAGCCCAACTTTTCTCCGGCCTCGACAGCCGGCCTGGTCAAGATGATCCGGTTGACGACCTTGTCCTGGAGGAATGTCAAAGCCATGGCCATGGCGAGATACGTCTTTCCCGTGCCCGCCGGGCCTATCCCGAAAACGAGGTCAAAGTTACGGATGGCCTGGATGTATTCCTGCTGGTTGAGGCTCTTTGGGTTGACCGACTTGCGGGGCAAACTCAGGGCCTCAGAAGGGAAATAGGCTTCCAGAGGCTGTGGGCAACCGCCCTCGAGGAGGTCGAGGGCGATGTGGAAATCCTCCTCCTTTGGGGAAAACCCTTTCTCCTGGAGCTCGCTCATTTTCTCGAAATAAAACTTTGCAAATTCGACCTTTTTAGGGTTGCCGTCGATCAACAGGCTATCGCCCCGGATGGACAGGTTCACGCCCAGCCTTCCTTCCAGTTTTTTCAAGTTCCTGTCCAAGACGCCGGAAAAGACACTTTGTCTGATGTAAGGATACGTGATTTTTTCCATAATCAAGAGGCAGGATCAGGCTCTTCGGTCATCTGTTTATACCTAAGTAAACATCAAAGTCTCCTCTTTGTCAAGCTGGTCAAGCTTCCCGACTGAACCGAGCCACCCTTTGTTGCAAAAAAAATAGAGCTGGTATATATATTTATCTCATTTTTTTGAAGTTAGCCGCAGCCGGCAGTTGCCGGCCTGCGGCCGGGAAAAGGAATGAGCATGGAAAACGAAACGATGAATGTTCCCATCCCGGCATCGCTCTACAAGAAAATCGAGGAGGCGATCAAAGGGACGGATATCCCCTCGGTCTCCGATTACGTCGCCAGGGTTCTCAGGGAGAAGCTCTCTCAGGCGAAAAAGCCCGAGGAAGTCTTCACAAAGGAGGACGAAGAAAAAGTTAAAGAGAGGCTGAAAGCCCTGGGTTACATCGACTGAGTTACTGAGCGGATTTTCCCCGGGCAGAAGGAGCGAAAAAAGATGATCTCTCCTCATGGCGGAAGGCTCACCTCCCGAGTCCTCGAGGGCGAAAGGCGAGCTGAGGCCCTCGAGAAAGCCCGGTCTCTTCCTGCCCTCAAAATCGACGAGGAGACAGTCTCCGACGTGGAAAACTTGGCCACGGGAGTTTTCAGTCCGCTTGAAGGGTTCATGGGCAAGGCCGATTACAAAAGCGTCCTCAACCAGATGCGGCTTCAGAGCGACCTGCCCTGGACCATCCCCATCCTTTTAGACGCCTCGCCAGAGGAGGCCGCGATGTTCAAAGAAGGGAAGGAAGTCCTCCTGGCCAGGGACAACGGCAGGCCGGTGGCTGTCCTTCACCTTGAAGAGAAATATGGTTATGACAAGAAAGAGCTCGCCCAGAAAGTGTTCATGACTTTGGACGGTGCCCACCCGGGCGTGGCCAAAGTCTTCAGGATGAAGAGCATCCTCTTAGCCGGGCCCGTTGACTTGATAGAGATGTCACCGACGCCTTTCGACCGGTACAAGCTTGTGCCCAAGGAAACAAGGTTTCTTTTCAAAGAAAAAGGCTGGAAAACGGTGGTCGGGTTTCAGACTCGGAACACGCCCCACATCGGCCACGAGTATGTACAGAAAACAGCCCTGACCTTTACCGACGGCGTTTTTGTCAACCCGGTCATCGGCGGGAAAAAAAAGGGCGATTTCAAGGACGAGGTTATCCTTGCCTCTTACGAAGAGCTAATCAAGCACTATTACCTGAAGGAAAGAGCGGTCATGGCCATCCTCCAGATGGAGATGCGCTACGCCGGGCCGCGGGAAGCCATCTTCCACGCCATCATCCGGAAAAATTTCGGCTGCTCCCATATCATCATCGGCCGAGACCATGCCGGCGTCGGAAATTATTATCCGCCGTATGCTGCCCAGGATATCTTCGAGGAATTCCCCGACCTGGGCATTGTGCCGCTTTTTTTCAAATCGTTCTTCTACTGCAAAAAATGCCAGTCTGTGGTGAATGAAAAAACCTGTCCCCATCCTTCCGCCGAGCACATCCAGTTCAGCGGCACGAAGATCAGGGATATGCTGGTCAGGAGCGAGGTGCCGCCGCCCGAGCTGATGCGGCCCGAGGTTGCTCGAGTGATCATGACGTTCGATAATCCCTTCGTGGAGTAAAGCGCCGGGCAGGAGGAGCAACGAATGGAATCGAAGACGGCCTGCGACCGGAAAGGGTTTACCCTGTGGTTTACTGGTCTTCCCTGCTCGGGCAAGTCAGCCGTGGCCGACAGAGTGGCTGAGATTCTCCGCCAGCGCGGGCTCAAGGTGGAAAGGCTTGACGGAGACATCGTCCGGCAGAGCCTGACGCGCGACCTCGGGTTTTCGAGGGAGGACCGGAACGAAAACATCCGCCGCGTGACCTTTGTGGCCAAGCTTCTTACACGCAACGGTGTCGCTGTCCTGACATCGTTCATCTCGCCTTATCGGGACATCCGGGAGGAGGCCCGACGGGAAATCGGCAGCTTCATTGAGGTCTACACAAAATGCCCCCTGAATGTGTGCATGGAGAGAGACCTCAAGGGCATGTACAAGAAAGCCTTGGCCGGCGAAATCAAGGAGTTCACCGGCATTTCCGACCCGTACGAAGAGCCGATTTCGCCCGAGATTCTGCTGGAGACCGACAAAGAAACGCTTGAGGAGAGCGCCCGGAAAGTGATCAGCCGGCTGGAAGAGTGGGAATATCTTTGATTTCTTATGGGATAGTGAGGAGGGAGTGAAAACCTACCTGGTGACGGGCGGCGCCGGGTTCATCGGCTCTCACATCGCCGAGGAGCTTGTCCGAAGGGGCGAGAGAGTCAGAATCGTCGACAATTTCATCACCGGAAAGAGGGAAAATCTTGCTCCGCTCGCCGGCCTCATCGAGCTCATCGAGGGGGACATCCGCAGCCTGAAGACGTGCCAGAGCGCGTGCGCGGGTGCCGACTTTGTCCTCCACCAGGCGGCCCTGCCTTCAGTGCCGCGCTCGATCGAAGACCCTATCTTGGCCCACGACATCAACGTCAACGGCACACTGAACCTTCTTCTTGCATCGGTCGCAGCTAAGGTGAAAAGGTTTGTTTTTGCCTCGTCCTCCTCTGTTTATGGGGACGACGATCATTTCCCAAAAACTGAGGACAACGTGGGCAGTCCGCTTTCTCCTTACGCTCTGACTAAGCTTGTCGGCGAGAAATACTGCCGAATTTTCTACGAAATCTACGGCCTCGAGACGATTTCCCTCCGGTATTTCAATGTCTTCGGTCCTCGCCAGGATCCTTCATCCCAGTATGCAGCCGTGATCCCCCTTTTTATCACTAACGTGCTCGCCGGAGAGAGCCCGCAGATTTTTGGCGACGGCGAGCAATCCCGTGATTTCACGCCTGTCGCCAACGTGGTCGAGGCCAACCTTCTGGCGCTTGAAGCGCCGGCCGCAGCCGTGGGAAGCGTCTTCAACATCGCTTGCGGCGAGAGGACGACCGTCAATACCCTGGCCGGGGAGATCTGCCGGCTAACAAGGACTTCGCTCGAGCCGGTTTACGCCGAGCCGCGTCCAGGGGATATCAGGCATTCATGGGCTGACATCACCAGGGCCAGAAAGCTCTTAGGCTACGAGCTGGTCGTGAGCTTCCTTCAGGGGTTGAGGACGACTGTGGCCTGGTATAAAGGAAGGAGCTAACATGAACCGGGAACTTCTTTCGCTCGAGGCCAGGATCAAGAACAAAGAGGCGCGGGTCGGTGTGATCGGGTTGGGCTATGTCGGCTTGCCTCTTGTCAAGCTTTTCCTCGGGAGCGGTTTCCGGGTAACCGGGTTTGACATCGACCCGAAAAAGGTCGCCTCGTTAAACCGCGGCCGGAGCTACATCCGCCATGTGTCCGCCAGAGAGATCAGGGATTTTCTGGCAAAAAAGTTTTTCCGGGCGACCTCTGATTTTTCGCGACTGCGCGAGATGGACGTCATCATCATCTGCGTGCCGACGCCGCTCGACGCCCATAAAAACCCCGACCTTTCTTACGTCCTCAACACAAGCCGGGTGATCTCCAAACACCTGAGGAAGGGTCAGCTCGTGGTGCTCGAAAGCACGACCTATCCAGGGACGACCGAAGAAGAGATGCTCCCCATCCTTGAGCAAAGCGGGCTGCGAGCCGGAGAAGATTTCAGCCTGGTTTTCTCCCCGGAGCGGGAAAACCCGGGCGATAAGATTTATTCAACGGAAAAGATTCCCAAGGTCATCGGCGGCCTGACTAAAAACTGTCTGCGGCTGGCCCGAGCGCTTTACGGCCAGGTTGTTGTCCGGACCGTTTCAGTTTCTTCTCCCCGCGTGGCGGAGGCGGTCAAGTTGCTTGAAAACATCTTCCGCTCGGTGAATATTGCCATGGTCAACGAGATGAAGATCATTTTCGAGCGGCTGGGAATCGACATCTGGGAGGTCATCCAGGCAGCCTCGACCAAACCTTTCGGTTACATGCCTTTTTACCCGGGGCCGGGCTACGGCGGGCACTGCATCCCCGTTGATCCTTACTACCTGACGTGGAAGGCCAAGGAGGTCGATTACCAGACGAAGTTTATCGAGCTGGCCGGTGAGATCAACACCCGGATGCCCTACTATGTCGTCAACAAGACAATCGAGGCCCTGAACAGACGGGGAAGATCAATCCGCGGGGCCAGGGTTCTCGTCCTTGGCGTCGCCTACAAGAAGGATATTGACGACCAGCGGGAATCGCCCTCTCTTAAGATCATCAGCCTGTTCAAAGAGAAGGGCGCCCACGTCGCCTACAACGACCCCTATGTTTCCCGCTCGGGCGGTCACAGGGAGTATCCCGGACTAAAGCTTCGGTCCGTGCCTCTCACGGCCAGGAGGTTGAAGACGAGCGACGCCGTTATCATCTCCACCGACCATTCGGCGTATGATTATGACTGGATCGCCCGGACCGCTCCCCTTGTCGTGGACACGCGGAATGCCATAAAAAAGAAAAGAAAAAACGTCGTCAAGGCATAAGGAAGGAGGACGGCATGAAAATTGGCGTCATCGGAACCGGATACGTCGGGCTGGTCACGGCCGCCGGCCTGGCCGAGCTGGGACATCAGGTCCAGGGTGTAGACAAAGATACCGAGAAGATCGAGAAGGTCAGCCGGGGCATTGTCCCCATTTATGAGCCGGGACTGGACGGGCTTCTCAAGTCCAACATGGAGAAAGGCCGCCTCAATTTTAGCTCCGACCTCTCGGGGACGATCCGGGAGGCCGACGTCGTCTTTGTCTGCGTCGGGACTCCTCCCCAGGAAGACGGAAGCGCCGACATGTGCCAGATTGAGGAAGTTTCGCGCCAGATCGCCGAAAACCTCAACCGCTACAAGTTAGTGGTCGAGAAAAGCACTGTCCCGGTCAAGACATCGTATTGGATCAAAAGAACCATGAGCCTTTACAGGAAGAGCGATGTCGAGTTCGACATCGCCTCAAACCCTGAGTTCTTGAGGGAGGGCTCAGCCGTCTTGGACTTCCTCAACCCCGACAGGATCATCATCGGCGTCGAAACAGAACGAGCCAGAGACATCCTCCTCGGGATTTATGAAAAGTTCAAGGACCGCATCGTCGTCACGAACATCGACACAGCCGAGCTGATCAAACATGCGTCGAATTCTTTCCTCGCCCTCAAGATCTCCTATATCAACCTCATCTCCAATATCTGCGATAGGACTGAGGCCAACGTCGAGCAGGTGGCGGCCGGGATGGGGCTCGACCCGCGCATCGGCAGCCGCTTTCTCAAGGCCGGAGTGGGCTACGGCGGCTCCTGCTTTCCCAAAGACATCAGAGCGTTGGTCAAGATCGGCGAGGACCTGGGAGTTGACATGAGCTTGCTCAAAGAAGCCGACAAGATCAACGCCGACCGCGTGAGGATTTTCCTCGACAAAGTCAAGAAAGCCCTCTGGATTCTCAAGGATAAAAACATCGCGGTGCTGGGCCTTGCTTTTAAGCCGGAAACAGACGACATCCGGGAGGCGCCCAGCATCCGCGTCATCCGAGAACTTTTGCGCGAGGGGGCGCGGCTTCGGCTCTACGACCCTCAGGCCATGGGCAACATGAAGCAGCTTTACCCTGAGGAGCCGGGCCGTCTGATCTATTCATCATCGCCCTATCAAGCAGCTGACGGAGCGAATGCCCTTCTTGTCTTGACCGAGTGGGCGGAATTGGCGGGGCTCGACCTCAAGAAGCTCAAAGCGACGATGGCCAACCCGATTATCGTCGACGGCCGGAATGTCTTCGAGCCCGAGGCTGCACGAAAACTCGGGTTTGAGTACTACTCCATCGGCCGTAAATAGGGGACAGTTTACCTATTTACCCTATTTCTGCCTTGTTTAATTTCAAGGGTCAGATTCCTGAAGTCTGAAGCGACGACAATGAAGTCGTCTTCGTTGAGGCTCAGCCAGTCGAAAGGAATTGGGTTTCCCTCTCTTAAAACTTTGATATTCTTTTTTCCTTCAGCCCTGCCCTTAAACCCGAAGAAGGACCAGGGAATGAGCAACTTGATTTTTCCTGGGTAAGGGAAGTTGCTGTTCGAGCTGAATCTAATTTTCTTCTCAGCCCTGTCCAGACGGTAATCGTAGGCGATAAATATATCGGCTGCGGGCAAGTAGAAATGAACCTTCGCTTCATCCTCCCCAACCCTGGGTGTTAGGAGGAGGGACTTTTCTTCAACCCCGAGGCCGAAGTAGCCCTCGAACAGGGCTTTTGCCAGGCTGCCGGCGCTGCCAGCATAGTAGTCGCTTCCGCGGCCAGCCCCGTCGCGGCTGTCCCATTCAAATAACCCGCCGTTCGTGACGTTTTTCCTGATGATCTCTAAGAGTTTTTCCCTGGCCAGCCGGCTGAACCCGCTTTCGAACATGGCGTAAACCAGCCTTCCGCCGAACCAGTCCCACTGGCCGCCGTTCTGGTACTCGTAGGGCTCGTCCATGGCCGGATGCTTGAAAAACCCGGCCGGGTAGGGAGGGAGGAGGCAGCCGCTGATCGTGGAGACATTAAGCTCGTTCTGTCTCTCCAGCGCCCGGCCGATGATTCTTCTTGCTTTTTCCTGGTCGGCCAGACCGGCGAGGATGGCCTGGGTGTTGCCGCCCATGGCGAACATGTCGTCCTCGTCAAAGTCGTGCACGAGCGAACCCAGGTGAAGGTGGACTCGATAGAAACCTTTGTCCTCCTGCCACAGCCAGCGGTTAGCGTTTCTCTTGAGATATTCGGCTCTTTTCTGCCACGAAGCAGTTTTCTTTTTTTCGTCGAGAGCGCTAAACATCCAAGCCAGCTCTTGGCAGGCCTCATAAACCATGCTCTGGTCATAGATGTCCACAGTCCAGTGGGTTTTCTCGTCCACGTCGGTGGCCCGCTGGTCGGCGTAAACAATGTCCACGTCTCCCCAGTCGGCGGTATGAGCGCCGGTGATAAGGCCGTGCTTTTCATCGAACCTCTGGCTAAAGACGTGATGAAGCGATTTTTCGAGCCGGTCGATGATTGCCTCGCCGGAGATCTTTTTTTTCAGCCACTCCGTCCCTTTAAGGAGGAAGACCTGGTAGGCTGCCTGGACAGCGCTCGCCTCTTGGTCAGTCTCGACCGTGTTCTTGTCCGAACGGCCTTGAGCATCGACCCAGTCGTCGAGCCCGCCGTCTTGTTTCTGGAAGGCTAAGTGTTCCTCGATCCAAGAGCAGAGGGAGTTTTCGGGGTAATACAGGCGCGAAGCCGGGATGATCGTGGCCGCGTCCCTGAGCCACACCTGAGGATAGCCGGCCCCGGCCGTGAAGGCGCTCACGTTTCCCGTCCGGCCCGAAAACTCAGATTCGTTGTGTTTCAGGGTAAGGCGGATGAGTTTGCGCAGTGTTTCGAATTCAGGAATGCTCGACCGGAAGGCAGTGAATTTCCCTTCGGCCAGGTCGAGCGGATACTCATCTTCCGGCCAGGCTCTTTCTTCGACCAGGAGAGGAAGGAGGAGCGTGGGCGAGCCGCCATCCTTGAACCAAGCAATCCCTTCCCGGACAAGGTCAAACTCCAGGCCGTAGCTGCCCTTTTCAAGCGGCGCTTTGATTTTGACTTGAAGGTCGACGGCCTCGCCTGGCCTGACAACGCTGGCGAACGCTGTCCGCGGGTTGTCGAACTTGAGGATTTCTCCTTTAGCGTTGAGAAGATGATAGGAAAGAAAGCACGGGTTCTTCCCTCTGGATGTCCATTTTTTCGTTCCCCTGTTTTTTATTCTAACGGTGAGCTCGAACGTCTCTCCCTCATGGGAGAGACATTTCTTTGTCTTGGATTCGATGCCGGCCGCGTATTCGAGTCTTGGACCGCACGCATAAGGCAATATCAGGGATAACGGGAGAAGGAACGCAACAAGGCTGAGAGTTCGTTTTCCCCTTACCCACGACCTGCGTCCCGAGTTTTGGGATAGATAAACGTGCCTTGAACGAAGGGGTGGCACCGGGACAGCAACCCTTCTTTCATACGTTGGCCTTGCCATTTTAGCAGATGCGGGGAAGGAGCTCTGAAGTCAGCGGCTCGAGCAGCCTCAGCCCTCCCGTCATTGTCCGGAGAAGGAGCTCGCCCGGCTTCCCGGTCTTATCATCCACTTGGCCGACGATTGCCGCTCTTTTTCCCAACGGATGATTCCTGATGGCTTTAAGGACAAGGTCGGCGCGTTTTTCCGGCGCGATGACAACCGCCCTTCCCTCGCAGGCCAGATAAAGCGGGTCGATGCCCAAGATCTCGGCTGCCGCCCGGACAGCCCGGGAAAGAGGGATGGCTTCTTCTTCTAAGAGGAGCGAGTAGGGAAGCCTCTCAACAAGCTCTGTAAGGATCGTGGCCAGCCCTCCCCTGGTGATGTCTCTCATCCACAGGACGCCTTTTTTCCAGAGGGGGAGAAGATAGGTCAGCGGAGCGCAGTCGCTGCGAGCCCTGGCCTCAAACCCGAAATCATCCCTGGCCAGCATGACGGCCAAACTGTGCTCTCCCAGCGTGCCGGTAACGATGATCCTGTCGCCGGGCCGGGCCGCTCTCGGCCGTGGCCTAGCCACCACTCTCCCGACGCCGGATGTGTTTATATAGATTTTATCGGCCTGGCCTCTCCGGACGACCTTTGTGTCGCCTGTGGTGACAAGCACACGGGCCTGCCGCGCCGCACGCCTGATCGATTGAAAAATCCTGTCGAGGTCTTCCATGTCAAGGCCTTCTTCGAGGATGATAGCTAAAGAGATGTACTTCGGAATCGCTCCTGAGACGACCAGGTCATTGACCGTGCCGTTGACCGCCAGGGAGCCGATGTCCCCGCCTGGGAAAAAGATGGGATCGACGACATAACTATCAGTGGTGAAAGCAACGCCTTGAGGAAGGTGGCTGGAGTCGGAAAGCTCATCGAGAAAGGGGTTGCGGAAGGAGGGAACGACGCTGTAGGCGATAAAATCCCGCATCATCCGGCCGCCGCTCCCGAGCTCAAGGCTGATCTTAGTTTTTTTGTCCGGCTTCGTCATATCATAAACCTAAACCTTCTTGGAGCGCTCCCGGCGCCCGAATTTATAGGAAATATAGCACGCTCCTTCAAAAGAAACCATGCAGGGGCCGCGAGGAGAGTCGGGACTGCAGGCGGTGATGTAAAGAGGACACTGCGGAGGCGAGATGACGCCGCGCAAGATCTCGCCGCAGCGGCATCCGGCGAGGCCGCCGCTTCTTTCATTCAGGCTGAGCCCGAATTTCTCCAGCGCATCGTGAGCGGCGTAAGGAGCCCTGAGCTTCAACCCGCTGCGCGGAATCCTTCCCAGCCCCCTCCACGTCGCATCTTTTTCCTCCAGAATCTCCTGCATGATGGCCCGGGCAAGCAGATTTCCTGATGAACTGACTGCTCTCTTGTATTCATTGGCCACGCCGGGCTGGCCGTTTCTTATTTGATCGAGGATCGCCGTTATGCCGAGAAGGATGTCGTTAGGCTCAAACCCGGCGATCGCGCCGGCCAGACGGTATTCTTGCGGGATGAACTCGTAGGCCCTGACTCCAATAATCGTGCTCACGTGCCCCGGATAAAGAAAGCCCGAGATGGCCGTTTCGCCGGCCTCAAGAATAGCCCGGAGGGCTGGCGGTATCAGCCAGAGGGATGCGACTACAGAGTAGTTCAGTACGCCTTCCTGGCGAGCTTTCTTCGCCGTAAACGCGATCGAAGGAATGGTAGTCTCGAACCCGACGCCAAAAAAGACGACCTCTTTGTCCGGGTTCGCCCGGGCCAACCCCAGAGATTCTTCTGGCGAGTAGACAATCTTCAGCCGGGAAGAGCGGGCCGGCACGGCTGTCTGGAGAGAGCCCCTTCCGGTCGGGACTCGGGTCATATCGCCGAACGAAGCGAGGATGAGATTCTCTCTTTTCGTCAGCAAATCCAGGCAAGCTTCGTGAATCTCGTTCGGAGTGATGCAAACCGGGCAACCTGGTCCCGAGACCATGTCTATTCCGGCTTCCTCGAGCGGCTGTTTCAGACCGTACCGGTGGATGGTCATCGTGTGGGTCCCGCACACCTCCATGATCCGGACCGGTCCGCCCAGCTCACGAGTCTTTTTTTCGATGTCCCGAAGGAGGGCTCTGGTGATATCTCTTTGACGGAGCTCTTTCATCAGGGGCCGGCCTCCCGGTCATCCTCTTTGGCGGCGATCTCCCGAAGAAGGGACAACGTTTCCTGGGCTTCTTGCTCGTCCAATTTGGAGATGGCGAACCCCGCGTGGACGATCACCCAGTCGCCCGGCTTGATCTCCTCGAGGAGCGAAAAATTAACCCTGATTTTGGTGCCGAGGTAGTCGACCTTTCCCAGGCCGGAAGCGTCGATTTGAGTGACCCTGGCCGGGATTCCCAGACACATGTGTTATCCTCCGTGCATTCGGACCTAATAGATTAGCAAATCCGGGCAGGCTGGTCTACCTCTTTTGACAATTCAGGGGACAGCCCTTATAATGAACCCATGTTTCCTGACCTTAAAGGGTTCGTCAAGCCGGGAAGCGAGGAAGAAAAACTCGCTCGACAGATCGATTTTTCCCGGCTTCCCCGGCACGTGGCTGTCATCATGGACGGCAACGGCCGCTGGGCGGAGAAAAGAAGCCTGCCGCGCATCGAGGGCCACAGGGCCGGCGCCAAGGCGGTCCAGGAAGTGGTCGAGGCCTGCGGCCGGTTAGGCATCAAGTACCTCACTCTTTATGCGTTTTCCAAGGAAAACTGGAAAAGGCCGAAGAGGGAAGTCGCCAGGCTCTGGAAACTGTTAGAAGATTATCTTCGAAAAGAAGATAAGCAATTGATAAAAAATAAGATCCGGCTCATTGTGATCGGCCAGATAGAGGCCATTCCGCCGTCCGCGCGTCGGGAGCTGGAAAGAGTCGCGGACTTGACCAAGGACTGTGATGGGCTCACTGTTGTCCTCGCGCTTAATTACGGCGGCCGGACGGAGATCGTCGATGCGGTGAAGAAAATCTGCGCCGCCGGAGAAATCGGCCGGCTCGAGCTCGACGAGGATTCGTTTTCCCGGTACCTCTACACCGCGTCGCTCCCCGACCCCGACCTTCTGATCCGGACGAGCGGAGAGTTCCGCATCTCCAACTTCCTGCTCTGGCAAATCGCTTATACGGAGCTCTGGATCACCCCCGTCCTCTGGCCGGATTTTCGGAGGAAGCATTTTCTCCAGGCTGTTGTCGATTACCAGAAAAGAGAAAGGAGGTTTGGCGCCGTTCATGCCCGGACGACGCAGCACGCATAGCCTCCCGGACATGATTCCGGCCTGACCCCATGAACTTGAGGAAGCGATTGCCGACCGCTCTTGTGTTGATTGGGCTTTTCTTCCTCCTCATCCAGTTCGGCACGAGGCTCGTCATCTTCCTCGTCCTGCAGGCTATAATCCTGGCCGCCCTCGTTGAGTTCTACAGCCTCGCAAGAAAAAAAAAGCTTCGCCCGCAAGGAGTTCTTGGCGTTGTGCTGTCTCTTCTTATCGGCCTTTCCTTTTTTTTCAGGCCGGCGGTGACTTTAGACCTCGCCCTGTTCAGCGTTCTTTTTATTACCGGCGTCTATTATCTCTATTCCTTCACGCGGCTCGAGCAGCTGCCCTTTTTTACCCAGTCCGTCGCCGTGACTTTTTTCGGCCCGCTTTACTTGAGTTTTACACTCAACTATCTTTTTCTCCTGAGGTTTGAGAGAGGGCCCTTTTTTATCTATTTTTTGTGCTCGGTCATTTTTCTGGGAGACACGGGCGCTTATTTTTTTGGCAAGATTTTCGGCCGGCACAAGATGGCCCCTCTGGCCAGTCCTAATAAAACATGGGAAGGCAGCCTGGGCGGCATCGTGTTTGGAGTGCTTGGCGCTTGGCTGGCGCAGGCCGTCTTGCTCCAAGATGTCGAGCTGTGGAGAGCGCTTGTCTGCGGCGCGCTCGTCCATGCCGTGGCCCAGATGAGCGACCCGCTCGAGTCGTTGTTCAAAAGGGCTGTCGGCGTCAAGGATTCCTCAAACCTGCTCCCCGGCCACGGCGGTGTCCTGGACAGGATCGACAGCCTTATCCTGGCTTCGCCGTTTTTCTATTATCTCATCAGGTATCTCTGGCCATGAAAAATATCGCCATCCTCGGCTCGACCGGCTCCATCGGAACAAACACCCTTGAGCTTGTGGAGGCGCTCGGAGATACGTTCAATGTGGTCGGGTTGGCGGCCGGGGAGAACACGTCGCTCCTCCTTCGGCAGGTTGAAAAATTCAGGCCTGAGATCGTCTCCCTCAAGACAAAGGAAGCGGCAGCAAAGCTCAAGGAGCGGCTCAAAAACAGGAAAGTCCGGGTCGTCTATGGCTCTGAAGGGGCCGAAGAAGTGGCCTGCTTCGAGAGAAACGACATCGTCGTATCAGCGATCACAGGGATCGAAGGGCTGAGGCCGACGCTGGCCGCCGTTCGGGCAGGGCTGCGGGTGGCCCTGGCCAGCAAGGAATCGCTGGTCGTGGCGGGCGCCATCCTCCAGGCGGAGGCCGAGGCCTCAGGAGCTGAGGTCATCCCGGTCGACAGCGAGCACAGCGGCATCTTTCAGTGCCTGGCCAAGGAAAAGCGTGAGAACGTCAAGAAAGTCACGCTGACAGCCTCGGGAGGGCCGTTTTTTCAAACACCGCTCTCTGAGATCAAGGGAAAGAGCGTTGAAGAAGCGTTAGACCACCCGCGCTGGAAAATGGGAAAGAAGGTGACCGTCGATTCGGCCACGCTGATGAACAAGGGGCTCGAGCTTGTCGAGGCCCGCTGGCTTTTCGGGCTGAGGCCGTCCGAGCTGGCCATCCTCATCCATCCCCAGAGCATCGTCCACTCGCTCGTCGAGCTGCGCGATGGCTCAACCCTCGCCCAGCTCAGCCCGACTGATATGAAAATCCCGATTCAGTACGCGCTAACATATCCTAAGCGCGTTAGCTCACGGCTTCCCGAGCTAGACTTGGCTCGGGTGAGATCGCTCGAGTTCTACCCTGTGGATGAGAAACGATTTCCTCTCATCAGGCTGGCCCGCCTGGCGCTCGAAAAAGAGAAGAGCTTTCCGGTGGCCCTCAACGCGGCCAATGAAGTGGCTGTGGAGGCGTTCTTGAACCGGAGGATAGGGTTTTCAGCCATTGTCGAGGTGGTCAGTGAGGTCGTTGGGCTGCATCGTCTCAGCGAGGCAGCCAGCCTCGAGGAGGTCTTTGCCATCGACCGGGAAACCCGAGAGCAGGCGGCAACTCTCATCAAGCGAAGGTTTTGACATGGCAACTGTGTTCGGCACCATCCTGGCTTTTATCATCGTCTTTGGCATCCTCGTTTTTATCCACGAGTTCGGCCATTTCTTCGTGGCCAAGCTCGTCGGCATCCGGGTGGAGACCTTTTCTTTCGGCTACGGGAAAAGGCTGGTCGGCTTTAGGCGAAAGGAGACCGATTACCGAATCAGCCTCGTTCCGATGGGCGGCTATGTAAAGTTCCTGGGTGAGGCAGAGGCGGGGGCAGAAGAAAAAGCGAAGCTACCCCACGACCATTTCATGGCCAAAAAGAGATGGCAGAGATTCCTGGTCCTGGTCACGGGCTCGGTCATGAACATTGTCCTGGCTGTCGTCATCTCCACGTCCGTCAACATGATCGGCGTGGATGCTCCGGCCTATCAGGACGAGAAGCCTGTCATCGGCTGGATTGATCCAGGGTCGCCGGCCCAAAAAGCCGGGTTTTGGCTGGGTGATGAGATCATCAGCATTGACGGCGCCAGAGTCAAAACCTGGAGCGACGTGGAGCTGGCCATCGGGACCAAGCCCAACCGGCTGATTGTGGTTGAAGTGAGGAGAGACAGCCAGGCTCTCTCTCTCGAACTCGAGACCGAAAAAAGGACCCGCTACGCCCTGGGCTACGCCGGGTTTACGGGCGAATTTCTGACCCAGGTGAGGATGGTCAAGCCGGATTCCCCGGCTGAGAAGGCCGGACTCAGGAAGGGCGATGTCATTCTGGCGGTTAACGGTGAGCCCATCTACTTTTACCAGTTTGTCGGGTTCATCGAGAGGCATCCTGGACAGGAGCTCGAATTCTCGGTTGACCGGCAGGGGGAAAGAATAACCCTCCGTGTTACCCCCAAATTGGAGGGCAAGGTCGGCAAAATCGGCATCTACCAGGAACCGCAGACAGTTCAGAAGCAATACGGGTTTTTTGCGGCCATCAAGGAGAGCCTCAGGGAAAATGTCCGCAACGCTTTTCTGGTCATTCGCTTCGTCAGGGATTTGATCGTGGGCCAGGCCTCGACCGAGCAGCTCGGCGGGCCGCTGGAGATTGCCAGTTTCTCCTATGCCGCTCTCAGGATGGGGTTCCTGGCCATGCTGAGCTGGATTGGTTTGATCAGCCTCCAGTTGGGCATCATCAACCTCTTTCCCATCCCTGTCTTTGACGGAGGGCAGATTTTTGTCCTGGCCCTGGAGGGCCTGTTCCGGCGCGACTTCAGCCCAAAGGTGAGGCAAATCTGGATGCAGGTCGGGTTCGTCATCTTTGTTTTCCTTATCGTCTTCATCATCCTGAATGACATTGTCAAAAGGATGCCCAACGGTTGGGAAAGCCTCATTCCATGGTGAATTCTGTTTTGGGAATGGTCCTCCCGGAAGACCGTCCCCATCATATAGAGCGATGATTTTCCCGCGACGACAGACGAAACAAATCATGATCGGCCGTGTTCCTATCGGCGGCGGGGCGCCGGTTGCGGTCCAGTCGATGACAAAAACAAACACTCATGACATCGAAGCGACCGCAGCTCAGATCAGGAGCCTGGAAAAGGAGGGCTGCGAGATTGTCCGGCTGGCTGTCCCTGACCAGCGGGCAGCCAAAGCCCTGCCGGAGATAAAAAAGAGGGTCTCTCTCCCGGTCATCGCTGACATCCATTTTGACTATCGGCTGGCTTTGGCCTCGCTCGAGGCCGGCGTGGACGGGCTGCGCATGAACCCCGGGACGATTGGCGGGGAAGAGAAAATCAAGAAAGTCGTCTGGGCCGCCAAAGAACAGAAAGTCCCGATCCGCATCGGCGTGAACTCAGGCTCCCTCGAGAAAGACCTGCTCGGCCGCTATGGCGGGGCGACGAGCCGGGCCATGGTCGAGAGCGCCCTCAGGCATATCCGGCTTTTAGAGGACCTCGGGTTCGACCTGATCAAGGTTTCGCTCAAAGCCTCGGATGTGGCCAGGACGGTTGAGGCCTACAGGCTTCTGGCCGAGAAGGTCGCTTATCCTTTCCACGCCGGAATCACCGGAGCGGGCAGCCTTTTTTCTGGCGCCGTTCGGTCATCTGTCGGGCTGGGGATTTTGCTCGACGAAGGCCTAGCTGATACGATTCGCGTTTCCCTAACCGCGCCGCCCGAGGAAGAAGTCCGCGTTGCCTTCCTCATCCTGGAAAGCCTGGGGCTCAGGCAGAGAGGCCTGCGAATCATCTCCTGCCCGATCTGCGGCCGTGCTGAGGTTGACATGATGAAGATCTCTTCGGCGGTTGAAAAGAGACTGGCTGCCGCGCGGGTTCTTGCGCCCCTCACTGTGGCTGTGATGGGATGCATGGTCAACGGCCCCGGCGAAGCCAAAGAAGCTGACATTGGCTTGGCGTGCGGCAGGCGAGCCGGCATCATCTTCAAGCGGGGAAGACTTCTCCGCCGGGTGCAAGAAGGACGAATCATCGAAGAGTTTGTCGATGAGGTCAAGAAGATGGCTCGAGAGAGGGAGTCGGGGAGAAAAAGAAGGCATGGATGATAACGTTCACATTCCAAAAACCACACGGCTCAAGCTCGAGCGGCTCCGGAGGACTCTTCAAGAGATGGGAGGAGCCGTGGTCGCGTTTTCGGGCGGAGTCGACAGCACTTTTCTCCTCAAGGTGGCCTCAGAGGTGCTCGGAGACGGCGTGCTCGCTGTTATCGCCTGCTCAGAGACGTATCCCAAAAGAGAAATCAAGACGGCGCGGAGCTTAGCCCGCCGCCTCGGCGTCAAACATCTTCTCATCAGAACAGAGGAACTCCTGAACCCCGAATTCCAGAAAAACACACCGCTTCGCTGCTACCATTGCAAGCAGGAGCTTTTCAGGAAGCTCAAGGAGATCGCGGCCGAGCGGTCCATTTCTCATGTTCTGGACGGGTCGAACGCAGAAGACGCCTCAGACTACAGGCCCGGCTCAAGAGCCGGCCGGGAATTGGGTATCCGCTCTCCCCTCCGCGAAGCCCGGCTCACGAAAGCCGAAATCAGGCTGCTCTCGAGGGGACTCGGCCTTCCCACCTGGGATAAACCCTCGCTGGCTTGCCTCTCCTCGCGTTTTCCCTACAACACGCCGATCGACCTCGAAAACCTTATCCGGGTTGGACGGGCCGAAGATTGCCTTCGCCAGCATGGTTTTTCTCAGATCAGAGTCAGACACCATGGCGAGACGGCGAGGATAGAAATCGTGCCGGATGAGTTTGCGAAACTCCTGGACAAACATACAAGGGCCGGGATTATCCGCCAGCTCAAGAAGCTCGGCTACATCTATGTCACTCTCGACCTCGAAGGCTACAGAACGGGCAGCATGAACGAGCCGCTCCGCCGGACAAAGGCCCAAGAGAAAACGCGACAGGGCCTGTCTCGGTCCACCCCCGGCAAGGCTCGGGCTTGAGATTCGTCAGCCCGCTCGTTTCCCGCATTGACTTCTTAGAGGAGGAACCCCGAACCGAGCCACCCGTCGCGTCTCAGCCCATTGTTCTGATGTCTCATGCAACCAAATTTTCCGGGCGCTCGCCGCGGAGGCCCAGGATGAGGTTGCGGGCCGCTGTCATGGCCATGCGCAGCCGAGTCTCGTATGTGGCGCTTCCGATGTGGGGGAGGAGAACGACATTGTCAAGCTTGAGAAGCCGGGGATGGACCTCCGGCTCTTTTTCATAGACATCGAGGCCGGCACCCCAGATGTCGCGCCTGGCCAGCGCCTCAGCCAAAGCTTCCTCGTCGACAATCGGTCCGCGGGCCGCGTTGACGAGGATGGCCTCTTTTTTCATCAGGCTGAGCTTGTCGGCCGAAAGAAGATGGAAGGTCGAAGGGTTGAGCGAGGCATGAACGGAAACGATATCTGATGTCCTTAAGAGCTCATCGAGCGGCAGGAAGGCGGCTCCGGAGGCCTTTTCTTCCCCCAGAGTCAGCCGGCGGGGGTCATTGTAAACGACGTCCATCCGGAAAGCTTGGGCTCGGCGCGCCACGGCCTGGCCAATCCTTCCCATCCCGATGATCCCCAGCCGCTTGCCGCTTAGGTCCTGGCCGAGGAAGAGGTCGAGCTCCCAGCCTTTGAGCCGCTTTTTCCGAGTAAATCGATCGGCTTGTGGGATTTTTCGGGCAGTGGCCAGGATGAGCGCCCAGGTCAGGTCGGCGGTCGCTTCGGTCAGCACTCCTGGTGTGTTAGTGACCAGGATGCCCAGCCGGCGAGCTTCGCCGATGTCGATGTTGTCGAACCCGACGGCGCAGTTGGCAATGATCCTGAGGCGGGGAGCGGCTTCCATGACCTCCCGGTCGATCTGGTCAACGAGAAAAGACAACAGGCCCTCTTTGTCCCTGATTTTTTCCTTGAGCTCAGCCCGGCTCAGCCCGCGACGCGCTTTTCCGCCTTCCAAGGCGGCGTGTTTCTTTAAATAGACGAGAGCTTCGGGCAGGAGCTTTCGCGTGACCAGAACCCTTGGCTTCATCATTTCAGCTCGGTTAGCATGGCCGGGTTTTCAGGAAAGGGCAAGACGAAACGCCGGCTTTGCTCGAAGCGAACCAGAAAGAATATAGAACAACCCTCCTCTCGCCCCGGGTTGAGGCTCAGAGGTGACTAATCGGACTTTTCCGTTTTGACTTCCGTGATGATGCCGATATCTTCGATGCCCGCTTCCTTGAGCTTGTCGAAGACGCCCCCCGGCTCGACGAGCCTGCCGTACTCGACATCAGAGTCTATCCGGATGTAGAGCTTCTTATCGCTGGCGCTCAGGAAGGCCTCTTCCAACAGGGCCTGCAGCTTGTCCATGGTGGCTTGATCTTGATTGACGAACATCGTGCCGTCTCTTCGGATAGCTAAAACGACTTCCGGGTTCTCCGGCATGCTGATCGTGTTCAGGGCGGTAGGAAGTCTGAGATCGACACCCTTCTGGACGAGCGGCGTCACGACCATGAAGATAATCAACAGCACCAGAAGGACATCGCAGAGGGGGACGACGTTGGGTTCTGACTTGACTTTTTCTTCGCCGCCGATTGAGATTGCCATTTTATCCCTCACATTTCCCCAGCCGGGGGATTCTCCCGGCTCGGGCCAGTGAAATCGCCTTTAAAGGTTCAGGCTTAGCCTTCTTGCTTTCTGATGAAGAAGTCGACAATCTGCGATGTCGTGTTCGACATTTCCGCGCCGTAGATGTCAATCCTCGTGGTTAAGAAATTGTAGCACCAGAGGGCGATAATAGCCACGCCGATGCCAAAAGCTGTCGTCACCAGCGCTTCCGCGATCCCAGAGGCCACAGCGCCGATCCCGCCAGACCCGGTCAGGGCCATGCCGCGGAAGGCGTTGATGATGCCGGCGATCGTCCCGAACAGCCCGATGAAGGGAGCAGACGTGGCGATCGTGGCCAGAGTGTTCAACCCTCTCTTGAGTTCCTGGGTGAAAATGGTGGCTGCCCGCTCGCAACCCCGCTGGGCTGTCCCAATCTGCTCTTCCATGGAGAGATTGGCTTCTTTGCCTTCCAAAAACTCGTGGATGCCGGCGGCCGTCACGCGGGCCAAATGGCTTCCCTTGTTTTCCTTTTTGGATGAAAGAGCCAGCGCCTCTTTGACCTGTCCGCTCTTGAGCAAATCAGCCAGCTTCGGAGCGACCGCTTTCGACTTCGTGCGGGCTCTGGCGAAGACAAGCTGTCTTTCGATGAAGAGATAGAGCGAGATGATGGAGAGAGCGATCAGGATAATGGAGACGCCTTTAGCTAGAGCACCCATAGCCTGCCACATTTCGATCAGACCAAATTGCATGATCAATACCTCCTTTTAAATATCGAAAGCCATTGTCTAGCTTTATTATTTCAACTGGAATCTTACCGTCACCGTGAAAATGACCCCGCGGGGCCGGCCGTTGATGATCATCGGTTCGTAGACCCACTGCCTGACGGCGTCGATGGCTGCCTGGTCTAAGAGAGGAATGGAGCGCAGGACTTTGACGGTCTGGACGCGCCCGTAGATGTCTGTCGTCGCTTCGACGATGACCACGCCTTCCACTCGCGCCTGCCGGGCGATTTCAGGGTAAAGCGGCTCGACTTTTTTGAGCAGCTTTGGCGGCTTGATTTCGCCGACGGCCCGGACCGGAGCTTCGATTTCTCCGACAACACCGCCTAACACGCCGCCGACGACGCCACCCAGGACACCGCCGACGACACCGCCCTCAACTCCGCCCTCGACTCCGCCTTCAACGCCGAAATCAGAGATCTGTTCTTCAGCGATTTCTTCGGGGATCTCGACGGGAGCGACGAGCTTGCCGGCCTCGACCGTCGATTGGGCCTGAACGGGCTTGATCCGGGTCTTGCTCTGGGAGCTCGACTTTTTCTTCGCCGGCGGGGGAGGCGGGGGAGGCGGGGGAGGCGGGGGAGCGAGGAAGGCGCTGTACACTTGAACTTCCGGCAGCTCGCCGGTTGACATGAGCGGGATGACGACGAGGGCCGCAATCGCGATGGCATGGACGATGAGCGCAAAGGGAAAGGCGAAAGCTCTCCTCGCCGTTTGTTTTTCACCGATAAAAAACGAATCCTTGAAAAAATCAGGAATCTCGTTTTGCTTTTGAGGTCTTTTTTTCTCGGCCATTATCTTACCTCTATTCCAGGAGTCATAACCTATCCGCTCTTAAAGTATAAAGGAAAAAAAAACTTTTGACAAGTCAAGAGTGCTCACTATCTCAAGCCCTTTTTTGTCTTGAAAATTTTCTGCCAGAAATAGACAAGGACGCAAGATTGATAGATGGAGGAATACGTTCCCACGATAATCCCGATGATCAGAGTAAAAGCGAAATCATTGATGACTTCCCCGCCAAAAAGGAAAAGGGCCACGACGGTCAGAAGTGTTGTTCCGGAAGTGATGATCGTGCGGCTCAAGGTCTGGTTGATGCTTGTGTTGAGGATCTCCTCGAGAGGAGTTTTGCGCATCAGCTTGATATTGTCCCGGACCCGGTCAAAAATGACGATGGTGTCGTTAAGGGAATATCCGACGATGGTCAGGATGCCAGCGATGACGGGAAGATTGATCTCGCGGTTGGTCGCCGAGAAGATTCCTACCGTGATCACAACGTCATGAAACAGAGTGATGACGGCGGCGACCCCGTACGCCAGCTTAAAACGAAGACCGATATAAACGAGCATCCCCAGCAAAGCCCAGATCGTGGCCTGGGTCGCTTTGCTGCGCAGGTCGTGACCAACCTGAGGGCCGACGGTCTCGCGGCTCAACACAGTGATATGGCCGAGAAATGTTTTTTCACGAAGACGGCTCAGGGCGTCCTCGCTGACTCCGAGAGCAGCAAGCTCGGAGAAGTCTCCGATGATTCCTTTTTCGACGCGATAATCGATGATTTTGCGAGCGGCATCCTCGGCTTCATCGGGGATCGCGGGCTCCAGCAGAAAAACGAGGGACTTAAGATTCAGGTTGTTCAAGTCCTGCAGCCCCCGTTCGAGGGCCTCTTTTCCCTCGCGTGTCCTTAAGATGTCGATGACCTTGTCGGCCAGGATTTCATGAGATTCGAGTCCCAACTCCGCTTCTCCTGCGGCCGGCGGCTGCAGGGTGCGGATCAAGAATTCCCGGCTTTCCTTTCCTACTTCCTGGATTCGGCTGGCCCCAAGCCCCACTCCTCCCAAGTTTTGCCTGATTTCAGAGATTGAAACAGGATTCTTAAACATGATGCGGAGCATGGTGCCGCCGGCAAAATCGACGCCGTAGTTCAATCCCTTGTGGACGAGAATATTCACCAGGCTGGCGACGATGATGATGCCAGAGAGAAGGAAGGCAAAGTATTTCACCCTCATAAATCTGATGTGCGTGCCCTTGAATAGTCGGAGCATCTCAGATACTCAACTTCGCCGTTCTTCTCTTTTTTAAGGTAAGGCCGTCGAAAATCAGCCGGGAGACGAATACAGCCGAAAACATGCTGGCGCAAATGCCAATGATAAGGGTTATGGCAAATCCTTTGATCGGACCGGTTCCAAATTGGAAGAGAAAGATCGCCGCGATGATCGTCGTTACGTTGGCGTCCAGAATCGTGCGGAAAGCCCGAGCAAACCCGGTGGCGATCGAGCTGAGCACGCTCTTGCCGGCCAGAAGCTCCTCCCGGATCCGCTCGAAGACAAGGACGTTGGCGTCGACGGCCATGCCTATCGTCAGGATGATTCCGGCGATGCCTGGCAGGGTTAACGTTGCCTTGAAGTAGCTCAGCGCGCCTCCAAGGATAATCATGTTGAGGATGAGAGCAGTGATGGCGTTAACTCCCGAGAAGCGGTAGTAGACGACCATGAAGGCCATGACTAAGAAAAGGGCGACGACACAGGAAATGAGCCCTTTCCGGATGGAATCTGCCCCAAGCGAAGGACCGATGGTCCGTTCTTCCAAGTACTTGATGGAGGCGGGCAGCGCTCCGGCCCTGAGGACGACGACGAGATCTTCGGCTTCCTCGATGGTGTAGTTGCCGCGGATGATGCCGCCGCTTGCGGCGGGAATCCGGTCCTCGACACGAGGCGCTGAGATGACCCTGTTATCCAGGATGATGGCGATGGAGTTTCCGATATTCTCGGCCGTGAGCTTCTCAAAACGCCGCCCTCCCTCCGGGTTGAGCGAAAAGGAGACAGCCGGCGAATTCCACTCATCGACGGTTCGCCGGACGGTGCGGAGGTCTTTTCCCGTCACCACAGCCACCCGGTCAAGCAGGTAGTAGCCTCCCTCGGTCCGCTTGGGGTCTCCTCTGAGGACTTCAGCATCCTCAGGGACTATCCCGCCGGATGACGCGAGCAGCGTCTGCTCATCGGGCACCGGGCCGGCTTTGACGAGCTTCCATTCTAAGATGGCGGTCGTTTTGATCAAGTTTTTCACCCTGTCCGGGTCATCGACGCCGGGAAGCTCGATGATGACCCTGTCTCCGGCCAGGCCCTGCCTCTGGATTGTCGGCTCAGCCACTCCAAACTGGTCAACCCTGTTGCGGATGGTTTCCAAAGCCTGAGTAACAGCCTGCTCCTTGAGGTATTGCTGGACGCCGAGTTTCATCGTCAGGGTGGCGGTGTCGCCGATGATGGTGTAATCCCACTCTTGAAAGCTCTCATCAAGGAGGTCTCTGAGCTTTCCTTCCTGGTCGTGCAGGATTCCCTGGATGGAAAGCTGGCCCACTTTTCCTTTGATGATGGTCTTGAAGGTTATGTCCTTTTTCTTCAATTGATCCTGCAGGCGGGTGATCTCCTGGTCGGTCTCGATGGTGATGGCGTCTTCAGTGACGACTTGAAGGACTAGATGTATGCCTCCCTGGAGGTCCAGCCCGAGGTTAATCTTTTTTGCGGGCGGATAAACCAGGAAGATGGCCAACGCCGTCACGCCGACGACAAAGATCACCTTCCAACGCAGCCCTTTTCTCACGCTTGGCTCTCCCCCCTGGAAGTTACTGTGATTCGGATTTCTGCTGTCCTAAAATCGCGGCCACGGCGCTCTTGGTGATGTCGATTTTGACATTGGCCGCGATCTTGAGCTCGATCCTGTCCTTCTGCACACCCATCACGGTCCCGAAAATTCCGCCGGTGGTGATGATCCTGTCCCCCGGCTTGAGCTGCTCCACCATGGTCATGTGCTTCTTCTGCTTTTTTCGCTGCGGCATGACGATCAGGAGATAAAAAATGACGAAAACGAGGATAAAAGGGATGAGCGCGGTGATAAAGCTCCCGCCTTGGGGACGCGCCGGTTGGGCTGGCTGCAACGCCGTTAGGAATCCTGCCAGAGTCATGATTCGTCTTCCTCTAACTGGTTTATGAGACGATATTTAAATTCGTCAAACGAATTTGATTGAATAGATTGCCTAATTTTTTTGAAGATGTCAAGATAAAAATTCAGGTTGTGGATGGTGTTGAGAACGGCCGAGGAAATTTCCTCTCTCTCGTAGAGGTGGCGGAGATAAGCCCGGGAGAAATGCCGGCACGTGTAACAGCCGCAGTCAGGGTCGATCGGTCCGAAGTCCTGGGCGTATTTCTGGTGCTTGATGACGACCCGGCCGCGGCTGGTGAAGAGAGTGCCAGTGCGGGCGTTCCGGGTGGGCAGGACGCAGTCGAAAAAATCAACTCCCCGCGCGATCGCTTCGAGGACGTCTTCGATATAACCCATTCCCATGAGATAGCGGGGCTTGGTTTTCGGAAGAACGGCGTCGGCTTTCTCTAAGGTCGCCAGGAGCTCGGTCTTCGGCTCGCCGATCCCCAGCCCGCCCAGGGCGTAGCCGTCAAAGCCGATGCCTAACAGGTCTTCGATGCTCTGCTTTCGCAGATCCCAGAAAACGCTTCCCTGGCTGATTGCCCACATGAGCCGATCCTTCGGCCCCTCGGCAAACCTTTCCCAGGACCGCCGGGCCCAGCGCGATGTTATCCTGACCGCCTCTTTCATTTTTTCTTTGGGGGAAGGATAGGGGAGGAAATAGTCCAGCGTCATCATGATGTCCGCGCCCAGCTTTCGCTGGATGTCGATGGCATCTTCCGGGCGGAGGAAAATCTTGGTCCCGTCCAAATGGGATGAAAACCTGACTCCCTCGTTGCTGATCTTGACCAGCGGGGAAAGGCTGTAAATCTGGAAGCCTCCGCTGTCGGAGACGATCGGCTTGGGCCAGGATATGAAGGCGTGCACGCCTCCCGCTTTTTCAATGACTTCCAACCCCGGCCGGAGAAAGAGATGGTAGGCGTTGACGAGAAGGACCTGCGCTCCCAGGCTTTCCACCTGGCTGTGAAGCAGGGCTTTGACCGTGCCCTGGCTGGCCACCGGAGCGAAAACCGGCGTTTCGATTACGCCGTGTGCTGTTCGAATCCGGCCGGTTCTGGCAGAAGAGCCGGAGTCGGCGGCTGTTATCTCGAAGGCGGATTTCATGCGGCAAACCTGAAGTAGATAACGTCGCCGTCCTGGACGATGTACTCTTTGCCCTCGAGCCGGACAGCTCCCCTGTCTTTGGCCGCCTGCCAGGAGCCGAGTTCAAGAAGCCTGTCCGAGGGAATGACTTCGGCACGGATGAACCCTCTTTCGATGTCGGAATGGATGGCTCCGGCTGCCTGGCTCGCCTCGCTCTTCTGCGGAATAACCCATGCCCTGACTTCATTCTTGCCGATGGTGAAGAAGGAAATGATTCCAAGGAGCCCGGGAATCGTCCGGTAAAACTTTTCACTGCTCAGCTCTCTGAGACCGTATTCGGCCAGGAACGCTTTTTTTTCACCCTCCTCAAGCTCGAGGATCTCCGCCTCGACCTTGCCGCAGAAAGCCAGGATGTCGGTTCCCGGTTTCAGGGCCGGGTAGATTTCCCGGGGAGACTCGATGAGCGGAATATCGGTTTCATCGACGTTGACCAGGTGAAGGAGAGGCTTCTGGCTGAGGAAGGCAAAGCTCCGGACCCGCTTTTCGTCGGCGCCCGAGAACGAGAGCTCCCGGATGGGTTTTCCCTCTTCGAGAGCGGCCCGGAAAAGGGAGAGCAGCTCCTTTTCCTTCTCTCCCTCCGGATTTTTTGCCTTTCTGAGGTCTTTCTCCAGTTTTTCGAGCCTGGCGCTGACCGAGACGAGGTCGGCTAAGATGAGCTCTTCTTCCATGAAGGCCAGGTCGTCGCGCGGGCTGATCCTTCCTTTGGGGTGAGGAATCTGGGGGTCGATAAAACCCCTGATGACATGGACGAGGCCGTCGGCCAGCCGAAGGGCGCTGAGATAGACGCTTGTCTTAACCTCTCCGTACGAAATGCCGGCCAGGTCAACGATCTCCATGCTCGCGTTGACCTTCTTTTTATCAGGATAGAGGGAAGCGATCCTGTCCAGGCGATAATCGGGGAGAAGGCAGGTCCTCTGGTTGGCCTCTTTTTTTCCATCGTCGTAAGCTTTGACTTCGACGGCGGCTCCGGTCAGCAGGTTGAAGAGAGTCGTTTTGCCCGTCTTGGAGTAGCCAAAGATGGTCAGGTTCATGCTTTCAGTTAAACGCGATTTCCCGAATAAGTCAACTGCCCCGCCTCTCTATGGCGAATGACCAGCAGTTTCGCCGGGCTTGAAGAAAATCGGGGCTTTCTGCTATATTAGCTCCTTCTTGCAGGTGACCGATGAAAAAAGAAAAGAAGCCCCGTGATAAAAGCACATTCCGCGAATACTTCGAGCTTATTGCCGAGACAGCTGTGTTTGTCTTCTTCGTCATGACTTTTGTCGTCCAGGCCTTCCAGATTCCGACCGGTTCGATGGAGCCGACTCTCCTCATCGGCGATTTCCTCCTCGTCAACAAGTTCATCTACCAAACGCCGCGGTTTTCCTTAGAGAAGGCTGTTCTGCCTCAGAAAGAGGTCAAGCGTCATGACATCGTCGTCTTCAAGTACCCGAAAGACCTGACCAAGGACTTTGTCAAGCGTGTGATTGCTTTGGAAGGGGAGAAGGTTGAAATCAGGGACAAACAGGTTCTCGTCAACGACCTGCCCATCAGCGAGACCTACAAAGTCCACAACGACAGCCAGGTTTTCACCAGAAACGGATATTATCACTATGACGATTCCATCCGGGATAATTTCGGGCCGGTCGTCGTTCCGGCCGGGCAGTGTTTCGTCATGGGCGACAACCGCGACAACAGCATGGACAGCCGCTACTGGAGCTTCCTGCCGATGAGCTACATCAAGGGCAAGCCCTGGATTATCTACTTTTCCTATCGGGCCGATCGGGATGCCTATGCAAAAACGAGCGCTCGCGAGAGGCTGAAAAAAATCTTGAGTTTCCTCCCCAAAGCCCGTTGGGGCCGGATGCTGCGGGTCATCAACTGACAGGACAACGCCTTCTTCACTATTGCGGCGTAAGAATCCGGAAATCGTCGTAAGAAGAGATGTAGATGACCGGGTTTTCGGTGATGAACTCTTTGATGAAAATGTCCGTCCTGACGATTCCGTCCATGTCCCTGCCCACGGGCAGCCCAAGATAATAAAGGAGCGTCGGGGCGATGTCCACGATTCTCAGCCCGTCAACATTCTTGCCCCGCGCGATCCCTTTTCCATAAAAGAAGACGACGCCGTCCGGCGCGAATTCGTGGTGGGCCGAGACCAGCGCGTTTCCTAACAGGCTTTCGATGGCCCTTTTCCAGAGAGGAAGAGGCTCCATTCCGTGAGGCGAAAAGACGACCAGGAGCTCGTCCTCCTTCATGCCGGTTAGAAACTTGCCCACGATCTGGTCGTAGAAATCGTGGTATCTATCGATCACCGGCCCGTATCGTTCCAGGTGCTCTTGCTCGATATGGCCGAATTGCTCGGGAAAGTGGAATTTGTAGAAGTACGCTTGAACGGTGTTGAGCCCGGAGAGGAGAAGGTAGTAGATTTGGGGCTGACGAGCGTTCTTTTCCTCAACGGCTGCCTCTTCATAAGCGCAGTCGCGGAACAGGGCGTTCTTTGCCCGCTCAAAATATTCATCAGAAGGGGGGACAGGGCTGTCGAGGATGTTGCCCAGGAGTTTCTCCGCTCGGGGGCTCGGCTGGGCAGGAACCTCAAAGGAATACGGCCAGTCCCTCTTGACGGCAGAAATCCGGTTGGCTTCAAAAACCTGCCAGATATCGGTCACGGCTGATGTCGGCTCTACAGGTGAAATCTTTATGAACCCGGTTCTCTCTAACTGGTTGAAGAGCATGAACCGCGGCACGATTTCCAGCGTCTCTTTCATTTTCCCGATGCGATACTGAAGGAGGGAAAGCCGGCGGTGCTTGGCCGGAAATTTTCCCGAGTCGAGCGAGGCGTTGATCGTCACGGGCTCGGTCGGCGAAAAATTGATCAGCCGTCCCGAGCTTCCGTTATCCATCAGCCATGAGAAATTCGGCAATTTTCTTTCGGAGATGAGCGGGATGAGGAGGTCAACGTTCAGCCCTTCAAGCCCGATGAGAGTGATCCTTTTTTCGACCTTCTTTCCCAGGAGAGGAAGATGTTTGAGGGCAGGCTGCTCAAGCGGATAATGAAACCTCTGGAAGAAGATAAAGCTCAGGCCGATGGCCAAGAGGAGAAAATACGCCAGAAAAAAAAAGGCTTTTTTCTTGGTGCGGCGAGAGGCGTAGGCCAGCAACAAGCCCAAGACCGCGAGGCTGGCGAGGATCACAAACTGAGTCTGGAGATACATCCGCATCCGCGTATCAAAAAAAGAGTGGAAATAGCGAGTGTTCGCCCTGAAAAAAACGAGGAAAACGAGCGCAAGCAGGGAGAAGCTCAGGCAGAGGAAAGAAGGCGAGACAAAAGCGATCCGGATAGCTCGGCCCGAGAAAAACTGGATCATGAAGAAGACGAAGAGACAGGCGCAGGCGATGAGAAAACCGTAGACTGTGGCCAGGTGAAGCGCTAGCTCGGCCAGAAGCCGGAGGCTTATCTTCATGTTGATGTTGAGGTCGGCAAAGAGGAGAGCCAGAAGGGCCGAAAAAAACAGCCCGCTGAGGAGGGCGTTGGCCAGGACCTTGAGGAATTTCATCGGTCTAAGAATTACCATGAACGTCGGCCGCGGTCAATCGCCGAGCGGCGAGGGCTCTGTGACGAAAAGAGCAGTAAACATAAAAGGCCTTGGAAGACGATCGCCCCCCCGCACCTCGCTCCCGTTCAGGTTCTTAACGCCGTTCCCTCAAAGCTTGGCTCGGTGGCTGCGGAACTCGCCACAATGCCAAGCCTCGCCTTCCCTGTTTTTTTCCCTCACGTTCTTTTTTCGGCAGACCTTCCTTGGCTCAGACATCCTCCGACCTTTGCCGAAACGCCGGCCTTTTCAGCCCCTCCTAATTCCCTAGGAGGGGAAGGGGTGGTTAATGCGATTCGAGAAAATCATTTGGGGCGTTTCGGGCCGCAGGGTGCCCTCGCCAAGCCTTTCGGGAAGGCTGAACCTTCAATGGTCGCTCCGGCCCGTGGCGGGCGATCGTGGCCCTTGGCTGCAATAGTTACCCCACTTTTCGCAACAGAGCGGCGGCTGGTTGACCTGTCCGCCAATCTGGCATAAGATTAAAAAAGGAATGAAAATGAGGCCGCCGGTCATCGCCTTTCTCACGGATTTCGGCGATGAGGATTGGTTCGTCGCGTCGCTCAAGGCCGTGATTTTGAGCCTGAACCCGCGAGCCACGGTCGTTGACATCAGCCACCGGATTCCTTCTTTCGATATCGACGCAGCCGCGTTTGTCCTCTTTGCCGCCTCAACCTATTTTCCCAAAGGGACGATCTTCTTGGCTGTCGTCGACCCGGGCGTGGGCTCGGGAAGAAAAATTATCCTGGCCGAGACCACGCGCTACTTCTTTATCGCTCCTGATAACGGCGTATTGAGCCTTGCCCTCGCCCGAGAGAAAGTCAAAGAGGTGCGCGAAGTCACCAACTCCAGGTTCTTTCTTCGCCAGCCAAGCCGGACCTTCGAAGCGCGGGACAAAATGGCGCCCGTGGCGGCCTGGCTTTCCCGAGGCCAAAAACCCGAATCATTCGGCCCGAAGATCGGCCGCTATGTAAAAAGAAACCTTCCTGAACCTGAGTTCATCGGCCACGAAATAAGGGGCAGAATCCTTTATGCCGACAAGTTCGGCAACCTGATCACGAACATCCCGGGCTCAGCAGTCACGGCCCTCAGGGGTTGCGGGTCCGCGAAGAAGCTCTCCCTTTTTATCAACTCCACGAGGATCGGCGGTCTTAAGGAATCCTATGCTTCGGCCCGGAAAGGAGAACTCTTTTTTCTTATCGGCAGTCTCGGATTAATCGAGATCGCGGCCCGGGAGAGCTCGGCCTTTGACCGGATAAAACCCGGCCGGGGAGCGGCCGTCAGGATCTTCCGAGTCGGGCCCAAGGATTAGCCGCCCAATGCCTGAAAAGGCTGCTGCAGACTGTCTCGAGGGAACGGTCGAGCAAGTTGTCTACTATAACCCAGAAAACGGCTATACTGTCTGCCGATTCAGCACGGAGGACGGACGAGACCTGACTGTTGTCGGCTCTTTTCCGCCTCTTTCAGCAGGAGAAGTCCTTCGGGTTACGGGTAAATGGGAAGTCAACCCCAGGTTCGGCCAGCAGTTCCGGGTGGAAAATTTCGTCCCCATCCTGCCCTCCTCGGTCAAGGGGATCGAGAAGTTTCTCTCGTCTGGCCTGGTCAAAGGGATCGGCCCCGTCCTCGCCCGGCGGATTGTCAAGAAATTCGGCGGCCAGACGATTGACGTCATTTCCAAAAAGCCGGACAAAATTCTCGAAGTCGAAGGGGTCGGCAGCGTCAAGCTCAGGGAAATCAAGAAATCGTGGCAAGAAAACCAGCACATCCGCGACCTGATCATCTTCCTCCAGGAGCACGGCGTTTCCACGACGATCGCCACAAAAGTCCATCGCCAGTACGGCGACCGCTCTTTCCAGGTCCTCAAGACGAACCCGTATCAGCTCTGCCTCGATATCTGGGGAATCGGGTTCAAGACGGCTGACCAGATTGCCCTGAAGCTGGGCATGGACCCGTCCTCTCCCGAGCGGGTGAAGGCTTTTATCCTCTATCTTTTAGAAAAAGCCGCCGAGCAGGGGCATGTTTTTTCGTTTGAGGAGGAGCTCGAGGATGCCTGTGCCAAGGAGCTTGGCGTTGAGGCTCAAAAGACCAGGGAGGCCGCGGCCTCGCTCCTCCAGGACAGGCTTGTGCGGATAGAGGAGCACGGGGAAAGAACGGCCGTCTATCTTCCGTATCTCTTCGAGGCTCAGGAAGGAGTGGCCAAGGCCATCCTCAGGATCGGGGGTCTCCCCCCGCCGAGTCCGCCGCCCGATATCGAAAGGACCATCGCCGCCGTAGAAAAGGACCTGAGCCTCAAGTTCTCACCCCGGCAAAAGGAGGCCATCAGAGAGTGCTTTCACAAGAGGCTGCTCATCATCACCGGAGGCCCGGGCACTGGCAAGACGACTATCATCAGGGCAGTCGTGGCCATTTTTGACGGCCTGGGCCAGAAGGTGCTGCTGACAGCGCCGACCGGCAGGGCGGCCAAACGGCTCTCCGAAGCCACTCGCAAGGAAGCCAAGACGATCCACAGGACACTCGAATACAGCCCAAAGCAGGGGGCCTTTAGAAAGAATGAGAGACACCCCTTGCGGGCCGACGCCATCGTCGTCGATGAGTTTTCCATGGTTGACTTGCCGCTCATGTTCGCCCTGGTCAAAGCCGTTCCGGCCTGGATGCGGATGATCCTCGTCGGCGACAAGGACCAGTTGCCCCCCGTCGGGCCGGGAAACCTTCTTCATGACATCATAGAGTCCGGCCGGGTTGCGGTCGTCAGGCTGGACGAAATTTTTCGGCAGGAAAGGGACAGCCTGATCGTCCTCAACGCCCACCGCATCAACCAGGGACTCAGTTTAGTGTACCCGCCGCGGGAGGACAGGGACGCCGATTTCTACTTTGTCCATCATGAAGACGAGGAAAAGGCCTTCAAGTCAATCATGTCGATGTGCTGCTTCAATATTCCCCGAAAGTTAGGCCTGCCGGCGCTGACGCCGCAGATCCAGGTTATCAGCCCGATGTACCGGGGGCTATGCGGCGTCGACAACCTGAACGTTGAGCTCCAGGCCAGGCTCAACCCTCACTCTGACGGTCTAAAAATCGGCAACCGTGAGTTCAGGGTCCGGGACAAGGTCATGCAGATCCGCAACGACTACGAGAAGGAAATCTACAACGGCGATATCGGAACGATCGTCCATCTTGACAAGCAGCGGTTTCGCCTCCTCGTCGACTTTGACGGCCGGGAAGTCGGGTTCGAAAAGGAGGAGCTCAGCGATATCACCCACGCCTATGCGGTCTCCGTCCACAAATCCCAGGGCAGCGAATACCAGGCGGTGGTCATGCCTCTTCTCACTCAGCACTACATCATGCTCCAGCGGAACCTCTTTTACACGGCCCTGACGAGGGCCAAGAAGCTGAGCGTCATCGTCGGCTCTTACCGGGCCCTTCACATCGCCATAAAGAACTACAAACCGATCGAGCGCAACGGCCTCCTCAAAGAAAAGCTCATGGCCGCCCCTCCTTTCTTGCTTGTTTGACTAGAGGCACGGCGAGGGGTGAGGGGTGAAGAAGCCCATCGAGGACTGAGCGGGCTGACGTCTCAAACATGAGAGAATATCCGAAGTGTGATCTTTAAGGTGGGTGCGGGAAGCTGCCCTGAAGCCCCCGTAGCGGAGGGGGGACCCGTCGGCTCCTCCGACGGGGGGAACCGACGGGACTGGTTCCCCGGGGTGCGGGGGCCAGGGGGCAGCTTTCTGCGCCCAACTGAATAACATCAGCAAAGATGCCTATCCCACACCCCGAGCCGTTTGACTTGGCCGCTCCTTTCCCTTATGATGATAAAAAAAGAGGAGGTGAACGTGAGAAGGTCTGTTCTTTTCTCCGCTGCCGTTAGCCTCTTTATCATCCTTGTCACCCTGCTCCTGGCAGAAACCTTAATCGTCAGGGTTCAATCGACAAGCCTGCGGCAAAACCCGAAGTTCTATGCTCCTGTCGTCCTGGCTCTTAAAGCGGGAGAAAAAGTCGAGAAAGTAAGCGGTCAAGAAGGCTGGGTCCAAGTCCGCACCTCTGGCGGCGTTGTTGGCTGGGTTCATTCGAGCGCCGTCGAGGTCCAGAAATTCAGCCTCTTGGCAATAGACAAGAGCATGAAAACTCAGGCCTCAGCCAGCGAAGTGGCCCTGGCCGGAAAAGGCTTCAACAAACAGGTGGAGGAGAGCTACAGGGCCAAGCACGGCGACATCAATTTCGTCTGGGTTGACAGGATGCTCCAGATCAAAATCCCTGCTTCTCAAGTCCTGGAGTTCATGAAACAGGGCAAGCTGGGTGAGTTCGGAGGTGCCAGATGAGAAAGCGGCGTTTCCCTGTCATCCTGATTGGGCTCGCTGTGGCTGGGTGGCTAGCCTCCTGTTCTGTCGTTCAGAAAGGAGCCGACATCCTGGCTGAGAGCGGAAAAATCTCGGAGAGCGACAGGCAATCCATCGTCAAGACGAGCGAAACTCTCCGTTCCACTTTCGCTGATATCACCGAAGAGGAAGAATATTACATCGGCCGCAGCGTGGCCGCCCTGATCCTCTCTCACTACCCTGTCTATGAAAACGAAGCGCTGACCAGCTACATCAACACCATCGGCCAGGCCGTCGTCTTTTCCTCGGCCAGGCCGGAGATATACGCCGGTTATCATTTCCTCATCCTCGATACCGATGAGGTCAACGCGATGGCCGCGCCGGGCGGGTTCATCTTTGTCAGCAAAGGGTTGCTCCGGCGCTGCGCCAACGAAGAGATGCTGGCCGCTGTCCTGGCCCACGAAGTCGGCCATGTGTGTGCCAAGCACGGCCTTCAGTCGATCAAGAAATCCCGCCTCATCGACGCGTTTCGTCTGATCGGGACAGAAGCGGCTCAACGATACGGGCCCGACGAACTGGCTCAACTGACTTCCATTTTTGAGGGCGTCCTCGGCGACATTGTCGAGAAGCTCATCGAGAGAGGATACGACCGGAAATTCGAGCACGAGGCGGATTCGATGGCCATAACGTGCGCCGCCTCGACGGGGTATGCGCCCCAGGGCCTATCCGGTTTCTTGGAGACGATGATCGGCGATTCCTCGGCGGTTTCGGAAAAGGGCTGGTTCAGGACCCATCCCTCCCCCGAAGATCGTCTGGAAAAAATCAAGAAAGACCCGGCTTCGCTCAAGGCCCTTCCCGGAGAAGAACCCGTCCGCACCAAGAGATTCCAGCAAAGCCTGGCCGGCCTCATGTAAAAGGCGGCTGCCTTCCCGGGGATGATGGCGGAGAGAAAAGCGCAAGCTCAAAAAAGATGGAGCCGCGGGGCTCTGGTCGGGCTCGGCGCGTTCGGCCTCGCCTTCCTCATCCACCATCTGGGCATCCTTCAACCTTTGGAGTGGAAATCCTGGGACCTCAGGCTCCGTCTTTTTTCTGAACCCGGCCGGGCGAGCCGAGACATCTTCATCTTCCTCATCGACCAGTACAGCCTCGATGTGTACGAGAAGGAACAGGGTCTCACCTGGCCCTGGCCCCGGCAGCTTTACTCGGCCGTCGTCGACTACCTGAAAACCGCTGGCGCAAGGGCCGTTTTTTTCGACCTCACGTTCACCGAGAGTTCGCCTTACGGCGTCGAGGACGATGAGAATTTTGCCGCGGCGATCGTCCGGGCGGGAAACGCTTTTCTGCCTTTGGCCCTGAGCCAGAAAGACGAATTTTTTGAGGAAGCACCGGCGACGCTTTTAGAACGTTTTGCCATCACTCCCGCGTCTTTGCCTCAAAAGTTCTTTCCTGACGCCGTGTCGGCGAGCCTGCCCGTTCCCGCGCTCCTCGAGGCCTGCCGCGGCGCCGGAAATGTCCTGTTCCGGCCGGACACAGACGGCATCTTCAGGCGGCTTCCGCTGGCTCATCGTTTTTCAGGTCTTTCGATTCCTTCGGTCCCGCTGGCTCTGGCCAGGTTTCTCGGGCGGGAAAAGGAGCTTTCTCGAATTCCGGTGGACGGCGAAGGCCGGCTGATCATTCGGTATCACGGTCCGGCAGGGACATACACATCCTTTTCTCTTGCCGCCATCATCAACTCCTGGGCCCGGCTCGAAGAGGGCCTCGAGCCTCAGGTGCGGCCAGAGGAGTTTGCCGGGAAAATCGTCTTCGTGGGCGCCAGCGCGGCCGGCCTGTTAGACCTCAGGCCAACCCCGCTCAGCCCTGTCTATCCGGGTGTAGAGATTCAGGCGACGGTTCTGGACAACATCCTCAGCCGGGATTTCATCCGCATCCAGCCGCGGCTTCTTTTCGTCCTCCTTCTTTTTGTTTTTTCTCTGCTGACGGCCGTGGGGGCGTCGCTCGTCCGAAAAATCTGGCTTCAGGTCGTCTTCTTTTTTATCTGTCTCGCTCTTCCGTTTGCTGCCGCATGGCCTGCCTTCGTTGCGGGCGTGTGGCTTGAATTTGTCGTTCCCGAGTTTGCCGTCATGAGCGGGTTTATCGCGGCTTCTCTTCTTAATTATGGAGTCGAGGGAAAGCAGCGCCGTTTTATCAAAGGGGTTTTCAGCCATTACCTGAGCCCTGAGGTCATCGACAGGATCATCGACAACCCGTCCCTCCTCCGGCTCGGCGGCGAGAGACGGGAGGTCACCTCGTTTTTCTCCGACGTCGCCGGTTTTACGGCCATCTCAGAAGCCCTTTCGCCCGAAGAGCTTGTCAATTTTCTCAACGAGTATCTCTCGGAGATGACCGAGATCATCCTCGAAAGCGGGGGGACTCTGGACAAATACGAAGGCGATGCCATCATCGCCTTCTGGAACGCGCCCCTCGACCAGCCCGACCATGCCCTGCGCGCCTGCCGTGCGGCGCTGCGCTGTCAAGCGCGCCTCTCTGAGCTCGGGCCCCGTTTCAGGGAAAAAGCGGGCAGGCCAGTGACCATGCGCATCGGCCTAAGCTCAGGGCCGGCAGTCGTTGGCAATATGGGCTCGAGCCGGCGCTTTGATTACACGGCCATGGGAGACACGGTCAACCTGGCCTCGCGGCTTGAGGGCGCATGCAAGCTCTACCGGGTTCCCATCCTGGCCAGCGAAGAAACCTATTGCCAGGCCCAAGACGTTGTCATGGCCCGCGAGGTAGACACCATCCGTGTCGTCGGCAGGGCCAGGCCGGTCAATGTCTACGAGATTGTCCGCGAAAAAGACAGGGCGTCGGCCGAAGAGGTTTCAAGACTCAAGCGTTTCGCTGAAGCCCGGGAAGCCTATAAGAGCCGGGCCTGGGACAACGCCATGGAGCTTTTTGGCCAGATCGAGGCCGACCCGCTGGCTGCCCTTTATCTCGCTCGCTTGAAGAGCCTCCGAGAAAACCCACCGCCAGAAGATTGGGATGGGGTCTTTGTCCTCAAAGAGAAATAAAAGAAAGACGGGAATGGACATTGAATTCTGGGGCGTTCGCGGCACGGCGCCCGTCTCAGGACGGGAATACCTGAAATACGGCGGGAGAACACCCTGCGTTAGCGTTGTCTCCTCAAAAGGCGAGGTCATCATCATCGACGCCGGGACGGGGATCAAACGTTTGGGCGAAAGACTGATGGCTGGCCAGGCTGCAGCCGAGCTCCATCTTCATCTTCTTTTGACCCACTTCCATCTCGACCACCTTATCGGCCTTCCTTTTTTCTTGCCGCTTTATTCAGCCAGAGTCACGATAACTTTCATTTCTCCTCTTTCTCCTCTGGAGACGGAAAAACATTTCAGCGGGCTCATGGGAGGAAGATATTTTCCCGTGGCCTTCAAAGAGACCGCCTCGGCCAAGGTTTTAAAAAGAATCGGCGATGAAACGATGGCCGTCGGAAGCTTCACGGTGCGCAGCTCGCCGCTTCATCACCCCCAAGGGAGCGTGGCATACAGGGTCGAGGAGGGTGAGAGTAGCCTGGTTATGGCCACAGACACCGAGCCGCCCGACGGCCAGACGGATGAGCGGCTGGCCTCGTTTGCCAGCCGGGCGGGAGTTTTTGTCTATGATGCCACGTTCACACCCGACGAATACCTACGCAGGCAGGGATGGGGTCACAGCACATGGCTTGAAGGAACAAGACTGGCCCGGCAAGCGAAAGTCGGCCGGCTCATCCTTTCCCATCTCAACCCCGACCATTCTGACAGGCAAGTGGACGAGATGGTCAGTCTGGCTCGGCGGGAATTCCGCCGGGCGTCTGCCGGCCGAGAAGGCCTGCGTTTGAAGATATGAAGGAACATCCAAAGATGAGGAGCGAACATGCGTAACCCGAATGTTTCCCCTGGTTCTTTTTATCTCGAGCTTCTCGTCTTTTTCTTTGCTGCGGGAGTTGCCCTTTTCTTAAGCCTCTTGGCCCGAAGGGCTTTCGGCAGGTTGAAAAAGACAGGCGCCGAGGCCATGACGAATTTCCTTCGCCGCGTCAGCTTTCCCGCTTTTTTCCTCATCGTCAGCCTGGCCCTGAAGTTCCGCCTCCTTGAGACAATTTTCGCGCTGAGCCAGAGGTTTTATGCCTATGTTGACGCAGCTATCATCTTTTTTGTCGCCCTCTTCCTTATCACCCTTGCTGATGCCTGGCTCTTATACCGCTACCAGAAGAAGCGGCTTGCGTTCCCCCTGCCAAGGGTCTTGCACGGGTTTATCCTTTTTGTCCTTTACGTCATCGTCTTTTTCATCGTCCTCAGGGGAATCCTGGGCATTAACATCACACCGCTCCTCGCGACGTCGGCCATATTCACGGCCATCATCGGCCTGGCGTTCCAGGGCGTGCTCAGCAACGTCCTGGCCGGCATCTCCCTTAACCTGACCAGGTCATTCAGCCGGGGCGATTGGGTCAAGATCGGCCCCCACGAGGGCGTCGTCATGGAGATGAACTGGAGGGAAACCCTGATCCTTGACCGCCTTTCGAACGTCGTCGTCATCCCCAATAATACTGTGGCCTCAGAGATGATCATCAATTTTTCCCATCCTGACAGGACGACGGCGTTGACCCTGCCGCTCAAGGTGAGCTATTCCGCAGCGCCGGCTACGGTCCTGGAGGCGCTGCGCCAGGCGGCGCGGGAGGTCCCGGATGTCCTGGCGACGCCAGCTCCACAAGCCTACATCCTGAGCTACGATGAGGCCGGGATCTCCTATCTCCTCAAGTACTGGGTAACCGATTTCAGCCGCAAGCACACGATCACGGGAGATGTCGCCCGCCATATTTGGTACAAGTTCAGGAGGCTGAACGTTGAAATTCCTGTCGCTCTGGCTGAAAGGGTCAGGGATATTGTCCAGACTGTTAAGCTGGAAGAAAAGGTGGCGGCCCAGGAAGAAGAGACGGAGAGAACCTTCGCTGACCTCCTCCACTCCAGCCTGCTCCGCTATCCGGAGGGCGAAAAGGCGGGCGAGCTTATCGTGTCCGAAGAGGACGTACGGCAACTGGCGCGACTGGCTCGCGGCAAACGCTACACAAGGGGTGAGGTTCTCTTCCATCAAGGAGAGAAAGGCGAAAGCTGCTACATCGTGGCCAGGGGTACGGTCAAGGGAGAAATCGTTTATGAAGAGAAGGGCAAACGCTACGCTTCTGAATTCCGCGTCGGCCCGGGCGGGATTTTTGGAGAGATGAGTCTTTTCACCGGCCTGCCGCGCACAGCCACAGGAACGGTCGAAGAAGACGCAGAGTTGTTAGAAATAGGAGCCGACGGTTTTGCCTTCTTGTTGAGCCGAAACCCCGGCCTTGCCGAAGTCATCGCCGAGCTCGTCAGCGAGCGCAACACCAAGAACCAGGACTTCCTGCGCAAGATCAAGGAACTTTCGGAGAAAGACGTTGAGGAAAGCTGCGACAGGAAGTCCATCCTCGATCGCCTGAAGCGGCTCATCCTCCGCTTCAAACGACCGAGCCTGACGTAGAAGGCAAGCGTCTCTGTTTATGTGATTCAGTTGGGTGCAGGAGGCTGCCCGTGGCCCCCGCACCCCGGGGAACCAGTCCCGTCGGTTCCCCCCGTCGGAGAAGCCGACGGGTCCCCCCTCCGCTACGGGGGCTTCAGGGCAGCCCCCTGCACCCATCATAAAGATCACATACCTAGACATGCTTCCAGGTAGCGGCCAGGGTTTGAAAAGTCGGCTGGATTAAGGTATATTTTGGGAAGCGCGGGTGCCCCTGTAGCTCAGTATGGACAGAGCAAGGGATTCCTAATCCCTGTGTCGCTGGTTCGAGTCCGGCCAGGGGCGCGCCCTCTAATTCATTAGATATGAGCGCCTTAGATATCTAATTCGCTTAACTAAATTCCCGCAATTTTTCTAAAGTGGAATCCATAGATAGCAAATGATATTGCCAAGCTAAAGAAGCGGGGGCGTCTTAGTAGTGTCCAGGAGATAAGTTTCCAGTAATATAATCTTTCTTTTCCCTTTATCCCCAAAATCCAGATAGATTTTAAGAATGCTTTGAAGTAAGAAAATTTAAGAGAGGTTTTGGTCCTTAATTGCTTCGGTCTGTACTCCTTTAAGAATTTTATCACTCGTTTATAGTAGTGATCGGGTGAGTAAATTGTCTTGACGATATTCTTATAGCCATTGATGAGTGTTTCAATATTCATTTTGGGAACGAAATTGAGCGAGCAGTCTGTATTGTCACCAGAGGGATCATTGAGCAATCTATTTTCTTTCTTGAGGCGATGATAAAGTCTTGTGCCGCGAGGGGCGTTCAACAGTCCGACCATGGCGGTGACGATTCCGCTCTTTTGGATGAAACGGATCTGTCTTTCAAAAATTGAAGGGGGGTCATTGTCGAAACCCACGATGAATCCTCCCTGAACCTCCAGACCGGCACCCTGGATTTTTTTGACGCAGGCGATCAAGTCACGATTTTTATTCTGATGTTTATTGCACTCGGCCAGACTATCTTCGTTTGGAGTTTCGATTCCGATGAATACTCTTCTAAAGCCTGCTTTGACCATTAACTGCATCAGCTCCTCATCATCAGAAAGATTTACGGATGCTTCCGTTAAAAAATGGAAAGGATATTTTTTCTGTTTCATCCAATCGATTAAAGAGGGAAGTATTTCCAGCTTCAGCTTTTTCCTATTGCCTATGAAATTGTCATCGACAAAAAACACTCCGCCTCTCCAGCCCTGCTTATATAACCCCCCCACTTCTCCCAAAACCTGTTCTTTGCTTTTGGTTCGAGGTTTATGTCCATTTAGAACAATGATGTCACAGAATTCACAATTGAAAGGACAGCCCCTGGAGTACTGAACGCTCATAGAAGCATATTTTTTCATGTCGATAAGGTCCCACTGCGGATAAGGAGTCTCTCTTATATCAGGCCACTCTTCGGACGTATAAATGTGTCGGCCGCATCCTTTTTTTAGGTCATCTATAAAAGGGGGAAGCGTCCTCTCAGCTTCGTTAAGAACAAGATGGTCCACTCCCTCAAATTCCTCATATCCCATGGTAAAAAGAGGGCCCCCCGCGACGATTTTATTTCCAGATTTTTTAGACCTTTTAATGACTTCAAGGACCGACTTCTTTTGGACGGTCATAGCGCTGATAAATATATAATCAGCCCACCTCAGGTCCTCGTCAGTTAAAACAGAAACGTTCATATCAATAAGCTTTTTCTCCCATTCTTGGGGAAGCATTGCAGCTACGGTTAGCAATCCCAGGGGCGGGAACGATGCTTTTTTTGAAATGAATTTTAGAGCGTGTTTAAAACTCCAGAAAGTATCGGGATATTCTGGATAAACAAAAAGAATTCTCATCGTTGGGTTCTTGAGTTGTACTGTAATTTGCTTATTATCACTCCCCATTCACTTTCTTTAACCACGACATAGATTTAGCTATTCAAAAAAGGACTTTAGTTTTCGACTGTATAAGGAGTTCTTTAATTTTCTTATCGCCTTTTCTTCGATTTGCCTTATTCTCTCACGTGTGACCTTGTATTGCTGCCCGACTTCTTCAAGGGTATGATCGTTGCCGTTTCCTAACCCAAATCTCATTTTTAAAATGCCTGCTTCTCTCTGAGTGTGAGCTCTCAATGCTTCCTCAATTTTCTCTTTCAAATCCATAGAGATGACTTCATCGACAGGCGAAAGAGTACCCGTATCCTCGATAAAATCACTCAGCTGACTTTTTTCTCCTTCTCCTATTGGGGTCTCGAGTGAAACGGGCATTTGGGCAATTTTCATTATTTTATGCACCGTACAGACGGGCAAACCCATCTTTTTCGCAATCTCTTCACCTGTTGGTTCTCTACCTTTTTCCTGGACAAGGTTTCTTGACACTCTATTTAATTTGTTTATAACTTCTATCATATGCACAGGAATTCTTATCGTCCTTGCCTGGTCAGCAATTGCACGTGTTATTCCCTGTCTTATCCACCAATGGGCATAAGTTGAAAATTTATACCCTCTTTGGTATTCAAATCTATCCACTGCTATCATCAAGCCTATGTTTCCTTCCTGGATCAAATCAAGAAACTGGAGTCCGTAGTTGCTGTACTTCTTGGCTATGGAAACCACGAGTCTCAAGTTAGAGCTGACAAGTTTTTTCTTCGCTCGATCGCGGATCTCCTTTCCTGCAGCGATGGTTTGCAGTGTTTTTCTTAATTTCTGTGAATCGAAGCCGATCTCTTTCTTGTATAATCTCAGAAGCGTGCCAATTTTTTTGATTCTGAGTTTCAGTTCCTCTCCTTCTTTCTTGTCGTTGACACTGGCTAAAAAGGCGTTCAATTCTTGCTTACTTGTCTCTGATTTGTCGATGACCTTTAGCTTATCGCTGAGACTCTCGATAATTTTTTCTCTGTAAACAGAGCGGATATTCAGTTCCCTGATGAGACGACTCATGTTGACGATGAGACGCCCACGTGCAACTGCATATTTCTTTGATGGAGGGATTTTTTCTAATCGGCTGCTTAAATTTCTTATTTCACTGATTACGGCTAAAATCCTCTGCTTTTTCTTCTCCAGTATTTCTCTTGCGAATTCCTCTTCAGTGGAACCGAACAAAGCCAGGGTGATTTCATCATCTTTATCTAGTTTCTCTTCCAGTGAAAGAATTTCATTTTGGACAAAACGTGTTTTTGAAAGGGCTTTAATGACTATCTTGTCTCCCCGTTCGATTTCCTTTGCCAGGAATAATTCTTCATTCCTTGTTAGCAGCGGAATGTTACCCATCTCTCTCATATAGATTCTGACAGGGTCTGATGTCCGCCCCGGTTCCTCAAACGAAGGGTTGAAGCCAACCTTTTTCATGGCGATGAGGATATCTCTGCCTCTCAGGGACGGCTAGCAATTTTCAAGCAGAATTTTTGCTTCTTTTGACTGAAATAATATTTGCTTATGATATTGGATGTCCGAATGCCGCTTATCAGGAGCGTCTCCCAAATCCGCCTGGGCGGTCGTCACGAGGGCGAGCCTCGTTGACTTTGAGAGTGCGCCCCTTCAAGTCTTTGCCATTAAGCCCGGAGACAGCGGCCTTAGCTTCTTGATGATTGGGCATCTCCACAAATCCGAATCCCCTCGGATCCCCGGTGTACCTGTCTGTGATGATTTTGACAGATGTGACCTGTCCGAAGGCTTCAAAAGCCTGTCGCAAATCGGCTTCGGTGGCCTCCCGTAATAGATTGCCTACATAAATATTCATTCTGACTTCCTTTTAATATTGGAATTTTAATGAGGGTCTAATTCTTGTTTGTTGATGTTTTCTCTTTCGACGTATTTAATGATAGCACAGAAAAGATCTGGGGTCAATGAAAATCGGCGCCGTTCTCTAAAGTGCCACTCTATCGAATTCTTTTCTCTTTCCCTTTCTTTTCTCTTTTTCTTCTGGCTTTTTCTTTCTTTTCTCTGTCTCTTCTCTCTTTTTCCTTTGTCATTGATTTACTTCCCTTCCGAGGAAAATCAGGTTCCTCTGCTGACCAAATTATCCTTTTTCGATTATCTCCAGATTAAATCTCTTTTTCAGCTTCATTCCAGCTGCACCGAGGATAATTCTGATGGCCTGAGCGTTTCTTCCCTGTTTTCCAATAACCTTGCCCATGTCTTCCTGAGCAACCCTTAATTCAATGATTGAGCTCTGTTCCCCGTCTAATTGGGAAACCCGCACCCGGTCCGGGTTATCTACCAATGATTTGGCAATCAACTCGATGAGTTCTTTCACTGCTGCCTCCTTTAATATTTGAATTGTCTTTTTCGCATGAGTATCTTTTAAGTCCGACCCTTTTAATTTTCTCAAGAATGAACTAATAAAGCAATGCAAAAGTGTCACTGGCCCTTCAGGCTAGCCAGCCTGCTCCTGGCATTCCACCTGAATTTGGACTGCTCCTCGTGTCACAAATACGCAACAAGAACTGCCCAATTTCGTCTAATTCCGGCTCGATGGTGCTTAAATGAAAATATCGAATTTACAGGGGAAAGCTTGCTTTTTCCAAGGATTTTGGAATACCATCGGGAAGGATTCCTAATCCCTGTGTCGCTGGTTCGAGTCCGGCCAGGGGCGCGGCCTCTTTTCTCGGAGGAGCCACAGATGAAAAAAGTTGTCAAAAAGCAGCTCAAGGAAGACGAGTTCGTCAGCACGATGACCAAGGTCATCGAGTTCGTCAAACGGAGGACGCGGGAGATCATCATCATCGCGGCCGCCTGCGTTTTCTTTATCCTCCTTTACGCCGGCCTGAAGTTTCTTCAGGCCCAGAACGTCAAGAAGGAAAGCGAACTCCTCAGCAGGATGTTGGAGCTAAGGTCTGAGCTCGGCCAGAAACCCGAAAAACTCGCCGAGCTCAAGCAGATGGCCGGCCGGGGTAAATTCGCCCGTGTCGCTTTTGTCCTCGAAGCCACCTATTGGATGGAGAAAGGAGAACTCGAAAAAGCGAAAGAAGCTCTGGCGGCGCTCCAGCCGGGACCCCGGGATTTCATCTACTATCAGGCGCAGGACCTGCTCGGCCAGGTCAACCTTCTCCAGAAAAACAACGACCAGGCTGTCGCCATCTACGAGAAGCTGGAAGCGGCAAACCCAAAGGAGTACGGCCTCGACGTCATCCTCTTCCATAAGGCCGAAGCCTTAGAGGGAAAAGGAGACAGAGAAACTGCTCTGGCCCTCTATAAAGACATTCAGCAGAAATACCCGCAGTCCACCTACGGCTATGATGCTGCTGAGAGGGCCAGAAAAATCGAGTCGGCCTCATCGCCTTCCTTGTAAATCGAGGAAAAAAAGATATAATATGTTTTCATTTTAGCCAGGAGGAGTGACATGGCTTACAAGATCACAGAAGAGTGTATCAACTGCGGAGCCTGCGAACCCGAATGCCCAAACCAGGCCATCTCGGTCGGAGATGAAATTTATATCATCGACCCCGAGAAGTGCACGGAGTGCGTGGGCCATTTCGATACCTCTCAATGCGCCGCTGTCTGTCCTGTGGACTGCTGCGTCCCCGACCCCGATCACAAAGAAAGCCAAGAGGAGCTGATGAAGAAATACAAACGGCTGACCGGACAAAGCTGAGCCGTTTATCAAAAAACCTTTTTTTGGCAGATTGATGGATGAGGCGAGACGGCCGAAAAAGACCTGGCTGAACATCTTCTTATTTGTCATCACGTGCTTATCCGCTTTCATCGTCGGCCTGAGTTGGAGCGTTAACTATACGTTTTCTGAGGACCTTGTCCTGAACCCCCAGTCTCTTCCTCCGCCTCAGGTTTTCATCGACCCCCGCATCCTCAGCCTCAGCGTGGTCTACGCCGCCGTGCTCATCGGCATTCTTCTTGGGCATGAGATGGGCCACTATCTCACCTGCCGGTACTACCGGATCGAGGCGACGCTGCCTTTTTTCATCCCCGCTCCCACGCTCATCGGCACCCTCGGTGCCTTCATCAAGATTCAATCTCCGATCACCCGGAAGAAGCAGCTTTTTGACATCGGCATCTCGGGCCCGCTCGTCGGGTTTGTTCTCTCCCTGCCTGTTCTTGTCTACGGGTTGTCGCTCTCTAAGGTCGTTCCGTCCCTCCCGAGAGAAGACACGCTGGTTTTTGGAGAACCCCTCTTGCTCAAGTTCATCGGCGGCCTCCTCTTCAGGGATCTCCCCCCCAATAGCGATCTTTTCATCCACCCCGTCGGGTTCGCCGGCTGGGTCGGCATCCTTGTAACGGCTTTTAACCTCTTTCCGGTTGGTCAGTTAGACGGAGGCCATGTCGCCTATGCTCTCATCGGGCCGAAATCAAAGCCTCTGGCTAAATTTTTTCTCGCCGGCTTCTTCATCATGGGAATTTTTTTCTGGGTCGGCTGGATCGTCTGGGCGTTGGCGATTCTCCTGTTAGGTCTGAAGCATCCGCGCGTCATCGATGAGACGGAAGAGCTTTCACTGCGCCGCCGTGCGCTCGGCGCTGTCGTCGTCGCCATCTTCATCCTGTCTTTTATTCCAGCGCCCATCAAGGGGTACAGCGCCATCGAGTTGGTCAGACAATGGGGGTTCTAACTTTTTCACAAAAACTGTGGAAAACCTGTGGAAAAAGCGGGGGATTCTTGAGTCCAAATTTTGCAATTTCTTGCAGATATGACGTTTTGCACAAATTTTCGTCATCCTTTAGAGGGCTTTTTCCGCGCGCTCTTAGGTTATTGATTATAAATAAATTATTGAAAAGATGAACAATGCCTTCAGAGACGCCGAAATTTCCTTCCAGGCTCTCCGCCGGCAATTTCGTTCCAAAGAGATTTCCCGCCGGGAGTTCATCGACCGCCTGAAGAAGCTCCGTCTCCGAGACAGCCAGGGGCGGTTCTGGATGATCGGCGCACAGACGGGCAAATGGTACTACTTTGACGGCCACGCCTGGGTCAGGGCGGACCCGCCTGTTCAAGAAATTAAAAAAGTGAAATGCTACACCTGCGGCCTCGAAAACGACGCTGAAGCCGAGTTCTGCGAGCGCTGCAGAGAGAGCCTCCGTGAGAAGGAAGCGTCCTGCCCGCGCTGCGGGGCGAAGCTTGAAAATCCCTTCCAGAAATGCCCTGCCTGCAGCCAGCAGCCGGAAACCGCGGAAGCCGCCTCCATGCCTTTTGCTGAACAGGCCTTTTTCAAAAAGAAGGGCGAAGAGAACGCTGTCCTCCGCCGGCTCAACCCGTCGAGCTGTCTTTTTTTGAGCGGGGGGACCGGCCTTCTTGCAGGTGTCATCATCGGAGCCTTTCTCGGCGCGTCTGAATTCTTCTCAGGGCTTGGCCGCGGCTTGCCTGATTTCTTTGGAACGCTGCAAGGAACGCTGATGGGCGGGATTGTCTTTGCCATCCTGGGCGGTATCCTCGGGTTTGCTCTCTTGGGCCTTGTCGGCTATCTTGAAGCCCACGTTTTTAACGCCATTTCTTCGATCATCGGCGGAATCAGGATCACTCTGGATAAAAAGACAGAGGCAGATAAGGAAAAAGAGAGCGAAGAGAAGTGACTTAAGAAGTATGAGCGCTCTGTTTTAGCCAGGCCAGAGCATAGGCGATCTGGCCGAGCGAGATCGACTCATCGTTTGGGGAATACCTGACTGGCCGGAGGACCGAAAAGTTTTTCTCCGCAAGCAGAGCCGAAGCCGTCGCCAAAAGCCTCTTGTTCAGGAAGACGCCGCCGACAAGGACGACAGTTGTGATGCCGAACTCCTCCCGCGCTTTTTCAGCGACGGCGGCGATGGCGCGGCTGAGAGTGTTGTGGAAGCGCGAGGCAATCTCGCCGACCGGAGCCTTCCGGCCGAGGTCGCTCACGATTTCTCTGATCGTTGCGGCAAAAGAAAGCTGCCAGGGCGAGCTCTCTTGGTCGAGGCTGAACGTGTAAGCAGCGCCTGTCGGGCTATTGGCTAGAGCTTCGAGGCGCATCGGCGCTTCAGCCTCGAATTCCACGTCAGCCGGCGCCGCTCCGGCGATGAATGAGACGGCGTCGAAAAGCCGGCCGCAGCTTGAGGTTGAGGGCGAGTTGAGGCCGGCCTCTGCGAGCCTCAGGATGAAGCGGCGCTTGTCTGCCGGGATTTTTTCGAGCGCTTTGACCCGGGGCAGAGCGGCTCCGAAGGCGTCCCTGAGGTAGGCAAGGGCCATGCGCCAGGGCTGGCGGGCCGCTTGATCGCCGCCGGGAAGAGGGACCGTCCGGAAATGAGCTATCCTGTTGCACGACGCATAATCCGCCAACAGGAATTCGCCTCCCCAGGCCTGGCCGTCCTGGCCGTAGCCGTATCCGTCGAGAGAGACACCTAAAACTTTTTCTCGGCTGCAGACTCCGTGTTCAAGAAGAACGGCCAGGACATGAGCATAATGGTGCTGGACCTGAAGATAGGGAAGGCCTGATTCTTGGGCATAGCGTGTCGTGTGGAAATTGGGGTGGAGGTCGCAGACAATAAGCCCGGGCTTGATGTCAAAGAGCCTCTTGAGGTGGTCGATCGTCTCCTTGAAATACTCGTAATTCTGGTATTCATCGAGGTCGCCTAAAAACTGGCTGGTGATGATGTACCCGTTTTTGTAGAGCGAGATCGTGTCTTTGAGCTCGCCGCCAAGAGCCAGGATATGCTTGGCGCTCTGAAGCTCGGCGGGGACGCGTTGGGGATAGGGGACGAACCCGCGGGCGCGCCTGAGGAAGAGGGGTTGGCCGCCGACCACCTTGAGCACAGAATCGTCCGCTCGGCTCTGGATAGGCCGGTTGTGAGTGAGGATGAAGTCGCAGAGCGGAGCAATGCCCTCCTTCTCGTCTTTGGCGATCGGCGCATCCTTCTTGTTTGAGCTCGTGGCCACGATGAGACCGAGTCGTTGGAGCAGGAGATGATGAAGGGGAGTGTAGGGAAGCATGAACCCGATTTCATCTAAATGAGGAGCGATACCCGGGATGTCGCGCTTTTTCCTGAGAAGGACGATCGGCCGGCTTGCTGAGGCAAGCTCGCGGCTTTCAGCCCAGCTGACGAAAGCATATTTCTTGATGATGCCGATGTCCCGGGCCATGAGGGCGAGCGGCTTGGTCTTCCTTTGCTTGAGGCGGCGGAGCTTTTGAACCGCCTTCTCGTTGAGCGGGTCGCAGACAAGATGAAACCCGCCCAGCCCCTTGACAGCCAGAATTTTGCCCTTCCCGATGAGCTCTGTGGCTGCGTCGATTCCGCCTTTGATCGTCTTTCCCGTGCGGGACTCTTTGAGGGTGAGTCGCGGCCCGCAGACCGGACACGCGATGGGCTGGGCATGATACCTCCGGTCGAGCGGGTTTTCGTATTCGCGGCGGCAGGCGGGGCACATGGAAAACCCGGCCATCGTGGTTTTGGCCCTGTCGTAGGGCAGTGACTTGACGATCGTGTAGCGAGGCCCGCAGTCCGTGCAGTTGGTGAAGGGATAGCGGAAACGCCGCTCCCCGGGGTCGGTGATTTCTTCGAAGCAACTCCGGCACGTCGATATGTCGGGCGAGATGAAGACAAAACTTTCGCCCTCGCGGGATTTCTTAATGCGAAAATCCCTGTATCCGCTGAAGCGAGCCGGCCGGGCTTCGGCCTTTTCGATCAAGGCGAGGGGCGGCTTGTCTGCCTCCACGGAGTTTGTGAACCGGCTGAGGCGCGCTTTATTGGCGGATTCGATGTGGATCTCGACGCCGTAACCGATATTTTTGACCCAGCCGCGCAGCCCGTGGCTGTGGGCCAGCCTGAAGACGAACGGCCTGAAACCCACACCCTGGACGACGCCGAAAACCCTGAGCCTGAGGGCCCGGCCCTTCTCTGTTTTTTTCTTTGTCTTCTGTCTGTTCTTTGTTTTCAATGATGTTTACGCTTTGTTCAATCTGTTATAAAGGCCTTCGTTAGTTAATGCGTTCATCATATTCCGTCGCTTCACTCTCGAAATCAGCGGGCTTATTTCCGGTTGCGGCGGCTGTAGAGACACCCGCAGTAGTCCTGCCTGTAAAGGCCATGGGCGCGGCTGAGCGCGACACTCTTTCTGAAACCGTCTTTTTTCTTAAAATCCGCCTCGAGATAGCGCACCTTGAAACGGCGGGCGAACATCCGGCCGATGCGGTTGAGGGTGCCAACCTTTTTCCACGGGCTCAGGCTCATGACGGTCGTAAAACAATCGAACCCCGATGTCGCTGCCTGTGCGGCCGTTTTCTGGAGCCTCATGGCATAACAGACATCGCAGCGCCGGCCTTTTTCCGGCTCATCCTTGAATTTTTCGGCCAGCTTCATCCAGCGGTCTGCGTCGTAGGCCGCTTCAAGGAGCGGCAGGCCGAGGCGTTCGGCCACTTTCTTCATTTCTTCAAGCCGAAGCCTGAATTCTTCTTCGGGATGAATGTTGGGGTTGTAGAAATATCCCGTGACTTCGAAATCTTTCCTAAGAAGGCCGAAGACATAAAGGGCGTCCGGCGCGCAGCAGGCATGAGCCAGCAGTCTCAGCCTATAATTAGGGGGACAGCATACGTAATTACCTGAATTCAATAATTATGCTCCTAGTCCCAGCCTCTATGCCCAGATTTTTAGGGTGCCCCCTAGGTCCATGAAAATAACTTGTCGATGCCCCCACGGGTGTTTCTGAACAAGAGAAATTGGAGAGAGAGAAATTGGGTGAATGGGTAAGCTGTCCCCAATTTTTCGTCCCCAATTTTTTTGGTCAGCCGCCGGAAAGGGTCTCGATGCGATGCTGGAGCGTAGAAATGCGGTGATTGACGATGTCGATCTCGTAGTAAAGGCTGGTGAGGTCCTGGTTGGCCACGCGGGTTTGCTCCAACAGCCTGCCCAAAGAGAGAAAAAGGGTTTCCTCCTGGGCTTCGATGTCTTTGAGCCGGTGCTCGGTCCTTTCTTTTAATTTTTCCTGATGCCGGATGGCTCTCTCCAGTTCGCGGCGTTCAGCCTTGGCTTCTGAGTCGATGTCCTTGAGGGCGCCCTCGAATTCTTCGATTTTCTTCCTGATTTCCTCTTTTTCTCTCCTGACCTCGGCCACCTGCCTCTCTCTTTCCCTGTCCTTGAGGGTTTTTTTGAGCGCTTTCTCCTCGCCCTTCTTCCTCTTCATGAGCTCGTCGAACGGCGATTTTTCGGTCTTCTTCTTCTCTCTTTTTTCACCGTGGAGGCGGATCGAGGCTTCGAGCTCTTTGTGCAGCCTTTCGAGCTCAGTGAAAGCTTTTTTCCATTCCATCTGGCTGGCGTTCCTTTTTTCGAAGAGCCTTGTGAGCTCGGTGCTGATGAGCTCGCTTCCCTCGACAGGGATGTCCTCGTCCCACGCTTTTTCTCCCAGCTGTCTCAGCAGCTTTTCCCGTTTTTGTCTTTCCTTCTTTAGTTGAAATTTTAGCCGGAAGAGCAGAGACCGCCGCTTGGCACCGGCGAGAAAAGAGCTCAGACGCACCCGGAGTTGCTTGTCGCGCAGGAAGATGAAGACGACAAGGAGCATGATGATGCAGAGGAGAAACCAGAACAGCCAGTAGGGCAGGCCTTCATGCTGCAAAGACGGCTGGGCCTGGAAGGCAATGAGCTCCAATGATCCTCCTTGCTCAGGCCCGGAGGGGCCGGGCTCCTTAGGTGCTTTTTTAATTACCCTGAAATGCCAAATTTGTCAACTATTAAAATGGGACAGCATACGTAATCACCTAAATTCAATAATAATGCTCCTTGTCCCAGCCTCTGTCCTCAATTTTTCTATTTTTCAGTGGAGTGCATTTTTAAATGATGAGTGAACCTAAGCCTGGCCGCATCTCTTTTAGCGGCGCTATCGGAAAATCCGAAATTTTGGATGGACCAATCGATGAGGTAAAGAGCGGCGGGCAGGTTCTCGCGGAAAATCGTCTGGATATCTACCTCAGGGTTGAAAAACCCGCCCCAGAGCTGGTCGATGGGCGGAAGCTCTATCGTGAAAGAAGGGATTCCGGCTGTCCCAAACGTCCAATCGTCCGTAGTGCCGTTAGTGAGGTAGAGTTTTGCGCTGGCCTGGCCGAACTCATAGAGACGGCCGTTCACGGGCTGCATGAGAGCCGACATCTGACTGGCGATCTGGCGAAGAAGCGAGTCTTTGCCAGAGGGCGTCTCGGTGTATCCCCATGGATAAAGGATGACCTGGGAGTAGCTATGGTAGGTGATCATCGCCCGGAAATTTTTCTGGAGAAAAAGGTCTCGCACAGCCCTTGTTTCCGGCTCAGAGAAGGCCGCCGTGCCTCGGTAGACGGCCGAGCCGGGCTCCGGGCTTGAACCCTTGTTATCGTAGCCCCAGAGATAGCCGTAGTTCCTGTTTAGGTCAACGCCGTAGCTCCCGTCGGCGTTCAGGCGCCTGTTTTTCCGCCAGTAGCGGTAATAATGGATCGTGTATTCCAGGCCGTCGGGGTTGACGAGGGGGACAATCCAGACCTCGCTCTGGTTGACCAGCCTTCTGACCTCTGCGTTGGTGTCATAGTTTTCGAGGAGGAATTTTCCTAAAAGGTAAGGAACCTCGACAGAGATCCACTCCCGGGCGTGATGGCAGCCGAGAAAAAAAACTTCGGCCTCTTCCTCGTCCAAGGAGACGTTGTCGCTGATTTTGAGGGCGTAAATGTTTCTCTTCTCGAGGCTCCTCCCAATCACGTAGACTTTGGCCAGGTTCGGATGAGCAGCCTGGAGGCTGTCAAGGTCGGCTTCGATCTCTTTATATGAATGGTATTCACCGTTAATGCTGCTCAAAACAGAAAGTTGAGGATGCTTCAGCGCCGGGAACTTATGAGTCTCGAAGAAATAGGGGACAGCGGATCTGTCGAGGCCTTCGAGGTCCTGCGGCCGGGCCAGGGCGTAGATGCGGCCTTCCCATTCGAAGAGACAATCGAGCTCGAGCTCATAGAGCGTGGCAACGAATTCTGCGGATTTCTCGACGCTGATGATGGTGATTTCTTTGCCGTCATTGGGGGGCTGGCCGCCAACCGGAACCAACGCCAGCGCTATAGAAAAAAGAACGAAGGCCCTTATCTTTGTAATTTTATTCTTTATTTTCATCTTACTGTTGCACGTGAGTCATTAAAGCTTTATGGTCAGGGAGAGCGCCATTCTCCGCGTCGTGAGCGAATTGCCCGACCCGTTCTCCCGGCTGAACGAGGCGCCAAAATCAAGGCAAATCATGCTCCAATAAAAACCGGCTCCGGCCGAAAAGTATGTGTAGGCAGAGCGCGGCTCTTTCATCGGCTGCATGTCGTAGCCAACCCCAGCCCTGATGGGGATAGCCGCCTCCTTCTTGAACAGCCTGACCGGCGCCGCATACTCCGCTCCCAGGCTTGCCTTTATCGTGTTTTTGAAATCGCGCCCTAATTCTTCGTCGAAATAGTCCGCCCGGTAGCCGGCCCAGTTGAAGAAAGCAACGTCCGCTGCGACCATGAGCCGCGGCAAGAACCTATAGCTCGCTCCCAGGCCGGCCACAAACGGCTGTTCGTATGTGTTTGTGGCTTCGCCGTCGATCCTGATATTCGTCCCGGTGGACGATGAGTCGTAGACAAGCTCGCTTGTGGCCGGCGCCTTTTTCTTGTGGGCGGTCCGGCCGACGAGCGCCAGGTCTAACTTTTCAGTAACGTGGACAAGAACCCCGGCGTTTGCATAAAAACCTGAAAATTCCTGTTTCTTGGCGTCGCTGATGGCAACCCCGCTCGTTAGCCACTCTTCCTCAATTTTTCTCGAAAATTCCCCCGAAAAGAACGTTAGCCCGATCCCTGCCTGGATGCGGCCGCTAACCTTTCTGGCCAGGGCGAGGCTGAAATTCCTCAGCAGCCCGGTTTGATGAAAGTTGAGCGTGTAGGTGAGCGCGCCGCGGTAATAATATTCGTAGCTGACGCGGGGGCGGTCGTAGATTTCAGAAAGATAGACGGCGAGGCCGACGGCCCAGCCTTTGCTATGGAAACTGATGCCGGCAAAATCCACGGCATAGAGGTTGAGAGAAAGGTTGTCCTCGGTTGAGAGGACGCCCGTGTTGACGATGGAGAACTTGTAGAGAGAAGTGGACGACTCGGTGCCGCTGAGCGTCACCGTGAAGCGGGGTAGGCTGAAGAGAAGAGCCGGGTTGGTGAGCGCCGCTGCACTATCCGAGGCAAGGGCGAATGAGATGTCGGCGCGGCCGAGCGAGGAAGCGGTTTGAAACCCGAAGATGTTCCAGGTCCGAAGCGGCGCCTCATCCTCATACTGGCCGAGGACGAGCTGGGCCGATGATGCCGTGGGGAAAAAGAGAAGGGCAGCCAGAACAACAAGACTAGTCAGGATGAACCGCTTGGCCATGACGCCAGACGTTGATTCTACCACCTTTGCCGCCATTTGTAAAAACGGGGGACAGCATACGTAATTACCTAAATTCAAAAATGGGGCCGCCTTATCTATTTACTCTATTTCAATTTTCAGTGAATTTGCAAAATGGGGGCGAGGTATGCTATAGAGTAACTCTTTTAGTGCGAAGAAACGACGATGAAGAAAGAGCATAGACGGATGATCAAAATCACTGCCACCGGGTTCTATGCGCCCGATAAAATCCTAACCAACGCCGACCTCGAGAAAATGGTCGATACGACAGACGAGTGGATCATCACACGAACGGGAATCAAAGAGCGGCGGATCGCTTCCGAAGATCAGGCCACCTCTGACCTCTGCCTTGAAGCCGCCCGTCGCACGCTCCAGAACGGCAACTTCGAAACCAAGGACATCGACCTCATCATCGTGGCGACCTCAACCCCGGACACGCTTTTTCCTTCGACAGCCTGCTGGGTGCAGCAAGGGCTTGAGGCTGATCACGTCGCCGCGTTCGACATCAGCGCTGGTTGCACCGGCTTTCTCTACGGGATGATCGTGGCTGAGGGCTTGATCCTGAACGGGATCGCCAGGCGCATTCTCCTTGTTGGCGGCGAACTCCTGACGAAGATCACAAACTGGCAGGACCGCTCGACCTGCGTGCTCTTTGGCGATGCGGCCGGCGCGGTTGTCCTCGAAGAAAGCAAGGACGACTCGGGCATGCTTTCCCAGTACTGGAGGGCTGACGGGTCGCTCGGCAACCTCCTCATCCTTCCGGCTGGCGGAACCCGAATGCCCGCCTCGGCGCAAACTGTCGCCGATAAGCTCCATTGCCTCCACATGAAAGGGAATGAGGTCTTCAAGCATGCTGTCAAGCGCATGGGCGAAGCCGCGGTCGAAGCTCTCCGCAAAGCCGGCCTGAAAAAAGAGGACGTCAGGTGGCTCATCCCGCACCAGGCGAACACGCGAATCATCGAAGCCACAGGGAAGAGGGTCCATCTTCCGCCTGAAAAAGTCTACGTCAATATCCAGAGGTACGGGAACGTCTCCGTGGCCTCGATTCCCATAAGCCTTCACGAGCTCCGCGAAGATGGGAAGCTCAAAAAGGGGGACATCGTCCTTATGGACGCCTTCGGCGCCGGCTTCACCTGGGCGGCCGTCGTCTACCGGTGGTAACCTCCGCTTATCGGAGGATGCCGGTGAGGTAGGAGAAATAGCCGGCGAGCAGGGCCACGCCCACGATAATCAGGAGCACGCCGCCGGCGATCGCGATCGCCCGGAAGTATCTCCGGACCGACCGGAAATACTCGAAGAAGCGGTGGATGAGTAGGCCGGCGACGAGAAAGGGGAGGCCCAGCCCGGCTGAGTAGAAGGCTAACAGAACCACTCCTTTGACGACACTCTGCGTCGTTGCCGCCAACATCAGCATCGAACCCAACATCGGCCCGACGCAGGGAGTCCAGCCTGCCCCGAAAGCCATGCCCACGATGAGGGTGCCGAACAACCCAAGAGGCTTTTTTTCAAGATGCACCGCCCTCTCCCGGTCTAAAAAGCGAAGCCTCAGAATACCGGCAAAATGAAGGCCCATCAGGATGATGAAAAGCCCGCCGATGATCTCCACCCAGCGGATGTTTCTTGCCATGAACTTACCGACAAACGTAGCCGATGCGCCCAGGGCGATGAAGATGACCGAGAACCCGAAGACGAAAAAAAGCGCGCTGAGGAGGACTTTTCGCCTAACCCGCCGGGCGCTCTCCTGGCTTGATAGCTCCTCAATCGAAACTCCGGTGATGAAGGCAAGGTATGAAGGGATAAGCGGCAAAACACAAGGCGAGAGGAAAGACAACAGCCCCGCCGACAGCGCGGCCACGAGCGATATGTTTTCAGTACCCGACATGATTTCAGAGCGTTTGTATCAAGCCTTATCTATTCACAAATAATGCCCAAAATAAAACCTCTCTCCCGCCACTTCATTTAGTGAACCCAGTCAAGACGGTTCTGAGGCATACTGGCGAAAATATTTCAGGAGCGTCGCCTTGTTCATCAGGCCGACCTGCTTGTGCCGGACCCGGCCCTGTTTGTCGATGATGATGGTCGTCGGGATGAACTGGCCGGGTTCGTAATCATCGATGAGCCGCTGCGTTTTGGACTTTGATTCCAGGACGACCGGATAGTTGATCTTGTATTTCTCGACAAAGGCGATAACGAAGTCCTTGCTTTTCGTGTCCAAGGAGACGCCGAGGATTTCCAGGCCTTTGTCCTTGTTCTCTTTATAGGCCTCGATAAAATCAGGAATTTCCTCCCGGCACGGCGGACACCACGTCGCCCAGAAATTCAGGAAAAGGACTTTGCCCTTGTAGTCGGCAAGCGCAATCTTCTTTCCGCTGAGGTCGGTCAGCTCAAAATCAGGGGCCATGACGGGATTGCCCTGGCCGTTGGCGCTGCTCCCTGCAGGCGCGGCGGAGATATGAGCTCCGGGAACCAGCAAGGTCACGAAACCGAGGAAGATAAACGTCGTTATGATTGATAACTGCAATAGGGAGCCGAGCGACACCCCGGGCTTTCTCCCAGCCAGTTTGCTTTTCATCGGACTATCCTTTCAGAAGCAATTGAATCATAAATTACCTTCAATTCAGCACGCATCAACGCGGCGCAGCAGCCTCCCCCAGTTGCGGTCGACTTCCTCCTGGATCATCTTGATGTGCTCTTCGGTGAGGTGGTGGAACCGGCCCTGAAGTTTCAAGTAATCGTCGATCGGCTTCTTCTCGCGCGGCTTGATGTTGAGCGTGTATTTTTCGCCGAACTCGACTTCATAGAGCGGAAAGACGCAGTTCTGGACGGCCATCCGGGCCAGCTTGATCGTGTCCTCAGGCCTGCTTTTCCAGCCCGAAGGGCAGGGCGCATAGATGTGCATGAAGCGAGTCCCCTTTATTTCTTTGGCTTTCTTCGTCTTCTTGTAGAGGTCTTCCGGATAGCCGATGCTGGCCGTCGCCTGGTAGGGAATCCGGTGGGCGGCCATGATGGCGTCGATGTCTTTTTTCGGCCTGTTCTTGAAGTGCTTGACCGGCGTCGTCGTCGTCCAGGCGCCGTACGGGGTGGCGCTTGACCGCTGGATGCCGGTGTTCATGTAGGCTTCGTTATCGTAGCAGATGTAAAGGATGTCGTCGTTGCGCTCGGCCGCGCCGCTCAGTGCCTGGATGCCGATGTCGAACGTGCCGCCGTCTCCCGCCCAGGCGACGACCGTCGTTTCGGTGTCGCCGACCATCTCCAGGCCCGCCTTGAGGCCCGCCGCTGACGACGCCGCCGTCTCGAAGGCGCAGTGGAAGATGGGGACGTCGAGGGTAGAGTAGGGGAAAGGGCCGTCGATGACCGACCAGCAGCAGGCCGGGATGCACAGGGCGGTCTTCTGTCCCAAGGCCTTGAGGACGTAGCGCATGGCCAGCGTCGCTCCGCAGCCCTGGCAGGCTAAGTTGCCGGAGCTCATCAGCTCTTCAGTCGGGAGGCTCAGCTTCATCGTCCTCTCTTTTTTTTGGGCTTCGCTTTTCATCTCTTCACTCCTACCCAGATGATGTCCTCCTCGGCTTTTTCCTTGGCCAGGGCGTGCTGGGCGATCTCTTTAAACGTGCCCGGCGTGACATCCCTTCCGCCGAGCCCGGTGATGAACCCGAAGACCGGCAGGTTGTGGTCGTATCCATAGAGGGCGGATTTGACTTCCTGGTAAAAGATGCCGCCGTGGCCGTAGGAGATATTCCTATCGACGACCGCCACTTTTTTCGCCTTGATAAGAATCTGGCGCACTTTCTCAAAGGGAAAAGGCCGGAAGAGCTTGATCCTCAAATTCCCGGCTTTGATGCCCGCCTCCCGCAGCTCGTCCACAGCCACGCGGGCCGTGTACCCCGCTGTCCCGGAGGAGACGAAGATGAGGTCGGCGTCGTCGCACCTGTAATTCTCGACCTGGCCTAAGTAGCGGCCGAACAGCTTCTCGTACTCGCGGCCTGTCTCTTCGACGAGCGCCGGCACTTTCTCCATGTCCTTCTGGAGCTTATAGCGCAACTCGAAATAATGCTCGGGCGAGGTCAGGCCGCCGAACGCATGCGGGTCGGAGGGGGTCAGCCGCACGGGCGGGTTAAAGGGCGGAAGGTAGGAATCAACCTTGTCCTGGTCGGGGATGTCCACGACTTCATAGGTGTGGGAGATGGCGAAGGCATCGAGGACGACCATGCTCGGGATGAGGAGCGCTTCCGACACCTTGAACGCCTGGATGACCATGTCCAGCACTTCCTGGTTCGAGGAGCAGTAAAACTGGATCCAGCCGGTGTCGCGCTGGGAAAGGCTGTCGTTCTGGTCCGCCCAGATGCTCCAGCCCGGCGCCATGGCCCGGTTGATATTCCCCATGACCACCGGCATCCGCCCACCCGAGGCCCAGTGGAGAAGCTCATGCATCAGTGTCAGGCCCTGGGCTGAGGTCGCGGTGAAGGTGCGCGCGCCGGCGAGCGAAGCGGCGATGCAGGCGGCCATGGCCGAGTGCTCGGATTCGACCTTGATGAACTTGGCGTCGAGCGCGCCGGAGGCGCACATCTCCGAGAGGAGTTCGACCACCTGGGTCTGCGGCGTGATCGGGTAGGCGGCGATGACCTGGGCGCGGCCGAGCTGGGCCCCCCAGGAGAGGGCGTGGTTTCCCATGATGACTTTCTTCATTTCCTTTCCTCCACCATGGCGATGCACTTGGTTGGGCATTCCTCTGCGCAGATGCCGCAGCCCTTGCAGTAGTCATAATCGATAACAGGAAACTCGTTTTCGATCGCGATGGCCACGTCCGGACAGAACTTCCAGCAGATGCCGCACTGGATGCATTCGGTGAGGTTTATCTCCGGCCGGATGTTCCGCCAAGCTCCAGTCCTGTTCCAGAGCATGGGACCCAGCGATATCGGCATCAACGGGACGTCTTTTTCAGATTCAAAGATGATTTTTTCAGCTTTTTTCTTTTGTTTCATCGGAGTCCTCAATTCCTACTATTGCTATATATTATATAGGAATAGTAGATTAATTTCAAAACCCCGTTATAAGACCTTTTCAGCCTTTTCATAGGCTTCCTTGGCGGCGGCCATGTTGGCCTCGGGCTTGAGAGGGACGCCTTCCTTGATGGCGGCTAAGAGTGATTCAAGCTTCGTCAGGTTTAAAATCTTAACAACGCCGCCGACGATAGCTGTGTTGACGATGGGCGCGACGAGCGTGCCAAGCTTATGTTTGACGGCGATCCCGGTGGCGTTGACCGTGGCCACACGGAATATCTTGTAAATCTTGAATTCTTCTGGCTTCTTGTCGCTGTTGATGATGATGACGCCTCCGTCCTTGAGTCCCTCGGTCACGTCAATAGCCTCGACGAGCGTCGGGTCGACGACGACAACGTGGTCTGGCTCATAAATGCGGCTCTTATCATAAATGGGCTTATCGTCGATGCGGATAAAAGCAAAAACGGGCGCGCCCCGCCTTTCGACGCCGAATTCAGGGTAGGCCTGGACGTAGTTTCCTTCTTTGGCCAGGGCGTCAGCGAGGACTTTGGAAGCGACAACAGTCCCCTGGCCGCCGCGGCCGTGGAATCGAATCTCAACCATCTGCCGCTCCCTACAGTTCGAAGCCCATCACCCGGTGCGAGTGGCACTGGATGTTGACGGCTGCCGGCATTGAGGCGATATGGCAAGGATAAGCCTCGACGTGGACGGCCAGCGCCGTGATTCTTCCGCCCATGCCCTGCGGCCCGATGCCTAACTTGTTGATCCTGTCTAAGAGGCGGCGCTCCATGTCGGCATAAAACGGGTCCGGGTTGGGAGAACTGAGCGGCCGTCGCAGCAGCGCTTTCTTGGCCAGGAGCGCTGAGTACTCGAAATTGCCGCCCACACCGACGCCGACGATGATGGGCGGGCACGGGTTGGAGCTTCCCTTATCGGCCGTCTCTACGACGAAATCCTCAATCCCCTCGAGGCCTGCCGCTGGGGCGAACATACGGATGGCGCTCATGTTCTCGGCGCCTCCTCCCTTGGCGATGAAAGTGAGTTTGAAAGTGTCGCCCGGGACGAGCTCCCAGTGGATGTAGGCCGGCGTGTTATCGCCCGTGTTCTTGCGGCGGACCGGGTCCTCCACGACCGATTTGCGGAGGTAGCCTTCCTTGTAGCCGCGACGCGTCCCCTCGGTGATGGCCTCGCGCAGGCTTCCGAGCCCATCGTCCCTATCGAGCTTCACGTCCTCGCCCAGCTCTACGAAGAAGACGGCCAGGCCGGTGTCCTGGCAGAGGCCGAGCTTTTCCTGGCGGGCGATCTCGGCGTTCTCTAACATCTGATTAAAGACTTCCTGGCCGGCTGGCGATTCCTCTTTGGCCGCCATCTCCTTAATGACTTTGAGGACGTCGTCCTGAAGCTCAAAATTGGCTTCCTGGACAAGGTTTTTTATCCTGTCCCTGACTTCGGATAATTTTATGACCTTCACAAGATACCTCCTAAGGGTGGGCTATGATAGCCAAGCTATAATGGCCAAGCTTTAAGCTATCTCATATTAGCTAAGCTATGATAGCGAAGAATGACGTTTTAGTTTAGGACGCTCCCCCCTCACTGTCAAGCAACAAATGGGGACAAAAATTCGGGGAATTTTCAGCTTCTGATAGTTTTCAATTTTAAATACTTCTCGAGTGGATCAAAATCACTATCATCATGTAAAAGAGAGAAGTTATGGTGAATACAAAAGGTTCCTATCATAACATCTATGGTCTTCCTCACTGTCACCCCCTTTTTTCTGAGAAAGCGATAGTTTATTGCACTTTTGATCGCTATGGTTTTCCCAACCATCTCCATGAATGGAAAGTCTAAAAGAAGGTTTTTTGCCGTTCTGAAGTCGTGTTCGCTTTGAAACCCTTGGAGAACCTCAGCCAGAATCAAGTCGCCCATTATAATTGGTTTATTCCCCAGCGCTGAATCCAACCAATCCGTCTCGCGAGTTTTTTCGCCGTTGAAATAATCAATCCAAACCGATGAATCGACTAATATCATTTATCTTTCCGAATTTCATCGAGATCGCCTATCCATTTTAGCTTTCCTCGTAAATCCCTGATTTTTGCCTGACGGCTAAACTTCACCAACAGTTTAAGGCCAGCTTCTATGGCATCCTTTTTTGTTTTCATCCCGGAGATCTCAAGAGCAGACATCATTAAGTTATCGTCGATAACAACATTTGTTCTCATTATTGCCTCCTATGTGTATTGACGACATGTATTATACACATAAAGGCGTGGCAAGACAAAGAAAAGTTCTTCTCTCCCTCTTCCCCCTCGCTATCATCCTCTCCTTACCCCACTTTTCGTTATAGAGCACGTCAATTCTGATAAATTTTATCTTACAAATTGGAACAGCTTACGCAAATTCTTGAGAATTTGCGATCGTCATTTTGGCCAATACACTGGCCATATTATCTCGAAAACTTGGAAAATTCGGGGACATGACCCGAGGAAATCGGGGACAGAGGAAATCGGGGACATGAACATAATTCTCTTGAATTATGTATCGTGTCCCAAGATTTCCCTGTGTCCCAATAGAAAATTAGGGAAATATGTAAGCTGTCCCCAATTTTTTGATCTCAAAGTGCTCCGAGAAGATTGCTTCGTCACAGAGTTCCTCGCAATGACTGTTGATTATTTCAGATTGAGGGAGAGGAGCTTGAGCTCGGTCATTTCTTCGATGGCATAGCGGACGCCCTCGCGGCCGAACCCGCTCTGCTTGACCCCGCCGTATGGCATGTGGTCGATCCTGAATGTTGGGATGTCATTGACGATGACGCCGCCGACATCGAGCCGCTCGTAAGCTTCGAACGCCTTGCGGAGGTCGTTCGTGAAAACGCCGGCCTGGAGGCCGTAGATGGAGTAGTTGACCGCCTCGAGCGCCTTGGCGAAGTCCTCATACGGATAGACGACGACGACCGGCGCAAAAGCTTCGAGCCACGATATCCTGAGGTCGGGGATGACGTTCTCTAAGATCGTCGGCTCAAACATGGCCCCGTCCCTGCGGCCGCCGCAGGCGATATGCGCGCCCATCCCGACCGCCTCCTCGATCCATTCCTCGGTCTGCTTGGCCGCCTCGTGGGTAATCATCGGGCCGATGTCTGTTGCTTCGTCGAGCGGGTCGCCCATCTTGAGCTTTTTTGTGCGCGCGATGAAATCGGCCATGAAGCGGTCATAAATCTTCTTATGGAGAAAGATACGCTGGATTGAGATGCAGATCTGGCCCGAGTAGGCAAAAGATCCGGTGACGATGCGGGGAAGGGCGAACTCGAAGTCGGCGTCTGGCTCGACGACGACAGCCGCGTTCCCGCCAAGCTCAAGCGTGACCTTCTTCTGGTAAGCCTTCTTTTTGATCTCCCAGCCCACGGCCGGACTCCCCGTGAAGGTCACTTTCTTGACCACGTCGTCAGTGAGGAGAATTTCGGCCTCCTTGTAGCCGGACGGCAGCACGTTCAGACCGCCCGCTGGGTAGCCGGCCTCGGTGACGATTTCGCCTAAAAGAAGCGACGTGATGGGGACTTGAGAAGCCGGCCGCAGAATGACTGTATTTCCAGAGGCGAGGGCGGGAGCGACTTTATGAGCCACAAGGTTGAGCGGGAAGTTAAACGGCGAGATGGCCGTGATGACGCCGACCGGAAACCGGCGCACCAGGCCCCATCTCTTGGGTGTAGCCGCGCTCAAATCAAGCGGGATAAGATCGCCGCCCATTCGCTTGGCTTCCTCGGAGGCGATGTCGAACGTCATCAAAGCTCTGTCCACCTCCGTTCGTGCGTCGCGGATGACCTTGCCCGCTTGAAGAGTAATCGAGCGGGCGATCTCATCCTTGCGCTTCTCGATTCCTCGGGAAATTTTCTCAAGGGTCGACGAACGCTCATAACTCGAAAGCCAGCGGGTTTTTTCAAAGGCATTCTGGGCTGAGGCCAGGGCTTCCTCTACCTGCTCCCGCGAGGCGAAATGGACTTTGCCAACGACGCTCTGGTCATATGGGGATTTGATTTCTTTGACGCTTTTTGATTCCTTCCACTGCCCGTTAATCAGGAGTCTGTATTCTTTCATCCTGCCCTCCCGAAAATTCAGGGACGGAAAATTCGGGGACATGAACGAAATTTCTTAATTTCGTGTCGTATCCCCTAATATTGCGAATTTTGTGCATTACGTATGACGTCCCCCTATTTCACCAGAATTTTCAGCCCTTCATTCTATAGGAATTATACAGATTTTTCAGCATCAGGGCATCGGCCTCTAGGTTCGGGCTTTCGCAGATGACCATGCCGGCCGCCCCGCAGTCCTCGAGCGCCCGGATCCAGCTATCATAATGGAAATCCGAATCTCGAAGGTCAAGATGCTTGATTTCGCCCTTTCCCCCGTACAAAGCGCCCGAAATATGAATATGAAGATTTTTGATGGCTTCCTCGCCCAGCTTTTTCCCGACTTTCTTCAATATCCGCTGGAAATCTCGGTAGGAATTTGCCCCGCCCTTCCTGGTATGGATGTGGGCAAAGTCGAGACAGGGGAGAAGCCCCTCGACCTCCCGGCACAAAAACAAAACCTCGTCGAGTGAGCCGAATTGGGCTTTCCGGCCCATCGTCTCGATGCGCAGGGTCGCGGAGTTCTTTTCTGCCCTGAGGATGGACAGGATTTCCTGGAGCCCGGCTTTTATGGTTTTATAGGCGCCTTCAGGAGAACTTTGTCCGTAGTAGCCGCCGTGGAAGACGACATTCGTCGCGCCGCAGACTTCAGCCATCCGGCAGGTCGCCGTAAGCCTTTCCTGGCTGGCTAGCCTCTTCCCCTGTTCAGGCGAGTTGAGGTTGATGTAGTAGGGAGCGTGAGCGCTCAGCCGGACGTCGAGGGCATCTGCTCTTTTCCGGATGTCTTCAGCCGTGTCGCTCCCCATCTTGACGCCCTTGACGAACTCGACCTCTAAGCAGTCGAGCCCTATTTTTTTGACATGCTCGATGGCAGCCAGAGTCGTCGAAGCCGGCGTCGAAAGAGGAACCCCGGCCGTGCCAAAAAGAAGCCTCCCTCGCTCTGCGGTCGCACCGGCGGGCCTCATGCCCAAGCCCGATATTTCCCCAGCTCCTCCCCGCGTCTTAGAAGCAGAAGTCATCGGCCTTTCCATGGGAATCTAAGAATTTGCTGACGATGCGCATGGCGCAGTATTCGCCGCACATGGAACAGGCCTTTGTCCTTGATCTTCGTCGTTTCCTGATTTCTTCGAATTTATGGGGGTCGATGACAAGTTTCTGCTGGGCGCCCCAGTCGAGTTTCTTTCGCGCCCGGGAAACTTTGAGGTCGCGCTCGAGAGCTCCCTTGACGCCCTTGACGATGTCAGCCGCGTGGGCAGCGATCCTCGAGGCGATGAGGCCTTCGCGGACGTCATCGACCGTGGGCAGGCCTAAGTGTTCGGCTGGTGTGACATAACAAAGAAAGTCAGCGCCTGCAGCAGCCGCAATCGCGCCGCCGATGGCTGAAACGAGATGGTCATAGCCGGGAGCGATATCAGTGACGAGCGGGCCGAGCACATAAAAGGGCGCCTCGTTGCAAACGCGCTTCTGGAGCTTGACGTTCATCTCGATCTGGTCGAGCGGGATATGGCCCGGCCCTTCGACCATGACCTGAACGCCCGCCTCCCACGCCCGCTTGACCAGCTCGCCGAGCGTCAAGAGCTCTTCGACCTGAGGCCTATCTGTGGCGTCGAGGATGGATCCTGGTCGAAGCCCATCGCCCAGGCTCAGCGTTATGTCGTAGCGCCGGGCGATGTCTAAGAGCCTGTCGTAATTCGCATAAAGCGGGTTTTCTTTGTCGTGGTAGAGCATCCACGCTAAATGAAAAGCCCCACCCCGCGAGACGATGTCGGCCACCCGGCCCTGATTTCGAAGGCGGCTGATCGCTTTCTGGGTCAGGCCGCAGTGGACGGTCATAAAATCGACGCCTTCTTGGGCCTGGGCCTCGATGGTGGCGAAGAGGTCGTCCGCGGTCATTTTAACGATCGAGCGGCGGCTGTCGATGGCCTCAATAGCAGCCTGATAGACCGGTACCGTGCCGAGCGGGATAGGGGAGCGGCGGAGGATGCGGCGCCGGATTTTGCGGAGGTCGCCGCCCGTGCTCAGGTCCATGATGGTATCAGCGCTATATTTAAGCGATACAGCCACCTTCTTGAGCTCGTCCTCAAGCCGCGGGAAATCAGCCGAAGTGCCGATATTCACGTTGACCTTTGTGCGGAGCGAAAACCCGATTCCAACGGGCCTCTGGGGACCTCCCAGGGGTTGGCGATCTTCGCCGCCTCGCCGCGACCCTCGCGCTGGGCTTCCCCCCGCACCGCGACTCGTTCTCCGACCCTCCCCCCCGCTGTCTGATGAAATGTGCCTGGGGTTAAAGGGAATAACAACTTTGCCCGAGGCGATGAGAGCTAAAAGAGAGTCGGGATCAACTCCCTCGTCCGCGGCCACTTTTCTCATGGCCTGCGTGAGCCTTCCCTTGCGGGCATATTCTAACTGAGTCATTTTCCTTAGACATAATAGTTTACATCCGCTGGCCGATGATTACAACTGGCTTGATGGATTGTCTTACTGGCTTGCTGGAAACATGACTGGGGAAATGACCCGATTTCCAAAAATCGGGATCGTGTCCCCCGAATTACCTTATCTGTTTTGACATTCCCCCGGGTATTTGTTAGATTTAATTTGGTTTTGTAATAATTTTTTCTATCCGGGCTTCTATGTCCAAGAGAACGAAGGACGCTTTGACAAAACTGATTAAAAAGGCTCTCCTCGCAAGAGGGGAGATTGTTTTTGCTTATATCCACGGTTCATTTTTAAGTCTTCCCGACTTCCGAGATGTCGATCTCGCTCTCTATGTAAACCCGGCGACGGTCTCTTCGCAGGAAGCCTTCGATTATGCCTTCCGGCTATCCGCCGACCTTTCTCATCTCACATCACGAGACATCGATGTCCAGATTATGAACTACGCTCCCCTGGGCTTTCGTCACAGCGTCTTCAAGAATGGCCGTTTCCTCTTCAGTCGAGATGATTCTCTCAGAGCCGACCTCATCGAACAAACCGTCCTCGAATACGTTGCTTTTTATGAGCTGTCGTTACAATACATGCGTGACCTGGCGCTCTAATAAAAAAGGGAAGAAACAGGATGATCGACGTAGAGAAAATCAAAAGTCGAATGTCTGAAATCAAAAACAATATTGAGAAAGTAAGGAAATACGCCAGTCTCCCCGAGAAGGAATTCTGGGGAGATGAAAGGAATATCCTCTCCGTAAAACACCTTCTTTTGGAATCCATAGAGGCGTGCGGCAGCATCTGCGTGCACATATTAGCGAAGAAAGTTTACAGGGCGCCGTCGAGTTTTGCCGAGTGTTTCGAGCATCTCAACCGAGCTGGTATTATTAACGAGGAGTTATCGCTCAAGCTCCAAAACATGGCCCGATTCAGGAACATTTTGGTCCATCGATATTGGGAAGTAGATGAGAAAAAAATTCTCGAATATGCCAGGAACAACCTTGAAGACTTTGAGCAATTCTTGAGGGCGACAGTAAGCTATCTGCAAATGACCTAATTTTTTGGTTATCCCCTCGGCTTGAGGACTTGACTCTTATTCCTGCTTCTTGAACTCGACTGCTACGGGAAGCCAGACCTTGACTTTTATGCCCTTGATAGTGGCTGGCTCGAACTTCCATTGTGCCACGGCCCGCTGAGCAGCCGCATCCAATTCAAGCGCCCCCTTCATGCCCTTTATAACTTCGGTCTTAATGACAGCCCCCGTTTCCGAAATGAGGGCGTTGACAAGGACCTTGCCTTCTATTCCTGCCCTCAGTGCTTCGGAGGGATATTTGGGCTGAATTCGCCTTGTCGCCACGGGCTTGCTTTCGACCATCTCAAGGGGAATGAGATCTCCTTCTTTGATCTTATCTAAGGTGATAGGCTCCTCTTTTGGAAGTTCTTTTTGGGGAGCTTTTGCAGGCTCCTTTGCCTTTGTTTTTGGCGATTTCTGGGGAAGGCCTGGATTTTCCTGCGGTGAGGCGGGCTTTTCCTGCTTCTCCTGTGCCTGGGCCTGACTCTCGGCAGACACTGGCTGTTGGGCCGGTCTGATATTGAAAAGAGTGAGGAGTTTATCAAGATCAGGCAGCGCCGATTCAGCTATCTCAAGCGAATCAAACCCTTCTTCGCCTATTAGCTCTGAAGCCTGGCTCAAGAATTCTTCGCTCCGGGATAAATTTTTGAGATGGTAATGGCAGATGCCGAGATAAACATAAGCTTTGGCCCTCAGAGTTTTATTCGCCGTGAGTCCAAAGGAAGCGATTTCAAACTGCCTGGCCGCGTCCTCATATTTTTTGGCCAGGAATGCCTTCTGGGCTTTTTCAAAGAGCGTCGAATAAAAGGGATCAACTTGCTGAAGACCGATAACCTCAGGGGGAATAACAAATAGGACGCTCAGGCCCAAAAATATAGGAAAGATAAGGGATTTCGCTATCCTTTTCCTTTTCAATTGGATAATTCCGCCTCGGATTCCTATTGTTTTATGCAATATTTATACTTCATCTTTCTATACATGTCAAAGCTTCCGGCCAAATTCTGCCCGAGTCTGCTTGAAAAAACTCCGCATTTTGAGGAGAATATAGAAACAAAGGGAAATGCACAAAACAAAGATTCTTATCATCGAGGGCGACCCTGCCGCCGCCAGGGACATCGAGCGAACCCTCAGCAGTCTCGGCTATTCTACATCTTCGCTCATCGCCGATAAGAAACCAACTCTTTCCCTTGTGAAAAAACATAAGCCCGACCTTGTTTTGCTGGACATCGTGCTCGAGAAAGCCCGTCGAGGGATCGACCTGGCCAGGAATATCCGCGACGGGCTGGATATTCCCGTTATTTTCATCGCTCCCACGGCTGATAAGAGAACCTTGAGAATGGCTCAAAGAGCCGAGCCGTTCGGTTACCTTCTAAAGCCACTTGAAGAAAAAACCCTGGAATTTGCCGTTAAGATGTCTCTGGCCAGGCACGCGACAGAAAAGATGTTTAAAGAGAGGGCGGCCAGAATCTTCGAAGAAAGCGAGAAGCGTTACCGGCAACTGGTCGATAACATCAGTGAAGGCATCATTATTCAGGATAAAAATGGAATCATCACCTCCGCCAATGAAAAATTCCTGGGGATGATCGGCTACAAACGCGAGGAGGTTATAGGCCGCCCCGTCACCGAGCTCCTGGGCGAAGGCTGGCTGAGGAAAGAAGAAGGGCCTAAAGCTGGCGCAGAGGAAGATCGATGGAAGTCTGTCGAGCTGGCCTGGAAGAGAAAGGACGGAAAGAGTATTTACACCATTCTCTCTCGCAAACCGATTTATGACGTCAAAGGCCGGTTCTCGGGAAGTGTAGCTGTGCTCACTGACATCACAGACCGCCGGGAGGTCGAGATGGAACTCCGCAGATCCCACGAAGAATTGCGGAGCCTTTCGCTCCATCTGGAATCAATTAGAGAGAAAGAAAGCAAGCGCATTGCCGGGGAAATCCATGACCAATTGGGACAGCAATTGACGGCTCTGAAAATAGACCTGTCCTGGCTCGCCAACAGGATTCCTCCTTTAGAAGAAGGCGGCAAGGAAATTCTCGAAAAAATAGGGTCAATGTCTGATCTTATGGACAAAACGATTCAAACGGTGCAGAAGATATCAGCCGAATTGAGGCCGGTGTTGCTGGATGATCTGGGGCTTGTGCCGGCCATCGAATGGCTGGCCCAGGATTTCGAAAATCGGACAAAGATCAAATGCCGGCTCCAGCTCTGCTGTGACAATGTTGCCCTGACCCCGGACTGCTCTACGGCAATCTTCCGGATCTCGCAAGAGGCCCTGACTAATGTGGCTCGCCATGCCAGGGCAACGCGAGTTGATATAAATCTCAGAGAACAGAACGGAGCCTTAGTTCTAAAAATCAGCGATAACGGCAAAGGAATCATGGAGGACAAAATCTATTCGCCATCTTCCCTGGGCCTGATGGGCATGCGAGAGCGCATCCGGCCGTTTGGCGGTGAACTCCAGATAACGGGTATGCCCAGGAAAGGGACCACGCTGAGTGTCACTCTCCCGCTGGAAACAAAGCAAAAATGATAAGAGTTTTGATCGCCGACGATCACACCCTGGTGAGAAAAGGTCTGCGGCAAATTCTTCTCGAAACGAAGAAGGTTGAAGTTGTCGATGAGGCCAAAGATGGCAAAGAGACAATCTCGAAAGTCTGCGCTAATAAATATGATGTGGTTCTGTTGGATATCTCTTTTCCTGGTCGGAGCGGGATTGATGTGTTAAAACAGCTAAAATCTTATAGACCCAAACTTCCGGTTCTCATCCTCAGCATGCATCCCGAGGAGCAATATGCGGTTCGAGCCCTCAGGGCCGGTGCTTCAGGGTACTTAACTAAGGAAAGCGCTCCCAGTGAGTTGATCGAGGCGATCCGCAAGGTCGCAGGCGGAGCGAAATACATCACGGCTTCTTTAGCGGATAAATTGGCCTCTGAAATCGGGAAGCCATCCGAGAAATTGCCCCATGAGGTCTTGTCTGATCGCGAATACCAGGTCATGTGCATGATTGCCTCGGGAAAAACAGTGAAAGAGATTGCGGAAGATCTAAACTTGAGCGCAAAGACTATCAGCACTCACAGAGCTCGCATCTTGAGAAAAATGAACATGAAAAACAACGCTCAACTGACCCACTATGCTATTAGATGTGGACTGGTGGATTAGATTGAGGTGGGCGGCTACGGGATTCGAGATTTATTTTTGTCTCAGGACTAACGCCAATTCTTTCCATGCCTTTCCTGAAAGCTTGATTAGCTCCATGCCCACATCATAGACTCCCTTTGATCCAGGCGGGAGCTCCTTTACCCAAACCACCCTGGCCTTTGCTCCGACAACAGAGCCGTTGGGAAGAAAGAATTCCAGGTCAAGCACTTGAGCTGTATCCAGACGCTCGTCGCTGTAAATTCGCACTCCTCCCAGGCTCAGGTTTGAAACGCGTTTCTTATCGGCCTGCGTCCTGGGAATGCGGTACAAAACCGGCGCCATCACTCTGGGAAACCGCCGCCGTTCAATTTCTTTCTTAGAAAATTTAGGAAAGCTATCCATTTTCTTTATTTTACCTAATTTCGCAGACTGAATTCAAAAAAATTGCTCATAGACAAAAAAATCATTGAAAAAAGAGAATTTATTAAGCTATAATACCCACGATCAGAAGCTCAAATAAAAGGAAGCTATAGACAAAAATTCAAAAAGAGTTTTTTTATATACTTGCCAGAAAACCCCAGGCTTTTAAGCCTGGGGATGAATGGCACCCGGAGCGAAGCGGAGGCCAATCATCTTTATGGCCCAAAGCCCCGGCCTCCAGGCCGGGGATTGGTTTACGTGTGCCCGGCATGGACAACGGCTTGGGGGTTAAAGTCCCCTGCAGGTTCTGATGGCAGAAACTGCTAGCC
>JARYMI010000080.1 GCA_029907205.1 Clostridiales bacterium
ATGATCGGCATCAGCTGGGCTTTGGCCCGGCCTCTCCGATAGAGGATCTCCGTAAAATCCGTGTACAGAACTTCAAAATCATCAATGTCAGTGAGATGCGCCACAAGATTGATCCTCGGGCCTGTCTCCTTGAGAAGCCTGGCCATGGAGCTTCTTTTAGGCTTCCTAACCCGTTTAATCACCGCCAGATCCCAGGCCGTATGCAATCTGGCGACGACCTTCCGGTTGACATGGATTCCCCGGTCCCGAAGCTCCGCATTCGTCCGCCGATACCCGTATCCCGGATGACGCCTGGCGATCTCAAGCAAGGGTGCTCTCAATCTTGAATGCTTCTCTTCGTAGGTTTGTTTCTTCTGGGCATAGGACCAAGTCCCTTTGGAAAGCCCCAGGGCAGTCAAGACCCGGTTCAGCCCATATTCGTCCTTGAACACGCCCGTCAGCTCAACTTTTTCCCCCGGGGTGAGCCCCCGGCCAAAAAATTTTTTAGCAGCGCGATCTCCACTTCCTTATGGCCAATCAACCGTTCCAATTCCTCGATCCGTTTCTCGTACTCTTGGATGGTGGTCTGCTGGGAGAAGATTTCCGGCCCTTTCTCGATGAACTCTTTCTTCCAATGGGTGAGAGTCAGCGGATGAACGCCATAGGACCTAGCAATCTGGCCGATGGCCTTCGTCCCGCTTAAGACTTCCATGACCACCTGGAACTTGAACCGCGGCGTGTACCGTTTGCCGTTTTTCTCGGATATCATCAGAGCCTCCTTCAAAGGCTTTCGCCCGGCTGATGATGTCTATTATGGCACCCTCATTTTTAGCACTCGGGGTGGTTCGAATTTTGGGGGTCAGTCCTGGGATCAGTATAAGCTTATCTTTCAGAGTAAGTCCGATGATAATGGTATCCTATTTTGCTTTTATTTCTATTCCCGGAACATATTTTAATAGAACAACGTTCAAATTTACTCCTGCAAATTCCCAAACATATTTCCACTCCCTCTCGGTCTTTGTCAATTTTTCACGATTTTTTGAATCCCAGGCAATAATAAGGGACGTTTGCTCAGGAACATGATCATGATCGGAATAATTTTCTAGAATATGCTCTGCTTCTACCGCCTGAAATAGTTTCTTTTCTGAAAAATCTTTTTCCTGATAGTCTGCGATTATATCTATGCCTTTCTGTGCCGTATGCTCCAGTGTTTTAAAATAGTAAAAGGGTAAAGCCTTTAATCCTTCTAGTTTCCAAAGCATAGCTCTTACGTCGTGCTCATTTTCGGGCTCTTTGTGCACTAGTTCGCCCTTGTAATAGACCCATTTTTGCCCTTTTTCCATCAGCTTATCTTTTCTTTGGTTTAACGTTGTTCCCAAGTCTTTTCTTTTTAGCTCTCGCCTATAGCTTACCCATTCCTTATAGTCGGGTGTATCCATTATGTTCCGAAAAGCTTCCCGGAGCGCTGCAGTAAAAAGTGGCTCTTTAACGCCATCAGATACGATCCGGCTTCTGGCTATATCTGTCTCAATTTCATCGCATTCCACTACAAATCTGCAAAACTTGTAATAAAGCTCAAATCCCTGAGTTTTGTAATGATTAAAGTCAAGGTTGAAATATGGAATTCCCTTCCATGCATAGGTGAGACCTATTCCCTTGCTCTCCAGGATTCCATAATCGCTCATTCCGAATTCGCCCGTCTTTAAAGCATATCCCCCTTTCAAGGTAACGGAAACCTTGTTGCCTTTTCTATCTTCTCTTATGACAGTTATCGGCGGATCGATTGCCCCGATTTTCTGACCCTCGACGTGGTCCCCCTCCTTTTTTATCCAAGGAAAGCCCTTTATGAGCTCTTCTCCGTCCGGTATGGCCGGTGTTTTTATTATTATCCTGGGGAATCCTTCGCGAAGCCTCTCCGCTCGGCTGAACCCTAATAATGTCCTGAAATATAAGTATTGTTTCAGCTTATCCGGATTTTCATATTCATCATATTTTATCCCATCGTCATAGCCATAGACCCTGATTATTGTCCCATGCTCAAAACTAACTGGAGCCTTTTTGTATATCGCAGGCATAGGAAGCTCCGGCTTTTCTTTTAATAGGTGCCATCTCGGATTTTCGATAATAACCTTATTACTTTCTCCAGTTTCAGTCTTAGTTTCGATTTCTAATCTCTTGGATAGATACATTAGTTTTGAGCCCAGGCCCTTGAATCCAAACTCATCTGACCTAAGGCCGGCTATCCCACTATAGGCAAGATTAAGGAAGCGATCAAGCCTTCCCTGCTTTTCAGGAGTCTTATCTCCCGTATAGTTCATCCCTATCCCGTCGTCTTCAAAAATCAAAGACCAACCATAGGTCCCGTCATAAAATATCGTTATTTTAAAAAATGATGCGCATACTTCTTTTGCACATGAATTTGATACAGCTTCTCTTATAACGTCCAAGGGGTGCGCTCTATTCTGGACGACTTGCTTTATTATCCCAACGCCTACCGTGATTTCGTGTTCTGTGGGTTCATAAAGCTCAGGCATTTCAATAGCTCCTTTTTATATTCGTTAATTTATCAAGAATATGAGATTCCACAGCTCCTTATTTATCAGATTTTTAAATTCGCAATGTAAGGCCTTAGTGCCTTCTCCAGCCTAATCATCGCCTCAATCATCTTTTCTTGAATCTCGCCCCACCTATCTGTATCTCTATATCCTCCCGTTTCAATTCTTTTACATATTCGGGAGGCTCTTTTCATATCCAATCGCTCCCAAGTAAGAGCTCCCCCAAAGGTTTCTTCTATTTCCTTTTTGTGAGTGGCAAGTTGGTCAAAGATGGCTTTGTTTTCCTTTTCCGCATCTTTTCCTCTATCAATATATAGTTCAACTTTTGACTCGTGCTGAGTAACGGAATAATTAAATCCCAGACCGCTTTTCCCAGCGCCAGTCCCGATCCAACTATAAGGTTGTGGAGATAAGTGCGCATGAAGCTTGGTCTTCTCTTTTGCTTTTTCAAGCAGTGCTTTCCAAAAATTAAGGCGAATTTTATATCTCTCTGCCATTTCCTTTTTAGTCTCTCCCGCCTTTCTTGATTCCTCGCTTGGCCCGACAATTAGTGTTAGCAAGGGCGCGGGCTCGGAATTGCCTATCCGAATTCCTTCAACTTTAATCAGATAGAAATTGGCAGCCGATGACTCATTAAGCCAGTTTATTGCCGCCACATGCTCTGGCCTGGGATCTGTAACAATCCATATAGCAGTTTTAGCATCTATAGCAGTCAAATAAGTGATGATCTTCCCAAGATGGTCATGGTCACTCTTCTCCAGTTGATTTTGTATAATCACCGGATTTCCTGCCTCATCCTCGGCCACGAGATCCGCATTGAAGCCTCCAGCTGATTTTTCGGCTTCGAGGAAGGAGATGAATTCGGAGGAGAAGCCAAGCGCGCGGGCGAAGGCGGCCTGAGATAGGCCCAGTTCGGTGCGTGCTTTACGGAGGCGAGCGCCGACGACCCCTTGCATGGATATATGCCTATCTAACGAATTTCCCTAAGAATCCGCTGGCGTATATGTATATAACACTACGTTAGGGGGATGTCAATAAGAATTGACGCAGCGGACTGAGGGTTAGGAAAAGTAGATGGCAGGTGAAGGACAAAAAATGATATTGACATGTGGAATAACCATCAAGTATATTTTAGATGTAATTATTCACTTATTATCAGAATCAGCGCACTCAAAATGTACTTATCGCAAAAGAAACGGTATATTGTATGTGCAAGTATTCGCGTTTTAGACGAAAAGGAGGTCTACTGACATATCATGAAAGGACTTTACGGCTTAGGCAAAGTCGAAAGGGAACGCCTTACCCAGTTAATTCGCCGGTCAAGAGGAGTAATCTCCGTTAAAGAGGCGGCAGAGATTCTTGGAATTAGGCCTTCCGGGGTTGCCAAGATGCTCTCGAGGTGGTCGGAAAAAGGCTGGGTTTCGCGTATCAGCCGCGGTGTCTATCTTCCCGTACCCGTGGAAGCGCAGACTCCTGATATTTCCATCGAGGATTCATGGGCCATTGCGGAAAGGCTCTTTTCTCCCTGCTATATTGGAGGGTGGAGCGCGGCCGAATATTGGGACTTGACAGAACAGATTCATAGAACGCTCATCATACTCACAGAGCAGAAGCCAAGAAAAAGGAAGATTTCAATCAGTAATATCGACTTTTGGCTTAGAACTGCCCCTAAAAAAGCCATGTTTGGCCTAAAACCGGTTTGGAGGGGACAAATAAAGGTTGAAGTCTCAGACCCTGCCCGAACTATCATTGATCTCATGAATGATCCAGCGCTCGGTGGCGGTCTGCGGCCGACTGCTGAGATTTTTCTTAATTATTTGAAGTCTAATCATAAGGACATGGGCCTCCTCGTGGACTATGCCGAGAAGCTCGGAAATGGAGCCGTAT
>JARYMI010000081.1 GCA_029907205.1 Clostridiales bacterium
GAAATCGGGTTCTCTAAGATCCTGAAGAGAGTGCCGATGACTTATCTTAGGGCTCTCTTTGCCTCAGAGCTGGCCAGCCACTATGCCTACAAACACGGCCTCGACGCCAACGAGATCAACTTCTACGCCTTCCTGAAAGAAATCACGATTTGACATGCAGGCATTCTCTTTGCTATAAATTTATTGAAGATTTAAGTTTTTGCATTGAGGGGATGTCCTTCAAAAAATGAACAACTGCAAATTCGAGGGAGAACCTGTTTTCTTTGCTCACAGCGCAGCAGGAAAACCTATTCATGTCTGGCAGAGGCTTGAGGACCATCTCGTTAATGTGGCCAACATTGCTAGACGTTTTTCCGAAGAGTTTGGAGCCGGCGAGTGGGGATATCTGGCCGGGCTCTGGCATGACCTTGGGAAGTACCGCAGCGACTGGCAAGACTTTATTCGGCAACAAGCCAAATATCACGGCCCCGATCACAGTAGCGCAGGAGCAATCCAAGCTCAAAAAAAGGCGAAAAATTTAGAGGCCATGCTTCTGGCTTTTGTAATCGCGGGCCATCATGGAGGATTATCGGACCGTGAAGACCTAAGAAAGCGACTTGGGGAAAAAAGACAGATATTAGATTTGTTGCCTTGGGGATCAATTCCTAAATCTATGCTGTCAATTGACAAGAATGCTGATTTGCCGAGTTGGCTTAAAAATATTCCCCCGAATAAAAAAGAGCAGGAAAATTGGAAGAGAGCTTTTGAGTTTTTTATCCGCTTTCTTTATTCGGCTCTGGTAGACGCGGATTTCCTGGACACAGAAGAATTCTACGACAAAATGGCTGAACCCGACGATCCGGCAAGAGCTTTGCGTCAAACAATATCTTTTGCTCCGATATCTTCTTATTGGGATCGGCTCCAAAATTATCTACAAAAGTTAGAAGCGGATGCTCAAGCGAGCCGCGTCAACCAACTCCGATCGCGAGTCCGCAAAGTTTGTACTCTTCAGGCATCCAGTCCCATGGGAGCTTACACATTAACTGTTCCGACGGGAGGAGGTAAAACTCTGTCGGGATTGGCTTTTGCTTTAACTCATGCTCTTCATCACGGCCTAAGGCGCGTTATTTTCGCACTACCATACACAACAATAATTGACCAAACTGCCTCAGTGTTTCGGCATGTGTTCAAAGAGCTCGGCGAGAATATTCTATTAGAACATCACTGCGCCATTGATCCGGAACACGAAACCATCGAGAACCGGCTGGCCGCTGAGAATTGGGATGCGCCTCTCATAGTCACCTCCCAAGTTCAGTTATTTGAAAGCCTTTTTTCGAACAGGACATCGGCCTGTCGCAAATTGCACAATATTGCGGGATCGGTGTTGATTTTGGATGAAGTCCAAACTCTTCCGCACGGAATGCTGGCGCCTCTTCTTGATGCTCTTCAGGAACTGGTGAAAAATTATCATGTCACACTTCTCCTGATGACAGCAACTCAGCCTTCTCTTCATAGCCGAAAATTGGCAGGCTGGAAACTCTTTCAAGGCCTCGATCCTAAGCCAAAAGAAATTATTCCCCCTGATCTCGAATCAAAGCTCTGGGAAGGCTTGCGGCGGGTCAATGTCATGTGGCCATGCAAATGGGACGTACCTTTATCGGATGATGAAGAATATTTCTGGCAGAGCCTGGCAAACATAATTATCAAATACGATCAAGTCCTCAGCATTGTCCACCGAAAGGACGATGCTCAAAGATTATGGCGGATTTTGAATGAGCTTGATCCAGAAGCGCTCCATCTGAGCGCCGCCATGTGCCCGGCTCATCGGAAGCAGGTACTCTCTTCCATTCAAGAAAAGCTGGCAACGGGCAAAAAGTGCCGCCTTGTTAGCACGCAAGTTATCGAAGCGGGAGTGGATATCGATTTTCCAATCGTGTTTCGCGCTCTGGCCGGGCTTGAATCCCTTGCGCAGAGCGCGGGTCGGTGCAATCGAGAAGGCCGGCTCCCTGGCCTGGGACGGTTTTTCATTTTTCAGGCGCCGTCTCTTCCGCCCCAAGCTTTACGACTGCCTCTGGATACGACAATTGCCATTACAAAAGACGGCACCTGTGAAGTTGACTTGTTTTCTCCAACCACATACTTGGCTTATTTCGATTCTTTATACGCAGCGAGAGACCTCGATATTCATCAGATCCAACTTATGAGAGAGGAGTTAAGATTTTTAAAGACAGCCGAATATTTTCAGATGATTGGAGAATCGACGAAAACAATTTTCATACCCTGGGATAATAAAGCACGCCAATTAATCAATGAACTGAGATATGTAGGCCCCTCTCGAGATAGGCTGAGAAGGCTTCAAATTTATAGCGTCTCAGTTTATCCGCAACAGCTATATGAACTGACCGAGAACGGAGCCGTTGAAGAAGTCCAAGGATTCTTTGTTTTAGGTGATTTTTTGCCCAATCCCTATTATCATCCCGTAACCGGGCTCAGCACAAAAATAGACACCGGGATGGCTTTTCTGGCTTAAAGAGGAGGAACTATGGGGGATCGATCGCCGACATTTCACATCAGGGCTCGTGGACCAGAGGCTTGTTTTACGCGTCCGGAGCTCAAGGTGGAAAGAGTAAGCTACGAGGTTATGACTCCCTCGGCAGCACGCGGACTCTTAGAAGCGATCTTTTGGAAGCCGGCTATCAATTGGCAAGTGGAAAGAATTCATGTGCTCAACGAAATTCGCTTTAACCAGTTGAAGAGAAATGAGGTCAGCACAAAGCTTTCTCCGAGGGGAGATCATGCCCATTTTTATGCTGATGATGCCCAAAACCGAGCCCAGCGGAATACGCTTTTTCTCCGCGCCGTGGACTACATCATTGATGCCCATTTCGTTCTCACGGAAAAGAAGGGTGAACGAGACAATCTCGCGAAGTTTGTCGATATGTTTCAGCGCCGACTGGAAAAAAGTCAACATTACCATCAGCCATATTTGGGATGCCGGGAATTTGTTGCTGAAGTCGAACCTGCTCCTGCCGAATGGCAGACCCATCCAAGCTTAGCAGGAATTCGACCCTTGGGATTGATCCTCTATGACATTGTTCATAACAAAAGCTTTCCCCATATCTGTAAGGACTGTAAGCCTCTATTCTTCTCTGCGGTCATGAGAGACGGTGTATTGGAGGTTCCGCCGCCAGAGGAGGTCATGAAATGATCCTGCGAGCACTTTACGACCTTGCACAGCAAGAGGGCTTGGCAGAAGACCTTGATTTTGAAATGAAACCTGTGCGTTTTATGATCGTCCTTGGCGCTGACGGCTCTGCCCACTTGAAAGACACAGCCGTGCTTGAGACTCCCAAAAGAGACAAGGGAAAACCTCGACACCAAATCCCAGCTCTTAAGATTCCCAGGCAAAGTGGAAGGACCTCAGGAGATAAGGCTGAGTTTCTGGTTGACAAGTGCGATTACGTTTTTGGCTCTAATCCTAATCTTTTTGGGGGTAAAACTAAAAAGCTGCCTGAGCGGGCAAAATTGTTCGTCGATCAAGTGGAGAAATTATCATCCTATCCTGAGCTGAATTTGGATGAACATAAGGCTATTACGGCGCTACTGAATTTTCTTCAACAGCCTCAAGACAAGAGAGAAGCTATATTTCAAGAGAGATGGGAAAAAGCCGCAACAGAAGCTGAACGCAAAAACATAACAAATGCCCTGTTCGCCTTTGAATTTGGCCCGCTGGGGTCTACCCCGATTCATTTATTACCCGGCATCATTGCATACTGGAGAAAAAGCCGAGCAGCCGAAGAAACATCGAATTTACCCAAAGCGAAATGTCTTGTGACTGGGAGAATTGTCGTTGCCAATAGACAAGCATCCTCCGATAAAAGGGGTGCCCAAGGGCAATCCCTCAGGAGCCGCTTTAATCAGCTTTAACACCGATGCATTTGAATCCTATGGCCTCTCCAGGAATGAAAACGCCCCCATTTCTCGGGACGCTGCCGAGGCTTGTGCCAACGCGCTAAACCGTCTCTTAAAATATGACCCTGTTAATCTGGAGGGCATTTCTCTCCCACGTCGAAACCTTAAGCTTTCCGATGACACAGTCGCGCTTTTTTGGACAAAGG
>JARYMI010000082.1 GCA_029907205.1 Clostridiales bacterium
AGATTTTCGGCGTCATCGGGAGTAACGGCGCGGGTAAAAGCACGCTCCTCAAGGCCATGGCGGGCATCATTCCCGTGACGGAGGGAAAGATTTCGGTTGACGGGACGGTCGCTCCGCTCATCGAGTTAGGCGCCGCCTTCAACCAGGAGCTCACGGGCGCAGAGAATATCTACCTCTCCGGGTCAATCTACAGGATTCCCCGGAAGACAATCCGGGAGAACTTCGATCGAATCGTCGATTTTTCGGGGCTCAGGCGGTTCATCCACACCCCTGTCAAGAACTACTCCTCGGGCATGTTCATCCGCCTGGCCTTTTCGATCGTCATTTTCTTCAAGCCCGACGTCGTCCTCATCGACGAGGTTTTTTCGGTCGGGGATGCTGTTTTCCAGCAGCGGAGTTTCGAGAAAATGCTCTTTTTTAAGGAGCGGGGAGCGGCCATCGTCCTTGTCACCCACGACCTGAATTTGATCAGCCAGATCTGCGGCCGGGCGCTCGTCCTGAGCCGGGGGAAGGCGTCATTCCTTGGGAAGGCGGAAGAAGCGATCAATCATTACCTCCAGTTGATAAAGAGCAGGGAAGGGTTGGAGGAGGACGCGCGTCGGCCTGAGCCCGGAGCGGTGGCGGCGGCTGAGGATTCGAGGCGGTGGGGAACGAGGAAGGTGGAGATTGTCGGCGTGGATTTCGTGGATGAGAAGGGAAACCGCAAGAATGTTTTTTCGACGGGCGATTATTTTGAGGCGCGGCTCTCTTATGTCTCGCATGGGGCGGGAGTAAAGGCGGTTTTCGGCGCTGCTTTTAATACAATCTACAAGATGCTCATTTACGGGCCCAATACGTTAGAGGCCGGTTTCCCGGATTCCCTGCCCGAGCGAGGAACGGTCCGGTTCATCGTCCCTCGGCTGCCTCTTTTTGAAGGGGATTATCTTTTTTCGGCCTCAGTTTACGACCCCAGCCTGACTGTAGCCTACGACCATCATGAGATGATGTACTTTTTCAGGGTTGTAAGCCGCGGCGGGAGGGATTTCGGCTGCGTCCGGATCGACTCCCGCTGGGAGATCACGATAGGCTGATTTTACAAGCTAAATAAAACTCGACTTGGCAAAAATAATATAATTTTGCAAACTATAGTTTACAAAATAAAGCGAGATTAAAGAGGCATTTATAGCTTCAACAGAAAATTTGAGTCGAAAAATTCAATGGAAAATTTCCCCTGGACGTTAGATCAATTCCAGAGGTACTCGGTCCTGCGTGAATTCCTTGAAGTCTTTTATCCGGGCCGCCTTGACCATCGAGAAAAGAAGATCAAAGTTCTCGACGTCGGCGGCCTGTCCCCGGACCGGCAGGGCCAGTCGTTCTGGCTTCCGGTGAAGCGCGTTCTTTTAGAAGGGTCCTTTGCCTTAGACATCAACTTCTGTGCTGAAAAAAGGTTTATTCAAGGCGAGGGCACGAAGCTTCCTTTCAAGGAGGAAAGCTTTGACGTTACGGCGGCGCTCGACGTTGTCGAGCATGTCCGGGCTGAGAGGCGCGAAGAATTCATAAGAGAAATGTGCCGGGTGACGAGGGGCTCGATCGTCGTCTCGGCGCCCTTTCACGACGCGAAAATCGAGGAAACAGAAGCCCTTCTTTTCGAAGAAATAAGGGGGATTCACGGAGCGGAGCATCGCCAGCTCCTTGAGCACAAGGCGTGCGGCCTTCCGGATATAAAAAGCGTTTCGGAAGCGCTGGCAAATCATATGCCAGCAGGCGCCGGATTTTACTTCGGCTCGCTCGAAAACTGGCTTTTTCACCAGACTTTGAGAAACTGTTTTCTCCTCAGGAGAAACGCGGCGAAGATCCAGAAAATTTTCGACAGATGGATGTCCACCCGCGGCCATTCTCCGGAGTCGGAGTTTGAGCCTCCTTTCAGCCGGCACTTCTGGGTTTATTCGAAGACAATTGGTCAGGAAGCGCTCGAGTCGGGAATCGAAAAAATCAAGGAGGCACTTAAAAGAAGGCAGGATGCGCGGCCTGGCTATGAAGAAGCCGTAGCCTTGAATAAAGAAGTGGCTGATTTTTTCTCCCGGGAGAGGGTTTCCGCCGTCATCGTCACCGAGGGCGAGGGAAAATACTTGATGGAATGCCTCAACCATGTGCTGACCCAGCGGGTCGATTTCGATTTTGAGGTCTGTGTTTTTGACGTCGAGGGAAATTCTGAAAAAGAGAGAAATATCAAGACGCTTTTCCCGGCCGTGAAATACCTCATGGCGGAAAAAGGCGAAAAGGCGCCGAACACGCTCCTCAGGATAGCTTCGCGGATGGCCGGCGATTTCATCCTTCTTCTCTCCGACGACATTCTCCTTCCGCCCGAGTCGGCGCTCAATTTTTACCAGAAGCTCAAGAATTCCGGAGAGATCGGCCCGATTACCGCCAGAGTCGCAAGAGAAGGCCGTTTTACGCCGGTGTGGACGGGAGCGAGAAGCTCTCTGGCGAAGATCTTAGCGGGCAGAGCAGTCAGGCCTTCCCGGGGAATGAAAGAAAAGAATGTCACCTGGATTTTTAGCCCTTGTCTTTTCTTCAAAAAAGAAGCGCTCTACGAAAGAAAATTCAAAGCGCGGCGCCTGACGAAGAGAAGCGTTTTTTTCTGGGAGAAAGAGACGAAACCGAAACCAACAAAATTAGTAGCATCCCCGATTCTCTCGGACGTTGTCGTTTACAAAAAAGATTGATATCTCATGAATGCCCAAAAAATAATGGATAAAAATTAGAGAGAAAAATTTGGGCAGACTTATTTTTTTTCTAAATAACGATTTTCGGCTTTGCCTGAAAGCCGGTAGGCCCTACTTTGTCCACAGGGAGAGCGGCGATCAAGTCATAACCGACGAGCTCGGCCGGGCCGTCTGGGAGAGCCTTCCGGGAACAGAGGAGGAGGTTGTCAAGAAGGCCGTTGAGAGAACCGGCGCTCAAGAAGGTTTGGTCCATGATTTCCTCCGGGTGATGCTCAACGCCGGGATTATCAATTGCCTGTCAGAAGGGCTGGAGGGGAAGGAGGAGAAAAAGGGTAAGGAAGGAGAGGGAGGGGGAGCACAGAAAAAGGAAGAAGGAAACGCGAGGTTTATAGCCCAGAAAGAGATGATATCGCCGGATGAAGAAGCCCGGGATGCCCGGGTCGTGGCCACCGGCCTGGTCTCGGTGATTATCGTCACGTTCAACAGCGAAGAACATATCCGGGGCTGTCTGGATTCAGTTTTGGGCCAAACCTATAAAAACCTGGAAGTCATGGTCGTTGATAATGCCTCCAAAGACCGGACCGTCGAAATTGCCCAATCCTATCATCCCCGCGTTAAGGTTTTCCCTCTGAGGAAAAACATCTATTTCCCCGGTGCCGTGAATTACGGGATCGAGAAGGCGGCCGGCGATTTTTTTCTCATTTTAAACGATGACCTGGAGTTAGACAGCGGCTGCGTTCGGCGGCTTGTTGAGCGGATGTCGGCTGACGTGAAAGCCGGAGCCGTCGTCCCGATGATGAAATTCTACCATCTCCGCGGGTTTATTAACGGCATCGGCAATCAAATCAGGGAGAGAGGCTGGGGAAGCGACAATTTCATCGGCTGCGTCGATATCGGCCAGTTTCGCGGCTTGACCGAAGTCCCGTCGGCCTGTTTCGGCGCGGTCCTCGTCCGGAGAAAAGCGGTTGAGGACATCGGGCCTCTTGATCCCAAATATAAATCCTATTACGAGGATTCCGACTGGAGCTTCCGCTGCTGGATGCGAGGCTGGAAGATTGTGCCGGAAGTAAGAGCGCTTGTCTATCATAAATTCGGAGCCCACTGGAAGACGATGGAGCGCAAGCTAAAGTTAGTGGCAAGAAACAGGTTAAGGCTCGTCCTGAAGCTTTTTCAGGGACGGGCGCTTCCCCGTTTTCTC
>JARYMI010000083.1 GCA_029907205.1 Clostridiales bacterium
TTCGATGTATCATGCGGCTCGGGCCTTGATATATTCAGAAGGCTATCGCGAACGTAGTCACTATTGCCTTTTTGTGGCGCTCCAGGAACTTTTCGTTGATAGAGGAATATTGGACCCTGATTACGTGGAGTCTTTTCGCAACTCGATGAGGCTCAGAGAAACTGCCGATTAGAGGAGCGATTTTTCCGAGGAAGGAGCTCTCTTGGTTATCGAAAGAGCCGAGGAACTGCTCGAGAGAGCCGAGAAGATATTGGCTTTGGAAAGGCAATAGAGGAACACAGAATTGGGTCCTGTCCCCCGAATTGCCAGTCATATCCTCCAATTCCTGTCCCTCGATCGCAGGGAACAAGAACGGGAACTTGAATTTTCACTTGAGAAGAGCGGAGACCTTAAAAAATTTGTCCGGGAAGGCCGGTTTATAGTATCCTGTTTCCGTTATGGGCGGGAAAGTCGGCCGGAATGAGCCTTGCCCTTGTGGGAGCGGCAAGAAGTATAAAAAGTGCTGCGGTCTCCTGGAAGACCACGAGCCCCTGATTCTCCCCTCGGTTCTCATCGGAACTTCCTATGACGATTACTTTCAGGTCATCCCCCTCATCGCCACCTACGGCGATAAAGTCTTGCGCTTCGAAAAAGACGGGAAGGAACTGAAGAAAGCCGTCTCCCGCTTTGAAAAAAACTTCAGGCCGGGGAAGAAAGGGGGAATCACGGACAGTTTTTTCATGAGCTGGATGCACTTCGACCTCAGGTTCGGCGAAACCCGCGAGACGATCGCCGAGCGGTTTCTCAACGATCCTCTGACGAGCCGGCTCGTGGAACACGGCCGTTCGCTCGTTCGCGAGCTTTCACTGAGCTATTTCTCCTTTTACGAGATTATCAAACCCGGTCCCAAGAAGGTCTCCGTGGAAGAGCTGGTGACCGGGAAGCGATTCGCCGTTACCGACATTCCCGAGATCTATGAAATCGATCCCCAACCCGGAGAGGTCTTTTTTTCGCGGCTGGTCGGCCCGCCGGACGCGGCCGTTTTTTTCACCACGCCCTATGTTTTTGGCCCGGGGGCTCGAACCCAATTTGAGCGTGTCCTCCGCCTCCAGGAAGAGGATTTCCGGCTGAGCCCGGCCGCTTCCCGGTTCCCTCCCGGGCGGGCATTCGCTGAGTCGCAGAAAGAGCTTGCCCTTTTCTGGGCTGAGTATATTCTCCGGGGGAAGGTCGTCGGGCCACAAGCGTCACTCTCGTTTCCTGATGAGCCGCCCCAGGACTTGTATCCCCGCCTCTTCAACACGGACGGTGAAGAACTGATGTTAGCGGAGATCCATTTTCGCATCAGGGACGAGCCTGCTTTGAGAATGAGGTTGGCCTCTTTGAGAGCCTATGAATACGACGAAAAAGAGGGCGCATGGATCTGGATGAAACCTGTGAGCCGCAAGGACCCCGATGCCCCGCGGACAATCCTCGGGAGATTCGAAATCAAAGAGAATCGTCTTGTCGCCGAGACGAATTCTCGGGAGAGGGCGGCCCGGCTCCGCGCCCAATTCAAAGAAGAGCTCGGCGGCTTGGTCGCTTACGACAAAACGCTCTGGAGGGAGCCGGACGACCTGCCGGAGTTGTCCCCGGAAGAGGTCGAGGCAGAGAGGCGAGAGTCGGAAATGCTGAACTCCAGGCCTGAGGTCCAGGAAGCGGTCCGGGAATACCTCGAACGCCATTACTTCAGGAACTGGCCGCGGATGAAAATACCCGCTCTCGGCGGTCTGACTCCCCTCCAGGCGGCCAAGACCGAAGCCGGGCGGGCGAAGCTCGAGGCCCTATTGGACGATTTAGACAACATCGGGAAAGGGCGGGCCTCGGCAGTTCCGAAGATAGACATGGATCGGCTCCGCCGGATCCTCGGCCTCCCTCCTAAAGCCAACTGATTCCGGAGTTGTGCAAACGGGGGGACACGATTACAATTCCAGAGAATTGGGTCATGTCCCCGAGTAACGATGCCCGAATGCCTATCTCGAGTTTTTTAGAAAGTCCTTTATCGAGTCGCGATCTCCGCCCAGAATAAACTCAATCGAGTCCCTCCGCCAACGAAATAATATCCTATACCTCAAGCCTTTGCGGATTTCCCAGTAATCACCGTCAAGGTGTTTGAGCCCGATCCCAATAGGCAGCCTGGTTCTAAGATCGAGAAAGGCAATGCATGCGGATTTGATTTCAGCCTTTTCTGTTGTTGTCAAAGCTTTTATAGATCGTTCAAAGGAGGGCTTGAACTCATATCTCATAGAGATCTCAGATGTTCCCGTGCTCCCTTTGAGGTTTTATAGCTCTTCCCCCGTTCGGCGACCAGGCGTTTGATTTTGCCCCATTCCTCCTGCGTATAGGTATTTCTCTCTGTGATTTCGCACGGGAGGAAGAATACGCCCTTGTCAGTCACCTTAAAAATAACCGAAGAGCCTTTCTGAAGGTTGAAGATGGCCCGGATTGGAGCCGGCACGGTGACTTGTCCTTTCGACGTCATTTTGGCAATTTCGATGAGTTCCATGGCTACTCCTTACTTTCTTACATCCTTACAATACCTCCGTTCATTAGGAATGTCAATAGCAACATAATACAGGCGGAAATGCGGGGAAGACATTCTCAACTCGAGGCGCTGGTTAGCTACTTGAGAAGTGCAGAGACCGAATTATCATCATTCAGCCATCCTGTTACGCCAACGTGATAATGTCCTATTTTAGCAACGTGAAAATGTCCTATTGGAGGAGCGATGGTATAAGGTTCTCCGGGAAGGAGAACCGAGATGTGCGAGGACGTGATCACGATGACTGGACGGGAGCAGGAACGGTATCAGGTGATCGGCCGGAGCCTGAGCAGAGAGATCACCCAGGCCGAGGCGGGCGAACTCTTGGGGCTGAGCGAGCGCCACATCCGGCGGCTGGCGAAGCGGGTCCGCTTGAAGGGGATGCGGGGCTTAGTGCATGGGAACCGGGGGCGGCCATCGCCGCGGAAAATGAGCGCTGAGTTTGAGGAGCGGATCGCTTCGATCATTGGGCAACACTACTCGGATTTTACGCCCCTTCATGCCTCAGAGAAGCTCTGGGAGCGGCATAAGGTTCGAGTGAGCCGGGAGAAGGTGCGGCTGATCATGATGGCCAATGGGTCAATCGGATTGTTCTCGGCATCCACAAAATCTCTCATCTGAGTGCGAAGAATCTCTTCATGACTGATTTTATCCGTCATATAAAAGTCTCTCATCAAAGATGTTGTTCTTCGATATCGTTCGATCCCTCCGGTCCCTCCGCCATTGAAGGCAAAATTCGTGCGGAGTAGATATCCCTCAGGAGCAACTTCCTCATCTGTAGCATCGAACTTCCAGTACACGTTATTGGCTGTCTCAAAAATGGCTGCAGCTCCCGAAGAGTCCAGAACAAAATAATTGGCACACGTTTTTCTGCCCTTAATGTTCGTTCTGTCAAGAAGGCTCTGAAATTCCACAACATCGGCACACATATTCAAGGCAACGCGCATAAACATCCCATTCTCAACAAATTCCCCACTATTCCCATATCTCTTAAGATCTGTCGATAATGAATTCAGAATTGCGAATCCCTTTTCAGTGACTCCCATCCAGGGGGATGTTGTATCTCCGGCATTGAAAACGGCAATATATTTATATGTGCCCGATGTGTTGTAAAAAACCTCGTTATTGACTTCTCCGGCATCCCTCGTCTTCCAGATCATAGGGCGTCCGTCTTCAGTTGCTCTTCCGGAGGCTACACCCACTGTACATT
>JARYMI010000084.1 GCA_029907205.1 Clostridiales bacterium
AATCTGCTCAGGGAGAAATATTTAGACTCTTCCAGGCTATTTCAGGCTAAATCAAAACTTAGTTGCGGAATCGCTGCGTCACTTTGGGACAAACTCAAGTTCTTATTTGCCTCTTTTCCACTGCCAATGAATGAGAATCATATTAAAGGAGCATTGATCATGAAAGAAAAATTTAATGCAAATAGGATGATATATGAATTTTAACTTTTTCTTCTAATATTTATGCTAAACAATCAAATGGCGGCGAAAATTCCCCCGTGATAAAGGATTCCCGCGCCGTCTTCTGTCTTATCAGCGATTAGCCTTTTGGGGAGGGGGTTGGCCCGTTTTTTGATTTATGGCTTCTGCTGTGCCAGGAGTCTACCGCCCTCGACATCCGGAGCGCACTGTGCTCTCTTTCATTATTTCGAGCGGTTCCTGGTCGAATACGAGAGTCGTTTCGAGAAGGAGCACGGCTTCCTCCGCCCCATCATCAAGGAAGTGGTCGCCCGCTACCTCGGTTGCGGCAATCCGCGTTGCAGGTTTGCCCGCATCCGCTGTCCCGACTGCCATGCGGAACACCTCACGAGGTCGATCCCTTGACCTGTGTCCGGTGCGGGGGGACGATGAAGATCATTGCTTTCCTCACCGATTATGCCGTGGTGGACCGCATCATCAATCACCTGAAGCTGACCTTTGTGGCGGAGAGGCCTGGGCGATTTCAGGCGCTCTTGAGCGTCTCGGCAACTTTTTGACCCGCCATGAGCAATCCCCAACTCAATTTGACATCCCATGAGCCGCGATTTATACTCTCTGAGGATGACCGAAGGGGCAAATCGTCACAAAGAGGCTCGCTCGGCCGGCACAGCCAAAAAGGGAACTCTTATCTTTTTTTGGGGTTCAAGGACTCACAGGATATAATTCAATCATTGAAGCTGATCGGGCGAGGCCCTCGATGAAACAAGGCTTCCGCTCCTCGAGAAGCGATGTTCTATAAGAATCTGGAAGGCAATACAATGCCTTCTTTGCCCGAGGGGATGTGTTATTAGCGAGGGAAAAAGGGGGTTCTTTCTGTAGATTTCCGCTTCCGGGAAGATGGGCTTGATAGTCAGGGTGAGGCGAAATTGGAAAGAACTTTAACCCGGCGGTCATTTTTGAGACAGTCCGCATTCTGTTTCCTAGCCGGGGGGATGGATTTTCCTGCGACTGCACTTTTTTCTCACCGCAAGAACCTGGCTTCCCCCGAAACCTACGGGGGAAGAGCCATGTTTTATAACAAAGGCGAAACCAATTTGGTCAACTGTAGACTCTGTTTCCGGCAATGTTTCATCCCCGAAGGAAGAAGAGGTTTCTGTCGCGTTAGAGAAAACAGGAAGGGGGAGCTCCAGAGCCTGGTTTATGGAAGACCCGCAGGTCTGCAGATAGACCCCATCGAGCTGGAGCCGATGTATCATTTGGTCCCGGGACATAAGAATATTTGTGTTTATACGGCTTCGTGCAATTTCCGGTGTAAGCATTGTCATAATTGGCATATTTCCCAGTTTCCTCCAGAGGAAATCCGGTCTTCTCTCATTTCTCCAGCCGAGATCGTTGAAGAAGCGTTGAAGCAAGGCTGCCGTTCCATCTCCCACAGCATCAATGAGCCGACAGTCTTCTACGAAATGATGTTGGAAGTCAGTCGGCTCGCCAAGAAGAAAGGGATGTTGACGTTAGGCCATACTAATGGAGGAATGGCGAAAGCCCCGATGTTAGAACTGCTCAAATCGTTGGACGGTGTCACGGTGGACCTAAAGGCTTTCAAGCAAGAGTTTTACGAGAAGATTTCGGAAGCAAGGCTTGAACCGGTCTTGGAGACGTTGCTGACGATAAAAGGAGCGAAGAAGCATCTGGAAATCGTCAACCTCGTTATTCCAACGCTCAACGACGAGATGGAGGATATAAAAAAGATGTGCCGCTGGATTGCCAACCACCTTGGAAACGACACCCCTCTCCACTTCACCCGTTTCTCTCCCTCCTATAAGCTGACCCATCTGCCCCCTACCCCAATCAAAACCCTGGAAGAAGCAAGAGCTGTTGCCCTCGGAGAAGGGCTGAGATATGTCTATGTGGGAAATGTCGCCGGCCATCCGGCTAACAGCACCTACTGCCCGGAATGCGGGAAGAAATTGATTGAGAGAACGCATTTCATCGTCTTAAAAAATCATATTAAAGACGGTCGCTGCCCCTCTTGCGGCGAAGCCATCCGGGGAATTTGGAGCTAAATTTTCTCTTCATGATAAAGCCCTGAGCGAAAAAATGCTGCTATCCCCCTTTTTCTCTTGAGAAGGGAGATGGCCGGAGATTTAAGGAAGAGAAGAGAATCGTCATTTCAGACGGAGCTCATGACCAAATCCCGGGAATCTTATGTCCACAGAACTTGCATTTCCCGTCCTTTATATTATTTGTCAATACCTGAAAATGGATACGGTGAACTAAATTCTTCTGACAGCTTGGGCAAAATGTAGAATTGTTTTTATGTCCGGGCACATTGCCAATAGTTACATATTCCAAGCCTGCTTCCCCGGCGATTTTATGTGCCTGCTCTAATTTCTTTATTGGTGTCGCGGAAAGGGTGGTAAGCCGATAAGCAGGCGAGAAACGAGAGAAATGCAAGGGAGTATCTTTGCCCAAATTTTCTTTTATCCAAAGACACATCCTCTTTACGTCCTCGGGATTATCATTCAAGGTGGGAATATGCAGATTAACTATCTCCAGCCATATGCCTTCTTGCTTGATAACCTTCAATGTCCTTAAAACCGGGCTCAACTTTGCGGATGACACATTCTGGTAAAATTCTTCAGTAAATCCTTTCAAATCAATGGTCACTGCATCCGTATATTTTAGGAGTTCCTTTAAGGGTTCGGGATTGAGTGCTCCATTAGAATGCCAGAGAATCCTTAACCCTCTCTCTTTGGCAAGTCTGGCGATATCATAAACGTACTCATAAAAGGACGTCGGTTCATTATAAGTAAAGGAGAGCGTAGGAATATTTTCTTTTATAGCTATCTTCACCGCATCTTCCGGTGGGAGATCATAGATATTTTCCATCTCTTCAATGGCCCGTTGAGAAAGATGCCAGTTATGGCAGAATTTGCAGCGAAAATTACAGCCGGCGGTGCCAAAACAAAGTATGTCTGTTCCGGGAAGCATATGCAGAGCAGGCTCTTTTTCAATCGGGTCTATATGGACCGCGGAGGGTCTGGCATAGACGAGACTATAAAGTTTTCCGTCGATATTTACTTTATTGCGACAAAAGCTTCTCTGGCCCGCTTTTAGGGAACATCCGCGGAAACAGACCTCACACTGCACCACCTGGCCGTTGAGCCTTTTATAAAACATCGCCTCCCGCCAGGAAATTGTCTTCATTTTGGCTCCCGTCTTTTTAGCCATTAAATCGAGCAATCCTAGAGGGCCTCCGACATAAGCCGAAAATAGAAAACCATTCTTTAAAAAATCCCGACGCGAAATAGGTGGGTGAGCGTCCATGGCGCCGATTTTGCCTCAGCGATTCCGTCGGGAAAGAAGTTTCTCCACTTCTTCAATTTCCTTCGGGGCATCCTTGGTCAGAACCTCGCAACCGTTCTTGGTGATGAGGACGACGTCTTCGATGCGCACTCCAATCTTTTTTTCAGGGTAATAAAGCCCTGGTTCGATGGCAA
>JARYMI010000085.1 GCA_029907205.1 Clostridiales bacterium
GGAAAAGCTTTTCGAGGAGTTGCTTGGCGCGGAGGAGGGGTCGGAGCCGACCGGGCATGCAAAAATATTCAAGGTGAGAGATTCAAGGATGAGAGACGAGGGCGAGGTTTTGGAGAAAGTCGAGCGGTTGATCGGTTTATGCCAGGGAAACAACAGCCGGGAGGAATTCATTAACTGCCTCAAGGAAATCGTGCCGACTTATAGTCCTGGGGACATAAATATCCCAAAAGACCACTAGCCTGGAAGGAAATCAAGGGACACGTTACCGATTTCAGAAAATCGGTACATGTCCCAGATTTCCTGAGCTGAGTTTTTGTGAGTTGGATCATATTTGGCTTATGGGAGGAATCTTAGGGCTGGTCGTTTATTGGGGATTGAAAAAATAACTTTGGAGAAGATGAAAGAAGCAGAGGAAAACACCTCTGCTTTTTTTTTAAGGATTTAAGGATTAAAGTTTAAGAACAAAAGTGGGACAGGAGAGGAATGCAGGTGAACGAATTTCAAATGCAGCGGACTGGTTTGAGGTTACCATGCTGGCGGCGATGTTTCCTCTTTTTGTCTTCCCTAAGATTGACAGGGCATGGCCATTCCTCGTATTTCCGTTAATCTGGATTTTAAGATGGGCGGTGGAGGAAAAGGGGACGGCGGTTGGAGCGCTAAGGGGGCTAAGGCGGCGCAGAACAATCATTGACCTTGCCATAGCCCTTCTCGCCATCCAATTGTTTATCTCATGTCTTATTGTCTCTAATATCGAGACGAGTCTTCCAAAGATTTCGGGGATTTTGTACGGGATATTAGTTTTTTATGCACTGGTTAGGGTATTAAAATCCAGGCAACTTATCCGGGCAGGAATTGGCGTGTTTATCGCCGGCGGAGTGACCCTTACGGTCATCGGGATGATGGGCATGCTCGAGTCGCGAGAGCCTTTTGCCGGTAGGCTCCTCACCTTTTTGCTCAAAAAAGTCCCTCACAAGAATTGGGGTTTTAAGGGAGCAGAGTTAGGGCTAAACCCGAATGCCGTGGCTGGAGTAATGACAATTTTTGTTCCGCTAATCATCGTCATAGCTGTTTGGGTTTTGACAAAGAAGCGAGGAAGGGAAAGTATATTATCATATTTGCAAGGGCTGGACGCTGTGATATTTACTGTCGTATCCTGTTTTTTTTGCTTTGTCCTTTTCCTCACTCAATCGGTTGCGAGCTGGGTTGCGCTCGGCATCAGCCTCTGGTTGGTGCTTCCGTCATGGAAGGCAAAAGCAGTCGGGCTGCTTCCGCTGGCAGCGTTTGTTTTCGGAATCCTCGTGCTTCTGCCGGGAAAGATGGACCAGGATGCGGCCAAGGAGCAGCAGCCGTTCTGGAAGACGAAAGTCGAAGCAAGATATAAGTGGTGGGATGAAGGGCTTAAAGCCGTCCGAGAGAAGCCGCTCACCGGGATAGGCGTTAATCAGTTAAGGATGCGGCCGGGATTCGGGTACGAAACTTCACATGCCCACAATCATATGCTCCACACGGCGGCGGAGTTGGGGATTCCGGGGTTGGCGGCCTATCTGGCAATATTGATGGGGGCGGGGTATATGTGCCGGGAGGTGTGGCGGAAGGCGACGGTCGGCTTGATGAGGGTTGCGGCGCAGGGATTGGGTGCCGGGCAGTTAGCACATTTTATATTTGGGCTTGGGGATTCGATACCGCTCGGGGCAAAGCCGGGGATTTTCTTCTGGTTTTCGCTGGCGCTGATCACGGCGATGTTTAACTACATGAAAAGACAAGAGCTTGCTGCGACGGATTCGGATTAGGCGATGAAAGAATGGCCGCGGATCTCGGTGGTGATGCCCTGTTATAACGAGGAGAGATTTATAGGCCGGGCAATCGAAAGCCTTATCGACGAGTACTTTCGCGAAAACTGTGAGCTAATTGTTATCGATGGCGGGAGCGAGGATAGAACACGGGAAATCGTTATGGGCTTTGTGGACGGCGAAAAAGCAGATGAGGTAGGAATCAGGGGAAAAGTGCGGATGATCGGCAATCCCGGCCGGCTCCAGAGCATAGGGATGAACCTGGGGATCAAGGAGGCGAGTGGGGAGATTATCGTCCGCGCGGACGCGCATTGCATTTTTCCGGCGGGATATGTAAGGAGATGTGTGGAGCTTCTGGAGACGACCGGAGCGGCTAACGCAGGTGGGGCGATGGTTCCGCTAATTGAGGAAACAAACGGGGGAAATGGAGGAGTAGACGAAGGAAATAAGCGTGATGAGAAAGAGAACAAAGATAAGAGAAAAGAAAAGAGAAGACACGTGCAGCGGGCGATAGCGCTGGCTCTCCAGCATCCCGTCGGGGTAGGCGATGCTAAATTTCATCTGGGGAATCGCAGCGGATATGTGGATACAGTCTACCTTGGAACGTTCTGGAGAAAGATTTTTGATGAAATAGGGTTTTTCGACCCGGACGCCCCTGCGAACGAGGATGCAGAGTTGAACATGCGGATTTTGAGGGCGGGGAAAAAGATTTATTTAGACAGCTCGATCAAAGTGGCTTATTTTCCTCGGGAGACGCTTAAACAACTGGTAAAGCAGTATTTTAAATACGGACGAGGGCGGTGCTATACGGTGTTGAAGCACAGGAGGGTGACGAGCTGGAGGCAGGTGGCACCGGTGGCGCTTGTGGTGGGGCTGGCGGGAGCGGTCGCTGTTGGATTTGTCTGGCCATGGGCGCTGCTTCTCCCCGCGGCATATTTGGTAGCGCTCTTGGTGGTTGCGGTTTTGAGCAAAGGGAGAGCTGAGCGAAAAGAAGGGGGATTGCTTCGCTACGCTCGCAATGACAGCCTTCCGCTGAGGATCCTGATGGCCGTGGCGTTTGCCGTAATGCATATAAGCTGGGGCGCCGGCTTTATCTCAAGGCTATTAAGGAAATAGAGCGGTCATGAGTGAATTGTCCGCTATTCCCTGGGGGAAGGCCATCTCGAACTTTATTTGGATACTGGGGGCGGCGATTATTCTGGTCGATGAAGAAATTTAAGAAGATTGCGGTCATTTATCTTGCGGCGAGCGGAGTTGCTTTCAATATTTTCATCCTGTGGATGGCGGCAGGGTGGCCGATCCTCATCGACCGCTGGCTGGTGAAGACAGAGCGGCCGATCCAGGCGGATTACATCGTCTGCCTTTCGGGCGGAGTTACGGGCGATAACCTGCCGTCTGAAGCGGGCTGGCGCCGCGTTTACACGGCCTGTCAGCTTTATCTCGATGGATACGGGAAGAAAATCGTCTTTGCCGGAGGGGGAACGAGAAAAGTGAGCGAAGCCGAGGTCTACGCCGAGGCAGCAATCTGGCTGGGGTGCCCGGAACAGTCTGTCGCTTTCGAGCCAGGAGCAGGCAGCACCGCTGACCACCCGCTAAGCTTATTGGGTAATGATGAGCTGGGGATAAGCAAAGAAAGCGCGCTGAACATTGTTACCTCACCGCTTCATTCGCGCCGGACAGCGCTGTGTTTCAAGAAGGCGGGCTTTCGAAATTTCCGGGTCGTGACAAAATACGTCTC
>JARYMI010000086.1 GCA_029907205.1 Clostridiales bacterium
TGGCAAGCAGCCTCTATCGTCTCTTGGGATCAAAGATTGGAAATGGATACCAGAAGGCCAAGTCTCGACATATTTTCCGAGATTTTATTGATGCCACTGCCGTGGTGGAAATAACTGAGAAAGAGATAATGGTTCGGTTCCAGAAAAGAGCTCACAATCCTCTTTTGATAGCTGCCAATTTTGATAAAGTGGACATCCCCATACCATGGCTTGCAGGCAAAAAACTCCAGTTCACTTTCGGATAATACTCCATGGTGTTAAGTCAAAAAACTAACATGGGAATCCAGGCTAGCGTAGAGGCCAAATTATGCTGAGTTCAAAATTATGCTGAGTTATCAGCGTATTTCCCTGATTTTTAACCAATTACGTTCCATGATACTCAGCATAATCACAAGCTCTCTAAGAAGGATAAAATGGGGTCACTGGCTTGATACCGCACGCTCTTCAGAGATGGGTCTTGTAGCTTTTTAAGCGCTTTCTCTTTCATCGTCAAATCAGCCTCGACATACATATGAGTGGTGGCTGGACTCTCATGTCCAAGCCAGAGGGCAATAACTGTAATATCAACACCGGACTGAAGCAGGTGCATGGCGGTGGTATGACGAAGGGTATGGGGAGATATCTTTCGTTTTTTTAGTGATGGAAATTGCTCTGCGGCCTTGTTCACAGCCAAACAAAGTCTGTATTCAACACCTGATCGGGAAAGCGGTCTACCACAACGGCTGGGAAAGAGAGGTTCATGGGAATCGGATTTTAATCGTAAGAGCCACATTTTCAGATGACGCTGGGTACTCTTCCATAAGGGGACAGATCTTTGTTTGCGACCCTTCCCATGAATCAGAATAGAGGCCTTGCTTTCCAGGCAACATCACCTACATGAAGCCTGATTATCTCTGAAACACGGGCTCCAGTATTGTAGAGAGTCAGGAACATGACAAAATCCCGATGGCCGCTGAAAGTGGTTTGCTCCGTGCTGCAATAATAGCTTCCATCTCTTCCCGGGACAGGAAATCCAGAGAAGGCCGGTCAAATCTTTTCAGGGGGATGGCCAGGACTTCCTGAATCGAAGAGAGAGAACAGGGATGCCTGTAAGAGACATAACGCAGGAAAGAGCGTATGGCGGCAAGTCGAAGGTTGCGCGTGCGTTCTGAGTTGCCTCGTTCCTGTTCAAGATGATCCAGAAACTTCAGGATAAAATCGGCATCGAGGTCTTCGAATTGAACTGCAGCCGGCGCTTTTTTCATCTTCTCTTGAGCATAGCGGAAGAGCAGACGAAAGGTATCGCGATAGCCGGCGATGGTTTGGGAACTGGCATTGCGTTGGGTGATGAGGCGCCGGCAGAAAAAATCTTGGATTAATGTTGAGAGACTTATTTCCAGTTCGTTTTTACTCATAGGTTATCCCTCCTTCTTTCTTTGCTGGCAAAATTTTCAAATTTTTCCGACACGACGGCCAGAAGCTCAGGGACAGCGCTTAAATACCAGTAGGTATCGGTGACCTGGACATGGCCGAGATAAGTGCTCAACGCCAGAATTTTCTGATCCAGATTGGCCCCTTCTTCATACCACTTGAGCAGTCTTCGGACGGCAAAGGTATGACGAAAGTCATGAATCCTGGGTTTCTTTTCTCGATCTCTCCAGCCCAGCTTGCGACTCAACTTGATGAAGACATACAACACCCCGCGGTAGTTCAGAGATGTTCCTTTTTCAGTCGGAAAGAACATCTTGGACTGTACATCTAAAAGACAGGAATCCCGAAATTTACTGTAGCGTCTTAACGCTTGCAGTGTTGAGGGGTGCAGCGGCACAAGACGGGACTTGCGAAATTTGGTCTCGCTGATGGTCAAAACCCCTGTGCGAAGATCTGCATCCTGACGAGAGAGATTCAGGGCCTCTGAGATTCTCAGCCCGGTGCTGAGGAGCAAGCCGAATAAGGTGACATATGTATGAGGATGCAGGCCGTCGGTTGGGGCAAGTTGTGATGCGGCTTGAAGGAATGCCGCTATCTCTCCCTCTGAGTAAATATGAGGCGATAAGCGCCGCTTTGATGGCCCCAGTAAGTCTTTCGGCGGAATCTCAGTCGCTGGGTCAAAGAGAAATCGATATTCAGCAAAACGGCGAACAATATTGTAGCTATTTGCCCAGTAGCAAGGGTCGGCATCCTGGGGGAGTTTGGCCCACCTCACAACAAGCTCTGTCGTCAGAGGACCCTGGTGGCCGGCACGCGTCGCATAACGAGCGAAAAGCATCAACTCCTTACCCGGAGCCTCCAGCTGATACCCACAACTCCGCTTAAATTCCAGATATTCCTGAACCTGTTCAACTAGACTTTGTTGCCTCTTCACGTTATCTCTCCTTCTTTTGGCCAGGGCAGCGCCACTTCGAAAAGCATGGGAAGGTTGACTTTGGTGTAGATCGCCGTCGTATCAAGGCTGCGATGTCTCAGGAAATCGGCGACTTCCTTGATGCTTACTCCCTGTTGAACCATATGGGTGGCAACCGTGTGGCGAAGAATATGAGTGCCTGCGGAGGGGACCTTCATACCTGTTTGTTTGAATCGCCTGCGCATCATGTTTCTAATAGCGTCACTTTGAAGTGGTTTACCTATACGGTTGCGATGACAAATAAACAGGTGGCGCTCTGCTGTTGGAGGGCGCCCGTTGCGCAGATATGAAACAATCGCTTTTCCCACATCTTCCGGCAATGGCAGTGAACTGAAACGACGGACTTTGCTCAAGTTTATACGAAGAATCCCTGAGCGCCAATCAATATCATCCAGAGTAAGATGAGCCACTTCTTTCCCGCGAAGTCCTAGTCTGGCCAGACAAAGGGCTATAGCATAATCCCGGTGTCCAGTTGGCATCTTACGGTCAAAAGAAGCGAGAAACTTCCGCAGCTGCTCTTTCGTGAGGTAATTGGGTATTCTGGACAGTTTCCAGGTAGCAAGAGATGGAATGGCATTGACGAGTCGTGCTTTACACAGCCCTTTCATTTGCAGAAATCTGAAAAAACTCCGCAAAGCGGTGAGCAGGGATTTAAGAACTGGTACATTGTTCTGCTCCCTCAGTTTTATTACATACTGGATCAGTTCGCCTGGTTGGAGATTGCGCAACCTATCTTGAATGACATCGGTGAAAGTCTCACTCAGAAAGCGTTGAACTTAATGAATGTATTGATGTCGTGTGCTTTCAGAGACGCCTCTGGCTTGTTGTAAATGCTTGCCATACTCGCTGATGAGTTCTTTCAATTGCATTCTTTTTCCTCCTTTCCTGTTTTTCCATGAAAAATCGGATGGATTATTATGCTGAGTTTGGGAAGGAGAAAAATAGATGCAGACTTCTGAAATAAAAGGAATTATGAGGAATAGAAAATCTTAACTCAGCATAATTTTGAACTCAGCATAATCCGGCCTCTACGCCAATGCCCCACCGGGGAAAGCGCCGGAAAGCAGAGAACAGGAATTCTTGATAGCCGCCGAGAC
>JARYMI010000087.1 GCA_029907205.1 Clostridiales bacterium
TCCGGGCTTTCCCCATACCGGTAGCAGACCCTACCTTCCCGTTCATCGAGGGAGAGGCGTTCCAACGACAGGAGCGGCAGCAAAGATCCACCCGTCTTCGGTGAATTTCTCCTCGGTGATAACCTCCACGGTTGCCCGGATGGCGTCGAGCTCCGGGTCGCCCGTGTTGATGTTGGGACGGGCTAAGATGTCTTTGATGCTTTGAATATTTTTCTCAATATTTCCCGGGATGGCCTTTGGGTCACATGAGCCCGAGCAGGAGATTTCGTAGTGAATGGCCGGAGGATAGAAGTAGTCAGCATAGTCCGCAGGCTGAAAGACCACGGCGCCAAAGTCTAGATTTCGAACTCAGTCAGCCGGTATTTTGGCCTTGACTGTCAGAGTGTCTTCAGAGTTGGGAAGTGTGACCTCGAAGTTTTCAGGCTTTAAAACCTCGCTCTTTTCTTCTGTCATCATACCCATTTTATCGCTGACCTGGAAAAGAAGAAGGAAAAGGAAGAGCCCGGATTGAAGGAAGCCGCCCTCATCGCGGCGGGAATTAAAAGCTGTCGGGACAGCCGTGAGGCTCCCCGGCAAACCGGTTCCGTTAAGGGAAGCGGCTGGAAAATTCAGGGAAGAATCCAGAATTTCATGAACAGGCTTTAGGATGAATCTTGTTTTCTGGCACGGACAAGAAGAGGTCCGGCTGAACCTCGAGGAAAAAGACAGAAACGCTTTCCAGGTCTCTCTCGGGAAGAAAAAATACAATGTGACGGTTGAGTTTCTCAGTCCGGAAGAGATCCTTCTCAACATGGATGGCAAGGTTTATAACATCATCATCAATGCCAACCTCCATTCGTATTCTGTTTTCGTGAATGAGCGGTTTTTTAGCATCGAGAAGAAGTCCGCCCAGAGGATTCTCAAAGAGAAGAGCGGAACACTCCGGAAAAAAGCCATTCAAACATCCATGCCGGGAAGAATCGTCAGGATTCTGGTTAAGGAAGGGGAGAGCGTGGATAAAGGACAGGCTGTTCTGGTCCTGGAGGCGATGAAGATGCAGAATGAAATTAAATCTCCCCAGGCGGGGAAAGTCATTGAGCTGGGCCTCAAACCCGGCGACTATGTTGAAGCCGGAGCCGTCCTTTTTTCCGTGGAATAGAGATCTTGAGTGCTGTTTTCGGTGGACACAATCCACATAATAGATTTCGATTCGCTTGATTATAATGAAGGTGTCTCTAATGAGGAAGATAGAGATTCTCCTGATTTTATCCATCCTGGTCACGGGCCCTCTTCAGGGTCTAAACAAGATCACAATTTGTTGTGCGGGAGACAGTTTGATGCGCCCTGTGCCCCTGCATTTAAGGGAAATGGTCAGAAATTCAAAAACGCTTTTTTTTATCGAGGATTGGTCCCTCGGAAGTTTAAGCACCGAGTCGTATCAGGAGTTTTTCCGGCTGCACCAGGGGCGCTGGAAAAAAGTCAAGCCGGATTTTATCCTCATTCAATTGGGCACCAATGATGTCACTCCGTTACTCCAGGGGAAGTATGATTTAGCCGAATTCAAGCAAAATTTGCAGACCATCGTCAAAAATTTTAAAAAATTCCAGTCGAGCCAGAAAAAACCTCCCAGAATATTGATAGCCAGTGTCCCCATTTTTTATGGAGGGACTGCGGCGAAGGAAAAAAATAGATTAGTCCGGAAATCCATAAATCCGGCCATCAAAAAAGTCGCACGCAAAGAAAATTTGAGCGTTGTCGACAATTACTCAATTTTAAAGAAAAAACCCGGATGGTACGAGATCGATAGAGCTCATCCGAATCCGAGGGGCGAAATCGCCCTGGCGAGAAATTGGCTCAACGGGATAAAAAAAGAACTCCGAAAGCGCCATAAATATAAATAAAATATATAGGCCGGATAAGAAAAAAAAGATTAACAGACCTACTCGAATTATTAGAAATTCATGTTGAACCGATAGAGCATTTCCTCGGCTGTGACACCGGATTCGAGCCATTCGTGCTCCTGGATTGTGAACCAGCGCAGGTTCGGACGCCTCCGTGCGACCCTGTGGATGTTGAGAAGATGGGTCGTTGTGATGTTATCCGTAAAAATATTTCCCGCATGGGTGCCGCAGCTCAATGTAAAAGAAGGATTGAGGGCATTGTACATCCCTCCGATGGCTCCATGGGTGGCTGGCATGTTGACGCATATACGACCGGCGGAAATGCGAACGCTGAAATCCTGGATCACCTTCTCCTCATTCGTATAAATGCTCACGGTATGTCCCTGGCCTCCGAGTTCGTTCAACTTGATGCAGGTCTCAAAAGCCTGGTCATAATCTTCGACGATATAATAGGCCAGAATAGGGGTCAGGATTTCGTAGGAAAGCGGATAGCCGGGCCCCACCCCCTCGCAAGGAGCGGTTAAAAGCTTCGCTCTTTCGGGGATGGAAAAGCCCGCCCTTTCCGCAAGAACGTGAGCGGGCCGGCCGACGGCATCCGCCCTCATGATTCTGTTCACGGAATCAAAGGCGATTTCTCCGAGTTTCTCAGCCTCTGCAGGTGAGCAGAAATAGCATCCCTGTCTTTCCAGAAAAGGCTTGAGGATCCGATCCACTTTTTTCTCCACAACGAGGGCCTGCTCCGAGGCACAGACAGTGCCGTTATCGAATGTCTTGGAGAGAACTGTATATTCCGCGGCCAGGGTGCATTTCCGGGCAGAACCGTGAGGACTGAGGATGAGCGGATTCCGGGTCTTCATGGCGATAAGGACTTTAAAAATCGCCGTCGAGGTGGGATTCGTCAGCGGCGTAAGTGCCAGAATGGGGCCGTGAGGCTGGGCGATCTCGGTAATCCCTGTATAAGGATTATGGGAGATTTCTCCGACGGTTTTTTGATCTTTGATGTTCTCATAGACAAGCAGGCTGGCCCATACATTAACAAAGGAGCTCGCAGGATAATAATTTCCTTTTCGGGTGTGATGGTTGACTGAGCCTTTTTGTGTCGATTTCCCCATCCAACCATCGTAAGGAAGTATAGATCGCGGCTCGAAGAGATGCCAAGGACAGTCGGGAATTGCTCATGGCGGTTCAAAAAGCCAGGAGGACGCTAAAGAAAGCCGGAAATCTTCCGAAGATATTGGCTCTGTTTCGGTCATTTCGACAGCCGAGCATTCATGATCATTGAGACAAGCTGGATGGTCGCTTCCCC
>JARYMI010000088.1 GCA_029907205.1 Clostridiales bacterium
GGGGCGAGGACAAAACCAGGCCGCTTCCCGTGGGCTCGACACTCGAGGAAGAAAAGGGCGTTTTTCACTGGAGGATCGGGCCCGGGTTCTTAGGCCGCCACATTCTCCATTTTGCTGTTTGCCGGGGCCGCTTCATCAGCCCTCCGGTTGAGGTGACCGTCCACATCAAACCAAAAACATATGACAACGTTAACCGCCTAAAACTTGATAGAAAGAGCAATCGGGGAAGACCTTCAGGGTAAATGTCCCCATAGCCGTCAGGAATGACGGGCCAGCCCTGAGAAGATTCTTTCATAAGACCGCGTGACGTCATCCCAGTCATACCTTGAAGCAGTGATGGCTCTGGCTTTTTCCCTGAAGCGGTCGAGGTTTGCGGCGTTTTCGATGGCCCAGCGCATCTTGGCGGCCAGGTCTTCCGGGTCTCTGGCGAAATAGATGCCCGCATCCTCGAGAACCTCCCGGTTAAAAACGACGTCCCTGGCTATCACGAAGCAACCCGAGGCCATGGCCTGGAGGAGAGCCGGGTTGGTGCCCCCTGCCTCGTTCCCGTGAATATAGGCCAGACAATGAGCCCGCAACTCTCTAAGAACCTCGCGGTTATAGATAAAGCCCGTCAAACATATCCGTTCATCCGTGGCTGCTTGAATCTCTCTCGAATACCTCGAAGGGTATTTCACGCCGCCCACCAGGACCAGTTTTTTGTCGGTCTTCAAACGCTCAAACGCCCGGACAGAGAGCAAGGGATTATTTTCCGGCTCGAAGCGCGTGACCTGGAGGAAATACTCGCCGGGCTCAAGTCCGTACTTGGTCAACACCGACCGGTCCCGGCCTGATTCGAGTTCCGCTCCGTAAGAAATGAACTCTGTTTCTTTCTTGAATTCTTCCAGGTAATATCTCTGGATCAGCCGGGAATCAGCCACTAAAACGTCGGCTAATTTCGTCGCCGCTCGCGCCGCCAACCTGTGGTAGAGCCGGCCTGCTCTGCCCCATTTTTCCCGCGTCCACTCGAGGCCATCGACGTTCAAGACGGTCTTCTGGCCGAACAACTTGGGAAGCCAGAGGAAAAAGCCGTTGCCGGGGTTGAAGACAAGAATGATATCATAATGTTTTCTGGAAGCGACAAGAAGGGAAAGCAAGCTGTGGGAGAGAGTATCCAGAGATTTCAGGCTCAGGCTGGGAAGATAGACGAGCTTCATCCCCTCATACCAGTCAACCTTCTTCTGAAAATAGGAAGACCGGCAGAAGACATCGACGCTGTGTCCGTTCAGGACGAGCCTCCGGCCGAGTTCCTCGGCGCAGGTTTCAAAACCGCCGTACTGGGCCGGGACGCCCCGGGTTCCGATGATGGCTATCCTCATGCTTTTTGACTCGCCCAAAGATGGCCGAGGACATGCCGGGCATACGAAGCAAGCTCGTCCGTTTTCAAAGCGTATTTTCGCCCGCCTAAGAGTCTGAGAAAAGCGTAGCCGGCAGCTCTCAGGGCAAACCCAGAGAAGAGAATTCCCTTGAGGGCAAACTCTTTGAGCTCAAGGAACGTTTTTTTCTGATGCAGCCTGAAATACCGGAAAAGCGAGTCAATCCAGGCGACGTTCCAGCGGCCTTTGTCTCCGTTTTCCTTCAGGTGGAGAATCCTCGCCTCAGGAAAATAGACGAGAGCGCCCTTTTTCCGGAGCTTGCGGCACAGGGCCAGATCCTCGGCATACATGAAATATTCCTCGGGGAAGCCGCCCGTCTCATCCAAGACGCTTCTCCTTGCGACCAGGCAGACGCCCGAAAGCCACTCCAGGCGTGCTCTCTTTTTCTTCTTGAAAAAATAATCCTGCCTGATGAACAGGCCGCGGAATGCCCGGGGAAAGAGCCCGGACAAAAAAAAATAATAAGCGAAAGCCGAGCCGAGGCTCAGGTCAAAGCCCCCGACTCCGGTCTGGAAGGAAGCATCTTTGAGGAAGACAGCCGGGATGGCGGCGGCGACATCCTCTTGTCTATCCATGAATTCAAAAATTTTTTCGACCGAAGAGTCGACAAGCAGCGCATCGTTGTTTATAAAAACGACATAATCGGGAGTCAAGCCTGCTGCTTTGAGGTACTGGAGAGCCTTGTTGTTGGCCCGGGCAAAGCCGATATTTTCCTCGTCCTTGAGAAGACGCGCGCCCGGAAAATTCTTCTCGACCATTTCCGCGCTTCCATCCGTTGAGGCGTTATCGACAACGATGATCGCGCGGGATGTCCCTGTTACAAGGGTTTGGATCGAAGTCAGGCAGGCCTTCAAAGCCTCGCTTCTGTTCCAGTTAACGACAATAAAGCAGACCCTCGCCTGTTCTTTTGGACTCACTTCCCTAACCGTCTGAGCTTGACCGAAACACGGGAGGGCAGCTTCTGGAGGAAAGGCCAGAGAAATCGCTTTTTGATGAGGCGGCGGACAAGACCTTTCTGGCGGGGCTGGAAAACAGCAAAAAAATCTCCTTGCGTGCCCCGGCGCCGGCCAGCCAGAGACTCGCGTTTCACCTTACGGCAATAACGGACCAACGGCTCGGTGACTTTTTCCCAGACGAAATCGTTCTTGGCCAGCCAAACCCTGGCTTTCATCTCCTCCCTCAGCGTCCGGTCTTCGGCGAGTTTGAGGATGGCCCTGGAGAGCTTTTCGACATCCTCGGCCGGAACGGTCAATCCAAGCGCGTTTCTTTCGACCAGCTCGGCGAAAAAATCGCCCTTCGTGCAGAGCACGGGCAGGTCGTACTTGAGATAGTCGAGCATGCGGGTCCTGGACGCAAAATAAGTCTCGAAATTCGTCCGGTGAATGGACACGCCCACGTCCGCCTGACGGAAGAATGCCCCCCGGTCAACGTAGCTTACCCAGTCCTTGTTGAAAAAAACGTAGTTGCCTTTGAGCCCCAGGTCTTCGGCCAGCCTGACCGCCTCCCGAGCCATGTCGAACTCGGCAAGGAGAGGGTTGGGATGGCCGGTGGACAGGAACAGAAGCTTAAGGCGCCTGTTTTTATCGAGAGCCAGGTTCATGGCCTTGATTAATGTCAGCGGGTCGAACCAGTTCGAGATGACTCCCCCCCAGAGGAAAAAAACATCGTCCTCGCTGATGGGGAAAAGAAAGGCGCGGTCCATTTTTGCCC
>JARYMI010000089.1 GCA_029907205.1 Clostridiales bacterium
TGACATGATGAGGAATTTCCGGAACGACGAGACGCGCAAGACGCGGCATCTTAATTCTCCAAAAGCATCCTTCATATTAAAAGACGGAAAGCGGGCGCAGATTTCTCATTCTCAGAAGAGAAAACCTATTATCGGCTTGGCAGCAGATTCACGGCCAGGTCTGATCGCACCAAGCTCAGACAACTCAAAAAGTGATGGTGGCAGAGGAAAGCGAATTTAGTGTATTATGTATGGCGTCCCCCTATTCTTGAAAAGAGAGGATTGCGATGAAACCAAAGATTCCGTTGGGTTTTCTCCTGCTTTTGGGCGCGGGTTTTCTCTGCCTCCTGGGACAGTTCCGGACCATGAAACCCGACTATCCCATCATGCCCGTCGATTTCGCCAAGGTCAGGATTACCGACGAATTCTGGGCGCCGCGCCTCGAGCGCAACCGGACAGTGACGATTCCTTATCTTCTCAAGATGAACGAGGAGTCGGGGCGCGTGGACAATTTCCGGATCGCCGCCGGTCTTAAGACGGGAAAGCATACGGGCAAGCGCTACAATGACAGCGATGTCTTTAAGACGATGGAAGCGGCGGCCTATTCACTCAGGCTCCACCCAGACCCGGAGCTCAAGAAGAAGCTGGATGACCTCATTGCCCTGATCGCAAGGGCCCAGGAGCCGGACGGCTACATTTTCACAGCCCGCACCATTGACCCGAAAAATCCTGCGCCCGGTTCCGGCCGGGAGCGCTGGTTAAACCTGCGGGTCAGTCATGAGCTCTACAACGTCGGGCATATGTACGAAGCCGCAGTTGCCCATTTCATTGCCACCGGCGAGCGAAGTTTTCTCGAAATCGCCATCAAGAATGCCGACCTCCTCGTCCGCACATTCGGCCCCGGCCTGGGCAAACGCCGCGCCTTTCCCGGCCATCAGGAGGTCGAGATCGGCCTGGCCAAGCTCTATCGTCTCACCGGCCGCCGGGAGTATCTCGACCTGGCCAAATTTTTTCTCGACGAGCGCGGCCACTACCACAACGGAGAGACCTACCCCTCCGATTCACCGTTCGTCATCTACAACTCGGATGAATATCTTCAGAACCACAAACCCGTGCTCGAGCAGACAGAGGCGGTCGGTCACGCGGTCCGGGCGACCTACATGTATTCTGGCATGGCCGACGTCGCCGCCCTCGGGGGCTTTCCGGAATACTCGGCAGCCCTGGACAAACTCTGGGCGAACGTCGTGGGCAAAAAGCTCTACATCACGGGCGGAATCGGCGCGACCGGAGAGTATGAAGCCTTCGGAGCTGATTATGACCTGCCCAATGCCCGGGCTTACGCCGAGACCTGCGCAGCCATCGGCAATGCTCTCTGGAACCAGAGGATGTTCGAACTGCGGGGCGAAGCGAAATATATCGATGTCTTAGAGCGCACCATCTTCAACGGGATTTTGCCCGGCGTGTCCTTGAGCGGCGACAGGTTTTTTTACCAGAACCCGCTCGAGAGCGCCGGCCGATATGAGAGGAGCTCATGGTTTGAGGTCGCCTGCTGCCCGGCCAACGTAGCGCGGTTTCTTTCGACAATAGGCGGCTATATCTATGGCGTTCTGAACGACACTCTTTACATCAATTTATTTGTCGACAGCACGGCCAGGTTCGAGCTCGGCGGCCGGCCTGTGGAGATCGTCCAGGAAACAAAGTATCCATGGAACGGGGACGTGAAAATCATGGTTAATCCTTCGCGGCCCGGAAAGTTCGGCATCCGGCTGCGGATTCCCGGCTGGGCGCTCAATCAACCCGTGCCAAGCGACCTCTATCGCTTCCTCGACAAAAATGAACAACCGGCGAGGCTTACGATCAACCGCAAGTCTGCGGCGATCATCCTGGAGAACGGCTATGTCGAGCTGAGGCGGAAATGGCGGAGCGGCGACCTCGTCGAGCTCCGTCTGCCGATGCCCGTCCGGAGAGTCATTGCTCATGAGAAGGTGAAGGAAGATGCGGGCAAGGTGGCCTTGCAGAGGGGGCCAATCCTGTTTTGTGTCGAGGCGGTTGACAACGGAGGCAAAGCCCTGAACATCATCCTGCCCGACGCCGCCGCGGTCACACATTGGTTCCGGCCCGACCTTCTGGCCGGAGTCGCAATCATCACCGCAAAAGCGAGGGCCGTGGATTTCGGCCCGGACGGAAAGATCGCCGCGGAGAGAGGGCATCAGTTGATGGCTGTCCCGTATTTTGCGTGGGCCAATCGAGGGGCAAATGAGATGGCCGTCTGGCTGCCGCGGTCCGAAGGAGGGATCTAATTGGGGGACGTCATACGTAATGCATTTCCCCTGCTCTCCGGTCCGCGTGATCTTCGGACAGCCTGATAATTTTCCCTGTCCTGATTCCTCGTATCGTGTTTCCGCCTGTCTTGCTTCCCTCTGTCTGCCGCGCAACTCTTTAGGGTGAGACTCTCTGCCGCGCGACTCTCTGGGCTAAGGCCCTCTGCCCTGCGCCTCACTCGAATTTGTGTATTACCTATGCTGTCCCCCTATTGTCTAATATGATCAGGGAAACTCCCCCATTTCAGAGCCCGGATCACAATCTGTGCGCATGCCCGTGCATCAGAAAGAGGATTATGATGATCCAAGCGCAAGCCCAGGGCATAGCACACATCAGGAAGCCGTGTGGGATAGATCCCCCACGCGCGTCTCGCCAGAAGAATAGGCCGGATCTTAAGCCATACAGTCCGGAAGCTTGGCTGTTCTGCCACATCCTCCCAGGCAATGCCGTGAAGGTAGGAAAAGACAAATCGCTTGCGCGGCGGCCGGATCAAGAACGAGTCCTTCGTAAACAATGCGCAGGTTTTGGACCTTGACTACTCCAACAGCGCAGGCACTATCAAGGCCATGGTCCGCAGTCTCAAAATCGAGGGCAACAAATTGTGGTGTCTTCATCTTTTCCTTCGACCGTCGCGCTGCCAGCGGCATCGGCAACGCTTCATTTTTATCCTACCATCAATTTCCTGAAGGAAGAAGACCTCCCCAAAATTGCCATTAGGAATTTTTAGAGCCCTGCTTTTCGCAGTCAGAGAGCAGCGATCAAGAGAGATTCTGTT
>JARYMI010000008.1 GCA_029907205.1 Clostridiales bacterium
GGATTTTGAACTTCTTGACAGGCACCTTTTTCTCAGGAAATCTTCTCGTTACGAGGTAATCGACCTGGGAAATAATCTCATCTTTGGTCAGAGTTCCTTTGTAGAATCCTCCTGCATCACAAAAACGGCAGCGGACAGGGCATCCCTGCAGGGTGGAAACAGTCAAAATCCATTTTTCCTCTATGGGAAGGGGAGGCTGGAGAGATTCAACGAATTCAATATAGTTTCCTCTTCGGGTTTCCCCGATATAAACCATGGCAACGTCCTCCCGGCCTGCTTTGGCTATTATGCGCACGACTGAGCCTCCTTTTTTTTCCTGAAGATTTCCATGGCTGCCTTGATTCCGTCACCGGCAGATATGGCTGCCTGTCTGAAGATGCCGTTTTTGACATCACCGGCTATGTAAAGCAACCTGGCTTTACGCAATTTTTTCAGGTTATTTTTAAGATTCTGGCTCAAGAAATCAAGATTCGGCCTTCTTCCTATGGCCACAACAAGAAAGGAAGCACGGATGTCACGCTTTTCATGAGAGCTTCGACCACAAAGGAGCAGTCCGTCACCAGCCTGGTTGATGGCTGTGACCTTGAAATTCTCGAGATAAGAGATTGTTGACACCGCCCTGACCCTTCTCCAGAGGAGAGGAAGGCATTTGATTTTATCCCCTCTATTGAGGATGAGAACATCGTTTTTTTGAGAAAGGCTCAGCGCGTAGTCAAAGGCCGCATCGCCCGAGCCGATGACGGCAATTTTTTTGCCTGAGACCTGGGTCAGCGGGAAGGTTTCATAAAAAATACGGTTTTCTATCTCCTTTGATACGGCCTGCGTAAGCCTGCGGGGAACAGTGCCCGAGGCAATCACCGCGATCCGGGAAGCCAGCAGGTCGTTGTTTGTTCTGATAGTAAAAACGCTCCCGTCATGGTCGAGTTCCAGAACTTCTTGGAATGAGACGTGAGCGCCCGAATTTTCCAGGTGCCTCTCCAAACGCCTGACGAGGTCCGGACCGGGAATGCCCTCAGGGAATCCGGGGTAGTTTTCTATGCGATTCGCATGGATCAGAAGTCCTCCGATTCTCTCTTTTTCGAGAACGATAAAATCGACGCCGTAGCGCCTCAATTGAATGGCGGTGGAAACTCCCGCAGGCCCTGCTCCGATTATGGCCACATCCGTGACAGGCATCATGGAGACACCTCCATTCGGCTCATCAGCTCCTCACAGAGCACAGGGATAGCGAACCCATGGGCGAGGTTGAGGAGTGATGCCTCAAAAAAACTTTCCGCAAAAGTCGCTGTTCCGTCCACCGGCAGGAAGACTGTGAATCCTCTCATAAAGGCAGACCTTGCCGTGGTCTCGCAGCAAAGGTGAGTCGCCACTCCGGTTATGACAACCTGCGTTACTTTTTTCGCTTTTAACAGGTTCTCAAGATTGGTCTGGTAAAAGGCATCATACTGGGTTTTTTTGATCACGGTCGCACCCGGGAAGTCCAATTCGGGGATAATACGGCTCAGCCTGCTCTTTTTAGTGATGACATCTTTCCACCACTTGCCCATGAGCTTGGCGTTTCTCTGGGTGTTGATGTGGCGCGTGAGGATAACCGGCAAATTCATTTTCAGGAATGCTGCTGACAGATTTTTGATTTGGCCTGTGATCAGAGGAGCGTCTGGAATAAAAGCGTGCGAGCGCCTGTCCAGAAAATACCTCTGCATATCGATAACGAGAAGAGCGGCGCTTTGAGGCATGAACACAAAAGCGTGCCTCTCCCTGAACTCCTTCAGTTTCTTCAGACTCTCCCATGATCTCTTTTGAAAAGCATCAGATTCAATCGGAATTTTTTTCATCCGGCCCCCTTTCGATCTTGTGTTGTATGAGAATCCCGGTGAGGTCGATTTCCCGGTCTGCTCTTGATGCTCGTCACCAATTTTTTCATGGAAGGTCATAAAAGCGCAGGCCCTTTTCGATGACCGCGCGTCCGTCCCGGCCGCAACAGAAGAAAAGGTCAAGGGCCGAGAGGTTTATGAGAAAATCGCCCCAGAATTGAGGATACTGGGGAGGTAGATAGCGCAACAGCCTCACCCGTATATGTTCATCCCTGAATCGGGCGCAATCGACGGCCTTCTCCGAAAAATAGGGCAGGATGACCTCATGAGCGCCGAGCTCTTTGGCGATGGAAACGAGCAGGGGAGTGCCCCGGCCGGTGATGCCGAGGCGGGACTGGAGAATCAGTTCTGTCTCGATGCCCAAGCCAGTTTTCAGGATATCAAGGAGTGCCAGTGTTAGAGATAGAAAATTTTCTCCGGGATTCTCAGCAGCTGCGCGAATGACGGTGAAGACGGGCTCAAAATAGATGGATTTGCCGTAATAATGCTTGAGAGTCAGCAAGAATTTTTTCACCCACCTTTCTTTTTCGTAGACTTCGAGGTCTTTTATTTTCTGCCGGCCGCGGCCCTTGCGCTTGAGCGGCACGGTGATCCAGACCTCTCCCTCGGGTCCTTTGATGCGATTTCTGTTGACGTAAGTGAAACCGCGGGCCAGGGTGGTTTCATCGAGAAGCACCATTTGATCAGAGGACATTAGGCGGGCGAAAAACCCTCCCCAGGGGATAAACACCGGCTGATTGAAGCTGATTTTCATAACACTGTAAGCTCTTGGCCCGTACCTGATAGCGGCCCGAAAATTCGTCTCTTATTATAGATTGAAGAAATTGCCAAAGAAAATCAAAATATCTTAAGGCCGGCGATATAAATAAAGCGAGCCCACGTTACTTGGTGGAAAATTTGTGGATGGTCAGGCTCGTGTATTTCTGGCCGGGGCGAAGGATGGTTGACGGGAAACCGGGGTTGTTCGGGGAGTCGGGAAAATGCTGCGGTTCCAGGCAGAACCCATAATGTTTCCGGTAGACTTTTCCGCTCTTGCCAGTGATTGTGCCGTCCAAAAAGTTTCCTGAGTAGAACTGGATTCCCGGCTCTATAGTGTAAATTTCCATCACCCGGCCGCTCGTGGGCTCGTGGACCCGGGCCGCCATCCTGAGCGTTCCTTCGCCGTCTCTCAGGACGAAATTGTGGTCGTAGCCGCCAGGGACAACAGCGATCTCAGCGCCGATAGCCTTGGGGATAGTGAAATCCCAGGGCGTTCCCGTGACGGGACGGATCTCGCCAGTCGGAATAAGTCCTTCGTCTACAGGAGTGAAATGGTCGGCGTTGAGCGTTAATTCGTGGCCGAGAATATCGCCCTCTCCCTGGCCGGCCAAGTTGAAATAGCTGTGATGGGTGAGGTTGACGGGAGTGGGCTTGTCGGTCTCGGCTTCGTAGCTGATTTTCAACTCGTTCGCTTCTGTCAGCCAGTAAATCACGGTCGCGGACAAGTTCCCGGGGTAGCCTTGTTCCCCGTCGCGGCTCAGGTAACGGAGCTTGACTCCGACAGCGGCCTTCTCCCTGACCGGTTCTCCCTTCCAGAGGACCTTGTCGAACCCCTTGACCCCGCCGTGGAGGTGGTTTGGGCCGTTGTTCGTGGTCAGTTGGTATTCGACGCCATCCAGCGTGAACCTGCCCTTAGCAATGCGGTTTGCATAACGGCCGACGATCGACCCGAAGTACGGGTTTTGGGCTATATCGATGTAGCCGTCGAGAGAATCATGACCGAGCACGATGTCTGCCAACTTCCCTGACCGGTCCGGCACCTCAAGAGATGTAAGGGTTGCCCCGTAGGTCATGATTCTTGCCTTGAGGCCGTGGCTGTTGGTCAGGGTATACGCTTCGACCTCGGACCCGTCGGGCAGCCTCCCGAAAGACTGTTTCTGGATGTCCATATTTATAAGTCCTTCCGTTTTTTCTTTGGGCGCGGTCTTCTCGCCCTTGCAGGAAAAGAAACTTGCCAGGATGACGGCCATGATCGCCGCGCTGAGATAGGGGCCTCTGTTTTTCCTCATTCACTCCCTCCTTCATAATGCGGTCAGGATTTCAATAATCTCTGACGCTTCAATGTTCTCTTGAAAGCTTTTCCTGGATAGCCTGCCATACGTCTTCAAGGTTGAGCCGCTTGGCCCATAATGAAATATATTCGAAGTCAACCATGTCGCCAGAAATTTTGATCATCCCCATGATATCCCGGATGTGTTTTTCTGATGCGCCCTCTTTGTAGTATTCCATTTTTTTAATGATCACGTCCTCCGGAGAAGAAAAATTTGCCTCCGTGTTTTCTAAGGGGCGCATTCTTTTTATTCTTGCAAAGCGGCTTTTATCAAAGGCGTCTTCTTTAGAGATCATGACGTCTATCTTCAATCCTGAGGCGGGATGAATGATATTAAACTGATGTCTCCGCCTGATCGCCTCTCGGATCGAGCCAGAATCAAGGTAAAATTCTTTCTCTGGGAAGCATGCCTTGAGTTTGTCAATTTGCGCCTCATTAATCTGAGCAACGACGTCGATATCATTCGTTAACCTCGGTTCTCCATACGCGATGCTTGCGACAGCGCCAGTAATAAAATAGGGGATGTTCAATCCTTCAAGGCATCTAACGAGTTTTCCCAGGAGTTCAGACTGCTCCATGCGAAATTCTCCTGGCGACCTCGGTTTGCAGGCGTTTTTCATCCCAATCGGGATGCAACGAGCGGAGTTGATTAAGTATCAGTATTTTCGCTGACCGCCACAAACCGAAAGCAATTTGCAGACGTTGGGCAGGAGTCTTTTTTTTGTAGATTTCAACCATGGCCTCATCGACGGATTCAATCCGCATGCTATCCAATCGCATCATGCCTTCTTTTTCTTAGCTTATAGCACAGATCAAAGCTTCAAACAATGGCATCGACGGCTTCGGCTTCAGGCTGGATTTTGACACCGGTGCTTGACTGTAATATAAGAGATAAAAAAGGAAAATGATATGAGAATAAAATTGTGTAAGGAGGCTGCAGGAATGAGGGGAAAACAACGCACGCCCGGTTTTCTGGCGTCGGTCTTAATTTTTATTATTCCGATTTTTTTTATCGTTTCTATCGATTTGGTCAGAGGAGCGGATGGCCCTGCTTTTGACCAGGCCCTTCTCAAGAATTTCACCTTCCGCAACCTCGGGCCTTTTCGGTGCGGCTCCTGGGTGACGGGTTTTGCCGTGCCCGATTCTCCGGCAAAAGCTCACCTTTATACTTTTTATGTGGCCACGAGAAACGGCGGCGTCTGGAAGACGACGACAAACGGCACGACCTTCGAGCCCGTCTTTGACGGCCAGGAGTACCTTTCCATCGGCGCTATCGCCGTGGCTCCCTCCAACCCGGATATCCTCTGGGTGGGAACGGGTGAAGCGTACAACGCCCGGAGCTCTCATCGTGGGGACGGCGTCTACAAATCCACCGACGGCGGCAAGACCTGGACGAACATGGGACTCCGCGATTCCCATCACGTCGCCCGGATTGTCATTCATCCAAAGAACCCGGACATCGTTTACGTGGCAGCCATGGGCCATCTTTTCTCGTTCAACGAAGAGCGCGGAGTTTTTAAGACAACTGACGGCGGGATAACATGGGAGAGGGTTCTTTACATCAACGAAAAGGTCGGCGTCATTGACCTGGCCATGAACCTGAAAAATCCCGATATTCTCTATGCCGCGGCCTACGAAAAATACCGCTACCCCTGGCATTTCGAGGAAGGCGGGCCAGAAAGCGGTATCTACAAGACAATCGACGCTGGCAAGACCTGGCGTCGCCTCGCCGGCGGGCTTCCTTCAGGGAAAATAGGCCGGATCGGCATCGATCTCTACCGCAAGAACCCGGACATCATTTATGCCGTCGTCGAAAATGCCAACATGCGTCCGCCAACCGAGGAGGAAGCAAAGGAAGACCGCCGCCGTGGCCAAGAGCCCCAGCAACGGCCAATCGCCGGTGAGGTTTACCGGTCCGACGACGCCGGAGCGACCTGGAAAAAGATGAATTCAGACCGGGACGATGTGAGCGGCAAAGCCGCTTACTCCTTCAACCAGATATGCGTGGATCCCAACGACGATCAAAAGGTTTACATTATCGGCATCGCCCTTGCCTATTCCTATGACGGCGGCAAAACCTGGAAGAACTTAGGCTGGCCTCCGACGCTCTTCGCCTCAGCCTTCGGCGACGTGCGCACCTTCTGGATTGACCCTGAGAACTCCGACCGGATGCTTTTTGGTAGCGACGGCGGGGTCTATATCTCTTATGACGGCGGCAAGACGTGCGATCATCTCTACAACATTCCTCTCGGCGAGTTCTACGCCGTCGGCGTAGACATGGAAGAGCCGTATAATATCTACGGCGGCCTCCAGGACCACGACTCTTGGAAAGGGCCGTCGAACGCCTGGTCGGGCGAAGTGATGCTGGAGGATTGGGTGACAGTCGGCATCCAGGATGGAATGTACAACGTCGTCGACCCTGAAGATAGCCGCTGGGTTTATAACACGTATCAGTTCGGCGGCCACGGCCGGGTGGACCAGAAACTCGGCACGCGGACGAATGTCCAGCCTGGCCGAGAAAAAGGAAAACCCCCTTACAGGTTCAACTGGACGCCGCCCATCCATATCTCGCCGCACAACAGCCAAATTATTTACACGGGCGCTCAGGTAATCCTGCGGTCGTTCAACCGCGGCGACACCTGGCAGGAAATTAGCGCTGACCTGACTCTTAACGACCCCGAAAAGACGGCGGGCCGGGGTCATATCACATTCTGCACGATCACGACCATCTCCGAATCTCCGCTCTCGCCCGGGTTCATTTGGGTAGGGACGGACGACGGCAAAGTCTGGCTGACCCGCGACGGCGGTGCAAACTGGGCGGACCTGACGGCAAATTTGAGCCGCGCCGGCGCACCCGAAGACCGCTGGGTCAGCCGGGTCTTCGCTTCCCACCACAGAGAAGGCACGGCCTACGTGGCCAAGACCGGTTTTCGCAACGACGATTTCCGGCCGTTTGTCTACAAAACCGAAGACTACGGCACCACCTGGAAGGACATCGGGAGCGGCCTGCCCGAATTCCCTGTGAATGTCGTCTTTGAAGACCGGAAGAATCCGGATCTGCTTTTTCTGGGCTCGGACGGAGGCGTCTCCGTCTCCATCGACAGCGGCAGGACGTGGGTGCGGCTGAAGAATAACATGCCGTCAGCTCCGGTCAAAGACCTCCTCGTCCATCCCCGCGAGAATGACCTTGTTGTCGCAACCTACGGCCGCGGCGTTTTCGTGACGGACATATCGCCGCTCCAGGAGCTCAGCGATAAAATCTTGGCTGAAGACGCCTATCTTTTTGAGGTCGAACCTCGCATCCAGTGGGTGACGCGCGGATGGGGTAACTACCGGCTCATGGGGGACAGGCACCTGTCCACACCCAACGAGCCAAACGCCGTGGCCCTCAATTATTATCTTAAAGAAAAGCCGAAAGAGAAGGTCAAAATAACGATAACTGACCCCTACGGCCAGGTCCTGAGAGAGATCTCCGGAAAAACCGAGCCTGGCCTGAACACGGTGCTCTGGGATATGAGGGCCACGCCGAAGAAGGAAGAGGCCCGCCAGGCAGGCTGGGAAGGGCCGAGAGGCCAGCTCGTCGAACCGGGCGAATACGTCGTCAACCTCGAGGCTGGAGGGAAGAAGCTCAGCCGCAAGGTGTTCATCAAAGACCGGAGGGGCTGGACCATAGGGCCTCAGACTGTCCCGGTAAAATAGAGGCGATTTCTTTGACTCCTGATGGAATCGCCCGCGGGCTTTACTGGTTGGCGGTGCTCAGAGAAAGATGATAGAATAGGAATTCCTGCCAGGGAAATGAGGAGGTTAGGCGGATGAAAAGGACTAAAAGGCTTTGTTTTGCTATCGCCATTCTTTGCATCTTAGCTTCTGGGTTTTCTTGCAAAAAAGCGGTTCATTCGGGATACCCTCTCAGCCCGATTCTCTTTACTGAAGTCAAGCTGGTTGACGAGTTCTGGGCGCCGAGGATTGAGACGAACCGCGCCGTCACCATCCCCTTTGCTTTCAAACAGTGCGAAACGACAGGCCGAATCGCAAATTTCGAGATCGCCGGAGGCCTGAAAGAAGGCGCCTTTTGCACGAAATATCCTTTCGATGATTCTGATGTCTTTAAGGTCATCGAAGGAGCGTCCTATGCTCTGATGACGCATCCCGACCCTGGGCTTGAGAAATACTTGGAAGAGCTCATCGCCAAGGTCGCTGCCGCCCAGGAGGACGATGGCTATCTCTACACGGCGCGGACGATCGACCCTGCTCATCCGCCCGTGGACTGGGTGGGCAAGGAGCGTTGGTCCAACCTCTACATGAGCCACGAGCTTTACAACCTCGGACACCTTTATGAAGCGGCCGTGGCCCATTTCCGGGCAACAGGGAAAAAGCATCTTCTTAACGTGGCGCTCAAGAGCGCCGATTTGATTTTGGGCGTCTTTGGCCCGGGCAAGAAGCACGACGTTCCCGGCCACCAAGAGATCGAGATCGGCCTGGTCAAGCTCTATCGCCTGACCGGAAAAAAGAAATACCTGGAGCTGGCCAAATTCTTTCTTGATGAACGGGGAAACGCCAAGGAAAGAAAGCTCTACGGCGAATACTCCCAGGACCACAAACCCGTCAGCCAGCAGGCGGAAGCAGTAGGACATGCTGTCCGTGCTACGTACATGTATTCGGGAATGGCCGATGTGGCCGCCCTCACCGGCGACAGAGCCTACCTCGAAGCTCTCGACAGACTCTGGGAGAATGTCGTGTTTAAGAAGATGTACATTACAGGCGGCATCGGCGCAGCGGGCGGCATCGAAGGGTTTGGCCCGGATTATGAACTTCCCAACGCGTCAGCGTACTGTGAAACCTGCTCCTCTATCGGGTTCATCCTCTGGAATCACCGCATGTTCCTCCTCACCGGAGATTCGAAGTATATCGACGTCCTCGAGAGAACCCTCTATAACGCGCTCCTTTCGGGAATCGAGCAGAGCGGCGACCTGTTTTTCTATCCCAACCCGCTGGCTTCTTTTGGCCAGCACCGACGTAGCCCCTGGTTCAACTGCGCTTGCTGCCCGTCGAATGTCACCCGCTTCATCCCTCAAATTCCTGGGTTTATTTACGCGACGCAGGATGATGCCCTGTATGTCAACCTTTACGCGGCCGGGACCGGCAGCTTGAATTTCAGGGGACAGAAGGTCCGGGTTGAGCAGGAAACGCTTTATCCCTGGGAAGGGAAGATCCGGGTCTCCGTTGCTCTTGAGAGGCCCGCCGAGTTTGGCCTCCTCCTCCGAGTTCCCGGCTGGGCCCTGGGCAAGCCGGTGCCGGGCGATCTCTATCGTTATCTTGATGAGGAAAAGAGCCCGCTCGCTCTTCGGGTGAACGGCCAGGAAATCGCGGTCGAAATCAGCCAGGGTTATGCCGTCATCCGGCGCGCCTGGAAGAGCGGGGATGTTATCGAACTCGATTTTCCGATGCGCGTTCGTCGGGTTGTCGCTCATCAGGCTGTCAAAAGCGACGAGGGCAGGGTCGCCCTGGAGCGCGGCCCTCTCGTCTACTGTGCTGAATGGCCGGATAACAACGGCCTGGTTAGCAACCTTGTGGTGCCCGACGAGGCGACGCTCGAATCGGAGAAGCGGGATGATCTTCCGAGCGGTGTCTTTGTCGTCAAGGGTGGGGCCACAGCGCTTCGCGAGGGCCGGATTGAAGGTTCTGTGGAGAGCATCAGCCGGGAGTTTGCGGCCATCCCTTATTATGCCTGGGCCCACCGCGGCGAAGGAGAGATGGCTGTTTGGCTTGCCAGGGAAGCCGCCAAAGCTCGGGTGCTACCCAACCCAACGATCGCTTCACGAAGCGCTGTCAGCGCTTCTGGCGAAAGGCCCGCTTTTGCCGTTAATGATCAACGGGAGCCAACGAGCTCGAGCGACCAGGAATGCCCGTATTTTCACTGGTGGCCTGCTAAGGGAACCCTGGAATGGGTTCAGTATGATCTCGCCCGTCCGGCCCCCGTGTCTGCAGTTGAAGTCTACTGGTACGACGACACGAGCCGGGGCGAATGTCGCGTTCCAGCCGCCTGGCGGGTTCTTTACAAGAGCGGTGAAGAGTGGCGGCCTGTCCAGAACCTCGATCCCTACGGCCTGCAAAAAGACGTCAGCAACCTGGTGAGGTTCAGGCCCGTCCGGACCCAGGCGCTTCGCCTTGAAATTCAGTTGCAACAGAATTACTCCGCAGGGATCCACGAATGGAAAGTGAAATGAAGGGGAGAGCTCTTAGCCTGGGCCTTGACTTCGGGACAAACTCGGTCCGGGCTCTGTTGGCTGACGTGGGCAACGGCCGGGAGATGGCCACAGCAGTCCATGAGTACGAGACTGGCCAGGCGGGAATCGTCCTCGACCCCGCTGACCCTAACCTGGCCCGACAGGATCCCGGCGACTATATCAGAGGAACTGAAAGAGCCGTGCACAAGGTCCTGGCGGAGGCAAAAAAGGCCGACTCGACATTCAAGAAAGAACAGATAATCGGCATCGGCATCGATACGACAGGCTCAACGCCGTTTCCCGTTGACCGCTCCGGCACGCCGTTGAGCTTCAGGGAGGAGTTCAAGGATAATCCGAATGCCATGGCCTGGTTGTGGAAAGACCACACGTCTTTTGCCGAGGCTGCGGAGATCACCGAGCTCGCTCGAAAGGAGCATCCCGAGTATCTGGCCAAGTGCGGCGGCACCTACTCTTCCGAATGGTTCTTCAGCAAGATTTTCCGATGTCTACGGATGGACAGGCGGGTTTTCGAAGCGGCTTTTAGCTGGGTCGAATGCTGCGATTATATCCCCGGGGTGCTGACCGGAAACTCCGACCCCTTGACGATGAAGCGGAGCCGTTGCGCGGCCGGTCATAAAGCCATGTTTAGCAGCGCCTGGGGAGGATTGCCTTCGCGGGAGTTTTTGACCAAGCTTGACCCCAGGCTGGGAGAACTCCGCGGCCGCTTGTACGACAAGACTTTCACTTCTGACGTGGAGGCGGGAAGGCTTTCCGGCGAGTGGGCTCGGCGACTTGGCCTGGAGCCGGGCATTCCGGTCGCGGTCGGCGCTTTTGACGCTCATTTTGGGGCTGTGGGAGCTGGCGTCGCCCCGGACGTCTTGGTGAAAATTATTGGGACGAGCACGTGCGATATCACCGTCTGGCCCAACACAGACGCGTTAGCTGATATCCCAGGGCTGTGCGGCATCGTCGACGGCTCTGTCCTGCCTGGCTTTTTTGGACTCGAGGCGGGACAATCGGCTGTTGGGGATATCTTTAACTGGTTTGTAAATTCCATCAAGCCGGGAGGGACGGCTAAGGGCACGCACGAGGCGCTGACAGCCAAAGCAGCCAAGCTCAAGCCGGGTCAATCCGGCCTTTTAGCCTTGGACTGGAATCATGGCAACCGGACTGTCCTTGTCGATCAGCGGCTGGCCGGGCTTCTCATCGGCCAGACTCTTGCCACGACGCCCGAGGAGGTTTACCGGGCCCTCATCGAGGCCACGGCGTTCGGAGCGCTGACTATCATTAACAGGTTTGAAGAATACGGCGTCAGGATTTCCGAGATTGTCAACTGCGGCGGCATTGCTGAAAGAAACCCGTTTGTCCTGCGGGTTTATGCTGATGTCACCGGCCGGGAAATGAAGATCGCCCGCTCAACCCAGACCTGTGCCTTGGGAGCTTCGATTGCCGGTGCTGTCGTCGCCGGGAAGAAACGAGGCGGCCATGCTGATTTTATCGAGGCGCAGCGAGCTATGTGCGGCGTCAGGGATGAAATTTTCCGGCCGAACTCAGAGAATCACAAGGTTTATCAGGAACTCTACCGGCTCTACCTCCAGCTCCATGACGCTTTCGGCACAAAGTGGTGGTCGGGAAATATGTTTAATGTCATGAAGGACCTGCTGGCTATCCGCGACCGGCAGAGAAAGGCCGAATGATGCTCCGGGATCTCAAAGAGAAAGTCTGGCAAGCCAACCTGGAATTGGTCAGGCTTAAGCTGGTGACCCTGACCTGGGGCAATGTCAGCGGAGTTGACCGAAAAAAAGGCCTGGTGGCCATCAAGCCGAGCGGTGTATCTTATGAGGAATTAAAGCCCTCGGATGTGGTCCTCATCGACCTCGAGGGGAAATGCGTGGAGGGCAGCCTTGTCCCTTCTTCTGACACGCCGACTCATCTTGAGCTCTACAAGGCTTTTCCGGATATCGCTGCCGTTGCCCACACTCACAGCGAGTACGCGGCTATCTTCGCCCAGGCAGGCCATGAGATACCTTGCCTCGGGACGACGCACGCGGATGTTTTTTATGGCCCCGTGCCTGTCACACGGTTCATGAGGCGGGCCGAAGTCGAGCATGATTATGAGAAAAACACCGGACGGGTCATCATTGAGCGGTTCCAGAACCTGAGCCCTGCAGATATTCCCGGCGTTCTTGTGGCCGGGCACGGCGCCTTCACCTGGGGAAAGACTCCCGGGGAAGCGGTGGAGAATAGCCTGGCTTTAGAGAAAATTGCCAAAATGGCCTTCGGGACATTGCTCTTGAGCCAGCGTCGCGCGGTCTTCCCGCGCTATCTTTTGGAAAAACACCATCAACGAAAGCACGGCCCCGGCGCTTACTACGGCCAGAAAAGAGGAGGGAAGAGATGATAAACATTCCCCGGCTCAAACCCGGAATCGTGGCCGTGAGCCGCGACTGTTTCCCGCTCGAGCTTTCCAGGCGAAGACGGGTCAACGTGACCGAAGCCTGCCGGGCTAAAAAAATACTTATCACGGAAATCAAGACGGTTGTAGAGAAAGAAAGCGATGTCCTCGCAGCTTTGGATGAAGTCAAAGCCAAGGGTATCAACGCCCTCATCGTCTACCTCGGAAATTTTGGGCCAGAAGGTCCTGCAACTCTCCTGGCCCAGCGGTTCGACGGGCCGGTGATGTTCGCGGCCGCAGCCGAGGAAACGGGAAAAGACTTGTACGGCGGCCGTGGGGACGCATTCTGCGGGTTGCTCAGCGCAAGTTACAATATCGGCCTGAGAGGGCTGACCCCGCATATTCCGGAGTATCCAGTCGGCACGGCGGCCGAGGTCGCCGGAATGATCGGCGATTTTATCCCCGTGGCCCGGGTCATTGCGGGCTTAAAAAAACTCAAGATTTTTGCTTTCGGCCCCCGGCCTCAGGATTTCCTGGCCTGCAACGCTCCCCTCAAGCCTCTGTATGACTTGGGCGTTGAGGTCATGGAGAACAGCGAGCTCGACCTCTACGACATCTACCAGGCCGCGCGCGGCGATAGAAAAATCAAGGCGGCGGCGAGGGACATGGCCAGAGAGCTCGGGAAAGGGCTGGCCTATCCCGACCTCTTAGAGAAGCTGGCCCAGTATGAAATTGCCCTGATGAAGTTTTTCGAGGCCAACCTCGGTGCTTCTTCATACGGCATTTTTGCCAACAAGTGCTGGCCTTCGTTCGAGAAATATTTCGGTTTTGTCCCTTGTTACATCAATTCCCGTTTGGCGGCCAAGGGAATTCCCGTCGCCTGCGAAGTCGACATCTACGGAGCGCTGAGCGAATACATGGCCACCTGCGCGACCGAGCTTCCCGCCACACTGCTGGACATCAACAACACGGTGCCGGCTGACATGGTCAGGGCTGCCGGGAAAAAAATCAAGGATTACCAGCCCACCGACTTGTTCATGGGATTCCATTGCGGAAACACGCCGTCGGTTTGCCTGATCCGTGGAGCCCTGAAATACCAGCTCATCATGCGCCGGCTGATGGAGGGAGACAAAGAGCCTGATATCACACGGGGAACGATGGAAGGCCGCATCAAACCGGGCGAGGTGACCATTTTTCGGCTCCAGTCGACCGCGGGAGCCGCTCTCCGCTCTTATGTGGCAGAGGGTGAAGTCCTGGACATCGACCCGAAGTCCTTTGGAGGAATCGGCGTTTTCGCTGTCAGAGAAATGGCCCGGTTCTACCGCCATGTCCTGGTCGAGAAGAGGTTTCCCCACCACACCGCGGTGGCCTTCCAGCATGCCGGGAAAGCGCTTTTTGCGGCTGTCCGGATGTTGGGCGTGGAAGAGGTGTTTTTTAACCAGCCCACAGGCATGTTCTACCCGAGCGAAAACCCGTTTAGATAGCGAGCCATAACCACCATCCGGATTTTTTTGACTTGGAAAAATGGATAAGAAAAAATGAAAGCTGCCGTCCTCACGGGAATCAGAAAAGTTGAAATTTGCGAAATCCCAAAGCCTGCCCTTGACAAGAAAAGTGACGTCCTCGTTCGTGTAAGCGCTGTCGGGCTGTGCGGCTCGGATATCCATTATTATCATGAGGGGCGGATCGGCGATCAAGTTGTTGCGTATCCTTTCATCGTCGGCCATGAGTGCGCCGGCGTGATTGAAGAGGCCGGGAGCTCAGCCCACGGTCTCAAGCCAGGCAGCCGAGTGGCCGTGGACCCGGCGGTCGTGTGCCGAGCCTGTGACCAATGCCTGGCCGGCCGGCCGAACACCTGCCGCCGGCTTCTTTTCCTCGGCACGCCCGGCCAGCTCGAAGGTTGCCTGAGCGAATTTATCGTCATCCCGGCTGAGAACTGCTATCCGCTCGAAGAAGGCGTAACTTTCGAAGAAGGAGTGCTCGCCGAGCCCCTTTCCATAGGCATCCACAGCTTCAGGCTGCTTGACGGTCTCGTCCCTCAAAAAATTGCCATCCTCGGCGCCGGTCCAATCGGTCTCAGCGTCCTGCTCACGGCGCACGCCTACGGCGTCTCCAGGATCTATGCAACGGACAAAGTTGACGCTCGGGTTACGGCATCTCGGACGGCGGGAGCTTCCTGGTCCGGGAATCCCGACCAGGAAGACATCGTGGCTGAAATCGCCAGGCAGGAGCCGGGCCAGCTTGATGCGGTCTTCGAATGCTCGGGCGACCCGTCAGCCCTCGATCAGGCTGTCGATTTGCTGAGGCCGGGCGGCAAGCTGATGATCCTCGGCATTCCCGCCGGGGACCGCGTTTCTTTTGACGTCCATAAGCTCCGGCGCAAAGAAATCGCTCTATACAACGTCCGGCGTCAGAGGCACTGTTACGAAGAAGCTCTCGACCTTATCAGGACAAAAAAGACAGACGTCCGTTTCCTGGCCACCCATGAGTTTAGGCTGGAGGAGGCCGCTGAAGCTTTTGAGCTTGCAGCAAACTACCGTGACGGCGTAATCAAAGCCATTGTCCGCAACGGCTGAGAAGGGGGCGCCAGGAAGTTGAAACAAGGAGAAAGCCATGCCGACGTACGAAGAGATCGCGGGAATGATCGACCATTCCTTGCTTAAGCCGTTCCTGACAGAAAGGGAAGTTGAAGAAGGCTGCAGGCTGGCCCATGGATACAGAGTGGCGAGCGTCTGCGTCCGGCCCTGTGATGTCCGGCGCGCTGCTGAGCTGCTGAAGGACAGCCCGGTGCGGGTCGGCACGGTCATCGGGTTTCCTCACGGGACGGCGACAACAGCGACGAAAGTCTTTGAGGCGACGGAAGCTATAGAAAACGGAGCGGTCGAGCTTGATGTCGTGCTGAACATCGGCAAGTTGAAATCAGGGCATTACGCTTATGTCAAGGAAGACCTTGAAGCTGTCACCGGCGCGGCCCACGCGAGAGGTGTCATCGTCAAGGTTATCTTCGAGAACTGCTATCTCGATGATGAGGAAAAGATTGCCGCTTGCCAGATCTCAAACGAGGTCGGCGTCGATTATGTCAAGACATCGACGGGGTTCGGAAGCGGCGGCGCTACAGATCATGACCTCAGGTTGATGAGAGAACACACCAAGCCTTCGATTAAGCTTAAGGCAGCCGGGGGTATCCGGACCCTGGAGAGAGCCATCGAAGTTAAGAAACTGGGCTGTTCTCGCATCGGCGCCACAGCAACTGTGGCCATTCTGGAAAAGCTGAAGGAGAGCGCTTCAGGTCACTAAACCCTTGATCAGGTGGGGGAAGAAAACAACCAGGGCAAACCGAAGCAGCCGGCCCGCTAGGCCAGCGACGAGAAAACTCAAAAAATTAATCCTTAATCCGCCCGCAGCCAGGCTAACCACATAGAAAGGTGGAAACCCCGAGAAGGCGCTCAGGAAGATGAACAGGCTGAGGCGGTCTTTCCAGATCTCGAATTTTTTCTTAATGGCCGCCATCTTCTCGCCTGACTTCCTCACCGAGATCTTCAAGACGCCGGCCGCAGCAAGGTACATGACTGTCTTCCCGGTCATCTGGCCGGCGGTGGCCAGAACCGCAAGCGGAACTCCGAGCGAACGAGGAGTAAACGCTGCCACCCAGACCAGGTAGATCTCGATATTGACGACCGGCACAACGCCGCTGATCACGGCAACAACAAAAGTCGTCAAATAGAGGCCGTAGTGGAGGAGCATCGGCTCGAAGCTCACAGGGCTTTTCCTCCGACATTTGATGTTCGATTGACAACAAGATGAACTTTCTCACTCATTGCGTCTGTTCCACAGGAAATCCGCCTGCCGCCTTCGACGGGATAAGCCCTAAGTATTTATAAGAAACCCACGAAAGTCAACCAGCGGAAGTTTTTGATTGTGCTTCCGCAGGCCGATTTGGAAGCATTTCTAAACATGTGATCTTTATGATGGGCGCGGGGGCCAAGGGCAGCTTCCTGCGCCCAGTTTAATCACATAAAGGGAGATGCTTATGGTGGATTCCGGGAGATTCCCTCTGCCCCTTATTTTTCTTATAATGAACCCAAGGACTTCTGGCCCGGGCCAGGCACAGGGCCATCAGGGAGGTTTGAGCATGAAGAAAGAAAGAAGAGAACTTGAAGGTCGAGCGGCCATCGTCACGGGCGCCGGCCGCGGGATTGGACGAGCCGTTGCGCTCAAGCTCGCTGAGGCTGGGGCCTCGGTGGCTGTGGCAGATATTGAGCTTGCGAGCGCAAGGCAAACGGCGGCGATTCTTGGCCGCAAAAAAGCTCCGTCTTTGGCTGTAGCTGTTGATGTGAGCGAAGAGGCGTCTGTCGCCGCTTTGGCCCGGGCTGTTGTGGATGCTTTTGGCCGTGTCGATATTCTCGTCAACAACGCCGGCGTCATGTTCCGGACAAGAATCTCTCGTATTCCGATCGGAGAATGGGAAAATACACTCAGGATAAACCTTACGGGTCCCTTTCTCTGCATCAAAGCCGTGTTGCCCTGGATGAAGAAGAGCCTCTATGGAAGAATCGTCAACGTCTCTTCGTCGGCAGGAAGGAGTGTCAGCACGCTGGGAGGCGCCCATTACACGGCTTCAAAGGCCGGCTTGCTCGGGCTGACGCGGGCGGCGGCCAAAGAGGTTGCAGGTTACGGCATCACCGTGAACGCCGTCTGCCCCGGCCTGATCGACACGAAGATGGCCCGGGCCACGACGACAAGCGATGAGCTCAGGGGGTTTATCCGCTCTTTTCCCGTGAAAAGGCTGGGCCGTCCGGAAGAAATCGGCGACCTCGTCGTCTTCCTCTGTTCGGAAAAAGCCGCCTACATCACCGGCGCCTCGATCGACATCAACGGCGGCGATTTGATGATTTGAGAATGAGGGCGGCCATGGAATTCATCAGCATTTTTAACGATGTCATCGGCCCGGTCATGCGCGGGCCCTCCAGCTCCCACACAGCCGGCTCCTACCGGATCGGCCGGATGGCCAGGTCTTTGCTTGGAGAAAAACCGGTAGCTGTTGCTCTCGCCTTTGACCCCCAGGGTTCTTATGCCAGGACCTACAGCGAGCAGGGAGCGGACCTCGGGTTTGCGGCAGGATTCCTGGAGTGGTCGATCACGGATGACCGGTTTCCTCAGGCCCTTGAGTTCGCTTCTCGGTCTGGGATCTCCATGGAATTCAGGGTGAGTCCGTTAGAAAAAGCTGATCATCCCAACACTGTAAAGATCGAGATGACGGGGCAATCCGGGAAAAAGTTGCACCTTCAGGCCCAGTCAACCGGGGGAGGGTTGATCATTATCAACGAGCTCGAGGACTGGAAAGTTTCTCTGACGGGCAAATCTTTTGTCTTGCTCATCGAGTCAGAGCGTGGGGCCGAGCCTGGGGTCATAGCTGCTTTGAGGGATGAAAAAGAGAACATCGGTTCGGCCAAGGTGCAGAGCCGAGGCGATCTGACGTTGATCCAGGTTCAAAGCCGAAGAGGATGGAATGACGCTGCTTTAGACAGGCTGCGAAGTTTTTCTGCCGTGCGCAGACTTTGGTCTATTCCCCCCATTTTTTATGTTCAGCAAGGAGAGCCATTATTTTCCACGGCCGTGGAAATGATTTCGGTGGCTCGGGGGCGTGGCTTTTCCCTCGGCAGAGCCGCGCTCGCGTACGAATCGGCGCTCTTGGGAATGTCTGAAGAGGCCGCCCAAGCTGAAATGCTCCAGCGATGGGAAGTCATGCGCTCTGCCATTCATCAAGGCCTCCAGGGCGAGGGCTTGAAAATGAAGCTTATTGAGCCTTCGGCCGCAACGATTTTTCGGGCTGAGGCAGAAGGAAAAACACCTGCTGGAGGTGCGGCCACCAGAGCGGCGGCTCGTGCCTTGGCCGTCCTCCATGTCAGCAACAGCGGGGGAGTCGTCTGCGCTGCGCCGACCGGCGCCTCTTCAGGAGTCATCCCGGCGGTTTTGGCGACTCTGGCCGAAAAGAAAAACTTGAGCGTCGATCAGATTGCCTTAAGCCTTTTTGCCGCAGGAGCGGTCGGCCTGATCATTGCCAGGCGGGCGACTTTTGCCGCTGAAATCGCCGGCTGTCAGGTGGAGGTCGGAGCTGCTGCAGCCATGGCCGCGGCTGCGGTCGTCGAAGCAGGAGGGGGCACCGCCGAACAAGCAAGCGACGCGGCGGCTATTTCCCTGCAGAACACCATGGGCTCAGTCTGCGACCTCGTTCAGGGAATGTGCGAAATCCCTTGCCATACCCGAAACGCTACGGCAGCCGCGAGCGCTTTTGTCTGCGCGGACATGGTCATTGGGGGGTACAAAAATCCCATCCCCCTCGACGAGACAATCGATGCCGTCTTCTCTGTCGGCCGGATGTTGCAGCCTGAACTCCGCTGCACCTCCCTCGGAGGTATTGCCCTTGCCCCTTCGGCTATAAGCCTGTCTCGCTTGAAATGATCGTCTCAGCTGGCCGAAGCTCTAAGACGACGTTTTCATTAAGCCCCAAAATTGATAGGAAATTATGATCGACGAAATATGCTTGTCATTCTTAGTGATCAGCATGAAAGGGAATGCACCCGAGGGGTGGCGTGGTTCGGGGGTGAACCACGCCAGGACCCGTCGGGTGTTTCTATCGGCATTTTTGGGTTAGGCTCTTATGATGATTGACTCCCATAAATCATTATGTTATAAAATTTTTAAGGCCGAAAAAAGTGATATCTCGGCATGAAAGAAGGTGGGAGCATAGAACCGGATGATAGCAGTTCAAGAAAATTTGGCAATGAACGGTCAAGGGAAAAGGTCTTGTATTGAGAGAAAGGAGGTTAAAGTGAAAAAGAAAGTCTTTAACTTCAGCTGGTTTTGTCTGTTGCTTCTCACATTCTCGGCGGGCGTCTTGGCCATTGACCGGGGTGCCGTAACGGGAGTCGTTAGAACGACCGAAGGAAGCATCCTCGCCGATGCCACAGTAAAAATTTCCGGCCCTCTGCTGCCTGCAGGCCGGGAGTTTATTACCGGCCGGGATGGCACGTTCAGGTTCCGTAGCCTTCCTCCTGGAAAATACACTCTGACAATCACTCATCCTGAAGCCCTCGACTATACGATCGATGTCATCGTCAGCCTGGACAAAGAGACTCAAGTCAACGCTGTCCTGACACCCGTGGGGCGAGTAGCGGAAGAAGTCACTGTCATTGCCGCATCGCCTATCGTCGATGTCAGGTCCACCGAGATCAACACGAACTGGGACAAGGAGGTCGTCCAGAACCTTCCTTTAGGGCGTTCCTATGCAAGCTTGCTGCAGCTCGCTCCCGGTGTTGCGGATAACCGCGATTTCGCGCCCAACGCCGGCGGCAACAAGCAGGACAACGTCTACCTTTACGACGGCGCTAACATCACGAACCCGCATTTTGGCTACCTCGGGGCTAATTTCTCGGAGATGGACATCCAGGAAATCAACATCAAACGGGGCGCGCTGAGCGCCGAGTTCGGACGGGCAGCGGGCATGGTTACCAATGCCATCACAAAATCAGGCACAAACCAGATCTCGGGTTCTTTCCGGTTGATCTACGAGCCGTCAGAGTTCACCTGGAAGAACCGCGACCCAAAAATCGTGACGAAGTACGACGTGAGGACACCCTCAATTAGCCTTGGGGGGCCGGTCATTCGTGACAAAGTGTGGTGGTATGTTTCCGGGAATTTCCCTTACACTCTCACCACCGGCCGGAAGAACAACTTAGGACCGGTGCCTGACGCCAAATCCACGGGTTCCGAATTTTTTGTCAAGCTGAGTGCTAACCCGCACCCTTCTCATCAGTTCGTTTTTAGCTTCAGGAACAACGATTATAAGAGCAGGAACGCGGGCATAGGCGTCAACGACCATCCCTCGGTGGCTGTGAACGGAGAAGGCCTCGACCGGATTTATTATTTCTCGTACACTTGGATAATCACCCCAAACACCTACGTCGACATCAAGTACGACCGTGTCGACGAGAAATACAAGAGCATCCCGATCACCGACCTTGGCTACCTGCCGCCGTTTGACGTCAATAACCTGGCCCGCATGGGATACTTCCGTACAGCCGCGGGCTACATCGTCGGGGGAGCGACAGCTTCCGGTCAGTTTGTTGGTGCCGCATCAGAATACAACACTCAGAACTTCTTCCGGGACGAGGTCAAAGTTGTCTTCAGCCAGTACCTTGATTTCCGCGGCCATTCCCATCTCATCAAGGCGGGGTTCGGGTATGACGACGGCGGTGAGTATCTCGAAAGATTGGCCAACGGCTGGGGAAGCATTATCAGGACGACATATGCCGGTCAGGCGACTTTCCGGGCGAGATACTACCCCAAGCAGGACCCCCAGGATTCACGCGGAAGAACCTATGCCTTCTTCCTCCAAGATGCGGCGACCATTGGAGAACGGCTGACCATCCTGGCCGGGGTGCTCCTCAACCGAGACGAATTCTCCACCCAGACGTATAAGCGCGAGAGATTCCTCAAGTTCGACTTCGACCAGCAGATTCAGCCGAGGCTTGGCTTCACTTATGTCCTGGATAAGAAAGCCCAGGACAAAATCTACGCCAATTTCGGTCGCTATTCCTGCATGGACAACAAGAGCATTGCGCGGGCGTGGGCGCCCCTACGGATTTTCCGGCGGGATGCCTATTTTACCCTTACTGGGACACTGATTACCGATTTCCCCCAGCCTTCTGAAACAGGGAAAGTCATTCTTAAGGACCTTAAGCCTACCTATCAGGACGAGTTCGTTGTCGGCTACAGCCGTCCGTTGACGGCCAAGTGGTTTATCGATGTGTGGGGTCAATACAGGTACATGAAGAACATGCTGGAGGATTATCCGACAGTGAACAGAGCCACTTCACCTTCCAGTTTTGTCTGCGGAAACCTTGATGGCAGCGAGCGAGCTTTCGGAGCTTTGGCCAAAAGAGAATACCGGGCCTTCACGGTTCAAGTCCAGCATCCTTACGCAGACAAATGGTCACTCACGGCCACTTATACCTGGAGCCAGCTCAAAGGAAACTGGGACCTCGACTACGCCGCGTCTGCCCTCTTTTATGCTTCTTCTTACCTCGAAGATGGCCCGGGGCTTTATGTGTCGGACCCCAACCGCTACGGGCTCATGGCCGGCGACCGGACCCATGTCTTCAAGCTCTTCGGTACTCTGGAATTCTACGAGCGGGCCACAGTCGGCGCCTATCTCCGGGTTCAAAGCGGAAGGCCTTGGGAAGCGCGAGGCCTCGATTACTACGGGAACTATTACAGGTACCTTGAGAAAGCTGGGACAAGAAAGCTCGAAACCTGGGTTAACCTCGATGCTCAGGTTTCCTACGTGATTCCAGTCGGCCGGTTCAGAGGCATTGTTGAAGCTAGGCTGATGAACGTGTTCAACGAGCAGACGGTGCTGGCCAGGGATATGCGGAAGGATCAGCCGACATTCTACGACCCGACGTCTTACGCTCCGCCTAGGAAATTTGTCGTGTCTTTCTACATCAATTTCTAAGGCCGATCGCATTCACGCTTGGAAGGGAGGGCGGGGAGAGGAATGTGTTCCCCTTCCCGCCCTCAGATCATATTTATAAGAAAGAGGGTTCAGGCCTAACGGCTAAGCGGCTCTTCCCAGGGCCGTCAACGACTCCGCGACCCTTCCCACGGCCAGGATGTAAGCTGCCTCCCTCAAGGTGACGCCGTATTTATCCATCGTGGCTACGACGTCCCAGAAGGCCTTTTTAATCTTCTTTTTCGTCTTTTCGCGGACTTCCTCCTCTGTGAAAAAATACCTCTGAAGGTTCTGGACCCATTCAAGATAAGAGACGGTCACTCCGCCGGCGTTGGCCAGGATGTCCGGCGCGACGAGGACTTTTTTCTCCTTGAGGATCTCATCCGCCTCTAAGGTCGTCGGGCCGTTAGCTCCTTCCAAGATGATTCTCGCTTTGACCCTGTCCGCGTTGTCCCTGTTGATCTGGCCTTCCACGGCAGCGGGGATGAGGATGTCGCAGGGCAGGGAAATCAGGCTTTCGTTATCCATCGGCTCTGTCCCGGGGAAATTGACGACGCTTCCCGTTTGCCCAACCTGTTTTTCCAGCTCAAATGGATCGATGCCTTTCTCGTTATGAATGCCCCCGAAAATATCCGTGACGGCGATGATTGTGCAGCCGGCTTGATGGACGAGCTTGGCGATCGAGGAGCCGACGTTGCCGAAACCGAGCACAGCAACCTTCTTTCCTTCCAGATGAATGTCAAGATACTTGGCCGCTTCTTCAAGGACGAAAAAAAGCCCTGTGCCCGTTGCCATGGCGCGCCCCAGAGAACCCCAGAGGTGGACGGGCTTGCCGGTGACGACCGCCGGTTCCACGTATCCCTGCCCCTGGCCGTACGCGTCGGCGATCCAGGCCATGGTCTGGGCGTTAGTAAACATATCCGGGGCGGGAATGTCCTTAAAAGGCCCGATGATGTCCTTTATGGCCAGGGTGTATTCCTTGGTCAGCTTCTTCAGCTCGTTTTCCGACATCTTGAGCGGGTCGCAGATGACCGCGCCTTTTCCACCCCCGAAGGGAAGGTCGAGGACAGCGCATTTCCAGGTCATCCAGGCGGCAAGGGCCTTGCATTCGCTGAGCGACGCATTCGGGCTGAACCGGATGCCTCCCTTGGCCGGGCCGCGGACAGTGGAATGCTGGACGCGAAAACCCGTGAAGCTTTCTGCTCGGCCGTTATCGAGCGTGATTGCCAAGTGGACGGTGAGCTCTCGCTCCGGGTACTTGAGCCTCTGGTAAATCCATGGATCCAGGTCTAAAAAAGTGGCTGCCCGTTCGAACTGCAGGGTGGCTTCAAGAAACGGGTCGTACTCTTTCTCGCGCAGCTCGGGCAGGGGGCTGATGTACCGGACTTTTGCTTCTTCTTTCTTGGCCATCGTCTTACCTCTTCTCAGCCGATTTCTTTGACGAGAAGCTTCAGGAGCTTGTCGTATCCGGATTTCTGGAACTGGAGAAGGGGAACCTTTTTGCCGCGATAATGAAGGTACTTCCCTTCCAGGCGGACCTTCTTCTGGCCTGGCTTTTTGGCAATTATTTTTTGGATATCAGGGAAAGGGATGACCTCGGCCATCTGGCCGCCTTCGATTTCGAGGAGGGAATCCTCCTCTTTCTTTTTGATGGCAGCGGATGATTTTTTATAAATGCTCATGTCAAACCTCCTTTATGAACACACCGAATGAATTGCAAGCTATATGCCATTTTCTATCTTGTTGATAATAAAGAAATTAAAAATTTACAGACGATGAATTATAGCATTTTGCTCTATCGCATTTCGCAAAGTCTTTTGTTTTAGGGAAGGCCTCAGCCGTTTGGCTTGATTTTAAGGATCAGCGGATTGGCGAGAGGCGGGTCAGGGGATTTCCCAGGATTTAAGCTTTCTGAACAGAGACGTAGGATGGATGCCAAGAATTCTGGCCGCCTGCGATTTGTTCTGGCCGGTCGCGGCAAGGACTTTTTTTATGTACAGCTTCTCAAGCTCTTCCAGAGTGGGCATCGATTCCCCGGGAGCGATTTTCTCGATGATTTTGTTTTCCGGTGAGGCCCGATAATCCCGGATCTCAGCCGGCAAATGGACGAACTGAACTTCTTCCTCCGCACAAAGAGACATGATTCTTTCGATGATGTTCCTGAGCTCTCTCACATTTCCAGGCCAGGGATAAGAAAGCATGGCCTGAGCTGCTTCCTGAGTAATTCCTTTGTAAGCGCGCCGCAGTTCCTGGTTGAACTCCTGGATGAGCGAGAGGGCCAGGGGAAGGATGTCTTCTTTTCTTTCTCTGAGCGGCGGGATGACGATGGGCACGACATTCAGCCTGTAGAAGAGGTCGGAGCGGAATTGACCTTTCTCTGTCGCTTTGGCCAGATCCTGGTTTGTGGCGGCGATCACGCGGATGTTGACTTTGATCTGCTGGGCCCCTCCCAGGCGGGTGAACGTCTCTTCTTCTAGGACACGAAGCAGCTTGGCCTGGAGGTTGAGAGACATATCGCCAATCTCATCGAAGAAAACCGTGCCACCATCCCCTCTCTCTAAGAGACCGGCTTTTCTTTTTCTGGCATCCGTGAAGGCTCCAGCCTCGTGACCGAAAAGCTCACTTTCCAAAAGACTCTCAGGGATTGCCGCGCAGTTGATCTCCACGAGCGGTTTTTCTGCCCGCGGGCTGTGGTAGTGAATGGCCTTGGCCAGGAGCTCTTTTCCTGTTCCGCTCTCTCCCTGAAGAACGACCGTCGTCTTATCTGAAGCAGCCACCCTCTTGGCTAATCGGACGACTTCCTTCATCCCTCTGCTCTCTGCGATGATTTTCCCGAAATAATAGCGGCCTTTTTCCGATTCCAGATGTTCCAGGACGCGGATGCGCAGGGAAAGAGTCTCGAGGGCCCGACGAATGGTGTTCTTGAGGTCGCTGACCTTAAACGGCTTCAGCAGATAATCGTAGGCGCCCAGCCTCATCGACTCGACAGCCTTCTCCAGAATTTCGTACGCGCTCATCATGATGACAATCGTCTCTCTCTCCAGCTCTTTGACTCGTTTGAGGACCTCGATTCCCGAGATACCCGGAAGCATAAGGTCCAGGAGAACCAGTTGCGGCTTATATTTTTCGAACATCTCCAGGGCTGTTTCTCCTGAGTTCGTGACTAGGACTTCGTAGTCTTCTTTTTCTAAAACCTTTTTCAGGTTGTTCAGGGTGAGAATCTCATCATCGACGATCAGGATAGAATGCAGGCTCAAGCGATGACCTCCTCGTCTTTCATCAACGCTTTGCCCTTCTGCCGAATGGGCAGGGCGATGGAGAATGTCGTGCCCTTGTTGACCTCGCTCTGGACAAAGATATCTCCGGAATGGTTTTTGATATAACTCAGGCTGATGCTTAAGCCGAGCCCTGTTCCGTGGCTCTTTTTGGTCGTGAAAAAGGGGTCGAAGATTTTTTTCAGGTTTTCCGGCGGGATCCCAATTCCCGTGTCGATGATGTCAACCTGGATGAGCTCTTTGAACTTGACCTTGGACGTTTCCACGCGGAGGTCGCCGCCTTTCGGCATGGACTGGGCCGCGTTGATGAACATGTTCGTCAAAACCTGGCGGATCTGATTCGGGTCGGCCGTGACCTGAGGCAGGGAAGGGGGCAGGATTTTATCGATCTTGATGTTCCTGAAAATAGGCTGATGACTCAGGAAGGACAGGGTATCATCGATGAGCTCGTTGATGTTGATCTTGGTGAATTGGGGCGGAGTGGGCCGGGCGAAATTAAGGAGACCTCGGATCGTCTCTGAGATTCTGTAAACGTTCTCCAGGACAACCTCGATTTCCTGCTTATCTTTCTCTCCGCCTGCTCCCTCGCGGAGGATTTCGAGGTAAGAAGATATGCCCAGGAGGGGGTTATTGATCTCGTGGGCAGCGCCGAGGGCGAGCTGGCTCAGGGCTGAAAGCTTTTCGTATTCGGCGAGCTGTCCGTGGAGTTTCTCGCGCTCGGTGACGTTTTCGATGAGGATGCTCACGCCGAGGATCTTGCCATGGCCGTCCTCGACAGCAAAGAATGAGAGGTTGAAATACTCATCTCCTTTTCCCCGGTCGATCTTTCTTTTCTCGACCCGGTTGGGCTTGCCGCTGAAGATCGTGTTCTCAAAGGCCAATTCTATATCCTTGTCGTTCAGCCAGGGCAGAGCCTGAAAAATGTCCTGTCCTTTTTTCAAATCGGGCAGGTTGAAAAGCTGTCTGATTTCCTTGTTGAAATGGGTGATCTTTCCGGATGAATTGAGGCCGATAACTCCCAGAGAAATGCTGTCCAGGAGGTTCGTGATGTATTCTTCCGAAAGACGCAATTCCTCGGCAAGGAGTTCGCTTTTTTTTGCCCTCTTCTCCAGCTCGATGTTCATCACATCCACCTCTTTTTTCTTGGCTCGGGCTTCTTCGAGCGCCGAGCGGAGGTTCGTGGTCAATTTTTTGACTAGAGACGTTGTCCGACGGGCGTGGAGGTTGGAAATGACGATGAGTAGGAAAAAGAACGGAATGAAAAGCAAGAGCACGATCTTGTTCACTTCCCTGAGAGGGATCAGGGCCTCCTCGAGGTCCATCTCGGAGACGAGAGAAAAGTTAAACTGGCTCAGAAACTCATAGGCGCAGAGGACCTTCTGGCCGCGGTAATCTATATGAGTGGTAACGCCGCGTTCCCCTAGATGGGGATTGCCCTCCTTTTCCCAATAGCCCTTGTCCACAAGAAGTCTTCCGCCCAGCTTTGTCGGCGAGAGGAGCATCCCGCTTCTATCGACGAGGAAGAGCTCGCTCGTCTTGCCGATCCTGAGGTCAAAAAGAAGGCCGTAGAAGCTATCAAGGTCGAGAGAAGCAGCAAGGACTCCGATGACACGATTTTCCCTGTTGAGGAGGGGATGAGAAAGGACCATGACCGGTGACTGAATTATGTCCGAGTAAAAAACTCCAGAGTTAAAAAATTTTCCTTCCCTGGAGACCTGGAAATACTTTCTGCCAGCGATGTTGCCAGAGATCTCCCGGTTGATGGACAAGACAATATCGCCTTCAAGGTCAGCGACGAGGAGGAAATCATGCCATTTTTTTTCGCTGATCAGGGTTTTCAGAAACGGCGATAGACTACGGACTTCCTCGATTTTATCGATATCGAGATGGGAGAACGAGCGGAGGTCCATCTCCCTGTCCTGGAGGAAAATGGCAATGGTTTTAATGTTCTCTGCGACGGTGTCGGATAAGTGGGTGTAGATTTGTTTTTTAATAAGAGAAGAGACTTCGTGGTTGACGGCGAGGTAGAGAAGAAGAAACGGGATCACAAACAAGAGGATGGTGACGAGCGTGTTCCTTGACGTCAGCTTCTTGTAGTTGACTTCGTCTGGTAGCCCGAAGTCTTTCCTCGACGACGATCTCATCGGGTGTATTGTATCATAAGATTTTAAGAGGCGCGATAAAACAAGTTGCTCTCAGAGAGCGTTTTTTATACAATGACTCGAAATGACGATGAAAGTCCGGGCTATCCTGGAGTCGATGCGTCCAGCCCAGTGGACGAAGAACTTCTTCGTTTTCGCGGCCATCATTTTTGCCAGGAAATTCTTCGAGGAGCCGCTTCTCGTCAGGGCCGGCGCAGCTTTTCTTATCTTCTGCCTTCAGAGCGGCGCCTTTTATATTTTCAACGACCTCTGTGACCGTGAGGAAGACAAGGCCCATCCCAAGAAATCCCGGCGGCCGATCGCCCGCGGCGACCTCACGCCCGCTGTGGCTCTGACGGCCTTCGTCTTCTTTTCTGTTGTTAGCCTGGTCGCAGCGTTCTTCCTTCATCGGTCTTTCTTCCTTGTCGTTTTCCTCTATTTTTTCCTTCAATTAGGTTACAGTCTGAAGCTCAAGCAGGTGGTCATCCTGGACATTTTTGTCATCGCCGCGGGTTTTGTCATCCGCGTCATCGCCGGCGGCCTGGTCATCGATGTGCCTATTTCCTCCTGGCTTCTCATTTGTGCCAGCTTGCTCGCCCTATTTCTTGCTATGAGCAAGAGGCGGCATGAGCTTGTTCTCCTCGAAGACAAAGCTTCGGAGCACCGGCCCATCCTTAAGGAATACAGCGCGTACTTGCTCGATCAGATGATCGCCGTGGTCACGGCCTCGACTCTCATCGCCTATTGTCTCTACACGATTTCAGAAGAAACCGTAGAAAAATTTGGCACCCGCAACCTCGTTTGGACATCGGGGTTTGTCCTTTACGGAATCTTCCGTTATCTCTATCTCGTCCATCAGAAGAAAAAGGGGGGTAGCCCTGAAGAGATCGTTCTCCAGGACAGGCCGCTCCTCGTCAACATCGCCCTTTGGATCGGCGCTGTCATTCTCATCCTTTACTTGAGGAAGTGAAGGCTCTTGGGCTCCTTCTCTAAGTGGAAGATGATGAGGCTCTGCAGAGTCCTCCCGATGGCTTCAAGTTGCTCGGGAGCAAAGGGAGCGATGCCTTTTCGCGGGGGAGGGTTTTTTTTGACCCAGTCGAGGAAGGAGATGACCTCGGAGGTTGTCCAGTCTTTTTGTTGGGGCGCGCAATTGGCGCAGTAAACACCGTCCATCCTCGGCGCGAGCCAGCCGCCTGCTTGGAGCCGCCGGCGGCATTTTTTGCACCGCTTGAAATCAGGCAGGAGGCCGTTAATCTGCAAGAACCAGGCCTCGAAGTAGCGGCTCAACAGGTCCAGATCCCCCCCTTCTTTGACCGCCTCCAGCATGGACAGGAGGAGACGAAAAAGGATGTCCTCCCTGGCCCGCGAGGGAAAAAATTCTTCGATGAGCTCAGCAAAATAAGAAAGCGTGCAGGAAGTCCTGTAGTCACGAAGGGCCTCGAATGAGGAATCAAGCAGGTCGCAGCTGCTCAGGGTCAGAAGTTCCTGCCTCTCTTTTTCATGATAAAAAATTCTGACCAAGGACATGGGCTCAAGGCTGCTGCCGAAGCGGTTTCCGAACTTCCGCGCTCCTTTGGCAATGGCCCTGAGGAGGCCCTTTTCCCGCGAAAAAAGGACGACGATTTTATCCTGGTCGCCGACGTTGAAGCTGCGCAGGACGATGGCTTCGGATTGGTCACGCGGCATGGCTGCCTTGGGGTCAGCTGACGAACGTGATGTTCAAGGCGTTGATTTTCTCCTTCAGGGTGGCCTCGTCGATTTTTAGGTCAGAGGCGGCTTTTGGGATTTCCCAGTTGTTCCGCATCAGTGTCTCGTGGATGAACCGCCTTTCAAATTGCTCTTTGGCTTTTTCCAGAGAGTGGCCCTCGAAGAACCCGGAGATGTATTCGAGTTCTCTCGTTTCGACGAAAAGCGAAAGGTGAGAGCCGGAAATCTCATCCTCTTGGACCATGATGACAAACCTTTCGATGACGTTCATCAGCTCGCTCACATTTCCAGGCCAGACGTACTTGAGAAAGGCGTTCATTGCCTCCGGGCTCATGGACTTCGGCTTCCGGCCGTACTCTTCCGAGAAGTGCTTGAGGAAATGGTCGATCAGGAGAGGAATGTCCTCGTCTCTCTCGCGCAACGGCGGCAGGGTCAACGGGATGACGTTCAGCTTAAAGAACAGGTCTTCACGGAACTTTCGCTTGGCAATAAGATCGCGCAGATTCTTGCTCGTTGCAGCGATGATCCGGCTGTTGAAGGAAATGACTTCCGTTGAGCCCACAGGTTCAAAACTCTGGTCCTCGATGGCACGAATGAGCTGAGCCTGCGCCTTCATGCTCAAGTCGCCGACTTCGTCCAGGAAAAGAGTGCCGCCGTCAGCCAGCAACAGCTTCCCTTTCTTGTCTTTTTGCGCGTTGGCAAAGGCGCCCTGGACGAACCCGAAAAGCTCGCTCTCGATCAAATTCTCTGGGACGGCCGAGCAGTTGACCTCAACAAACCTCTTCTCGCGACGGGCGCTCTGCTGGTGGATGAGTCGGGCGACAAGTTCCTTGCCCGTTCCGTTTTCTCCAGTGATAAGGACGCGTCCGTTGGACAGAGCGGCCATCTTGATCTCTTCTCTCAATCTTTGGATGGCGGGACTGTGACCGATGAGGTAGTATTTCGTCTTCAGCCGTTCGCGGAGCTGGATGTTTTCTTCTTCGAGTTTTTTTTGCCTCAGGGCGTTGCGCACGGTCAGGACGACTTTCTCGAGAGAGAGGGGCTTTTCCAGGAAGTCGTGGGCACCGAGCTTGGTGGCCCGCACGGCTGTCTCGATCGTTCCGTGGCCTGAGATCATGACCACCGGGGGGTTTTCTTCCATGGTCTTGATTTTTTTTAAGACGTCCACCCCGTTCATCCTGGGCAACCAGATGTCCAACAGGACGAGGTCGATGTTCTGATTTCTGATTGCTTCCAGGCCTTCCTCTCCGCTTTCTGCGGTTGTCACCTGGAAGCCCTCGTCCTCAAGAATGCCTTTCAAGGAGGACCGGATGCTGACTTCGTCGTCGATGATAAGGATATTTTCTTTGCTCATGCCGGGAGATAGATGATGAACTTGGCACCGGTGGGCGAGTTGTTCTCAGCCTGGATTGAGCCGTTGTGCTCCCTGACAATCTGGTTGACGATGGCCAACCCCAACCCTGTGCCCTTTTTCTTTGTAGAAAAGTAGGGCAAGAAGAGCTTGGCCTTGTCCTCGGCCGAGATTCCAGGCCCCGTGTCGGCGATCTCGACCTTCACCCGTTGCTCTTTTTTCTCAAGTGACGTGCGAATGATGATCTTGCCTTTCTTGTTCATGGCCTCGATGGCGTTGTCGATAATATTGATGAAAACCCTTTTCATCTGCTCGGGATCAAGCTGCAGGGCGGGGGGGATGTCTCGGCCGTGCTCGATTTCGAAGTCGATCTGGCTGAAAATGCCGCGGAAAAGAGCGATGGTCTGATCGACCAAACTGCGTAGGTCGGCCGGCTTCGGCTCGACCTTGGGCAGGCGGGCGAAATTGGAGAATTCATCCACCAGAGACTTGATCGTCCGGGCCTCCTGGATGATCGTCCTCGCCCCCTCTTCGATCACCGCCCGGGAATTCTCCTCGTTCTTTTTCAAGGTTTTGATGATCCTTTCCGCTGAAAGCTGAATCGGCGTCAGTGGGTTTTTTATCTCATGGGCCACCATCTGAGCGACTTCTTTCCAGGCAGCTATCTTCTGGGCCTTGATGAGCTGGGTGAGGTTATCAAACACGACGATCATACCTGTAAAATCGCCGTTTGATCCTTGGAGCGGGGAAAGCGCCAGGGCCACCGTCGTTATCTGGCCGTTGGAGACGATGGTGATTTCTTTATCGGAAAGCCTGTATTTGTTCCTCAGTCCCCAGTCGATATTCTTGACGATTTCGCTGTACCTGAGGTTGCTGAGGACATCCCGGAAGCTCTTGCCGACAGGGTGTCGTTCCTCCAGGGCCAACATCTCCCTTGCCGACGGGTTAATGGTCGTGATATTTCCGCCAGCGTCGAGAGTGATGACGCCGGTGGTGATGTTGTTCAGGACCGTCTCGATGTACTGCTTGCGGTTTTCCAGCTCTGAGGTTTTTTGAGCGATGTGCTCCTGGCTTCCCTTGAGGTCGGAAATCATCTGGTTGAACGAGTCAATGAGCGTTCCCAGCTCGTCAGAGGCGGGGTCCTCGACGTGGACATCCAGGTTGCCCCGGGAAACTTCCTTGGTCGCCAAGGCCAGCTTTTCGATGGGCACAGTAATGCCCTTGGCCAGGTGAAAGCCGATCCAGCTGGCGGCAAAAATAATCAGCACGGTCACGAACATCAAGACAATCACGTAGAACGTCTTGACCGTGACTTTCTGGGGGATGAAAAGGCGGTATCTCTGGACGTAGGTGTTGATGGCATTAATTTTCTGGGCGTAGCTCTGGGGAAAAAATTTCCCCGTCGTCACCAAAACTTTTCCTGCGCCGGAAATGGTGAGGCTGACGCCGCGGCGGATCATGTCGCCGTTTCCCATCGGCTCGATTATCCGGAAGATCTCGCCGGCCTGAGCCCGCTGGACCATTCCTAACTGGATGGACTTGTAGTTTTGGAGCGGCAGGTTGGGGTTGAGATACATGAACAATTCTTCCTCTTCAAGGAAGATGCCGATCTCATCAAGGCGGTATTCGGCCAACTTGGTTCGGATGAATTCACGAAGGATCAGCCTGTTCTCCAGAAGGATCAACTTCTGATTCCTGATGTCCCGGCCGAGTTCGAGGGCGTAATGGTAAGCCTCCTCTTCCGCTCTGGCATAGACGCCCTCGGCCAAGCCTTTGGTATCATCCAGGATCTTATCGAGAGGCGTCTTGAACCACATCTCGATGTTTCGGCTGATCAGGTCGCTGGCAAAGAAAAAAAGGAGAAGCGTCGGGATGAAAGAGAGGAAAATAAAGAAAAGGACGAGCTTGGTCTTAAAATGGGAACCGGCGACTTTTCTTTTTCTTTCAAGGTTGAGCTTGAGGAGATACCTGCCCAGAATGAAGAGGAAGATCAAGAAGAGCAGGAGGACGATGATCTGGAGCGAAGAAAGAAGGACGTTAGTCACTGAGGTCGGGGAAAACTCCTGTGATTCACGGATGAAGAGCTCGATGGCAAAGAAGAGGATGATGAGCAAGATGATAACGGCGCCGACAAGGCGTGGCCCCTTTTTGCTTGAAATGGTCATGGTGTTTTAGCTCTCGCTCTCCTCTTCCCGGAGAAGATATTCACTGCAGTTGCTGGTGGTAATCCTTATGTCCTTGCGCACAGCCCCCCTCGGCCCGAAAGGCTTTCCTTTTTTTCCGTTGATGGTGAAGGCGAGCCCGCCGGCGTTGCCGAGGTTAAGCCCAACTTCCCGAGCCGCTCTCACCTGGAGTGATTCGCCCTCTTTCTTGATTCCATCCCAGACCACAGCGCCGTCGGCGAAAACTTGGAGCCAGGTTTCTTCGAGAAAAGAGATATCAAGGTTCAGGCCCTTGTCATTTTTTTCCTCAGTTTTTGGTGCTTCGACCTGCGGAGGCGAGGCTGGGAGCGAAGATGGTTTGATCTCCGGTCTGAGTGACGTCTCCGGGTTTTTCCCTGGCGCAAGGACAAAAATAGAAATAAACCCAAGGGCCAGGATGACAGAGAAGGAAGCAAGGAGAAGGGGCAAGTTCCTCCGGCGGCGGATGAGTTGGCTGCCCGACATCTTCGGAGCGGCGACTTCGACCTCGTAGTCAAAGGAGCTCTGGAGTTCCTGGTATCTGTTGAGCACCTGGTTTTCATCGAGTCCGAGGCTCTTGGCGTAGGAGCGCAGAATAGCCCGGATGAAGAACTTGCCGGGAATAACGTCGAGCCGGTCCTCTTCCAGCGCCTCGAGGAATTTCAGGCTGATGCGGGTCGAAGAGGCAATCTCCTGGAGAGAAATTCCTCTCAGCTCTCGCTCTCTCTTGAGTTCCTGACCGAGGGATGCCATTTGCCAGAATTGTAGATAAAACCAGGCGGGCGTGTCAAATGATCGCCCGCCTTATTGAGCATCTTCACTTGTGTGATTCAATTGGGCCGTGGAAGCTGCCCTAGGCCCCTGCGCCCCGGGAACGAGTCCCGTCGGTTCCCCTTTTCGGAGAAACCGAAGGGTCCCCCCTCCGCTATGGGGGCTTCAGGGCAGCCCCTGCACCCATCTTAAAGATCACATGTTTGGAGATCCTTCGCGATCCTGTCCTGTCCACTCATGGTCGCAATTTGGTAAAATGTCAAAGGAATAACATTAGGAGCGCGGGGATGAACCTGGACCGAGCCATTCGACTCCAAAAAGAACTCGCCCGCCGCCTAATTCTGGAATGGCGCGGCGGTGAAGTCTCGCTCGTTGGCGGAGCCGATTTTAGCTATGACAAGAAAGAAGAGCTCATCGCGGCTGTCGTCGTGGTGATGAAACTCCCCGGGCTTGAGATGGTGGAAACAGCCGAGGCAGTGATGAAAATCGGCTTGCCCTATATCCCGGGGTTCTTGTCTCTCCGGGAGACTCCGGCATTCTTCGCAGCCTTCCAAAAAATCAAGCGCCGGCCCGATGTGACGCTTCTCGACGGCAACGGGATCGCCCATCCTCGCCGGATGGGATTAGCCTCCCACGCTGGCGTTGTCCTGGATATTCCCACCATCGGCTGTGCCAAGACGCCCTTTTTCCCCTTCCGTCCGCCTCCTCCGGTGCGGGGAGCGTTCACGTATTTCAAGAATGATGCTCAGGAGAAGGTTGGTTTCTGTTTGAGGACGCGAACCGGGGTTAAACCCGTCTTCGTGTCGCCAGGACACCGTGTCACTTTCTTGCTGAGCCGCAAAATCGTCCAGGAATGCTGCCGGTTCAGAATCCCCGAACCCATCCGCCAGGCCCATCTTCTAAGCCGAAGGATCTTCGGCCGCTAAGGGGTTTATTCGGAAGCATCCCCAAATCCGTTACAGTCCTATTTTGATAGTTGGGGTGGGTGGCGTGGTTCTGGGTTTCTCTTGGAGGAAGAGGCGAGGGTGTTGGGCGAGGAGGCCCGTTATTCAGATTTTCAAGAATCGGGAAAGCGAGCTCAAACTCCCCAGCAATCCCATCAGGGCACTCCCGATGACCAGGCCGATGCACTGAGATAGAGAAAGATAGCGGAGGTTGATGAATTCCTGGAGAACGCCCAGCGATTGGCCCAGATAAAGCGGAAAGAGCTTGATCAGGATGTACAACAGGGCCAAGGAAAGGGCGCTGCCGAGAACGCCGAGAGTCAGGCCTTCGAGGAGAAAAGGCAGCCTGATAAAAGTATTTGTCGCCCCCACCAGGCGGAGGATCTCGATTTCGTTCTTGCGAGCGAAGACATTGAGCCTGATGACGTTCGAGATGATAAAAAACGAAGCCAAGATGAGTATGCCTCCGAGAAAAAAACCGATGGCCCTGGCCAATCGGCTCAGGGACTGCATTTTCTTCACCCAATCGCGGTTAAACTGAACATCCTCCACTCCAGGAAGCGCTTTGATGCCTTCGATGAGGCCAAGGGCTTCTTCCGACAGGAAAACCTTTTTCTGAAGAACGGCTTCATAGGAGGCAGGAAAAGGGTTTGAGCCAAGGTTCTTCAGGATATCCTCGAGCTCCGGAAAACTTTTCTGGAACCTGGCCAGCGCCTCCTCGCGGCTGACAAAATTGACATGCGCAACTCCAGGGGAAGCCTTGACGGCTTCTTCGATCCTGGCTTGCTCCCTGGCCGATATTCCCGGGTTGAGGAAAAAGGCAACGACCATGTTCTCGGCGAGCTGACTGGCCAGGAACTGAAGGTTGTTGGACAGAGAAAAAAAGACGCCAACGATGAGAAAAGAGAGGGCGATGATCGTGGCGGAGAACAGGTTTCGCACCCTGTACTGCCAGAGGTTATTCAAGGAATCCCTGATAAAATACCTTATTTTCTGGAGAATGGTTGAACTTCCTTTCCGATTATTTTTCCTTTAAACAAGAACAAAATTTTATCCCCGAAATGACGGATGAGCTCCTTGTCGTGACTGCAGATCAGGACGGTCTTTCCTTGCCTGTTGATTTCCTTGAATACGCTGATGATCTCAAACGCAAGCTCCGGGTCGAGGTTGCCGGTCGGTTCGTCAGCCAACAAGATCTGCGGCTCATTGACCACAGCCCGGGCAATGGCCACACGCTGTTGCTCTCCGTAGGAGAGGTGAGAGGGGTATTCCCACATTTTTTGATGAAGGTTGACGAGCCTGAGAGCGTTGAAGACGCGGCGGCGGATCTCTTTAACCGGGATACCCAGGACATAGAGACCGATGGCCACGTTATCAAAGACCTTTTTATGGAAGAGAAGGCGGAAGTCCTGGAAGACGATGCCCATCGACCGCCGTAGCTTCCAGATTTTATGGTCTGGCAGGCGCAGGATGTTAATGCCGTCGATAACTATTTGGCCACGCGTTGGCAGGATTTCGCGGAAAATAATCTTGAGCAGCGTTGTTTTGCCAGAACCGCTCGGGCCCGTGATGAACCAGAACTCTCCCTTCTTGATATGGAGGTTGATGTCCAGGAGAGCCCACTGGCCCTCCTGGTACTGCTTGGAAATGTGATAGAGCTCAATCATCACGATGTTTTCAAACGTGGCCCCGAGACCCGATGACCGGGATGAAGCCGGCAAACCCGTTCATTTTCTTCCTGTTCCGCCCCGCTCGAGGCAAGGATTATAACACATTACGCGGGCAACAAAAAACAAGGAGCAATCGTAAGCATTTCTTTTTTTTGACCATGAAACGAATCTGTCGGGACCCGAGCATCTCGTCGCTCCACTCAGGTTTTTCACGTCGTTTCGGAGGCGCTTTTCTCGGCGCTGCGGAACTCGCGCGTCAATTCATCGCATCAGAGACTGCTCTTGACCGTACGAGGCGTTGTTCTTTATTTCAAGCGAGCTCAGACAGTCCTCGCGACCGCCCAGCCGTTTTCCCTCGAAAAACGCCCCCGAAAGGCTAAACCTTCGAAGTCGCTCCTGCATGCTCAAATCCCGATTGCTCCGTTCACGGAATTTGAGATGCTTCCGGAGCAATGCAGGAGAGGAGTCAGCGGGCGAAAAGGAACATGAACCAGCCGAAGGCCAGCCCGCCGATGACCATGATGAGAAAAAGGGAGAGGCCGTACTTGACCTGGCTTTTTAACTCGTTCTTCCGGACGAGGGCAAGCACGACGGAGACAAAAAAAGCATAGATGACCATAGAAAGAAGGTGACTTTGGAAGATCATTTTTTCTTTCCTCGGGCGATATCAAAGGCGTCGAGGGCGATGAGGTAGTTCAGAAGCCCGGCACCGGCCACATAGGCTGTCCCGAACTCAAAGGTGGAGCGTTCAAGAGCTCCCTGCCCAAAAGACAGGAAGCGGCTCAGTGCATAGATAAGAAGGTTGCCAAGGTCGGCGAGAAAAGCCAGCAGAGCGAGCGGATTTTCCTTCTTGAACAGGTTGGTGACGATTTCAAGAAGGGTCTGAGGTTTTTCGATATAAAGCGGGTAGATCTTGCCCCCCATGGCCAGGCCCATTCCCGTCATGGCCAGAACGGCAACGAGAAAAATAGCGCCCCGCCAAAATTTCTTCTGGAGAAGATGGCCGAGGCCGGGAAAAAGCCATCCGGCTAGAAGGCAAGCATATGGTTTCATTGGCTTTAGGTTTTAGAATATTAATCGAAAAGCGTCCACAAATCAAGCCCGTTATCACAGAGATTGCAATCGTGATTTCGTTGACAGGAGAATTGTTTTTATTATAAGGTCTTATGTTGTTCAAGAGCAAGCCTTTCCCGAAGAATCGAGGGAAATTAGAGAAGCTGAGTCTCGAAGTTCAAAGAATCGAAGAAAGGAGCTGACGATGAAATTTTCGAGTTTTGCCGAGGTCATCCAGTTTGCTGTCAAGAGGGAGGAGGAAGCGGCCAGGAATTACGGCAAGCTGCTCAAAATGGCCAAAGAGCAGGCGTCGAGGAAGCTCGTCGAGGATCTCCGCAAGGACGAGGAGAATCACAAGAAAATACTCCTGGGGTTGACTAAAGTCAAAGTTGACGCCGCCGCGAGCAAGCATGTCAGGGATCTGAAAATCAGCGACTATCTGGTCGCCGAGCCTCTCACCCCCGACATGAATTTCCAGGACCTTCTCATTTTCGCGGCCAAAAAGGAAAAGAAAGCCGTTGACCTGTACACAAGCCTGGCTAACAAAGCCAGGAAGAGGGAGCAGAAAAAACTGTTCGAGTTCCTGGCCAAACAGGAAAAATCTCATAAGCTTCGCCTGGAAATCGAGTACGAGAGACATGTGCTGTGGGAAGATTGAGACCTCGGCAGGTTGCGTCTCGTTTGCTTGAACTCCTGATAAGATAATAAAGGAGAGAAAAATGGAGAAGTGGGAATGCACGGCCTGCGGCTACGTCTATGACCCAGAGAAGGGAGATCCTGATAACGGCGTCAGCCCCGGGACTCCTTTCGATAACTTGCCGGATGATTGGGTCTGCCCGCAATGCGGAGTGGGCAAGGAATTTTTCCAGAAGGTCGCCTGATCGCTCAGGAAGCAAGGGTCCTAAAATGAAGGTGATCGTCATCGGCAACGGGCTGGCCGGGACCATGGCAGCCAAGACTCTTCGTGAGCTGGATTCAGGGGTTGAGGTCCACGTCTATGCTGAAGAGAAGTACCCATACTATCCTCGTCCAAACCTGATCGAGTACATTGCCGGAAGGCTGCCTTATGAGCGTCTCTTTGCCTTCTCAGAGGACTGGCATATCCGGCAGAACATCGGCATTTATCTGGGCAAGCCGGTCAGGAAGATCCATCCGCCGTCCAGGAAAATCGAGATCGAGAGCGGCAAAGAGGAGAGCTATGACGCCCTTTTGGTGGCCAACGGCGCTTCGTCTTTCATCCCGGCCATCAGGGGGTCAGAAAAACGAGGAGTTTTCACGCTCCGGACTCTCGACGATGCCCAGGCCATTCTCGACTATCTTAAGGACCATTCCAAGGTCGTTGTCATCGGGGGCGGGCTCCTGGGATTGGAGATCGCCCGTGCTCTCAAGAGCCGGGGGGCTGAGGTCGAAGTGGTTGAATTTTTTGACCGGCTGCTTCCTCGCCAGCTGGATCAGCACGGAGCTTCTCTTCTCAAAAAGCAGATCGAGGGCCAGGGTATTCGTGTCCGCCTGGGCGTCGCGACTGAGGAGATAGTAGGGCAGAAAGAAGTCACAGGGTTGAGGTTTAAAGGAGGAGAAGAAACAGTCGCAAACCTGGCCGTCATCGCGGCAGGAGTCAGGCCAAACCTTGGGCTCCTCAAAGAAGCCGGGTTGACGACAGATAAAGGCCTCCTCGTTGATGATTTTCTCAGGACAAACCTGCCCCAAATATTCGGCGCCGGAGACAGCATCCAGCACGATGGAAAGGTCTACGGCATTATTCCTGCTTCCTTCGACCAGGCAAGGACAGTCGCTTACAACATCCTCGGCGAGCCAAAAAAGTACGAAGGAACTGTTCCCTCAAACACCCTCAAAGTCGCCGGCATTTACATGACTTCGGTCGGAACAGTGAACCCAGAGGGGCTGGATTACCAGGAAATCAGGACACTTAAGGAAGAAGAAGGGGTCTACAAGAAAATCGTTCTTCTGGGCGGAGCCATGGTCGGGGCCATCTGGATGGGAACAAAAAAGGGCGCGAACGAGATCGTCAGGGCCGTCACCACCAAGCGCCGGGTGAGCCAATGGGTTAACCACCTGCTTGAAGACACGTTCGATTTTTCGGTCCTATGAGAATCAGGGACATCCTTATTGTGCTTTCCTTTTCTCTTGGCATCTTTTCTCAAGAAGCGAAGGCTCAATTAAAAGCCAACGGTTATTTTTCCTTCCAGTACGAGAACGGAGAGAGCCAGGCCGAGTTTCCCGATGGAACGTTCAGACAGGTCCAGGCAGGCCTTCTTTTTGCCGGAGAATTGAACAAGATGTTCCTCTACGACCTCGAAGTCAGGTTCAAAAACGAAACCAGAGTTGAGATCGAAGAAGCCTGGGTCGCTATCCGGCCTTCGTCGGCTTTCCAACTGAGACTTGGCTGTTATCTCGTTCCTTTTGGCAAATACAACAGAGCCAGCCGGCCCCATGAGATAGACTTCGTAAAGGCTCCTCTCCATCTGGAGGCCCTTTACCCCGCAAGCTGGAGGGATATAGGGCTCTTGGCCGAGGGGAGCATCAGCTTCTTCAATTATTCTGGGTACCTAGGCAATGGAATGAGGGAAGCTCAAGACGTCCCTTCAGGTCAGCAATTCAAGGACAATAACAAGGATAAAGCAATCGGGGGAAGGGCAGGGGTCTTCCTGAGTCAATCCTTTGAGGTCGGTTTTTCCTATTACAGGGGAAAATATGACGATGAGGGCAGCCGCAGCCTAGTTCTGCAGGGAGCGGATGTCACCTGGCAGACAGATTCCTTCCTGTTTTTCTACGAGCACGGGAAGGCCCTCATTGATAACCCTGGCGAGTACGATCGGGGCGAGACAGAGGGCCATTTTTTTCTCTTTTCCCTAAGGACAAACAAATTTGCTCCTCTCATCAGCTACCAGGTTATGAAATCCGATGACCCCTATCACGGCCCTGGATATCTTGCTGGCGGAATCGCTGGGTCGGGAATTTCCTCGGAGCTCACGCGCTGGGCGGTCGGGTTAGCTTATCGCCCTTCTCCCGGCATCGTGATCAAGATCGAGTATGATTTTAACAGGGAGAAGGACCTCAGCCTTAAAAACGACGTCCTTCTCGGCCAGGTCGCCGTTCAATGGTAGCATCTTCAATCATGTGATTTCCTTCTGAGACAGAAGAGGGGGGTGGCGTGGTTCGGGGGTGAACCACGACAGGACCCCTCCTCTATAAAAGAAATGGAGGCGCTTCCCTCTTCAATTCTGAGCTTGTCGAAGGCGCGGACTTCTGGTAGAATTTTATCTCCACGATTCATCTTGAAGGCTCGGTCAGGCATCCTGATTAATTCGTGAGGAAGGATTCGTATGTCCAACGTCATCGTCCTCGGGACCCAATGGGGAGACGAAGGCAAAGGCAAGGTCGTTGACCTTCTCGCGCCTTGTTTTGATGTTGTCGCCCGATACCAGGGCGGCCACAACGCCGGCCACACCGTCTACTTGAACGGGCGTAAGCTCGTCCTCCACCTCATTCCTTCGGGCATCCTCCACCCCGGGACGCTCTGCCTTATCGGCAACGGCGTGGCCTTTCACCCGAAAGCGTTCCTCGAGGAAGTGGCAGCCCTCGAGGCGCTGGGCATAAGTGTCGACAACAACCTTGTCGTCAGCCGGAACGCCCACCTCATTCTTCCGTATCACCTTCTTCTGGAGAGCATTGCGGAAGAAAGAAGGGGCAACAAAAAAATCGGAACAACGAGCCGCGGCATCGGGCCTTCTTATGAAGACAAGGTCGCCCGCTGCGGGGTCCGAGTGGGCGACCTCCTCGACCTCGGTATCCTTGAAGAAAAAATTGCTGAAAACGTGGCTGAGAAGAATGAATTGTTCCGAGCTCTTGGCTTTCCCAGTGTTGATGCCGGTGAAATCTTCAGGGAATACGCCGCTTACGCTTCAAAGGTGGAAAGATATATCGGCGATGTCTCTTTCCTCCTGGCGCAGCAGACAGCGCAGGGCAAAGCTATCCTCTTTGAGGGAGCTCAAGGCTCTCTCTTGGACGTTGACCACGGGACCTACCCCTACGTGACGTCCTCGAATTCCACGGCTGGAGGCGTCTGCACCGGTCTGGGCATCAGCCCGACCAAAATCGACGCTGTCCTCGGCGTCACGAAAGCCTACACAACCCGGGTGGGCAGCGGGCCGTTCCCGACCGAAATGTCTGACGAACGGGGACGGCGCTTATCGGAACGAGGGAACGAGTTTGGAGCAACAACAGGCCGGCCCCGGCGCTGTGGATGGTTTGACGCTGTCGGTGTGTCCCACTCCTGCCGGATTAACGGGATCGAGAAAATCGTCTTGACCAAGCCGGATGTTCTTGACGCATTCGAGACCATTCTTGTTTGCACAAGTTACGGCTACAGGGGAGAGAAACTGGCGTCTTTTCCCACCGAGCCATGGATATTGGAAAAAATCGTGCCCCAATATCGTGAGGTCAAGGGTTGGAAAAAACCCATCCACGGCCTGACTGATGCAGCTTCCCTGCCGGCTGCCTTTATCGATTATGTCAAACTCATCGAGGACTTGATTGAGGCCAGAGTGGCCATCATCTCGACGGGCGTTGAAAGGAAGGACTCAATCCTGATCGATGAGGAGCTTGGAGGCATCGTCGATCCAAGGAAAATACGAGCCAGCCTTGCTTAGAGTCGGCCAACTTAAAAAAAGGAGAGAAAAACTATGCGCCTTACTGCCAGGACGAAGATCGATGAGCTGTTGAGAAAATATCCTTTTCTCCTGGATTTTCTTGTCGGCCTGACGCCAAAATTCTCCCGGCTGAAAAGCCCGGTTATGCGAAAAACAATCGGCAAAGTGGCCACGTTGCAGCAGGCGGCCAGTTTCGGGGGCATGTCTCTCCCAGAACTTCTGCGGAAGATCCAAGCCGAGATCAAGCGAGCCGGCGGGGAGGAGGCGGAACTTGACCTGGCCGAGACGAAGAGCGAGCCGATCGCCTCAAAAGAAGCAAGGCTCGAAGTGCTCAAGGACATTATTCGTGAGCTCCATGAGGGAGGGGACAGGGAAGAGTTGAAGAGGCGGTTTGCCGAGCTCATCCAGGATGTCAGCCCGACAGAGATTTCTGAGATGGAGCAGCAGTTGATTGACGAGGGAATGCCTGAAGAGGAAGTCAAGCGGCTTTGCGATGTCCATGTCCAGGTTTTCAAGGAATCCCTGGAGAGCCAGGTGCTTCCGTCCATGGTCCCGGGTCATCCTCTCCATACGTTAGAGCAGGAAAACAGAGCGCTCGAAAAGATTCTGGAACGGTGGAGCAAGCTGCTCGGGCAGGTGGAGGCGACTGGCGAATCAGGCTTGAAGCAGCACAAAGATGCCCTCGTTTCCCAGCTCGCCACCCTGGCCGAGGTCGAGAAACACTACCTGAAGAAAGAGAATCAGCTCTTTCCTCTCCTTGAATCCAAGGGAGTGAGCGGTCCGTCCAAAGTCATGTGGGCCATCCACGACGATATCAGGGCCGGGTTCCGCGAGATCCGCCGGCTCATAGATTCCGGCCGGGCTGTTGAGCTCGCCGCTCTCGGCCGCAACCTGAGTGGGATGATATCGGACATGATTTACAAGGAGGAGAAAATCCTTTTTCCGATGAGCCTCGAAACGCTCAGCGACGAGGACTGGGCCAGGGTCAAAAAAGGGGAGGAGGAGGTCGGATACGCCTGGGTTGAGCCAGAGAAAGAGTGGAAACCGGCTGTCCATGCTGAAGAGGTATCGCCGCTCGCTTCTTACAGGCGGCCGCCGGAGGATGTGGCGCTTGACACAGGCTCACTCACGCCCGAGACTATTAACCTTATTCTTAAGAGGCTGCCCGTTGATGTCACCTTTGTCGACGAAAATGACACGGTCCGTTACTACTCCGCTTCTTCAGAAAGGATCTTCCCGCGCAGCCCGGCGGTCATCGGCCGCCGCGTCCAGAACTGCCACCCGCCGGCGAGCGTCCATGTGGTCAACCGCATCCTCGATGCTTTCAAGGAAGGCCGCCGTGATGTCGCCGAATTCTGGATCGAAATGAAGGAAAGATTCATCCATATCCGGTATTTCGCCGTTCGCGATGAAAACGGAGCTTACAAGGGCTGCTTGGAAGTCAGCCAGGATGTGACCGATATCCGCAAGCTCAAAGAGCAGAAACGGCTCCTCGACTGGGAGTGAAAAAGGGGACGACTCTCCAGGAGGACCGTCTTCAAGTTGACATGGGCAGGCTGTGGTGGTAAAGATAGCCATGCCGAGTTTAATCGCCAAAAGAAGGAGGTATCGAATGCCAACAAAAGCCAAGACTGCGAAAAAACCGACAGCTAAAATAAAGAAGGGGGATGCCTACGAATGCGGCGTCTGCGGGTACCGCATAATCGTCGATGAAGCCTGCGGCTGCGCAGAAGAGCACGTCTTCATCTGCTGCGATAAAAAAATGAAAAAGGCGGCCGGGAAAAAATAGGCCGGTTTGACAGAAATCCCACCCATCCCGCCATGAAAAGCGTTGGTTTCTACATCGTCGATGTGTTTGCCGAAGAAAAGTACGCGGGGAATGAGTTGGCCGTTGTCCGCCGGGCCGGCTCTCTATCTGACCTGGAAATGCAGAAGATCGCCCGGGAGGTCAATTTCTCTGAGACGACATATATCCTAAAGGACGAAGAAAACCGGGGCGGTTTCGACGTCCGCATTTTTACCCCGAAGGAGGAACTTCCCTTTGCCGGCCATCCGACTCTAGGGACAGCCTTCATCATCCAGCAGGAAATCCTTAGGGCCCCGGTTAGAGAAGTTGTCCTCAACCTCAAGGTTGGTCCGATCCCCGTCACCTTCACCTACCGCGGCGATGCCCCGGACATTCTCTGGATGAAGCAGATTAAGCCGAGGTTTGGAAAAACGATAGAGGCTGCGGCCGTGGCCTCTGCGATAAGCCTGGAGGACAGCGAAATCGAAGGAAAGTTTCCGATCCAGGAAATCTCCACCGGCGTTCCCTTCATCATCGTTCCGCTGAAAACACTCCGTTCGGTGAAAAGAAGCCGGATCAACCTGGAGAAATACTCCAGCCTAATCAGGGGCACAGAAGCAAAGTCGATTCTTGTTTTTTGCCCGGAAACATACAGCTCGCAGAATGACCTCAATGTCCGCGTGTTTGCGGACTATTACGGCGTGCCCGAGGACCCGGCCACGGGGAGCGCCAATGGCTGTCTGGCCGGCTACCTGGCCAAGTACCGGTATTTTGGCTCACCCCAGGTCAACGTTCGGGTCGAACAGGGCTACGAAATCGGCCGGCCGTCTCTCCTTCTGCTCAACGCTGAGGATAAAGCGGGGGAGATCGGCATCTTTGTCGGGGGCAAAGTGATCCTGGTCGCGAGGGGGGAGCTGGTTTAGCTCTGCTTCGCGCCGGTCACGAACTAAAACAAACGCATGTAATTTGACAAGACATGAGTGGCGTCCAGACCGCCCTCGGCCCCCCGAACCCCGGGGAACCAGTCCCGACGGTTCACCCCGTCGCAAGAGCCAACGGGCCCCCTTCCGCTGCGGGGGCTTGTGGGCGGCATGAGTGCCACCCATTTATTATCGGTTTATTTATTGGAATCTGACCGGATGGCGTGAGCCGCAAAAGCGCACAATCCTTACTATTCCTATAAAATTACTTGAATTTTGCTGACAAAAGGAGTAAACTTTTATTATAATGAGGCCGCGCTCGATGCCTAAGAGGGAGCTTGAGTCTTCGGCGTTTCCCGGGAAGGACGGCAATGCCGGGGTTCAAAGATGATTAAAGACCTGTCCGTGATGATTGCCGGAAAGGCCGGAGACGGGGTTCTCTTCACGGGCAATGTTCTGGCCAGGTTGCTCAAGCGGCACGGCTGGGAGGTTGTCACGGGCAGGGATTTTCCTTCTAACATACGCGGAGAACCAACCCGGTACACTATCAGGGCTTCGTTGAATGAAAATTACGGCCCCGGCGATCTCGTGAACATCCTCTTGGCCTTTGACTGCGAGGCTGTATTGGATAATCTGCCGCTCATGGCCGCAGGCGGTATTGTTCTTTGTGATGGCGAGGTTGTCGTGAAGCCGCCAAGAGACCAGGCCGAAGGAAAGACGTTTCATAAGTTTCCGCTCCGACCCATGGCCAAGGAGGAGTTCGGGCATGAAATCTTCAAGAACATGATTGCCCTGGGCGCCCTCAACTTTCTTCTTGACCTTGAGACAGCTCTATTCGAAGAGGTCATCACCGAGATGTTCTTGAAACAGAAAGGCGAGGAGGTCGTCAGGAAAAACATCCAGGCGGCTGCTTATGGCTATGAAAAAGCCAGAGAAATCACTCTCGAGACGGAGCGGCATCCCCTGGCCAGAAAGGAGGGCGGAGAACGCCTTCTTCTTTCAGGTGATGAAGCCATCGCTTTCGTTGATCTTTCCGTTCGCCGTCAGGAACTCGAGAAAATCATGGAAAATTTTCGTTAGCCGGGCTATAGTGATAGATGTTTCTGAAAGGAGAAATAGATGAAAGAAAAAGTCGAAGCTGCCCTGAATAAAGTCCGTCCAGCCCTGATGGCTGACGGCGGGAACGTTGAGCTCGTCGATGTCCAAGATGACGGTGTCGTCAAGGTCAGGCTTACCGGCGCCTGCGGCGGTTGCCCGATGTCCCAGATGACCCTGAAGATGGGGATCGAGAGGCTCCTGAAGAAGGAAGTCCCCGAGGTTAAAGAAGTCATCGCTGTTTAGAAATGAAAAGAGTTTATCTCGACCACATCGCGGCCACACCTGTCGAGCCGCGCGTCGTCGAAGCCATGTTGCCTTTTTTAAAGGAAAAGTTTGGCAACCCCCAGAGCCTCCATTCGGAAGGGCAGGAAGCCCTCGAAGCAATGGAGGAGGCGCGAGCTAAAGTGGGGAAGCTTATCGGAGCGTCAAGCGAGGAAATCTTCTTCACCGCTTCCGGGTCTGAAGCCAATAATTTCGCCCTGAAAGGGCTAGCGCTGGCCAGGCGGGAAAAAGGGAACCATGTTGTCGTTTCGGCCGTTGAGCACCAATCCGTTCTCTCTTCAGCCAGGAATCTGGAGAAATTCGGGTTCTCCTCGACTCTCGTCCCCGTGGACCGGCACGGGCTTGTCGACCCAGAAGATGTCAAGAGGGCGATCAAGAAAGAGACTGTCCTCGTTTCAGTCATGTTGGCCAACAGCGAGGTGGGGACGGTTGAGCCTTTGGCCGAAATAGCCCGGGTGTGCCGCGATGCGGGCGTTCCAGTCCACACGGATGCCATAGCCGCCGTGGGAAATATTCCTGTCGATGTTGACGCGCTCGGGGTTGACTCTCTCAGCCTTGCAGGTGACCAGTTCTATGGCCCAAAGGGGAGCGCCGCGCTTTTTGTCCGAAAAGGAACGAGGATCTTGCCTCTTGTGGACGGCGGCATCCAGGAAGGCGGACGACGTGCCGGCACGGAGAACGTGGCCGGAGTCGTTGGCCTGGGCAAAGCAGCGGAAATTGCCATAAGCGGATTGCCAGAACGGATGATAAGAATGGGACAGCTTCGCGATCGGTTGATCGACGCGCTGCCGCGGCTCGTGGATCATGTCCTCCTCACCGGACACAGAGAGAAGCGGCTGCCCCACCACGCCAGCTTCTGTGTGCGATTTGTCGAAGGCGAGGCTATGCTTCTTAGCCTGGATATGAAGGGCGTTGCCGCGTCGAGCGGCTCGGCCTGCACCTCGAGAGCGCTCAAAGCGTCTCATGTCCTCCTGGCCATGGGCGTTGACCATGCCCTGGCCCAGGGATCGCTCGTTTTTAGCATGATCGACGGCGCGACCGAAGAGGACGTTGATTATCTCCTCGACGTTTTCCCGCCGATTGTCGAAAGGCTGCGCAAGATGTCGCCCCTCTACACAGAATTCATGAAGGAGAGCAGGAAATGATGTACAGCGAGAAAGTCATGGAACATTTCCAGAATCCCCGCAATGTCGGGGTGATCAAGGAGGCCGATGGCATCGGCCAGGTCGGCAACCCGGTTTGCGGCGATATGATGACCTTCTATATAAAAGTCAAAGACAACAGGCTCGAGAATATCAAGTTCCAGACGTTTGGCTGCGGCGCGGCTATCGCTGTCTCCAGCATGATCAGCGAAATGGCGATGGGCAAAACGCTGGAAGAGGCGATGAAGATCACCAACGAAACCGTGGCCGAAGAGCTGGGAGGATTGCCCAAGAACAAGCTTCACTGCTCGAACCTGGGAGCAGATGCCCTCCATGCGGCGATCGAAGATTTTAGGAAAAAGCAGGCCATGACAAAAAAAGAGGAGGGGACCGGCGCCTCTCCGGGAGCGGAGGAATGTTACTGTCCCTACTGTGAGGGGCCGATCGAAGGCCTGGAAGAGTATTGCCAGAGCTGCCAGGTTGAGCTCGAGGAATGCCCGCATTGCGGAACCCTCACAAAGAAAGGCGGGGATACGTGCGTCAATTGCGGGGCCGAACTCAAGCCCGTGTGAATCCTCACTTGCGGTCGGAGAAAGAAACGAGTGAAGGGCTGAGTGGAGCTTGAGTTAGCCATGATCAAAGAAGAGGCCGTTTCAAGGATCAAGAAGCTTAAACAAGAAAGGAAGGCCGTCATCCTGGCCCATAACTACCAGATTGGCGAAGTCCAGGATGTTGCCGATTTCACCGGTGATTCGCTTGGGCTAAGCCAGGAAGCGGCCAAAGTCGAAGCAGAGACAATCGTCTTCTGCGGCGTCCATTTCATGGCTGAGACTGCGGCGATTCTCTCGCCCCGCAAGATCGTCCTTCTCCCTGACCCCCACGCCGGCTGCCCGATGGCGGCGATGATTACCGGCCAGGAGCTAAGGGACTGGAAGAAAAGATATCCCGGCCGGAAGGTTGTCTGCTACGTCAACACAACCGCCGAGGTCAAGGCCGAATCAGATGTCTGCTGCACGTCATCCAACGCGGTCCGCGTCGTCAACTCTATTCCAGACGAGGAGATTCTTTTTGTGCCGGATAAAAACCTGGCGGTATACGTGGGCCGCCAGACGGGCAAGAAGATAATCGCCTGGGATGGCTATTGTTACGTTCACAACCGGATTTATGCTCGAGACGTCTTGGAAAAGAAACGTCTTTACCCTGATGCCGAGGTCTGGGTTCATCCTGAATGTCGGCCCGAGGTCATCGACCTGGCGGATCAAGTCTTGTCCACGGGGACGATGGTCAAGGCGGCGCGGGAGACGACGAGACGGCAAGTCATTGTGGGTACCGAAGCTGGAATCATTTACCGGCTCAAGAAAGAAAACCCGAAGACGGAATTTTATCCGGTCAAGGAGATGGCCTTTTGTTCCAACATGAAAAAAATTAACCTGAAGAAGGTCTGGAAGGCCCTAGAAGAGATGAAGTTCCGGGTCGAGGTCTCGCCGGAGATCAGCCGGAAGGCGAGAGGGGCCATCGAAAAAATGATCGCTATTTAAAGGGAGGATAGAATGAAAAAAATGACGGAAGAGAACCTCAAGAATGCGTATGCTGGCGAAAGTCAGGCCCACCTAAAATACCTGGCGTTTGCCGATGCTGCAGAAAAAGAGAAACTGGATAATGTGGCCAGGCTTTTCCGGGCCGCGAGCTTCTCTGAACAGGTCCATGCCGTTAACCACTTGCGAACGCTTAGCGGAATCAGAAAGACAGCCAACAACCTTGAGGCGGCCATGGACGGCGAGAATTTCGAGGTCGCGGAAATGTACCCTGCCTACATGCTGGTGGCCGAGAGTCAGGGGGAGAAAGCGGCTGTGATGTGGCTTAACGCCGCTCTGCAGGCCGAAAAAGTCCATGTCGGTCTTTACAAGAAGGCCAAAGAAGCCGTTGATGAGGGCAAGGACCTGGATTCTTTTGCTGTTCATGTCTGTTCGGTTTGCGGGTTCACGGTCGAGGGAGAGGCTCCGGAGAAATGTCCCATCTGCGGCGCTCCCAGAGAAAAATTCGTTAAATTTTAGAATATAAGAAATGGAACAGGCTGGAAAGAGAATCAGAAAGATCATTCAGATCCTTAGAGAAGAATACCCAGCTAGCCGCACGGCTCTGACTTTCGAAACGCCGCTCCAGATTCTCGTCGCCACGATTCTGGCTGCCCAGTGTACGGACGAGAGAGTGAACAAAATCACGCCCACTCTATTCAAGAAATATCCGACTGTGGCTGACCTCGCCCGGGCAGACCGGGAGGAGCTGGAGAACATCATCCGGCCGACGGGTTTTTTCCGCAACAAGGCCAAGAGCATTATTGCAGCGGCCAAGAAGATCGTCGGGGATTTCGGCGGCCGGGTCCCTGACCAGATGGATGACCTTATCACCATTCCGGGCGTGGCCAGAAAGACAGCCAATATCGTTTTGTCTTCTGGTTATGGGAAGGCAGAGGGCATCGCTGTTGACACGCACGTCCGGAGGCTTTCAGGCAGGCTGGGCCTGAGCTCGGAAAGCGACCCAGATAAAATCGAAAGGGACTTGCTGGCCGTTGTGCCGAAGGGAGACTGGCTCGACTTCACCTACATGCTGGTCAATCACGGCCGGAGAGTCTGCCAGGCGCGGAAGCCCCGCTGCCAGGAATGCGCCCTGCGCACGCTCTGTGCTTCGGCCGATGAATTTTACCCAAACATTGAATCCAAGGCCCGGGCCTGAAAACAAGCGGCAGGGCGGTGCCCGGCTGAAAAAAGGAGGGCCAGAGATTGATAAAAGAGGCCATGCTCTACCGTCCTCTTGACGAGGGGAGAGTGGAGTGCGCGCTCTGCGGCCACCGCTGCGAGGTCGCCCAGGGAAAGTTCGGCGTTTGTGGGGTGCGCGAAAACAAAGACCAGAAGCTTGTGACCCATGTCTATGGCGAGGTTATCGCTGCTCACATCGACCCGATCGAAAAAAAACCTCTCTATCATTTTCAGCCCGGCTCGACCTCTTTTTCCATCGCCACGGTGGGCTGCAATTTTCGCTGCCCTTTTTGCCAGAACTGGCAGATTTCTCAGGTGACAAAAAAAGACAGAGAATTCCGGGAAGGATACAAGCTCTCGCCAGAGGAGATCGTGGAGCAGGCCAGGAGCAGCGGCTGCCGGAGCATCTCTTATACATATACTGAGCCGACGATTTTTTTCGAGTACGCTTATGACACCGCCAGGCTCGGTCGGACGGCAGGACTGGCCAATGTTTTTGTCACCAACGGGTACATGACCGCTGAGGCGCTGGAGACAATAAAGCCTTTTCTCGATGCCGCTAACGTTGATCTTAAAGCGTTTCGCGACGAAACCTATAAAAAAGTTTGCGGCGCCAGGCTTGAACCGGTCCTCGAGTCGATCCGCCTGATGAGGAAGTTAGGGATCTGGGTTGAAGTGACCACGCTCGTCGTCCCGGGGATGAACGACGGCGACGACGAGCTGGGGGACATCGCTCGGTTTATCGCCTCAGTCAGTCCTGATATCCCCTGGCACATCAGCCGATTTCATCCTGATTACAAATACACAGACGCCCGGGCAACGCCCCTCGCGACTCTAAAGAGGGCTTTTTCTTTGGGAAAGGGAGCAGGACTCAAGTACGTGTACATCGGCAATGTGTGGGAAGAGTCTGAGGATACGCGCTGCCCGAAATGCCAGAAGCTTATCCTGCGCCGGAGTGGTTTTTATGTTGAAAAAAACGCCATCAAGGACGGAAAATGCCCTGACTGCGGCACGTTCATTGCCGGAGTGTTTTAGCGGCGCGTCAGGGCTTTCCAGGATAAGCCCGGAAAAAGCCTTTTGTTCAGACAGAGGATGAACACGCTAAGCGGCCCGAAAAGGACGAGACCTCATGATCCAAGTGGTCAGAAGCAAGGGCTCGGCCTGCTCACCGACCTCTACGAGTTGACCATGGCGGCCTGCTATGTTGAGAACCGGATGTTCGAGCGGGCTGTCTTCAGTCTTTTCGTCCGCGACTATCCGCCCCATCGGCGCTATTTTGTTGCGGCCGGACTGGAGGATGTCCTTCGCTATCTTCAGGACCTGAAATTTGGCGACACGGACCTGGCTTATCTTGCGAAGCTGGGCTTGTTCAAGGACGAATTCCTGTCTTTCCTCGAAAACTTTCATTTTACCGGAGATGTCTGGGCTATCCCTGAAGGCAGGATTTTCTTCGCCAACGAACCCATACTGGAAGTCGAGGCGCCGCTTGTCGAGGCCCAGGTCGTGGAAACATTCGTCATCAACGCCGTCAACCTCCAGGCAATGATCGCCACGAAAGCTTCCCGTTGTTTCCATGTCTCTGAGGGACGAAAGCTCGTGGATTTTTCTTTGCGCAGGACTCATGGGACGGACGCCGGACTGAAGGCGGCAAGAGCAAGTTTTATCGGCGGGTTTGCCGGCACGAGCAATGTCCTGGCCGGAAAGCTCTACGGTCTGCCCGTTTTTGGGACCATGGCTCATTCATTCATTACGAGCTTCAGCAGGGAGACAGAGGCTTTTCGCGCCTTCGTCCGGGCTTTTCCCGAGCAGGCTGTCCTTCTCGTGGACACGTACGATACCCTGGCTGGCGCGCGCAAAGCAGCCGAACTGGGAAAGGAGATGGCAGCCACAGGCAAAAAGCTGCTCGGTGTCAGGCTTGACAGCGGGGATATTGCCGCGCTGAGCAAGAAGGTCAGGCGGATTCTGCGACGGGCCGGCCTTTCTCAGGCCTCGATTTTTGCCAGCGGGGCCTTTGACGAGTACAAAATCCATGAGGTCCTTCGCCGCGGCGGCGATGTCGATGCTTTTGGTGTCGGGACAAAGATGGGAGTCTCCTCAGACGCCCCCTACCTCGACATGGCCTACAAGATGGTCGAGTATGCCGGTCAGCCGGTTCTGAAATTGAGCCCGGGCAAGGAAACTCTTGTTGGCAAAAAGCAGGTTTTCCGTTTTTCCTCTTTATCCGGCAAAATGCGGAAGGATGTCATAGGGTTAAGAGACGATTCCCTCAAGGGAGGCGAACCGCTTCTTCGCGAGGTCATGCGCAGCGGGAAGATCGTCGGCCGGTTGCCGTCGCTTCCGGACATCCGGGAGCGATTCCTGGAGGAATTCTCCAAGCTGGATGTTCGGTACAAGGCCATCAAACGAGAAGAGCCTCGGTTTCCCGTCGAATTGTCGCCGAGACTTTGTCGGCTTCAGGCGCGCGCCACTCAGAGAATCACGCGCCTGGAACTGGGCGAAAGCTGATCAATAGGAATCGATCCCTTGTGACCTCAGGTAGGCATCGACCGTACCCTCTTCGCCGAGAAGCCCGAGGCAATCCGGATGAAGCGGCATCACACCAAAAAGTTCCTGGCCATTTGTATCGATAATCTGGCCGAGAGGGAAGAGGCGGCAGACAAGAGGCCGGTCGGGGTGGACACTGCACCCTTCCGGCGTGAGGAAGACACAGCTTCCGTTGGGTTTGAGGCGAAGAACTTTGCCTCCTTTTTCGACATAGACATGCAAGAATGCTGTCGTCGTCAGGCCGAGGTTTCGAGCGAGGCGGAGCGCTTCGTGGGGATCGATCTGGATGGCCTTGTTGTGGCAGCAGGCGCCACAGACCTGGCATTTGAAAGAAAAAGCACTCGACCTGGATAGGTTGAAGACAAAGGAAGATGGGTGGCTGCTGTCGTCCACGGCTCTGTGCTTAAGCCGTTCATGCTAATACAGACAAGAAGAGAAGTCAAAAACGACCTCCCGGTAGATTTGGTGTGCCGGCATTATCATGTTAAAATAAGAACCAAGCCCAAGGAAACGGCCCTCATGGCTCTTTGATAATTTTTTGGAACTGGAGCTCAATGGAAAAAAAGTACCGCTTTCTCAACCACACGGCTGATGCCAAGTTCCAGGCTTTCGGCCGCACGCTTGAAGAGGCTTTTTCGAACGCTGCGCTGGCCACAGCTTCCCTGATGTGGGATGTGGGTGCGGTGGCCAGGATGGTCAAGCGCCGCGTTTGTGTGGAGGGGAGAGACCTCGAGCAGCTGCTTCTGCACTTTTTGGAAGAGGTCATTTACGCTTTCGAGACCCAATCGTTTCTCCTGGCTTCTGTGGAGGAGATAAAAATCAAGGCCGTAAAAGGAGGTGGTTTCTGGCTCAGAGCGGTCTTTGTCGGCGACAACGAGCCGTCCAAGCACAGGCTTCATGGCGAGGTCAAGGCGGTCACTTACAACGAGATGAAAATTGAACAGGCCGACTCCGTCACCGTCCAGGTGGTCGTCGACATGTGAGGTGAAACCATGGAGATTCGTCAAATAAGTGAATTCGTCTGGGAGATCCCCAAGTGTGGCGATATGAGAGTGCCCGCGGTCCTCTACGCTTCGGCTAAACTCCTCGAGAGCGTCAAGCGGGACATGACTCTTCAGCAGGCAAGAAACGTGGCGTGCCTGCCCGGGATTGAGCGGATGTCCTACGTCATGCCCGACGCCCATCAGGGCTATGGGTTTCCGATCGGCGGTGTGGCCGCCTTCGACATGGATAGAGGGATCATCTCGCCCGGAGGAGTTGGTTATGACATCAACTGCGGGGTCAGGCTGCTGAGAACGGATTACACCGAAAAAGACGTCGCTGCCAGGCGGAAAGAGCTGCTCGCCGAGATCTTCAAGGAAGTTCCCGCTGGGGTAGGGAAAGGAGGGATCACGAAACTCAGCAGGAGTGTCCTGAAGGAAATCCTGACCAAGGGCGCGGAATGGGCCGTGGAGAACGGCTATGGAACAAGAGAAGACCTGCTGATGACTGAAGAGGGCGGAAGGATGAAAGACGCAGACCCCAGCCACATTTCCGCGCGTGCCCTGGAGAGGGGAATTCCCCAACTGGGAACGCTGGGAGCGGGCAATCATTTTCTTGAGATTCAGAAGGTTGCCCACATCTATGACGAAGCGATCGCCAAGGTCTTCGGGATCGATGCCGAAGGACAGATCCTCGTGATGATCCATTGCGGGAGCCGCGGGCTGGGACACCAGGTGGCTTCCGATTATATCGAGAAAATGGAAAATGTCTTTGGGATAAAAGGGCTTCCGGACCGTGAGCTCATCAACGCGCCCATCCGCTCGCCGCTCGGAGAGCAGTACTACAAATCGATGTGCGCAGCGGTCAACTATGCGTTCACAAATCGGCAGATGATCGCTCACTGGGTGAGGGACGTCTTTGCCAAGGTCATGGGGAGCTCAAAGGGCTTGAGACAGGTCTACGATGTTTGCCACAACGTGGCCAAGGTCGAAAAGCACGTGATCAACGGTAAAGAGCGGGAGGTCTGCGTTCACAGGAAAGGCGCAACGCGCAGCTTCGGCCCGGGACGGCCAGAGATCCCCGAGGTCTACCGGGCTTACGGCCAGCCCGTTATTATCCCTGGAAGCATGGGCACAGCGTCTTATCTGCTTGTCGGAACCAGAGAAGCAGAAGACCTGAGTTTCAGTTCGACGGCTCACGGAGCTGGAAGAGTGATGAGTCGGCATGAGGCCCTCAGGCGGTTTCGCGGCGAACAGATCAGGGACGAGCTCGAGAAAAAAGGGATCGAGCTCCAGTCAACGAGCTGGAAGGGAGTGGCCGAGGAGGCCTCAGCCGCGTACAAAGATGTGGATGAGGTTGTCAGGGTCTCCCATGAAGTCGGCATCGGCCGTCTGGTGGCCCGGGTCGTTCCCGTCGGCGTGATGAAGGGCTAAGAGAAGACAATTTCCCACCGATACCGGCTATCTCGGGTCCCCTCTAAGAGCGGCCATGAGGAGCCATAATCACCCCAAGAATCATCCTTAGGGGCGATAGACTTATTTTCCCCAATTCAAAGAAAATAGTGTCCCGGACACAGAGTCAGGAGACTGCCGATGTCTCAAAGTGGGACGACATTAGACAGAGTGTTGGCTGAAGTTGCGGCCATAACGGGCTTTAGCGCTCATGAATACCGCCCGACTACTCTCAAAAGGCGCCTCGAACTGAGGCTAAGTGCCACCCTTTCCAGGAATTGCCGTGATTACCTTGCTTATCTCAAGAAGAACCCTTTGGAAGGCTACAGATTCTTGGATGCGCTTTTCATCACCGTCTCAGATTTCTTTAGAGATCGCCCTGTATTCTCTTACCTTGAGAAGGAGGTTCTCCCCGGGTTGATAGAAGAGGTGTCGCGCGAAAAAAAAAAGAGACTATCTGTCTGGTCGATTGGATGTTCTAATGGGCAAGAGCCCTATTCCCTGGCGATGATCCTGGACCTCGCCAGAAGAAAAAAGAAGAAAAGCCTAAAGATATCCATCCTGGCCACGGATGTCAGCACAAAGAGCCTTGACTTGGCCAAGAAGGCTTTGTACAGACGAGCGGAAATGAAAAATATTCCGCCGAAATATAAAAATGAATTTTTCAAGAAAGTAAACAACGACGGTTTCCGAATAATTGACCGAATTAAGAAAATGGTCAGGTTCAAACAGCATGACTTCATCCAGGAAGCTTGCCCCGGAAAGTTCGATTTGATTTCCTGCCGGAACATGCTCATTTTTTTCACGGCTGACGGGCAAAGCGAGATGTTCCGGAAGCTCCATTCTTCCTTGAAAAAGCGGGGGATTTTAGTCCTGGGAAGGGCCGAAACTCCGAAAGAAGAAGGGCTTTTCCGTTGCCTTTCACCAGCTCATCATGTATTCCGCAAAGTCGCCGCCGTCTATCCGATAAAAAGCGATCCAGGGGAAGGGAAAAATGCCGTCTAAGAGTCGTTGCCAGGTGGCCTCTCTGGAAAGGCTTTTTCAAGTCCTGGGCGAGGACATAGAATCGTTAAAGCGCCTATCAAAAGACATCGGGCTGACACGGAGAAACCTTCTCCTGAAACACCGAGAAATGCAGTCTCTCAACGAGAAACTGATTGCTTCAGAAGAAGAACTCAAGGCGATGAATGAAGAGCTCGAGGTGACGAGCGAGGAGCTGAGAGCCTCCAACGAAGAGCTGGCCGCAGTCAACGAAGAGCTCAAATCTTCGAATGAGCAGATCCTGGAGACGAAAGCTGACCTGGAAAGCCTTTTCCAGGCGATCGATGACATGATCATCGTCATGGACCCAAGCTTGACGATCATTCAGACGAACAACTCGACCTTGAAATTCCTCGGCAAAAGTTCTCCGACCGCCGTTTTGGGTAAAAAATGTTACTCGGTCTTCTATAAAAGGAAAAGCGCCTGTCCAAATTGCGCGGCCAAGAAGGCCTTAAAAACGAAAAAACCCGTTTATTATGAAGATTTTGCCTCCTTTCTCGGGAAATATCTCTCCGTGTCAACGTCCCCTGTCCTGGATCAAAAGGGCAATGTGGTCAAGATCATCCAGGTTGGAAGAGATATCGATGAACGCATCCGGGCTGAGAGAGAGCTCGAGGAGAGCAGAGAGGAGTTGCGGAGCCTGTTTGACGGGATCCCGATCGGGCTCTACCGGATTACTTCGGAGGGAAAAAGAGTCGACGGGAACCCTGCCATCGCCAAAATCTTAGGCTACCGGAGCCGGGAGGCCTTCCTTAAGAAACCCGCTGAACACTACCTGAACCCTGAGGACCAGAAAAAATGGGAAGCCTTGGTCGAGAGCGATGGCATGGTGCGGGGGTTTGAAGCCCAATGGAAACGCCGGGACAATAAAGTTATCTGGGTTCGGGATAACGTCAGGACTGTCAGGGATAAAAAGGGCAGGGTCCTTTATTACGAGGGCGCTATCGAGGATATCACGCAGCAGAAAAAGGCGGAAGAGACGATCAAGAAACGGCATGCCCAGCTGGAACTCATCCACCACATCCAGAGCAGAATCCCGCTGAATACCGACCTCGAAACGATCCTGGTTCAAGCGGCGGAAAGCATCGGTCACGCCTTTGGGTATTATAAAATATCCGTCAACCTTTTTGACCATGAGACCAAGGAGACTATCTACCTGACCGGCTGGAACAAGACGGGCATGCCTCTGCCAAGGGGACACCGGCAAAAACTTGGAGAAGGGCTGATCGGAAAGGCAGCCCAGTCAAAAAAGACGATCGTGGCGAATGATGTTTCCAAGGAGCCTGGCTATCTGGCCATTATTTCGGAGACGAAATCCGAGCTCATCATTCCCTTGCTCGTTAAGGAAAAGCTCATCGGAGTCCTGGACCTCCAGGACAGAGTGGTCAACGCCTTCTCAGAAGAAGATGTATCGGTTCTTCAGTCTGTCGCCAACTATCTTGCCTACATCATCGACGAAAAACAGAAAGATGAAGCCCTCCGCCAGGAGCGGGATAGGGCCAGGACGGAGAAGGCTTACCTGGATGCCCTGTTCGACAGCGCTCCAGAGGCTGTCGTCGTCACAGACATAAACGGCCAGGTGCTCCGCATCAATACTGAGTTTACCAGGCTCTTTGGCTATGCGGCTCGAGAAGCCGTCGGCAGAGCCATCGATGATTTAGTTGCTCCTTCTTTTGATTATGAAGCGGCCATGTCGATCACCCAAAAGGTCGGAAGGGGCGAGAAGGTTTCCCTGGAAACGGTCCGCCGCCGCAAGGATGGCTCATTCGTCCATGTTTCCCTCCTCATTTCTCCCGTCCTTATCGATGGCCGGCTCGAAGCCAGCTATGCTATTTACAGGGACATCACCGAGCGCAAGCGAGCCGAAGAGTCTATCCAGCAGGAAGCCGCCAAACTCTCCGCCATGATTTCGGGCATGGAAGAAGGCGTCCTGTTTGCCAACAGCCAGAATCAAGTCATCGAGGCCAATGACTTCTTTCTGAGGCTCTGCAAGCAGGACAGAGAAGACGTTTTAGGCAAGGATATCTTCGGCCTGAGACTCGGAGAAGAGCCGGACAAGCTCAGGACGATGATCGACGGCTTCAGGGCAACACCAGGTTCGCCTCCTGTCATCGTCCAAAAGCCATATGGCGAACTGGAGATTGTTTTCCGTTTTCAGCCGATCTATCGGACTGGCCTTTATGACGGTCTTTTGGTCAACCTTATTGATGTCACTGAGCTCGTGATGGCCAGAGAGAAGGCGAGAGCTGCCAGCCAGGCCAAAGGAGAATTCATTGCCAGCATGAGCCATGAAATCCGCACGCCGATGAACGGAATCATCGGCCTGACCGAGCTTGCCCTTCAGACCGACTTGTCCGTCGAGCAGCGCGAATACCTGAACGCCATCGGGGAATCTGCTCATGTTCTCATGAACCTCATCGATGACATCCTTGACTTTTCCAAGATTGAAGCCAGAAAGGTCGAGCTGGAACAGATCCCTTTCAACCTGCGTGAGTGCATCGAAGACACCGTCTCCATCCTTGCTTTACAGGCTCATAAAAAGGGGCTGGAGCTGGTCGCTTGCCTTTCTCCTGGCCTCGTGGGGACTGTCGTGGGTGACCCGGGGCGAGTGCGTCAAATTCTCATCAACCTCATTGGCAATGCGATCAAGTTCACGGAAGATGGTGAAGTGGAAATTTCTGCCGAAGAAGAGGCCAAGACTGAGGATGACGTCTTTGTTCGTTTCTCCGTCAGGGATACGGGGATCGGCATCCCCAAGGAGAAAACCGAAAAGATTTTTGAAGCGTTCACGCAAGCCGACAGCTCGACCACCCGCGCCTTTGGAGGATCGGGCCTTGGCCTGTCCATCGCTTCTAGGCTTGTTGAGCTCATGAGAGGAAAAATCTGGGTCAAGAGCACAGTAGGAAAGGGAAGCACGTTTACTTTCACCGCCTGCTTCAAGCTCCCTCAGACTCAAGCCGGCCGGGTCGTTTCTTCGCGGCTCGAAGGACTCAAGAGCCTTCCTGTCTTGATCGTCGACGATAACGCCACAAACAGGAAAATTCTGAGACACATGCTTTTCGACTTTGGGATGAAGCCCTATGAAGCTTCGGGCGCCAAGGAAGCCTTGATTATGATGGACAAAGCGGAAAAGGCCGGCCAGCCTTACGCTCTTTTTCTTATCGACGCTCAAATGCCTGAGGTGGACGGGTTCACGATGACAGAGATGATGCGAAAGAACGCGCCTCCGGCCAAGCCAATCGTCATGATGTTGACAGCGGTGGGCATTCGCGATGAAATCACGCGTTGTCGAGAACTGGGTATTTCTAGATACATCACGAAACCCGTCAAAAAGTCTGATCTTCTTGAAGCCATCGCCTCCTCTTTCAACCTGACGCCTCTTCAAGACGAGGGGAAAACTCCTGCAAAAGTGGATCTTGTGATGGCTGAGTTTAAACGGCCGCTCAGTATTTTGCTGGCAGAAGACAACAGCGTTAACCAGATGGTCACGGTTCGTGTTCTCGAGAAACATGGCCATGCCGTGACGGTGGCCGGAGACGGCCGCGAGGTTTTGGCGGCCTTGAGGAAGGATCGGTTCGACCTGATTCTCATGGATGTGCAAATGCCCGGCATGGATGGGTGCGAAGCAACAGAAATGATCCGCAAGGGAGAGAGGGAAAAAGGAACGCACATTCCGATTATCGCCATGACGGCTCATGCCATGAAGGAAGACCGAGAACGCTGCCTCCAGGCAGGCATGGACGATTATGTTTCTAAACCCATCAAATCAGACCAGTTGTTCGAGACGATCGAGCGCGTGATGAAGCGGGGCTTGGCCAGGTTATCTTGACACCTCACGTCACGACCTTGTCGATGTCTCTCTCTCCATAATCCTCAAACTGCTGTGCCATGGCGTATTCGCTCCGGAGCATGAAGTAGTGGCTTTTTTCCACTTTGCTCAGGTACTCGAGGATTTTCCGCTTGGGCGGCCTGACCCTTTTAGCTAGCCTCAGATAGAAATCTTGCGCTGACCTTTCCGCCTCCATAGCCTGATAAAGGATATCGGCAAGGGAAGAAGACGGCCTGAGATGGACAACGGGGAGGAGCTTCTCATCGACGGCGTCAGGAACCTCGATTTTTTCCCCTTGATAAAGGCTCTCGAACAGCTTCGTCAAGACTTCCTTGTGCTTTTTTTCCTCGAAGGCCAGGACAAGGAACTTTTCCCTGAGGAGGGGATTCTTGGCCCGGCTTGCCAGCCTGGCGTAACTCCTGTTTGAATCGATCTCAGCCCGGACGGCGTAGCCGAGGAGTCTTCTCACAGATTTTCTGGCGATGCTAACCATGTCGCGCTCCTTTCACAAACCACAATACATGACTCCCGGCAATTCATCAATGAGAAAAGTTGACATTTTCCTTGCCTGCTTTTATCGTAGAAAATCATGAAGGTTATCCTCGCCGGATACAACATCGACAGCGACGTCATCGCAGACCTCAAGCGGCATGCTCCAGCCCGGGACGACATAACGCCGGAAACGCTTTCCGCTTCCTACGCCCGCATTTCCCGCGACCCCCGGCCGATCGACGAGCTCAGGGCTGCGGCCCGCCAGGAAGTGGAGAAAGCTCGACGGTCCAACCAGACCATTATCTTCAAGATGGGCCACCACTCGGTCGCCGAGCACGCCGTCTTCAACTTTGACCTCATCGGCCTCAGCCGTCTGGCGCTCGAGGAGGTGGAAAAATTCCGCCTCTGCTCCTTCACCGAAAAGTCCCAGCGCTACATCGCGTTGGGGGACGACTTTGTCATACCGGAGGAAATCAGGCAGGCCGGCATGGAGGCAGTTTTCCTTCGGACGATCAGGACTCAGAATTCCCTCTACCACAGCCTTTATGAGAGGCTCAAGGCTTACGTCTTTGATAAGCATCGAGACATCGCCCAGGACGCCAAGAATCATTCCGTCCTCGACGGCTGGGCAAAAGAAGATGCCCGGTATACGGTCAGCCTGGCCACTCAGGGACAGGTGGGGATGACCATCAATGCCCGCAATCTCGAGCTTCTTATCCGCCGTTTTGCGGCCAAAAAACTGGCCGAGCTTCGGGAGCTCAACGCAAAAATCTACGCCTTGGCAAAAGAGGTGGCGCCGTCGATCATTCTTTTCACCGAGCCCAGCGAGTTTGACTCAAAGACTTACGCTGACCTGGAAGAAGCGGCCCAGAGGCTTCATCCGCCGAAGCAAAACAATCTTTCCCGGCCGGCTGACGGCCGCTGGGCTGTCCGCCTCGTCGGTTACACGCCCGACGGCGATGATCGTATCCTTGCCGCGCTCCTTCACACTGTAACGGCCCGTTCTTATGAATCTTGCTATGGTCAAGTCCGCGGCATGTCTCAGGCGGAGAAAAGCGAGTTCATCAGGTCTTCTCTCCAGCACATGGAATTCCATGATTTTCCGTTGCGGGAGTTCGAGCACGCGGACCTGACTTTTGAGCTGATCGTTTCCGCCGCCTGTTTTGCCCAGCTCAAGCGCCACCGCATGGCCACCCTGACAAGGCAGAGGTATGCCCCCGAGCTTGGCGTAACGATCCCCCCTTCTGTCGAGGACATCGGCGCAGCCGGCGAATTCCTGTCCGTCATCGAGCAAACAAACGATGCGTATGCCCGGTTGAAAAGGGAGGTCGGGGAGGCTGCCGATTATGTTCTGACCAACGCCCACAGGCGGCGGGCGCTCCTCAGGGTTAACATTCGAGAGCTCTACCACATTTCGCGGCTCCGCCAGGACGCGACGGCGCAGTGGGACATTAAGAGGATTGTCGGGATAATGACGGACGAGGCCGGGGAAGTGATGCCGCTGAGCCTGATGCTTTTGGGCGGAAAAGACCGCTTTCCTCAGGTTTATAAGAAGGTTTTCGGCAGAGACCCAAAAACCTTCCCCCCAGACTTCCTGAAGTGACAATCGGCTCAGAAGTTGGCTGACCCTCTGCTTGGAATGAAGCCGTCAAGGACCCGAGGTAGAATCAGTCCCGAACCCTGATCTTGTAGAATTTCCTCTTGCCCACTTTCAGGATGTGATCGCGCTTTTCGGACAGGTTCAGCCGGAAATCGATGTCCGCGACGCGGCTGCCGTCGATAGAGAGCCCCCCTTGGCGGATAACCCGCTTGGCCTCCCCGCGGGATGGAAAAATCTTTCTATTCACTAGTAAATCTATTAATTCTATAGATAAAATAGGTTCAACCCGAGCCTCTTCCCGTTGATTCCCGGTGCGGTTCTTTGAGGCGCTGGCTTTCTCGCTGGCCGCTTCAGCGATTGACACGTCGATCGTGTTCTTGTCGATATCGGCGGGGATCTCCTTGTGCTTGTGAACCCGGTCGAACTCCACAGCGGCCTTCTCAGCGCTTGCCCTGCCCCAGAAATCGGCGACAACCATCCCCGCCAGCCGGGCCTTGAGGTCGCGGGGGTTGATCTGGCCGGCCGCAGCTTGCTTTTTCCAGGCCTCGATCTGGGCTAACGGCACGTCCGTGAGAAGCTCAAAGTACCTGTACATCAACCCATCCGAGATGGACATCATCTTGCCGTAGATTTCTTTGGGCGGTTCGGTGATGCCGACATAGTTGCCCAGTGTCTTGCTCATTTTCTCCACGCCGTCCAGGCCTTCCAACAAAGGCACAGTGATGACGACCTGGGGCTCCTGGTTAAACTCCCGCTGGATCTCGCGGCCAACGAGCAGGTTAAACTTCTGGTCTGTTCCGCCGAGCTCCACGTCTGCCCGCAGGGCAACGGAGTCGTATGCCTGCATGAGCGGGTAGAGGATCTCGTGGACAGAGATGGGCAGGCCCTTCTTGAGACGATCCGAAAAATCGTCCCGCTCGAGAAGCCGGGCGACTGTGTACTTGGACGTGAGGTTAATGAGGTCGAAGCTGGTGAGTCGGCTTAGCCAACGGGAATTGAAATCGATGATTGTTTTTTCCGGGTTGAGGATCTTGAAGATCTGGGCCTTATAGGTCTCGGCATTCCTGTCGATCTCCTCCCGGCTCATGGCCGGACGCGCGGCCGACCTGCCGGACGGGTCGCCGATCAGGCCGGTGAAGTCACCGATGAGGAAGATGACCTCGTGGCCGAGGTCCTCAAAGTGTTTCATCTTGCGCAGCAGAACAGTGTGCCCGAGGTGGATATCGGGCGCTGTCGGGTCAAAGCCGACCTTGACACGCAGCGGCTTTCCTTGTCGGCGAGACTGGGTGAGCTTGGCTCGAAGCTCTCCTTCCTGGATGACCTCCACCGTCCCTTTTTTGATCGTGGCCAGCTGTTCGTCAACTGATTTAATCATTTTCTCTGATGAAAACCCTCCGGCCTCGCACTTCCAGCCTTCCTTCAAAGAAAAGGCGGACGGCCTCAGGGTAGATTTTGTGCTCTTCCTTGAGGATCCTGGCGCTGAGAGTTTCTTCGGTGTCGTCTTGCAGAACAGGAACGACGGCCTGGAGGATGATCGGTCCCATGTCAACCTCCTCGGCGACAAAATGGACCGTGGCTCCTGAGTAACGCACTCCCCAGTCGATGGCCTTTTTCTGGACATGGAGTCCGGGAAAAGAGGGGAGGAGGGCTGGATGGATGTTCATGATTCGGTGCCTGAACTCACGGCAGAAATACGGAGTTAGAATTCTCATGTAGCCGGCCAGGCAGATCAAGTCGATGGCTCTTTTCCTCGCTTCTTTGACGGCTTCCTTGTCGTACTCTTCACGGTTGGGATAGAGCTTGGGGTTGAGGTAAAGAGTTTCAAGGCCGCGTTCCCGGGCTGTTTGAAGCCCGGGCGCATCCTCGACGTTGCTGAAGACAAGAGCAATATCGGCGTTGATCCTGCCCGTCAGGATGGCATCATGGATGGCCCTGAAATTGGATCCACGTCCTGACAAAAAAACAGCGATCCTCCCTCTTTTTTTGGGGCTGATAAAAGTTTCTTCGGCCATGCTAAAGACTCTCCTTTCTGGTCTTCCGGGCTTCAGAATTTTGACAGCATCCCTATTTTAGCCGAACAGCCGTTGAAATCAACATTTTGTTTTCCTCCCAAAATTGCCGATAGCATCACCCGATGGGGCCTTCGGCAATCTTGGGTTTCTTCCAGTTTTTGTGGGCGGATTTAATCCTGAGGAAGAGAGAGCAGGCGGGGGATAGCTTCCTTCCACGTCCTCCAGCAAGTTTCTACGGGCAGGTTAATGACCTCCCGGCCAGCACAGCGAATGACAAATCTTCTGCCTCCGCACTTGCCGACCGGAGCGGCCTCCACCCTGTTCTCTTTGGCAAGCGCAAGAAACGAAGCAAGGTTTGAGCTCGGGAGACTGACGAGGATCCGCGATTGGGTCTCGCCGAAGAGGAGGGCATCCGCCCGGAGAGAGCCTTCCAGGTCAAGGACACAGCCGATTCTTGCAGGACTTAAGAAACAACTTTCCGCGGCGCAGACCGCCAGCCCGCCTTCTGAGATATCATGGGCAGACCTGATAAGGCCCAGAGAGATCGCCTCAAGACACATCTCATGAACCCGCTTTTCTTTTTCGAGGTCGATGGCCGGTGGTTTTCCTCTTTCAAGGTTAAAAACCGACCTGAGGTACTCGGAGCCTCCCAATTCTTCTTTCGTCTCTCCCAAAAGGACGACGATGTCGCCTTCACTTTTGAACCCGGGGCTTACCATCTGGCTGATGTCCTCAACCAGGCCGACAACACCAAGGACAGGAGTCGGGCACACCGACACCCCTTCGGTGTCGTTATAGAAGCTCACGTTCCCGCCTGTAACAGGGATAGAAAAAGCACGGCATGCTTCAGCTATGCCCTCGATGACTTCCTTGAACTGCCACATGACATCCGCTTTCTCGGGATTCCCAAAATTCAGGCAGTTGGTGACTCCTATCGGCCTCGCGCCCACGCATGCGAGGTTGCGGCAAGCCTCAGCGACGGCGATCCTCCCCCCCGTCCTGGGGTCAAGGTAAGTATACAAGGAATTCCCGTCTACGACGACGGCCAGGCCTTTCTTTTTACCCTTGATCCTCAAGACTGTGGCATCAGCGCCCGGCAGAAGGACGGTGTTGATCTGAACCATGTGGTCATACTGGCGGTAGACCCATTCTTTGTCAGCTATGGTGGGGGATGAGAGGACCTGGAGAAAAACTTTCTCCAGGTCCGAAGGAAGAGGCGGGAGCTTGAGCGCTTGAAGGGATTTCAAGGTGGCTGGCTTTCGGGCCGGCCGGCGGTAGGACGGGCAGAGGTTGACGATCGCCTCAACCGGAAGGTCGACCACAACCTGACCCCGGGAAGTCACCTGGAGCTTCCCGCCCCTTGTGACTTCTCCGATCTTGACCGCATCCAGATCCCATTTGGCGAATATTCTCTGGACCTCAGCGACGTTTTCCTTTTTGGCGACAATCAGCATCCGCTCCTGGGATTCAGAAAGCATGATCTCGTAGGGAGTCATGCCTTCTTCCCTCTGGGGCACAAGGTCGAGGTCGATGGCAATTCCTGTGCCGGATCGCGCAGCCATCTCCGAGGCCGAACAGGTCAGGCCGGCTGCACCCATGTCCTGAATCCCGATGATGAGGTTTTTATCCATGACCTCCAGGCAGGCTTCGAGCAGCAGCTTTTCCTTGAACGGGTCGCCGACCTGGACGTTGGGGCGTTTTTGTTCGGTCTCTTCACCGAACTCGGCCGACGCCATGGTTGCGCCGTGGATGCCATCCCGGCCCGTCTTTGAGCCCACATAGAGCACGGGGTTGCCCGCCCCTTCGGCCTTAGCGAAGAAAATTTTATTCGTCTGAGCCATGCCCAGACAGAGCACGTTGACCAGAGGGTTTTTGGAATAGCGCTCTTGGAAATAGACCTCGCCTCCGACAGTAGGCACGCCTATAGAATTGCCGTAGGAAGAGATGCCCGCCACAACTCCTTCTGTGATCGCCCTGTTCCTGGATTTTTCGAGCGGGCCAAAGCGCAGCGAATCGAGGATGGCGATCGGACGGGCCCCCATGGTGAAAATATCGCGCAGGATCCCCCCGACTCCCGTCGCCGCGCCCTGGAAAGGCTCGATAAAAGAGGGATGGTTGTGGGATTCGATTTTGAAGACCACAGCCAGCCCGTCTCCGATATCAATTACGCCGGCGTTCTCCCCCGGTCCCTGAATCACGTTTTCAGCCTTGGTCGGGAGTTTTCGAAGGTGAGCCTTTGAGCTCTTGTAGCTGCAGTGCTCGGACCACATCAAGGAAAAGATGCCCAGTTCGGTCAGGTTTGGCTCGCGGCCGATGAGCCGGATAATCCTCTTGTATTCCTCGATGGTGATGTTGTGATCGGCGAGAATCTTCGGGTCGATCATGTTTTCATTTCAGCCTGCTTTTATGTTTCCATCAAACCCAATCTATTCACAGACAGACCAGGCTAATTCTGTGGGCCATCGGTTTATTTGATCAATCCCTCATCTTCTAACGCCATAAAATGATCGACTCAAAAATGAGACGGCCGTCCCGGCTTCCCAAGACGGCTTCAGAAGCGCGTTCAGGATGAGGCATCATTCCTAACACATTCCCCTTGGCATTGATCAAGCCGGCGATGTTGGACGCCGAGCCGTTGACGTTTGCTGGCTCTGTGGCTTCTCCGTTTTCGTCAACATACCGTAGAACAACCTGGTTGCTGGCCTCCAGCCTGTGGAGCGTCTCGGCTGGGGCATAATAGTTGCCGTCGAAATGCGCGATGGGAATGCGGAGAAGTTGCCCGGGCCGAGCCCTGTGAGTAAAGGCCGTTCGAGCGTTCTCCACACGAACGTGGACATGCTGGCAGAGAAACTTGAGGTTCTTGTTTCTGAGCATGGCGCCGGGCAGGAGGCCGAGCTCGAGAAGGATCTGGAAGCCGTTGCAAATCCCGAGCACGAGGCCGCCCCTCTCGGCGAATTCCCTGACCTCCTCGATCAGCGGCGAAAATTTAGCGATCGCCCCGGCCCTGAGATAATCACCATAGGAAAACCCGCCGGGCAGGATGACGCAGCCCACTCGGCCGAGGTCATGGTCCTTGTGCCAAAGGAACGTCGCTTCTTGGCAGAGGACTTTTTGAAGGATAAAAAGCGTGTCGTGGTCGCAGTTAGAGCCGGGAAAGACGACGACGCCGAATTTCAATTTCGGGAGACCTTCTTCCCCTCCGACAAAACTTCCCAGGAAAACTTCTCTATGATCGGGTTGGCCAGAACCTTGTCGGCAATCTCAGGGATGACCTTTTGGGCCTGGTCCTCGCTCAGGCCCTGGAGTTCAACCTCAAAAACTTTTCCCTGACGGACGTCCTTGATAAAATCATACCCTAATGTGTGCAGAGCATTCTTCACGGTCTGACCCTGGGGGTCGAGGACGCTTTCTTTAAAAGACACGAGGATTCTAACTTTCATTCCCAAGAACTTTGCGGTAAATGAAGTCGATCTTATCGAGATAGCGGCTCAGGTCGAAGCACGCGTCCAGTTCCTCTGGCGAAAGGACAGCCAGGATGTCCTTGTCGGCCAGGAGCAAATCCTTTAGACCCAGGTTTTCTTTCCAGACGCGCAGGCTGTTTCGCTGGATGAGCTCGTACGCTTGAGGGCGGGGCACATTTTTATCGGTCAAAGCGAGGAGGACGGCCTGGGAGAAAATGAGGCCTTTGGTCAGAGCGATGTTTTCTTTCATCCTTTCTTCATGGACGACCATGTTCTTAATGATGTCCGTCATCTCCGCAAGCATATAATCGCACAATATAAACGAGTCGGGGATGATGACTCTTTCGGCCGAGGAATGAGAGATGTCCCGCTCGTGCCAGAGGGCGATGTTTTCCAGGGCAACCTGAAGGTTTGCTCGGAGAAGCCGGGAAAGGCCGGAAATTCTTTCGGCGCGCACAGGGTTCTTCTTGTGCGGCATCGAGGAAGAGCCTTTCTGACCTTTGGTGAAGGGCTCCTCGATCTCGAGAGTTTCTGTTTTCTGAAGATGCCGGATCTCGACGGCGAACTTATCGAGGCTTGAACCAAGAAGAGCCAGGGCTCCTAAGACTTCTGCGTGGCGGTCACGCTGGAGAACCTGCGTTGAAACTTTAGCTGGTTTGAGGCCGACTCGTTCCAGAGCCAGCTCTTCAACCCTCGGGTCGAGATGGATGTAAGTCCCAACAGAACCTGAGATGCGGCCGCAGCTGATGATGTCCTCCGCTTTTTTAAGGCGGACCAGATGGCGGTTTATTTCTTCATACCAGACGAGGAGTTTGACGCCTAAGGTAATGGGCTCGGCATGCACGCCGTGCGTCCTGCCTATCATAGCCGTCCTTTTGTGCCGAAGGGCCTGATCCTTGATGGCCTGTTGGAGGTTTTGAGTGTCTTTTTGAACCTTTTCGAGCGATTCCTTGATCAACAGGGAGAGGGCTGTATCGACGATGTCATAAGAAGTGAGCCCCATGTGGATGAAGCGCGCTTCTTCGCCGACATGTTCCCCCACGGCCTCCAGAAAGGCGATGACATCGTGTTTAACAATTTTCTCGATCTCCTCGATGCGGTGGACAGAAAAAGCGGCTTTTTCCTTGATCCTGTGCAGAGATGAAGGCGGGATGCGACCGAGTTTTTCCCAGGCCTCGCAGACGGCCAGTTCGATGTCCAGCCATTTTTGGTATCTGTTCTCATCAGACCAGATAGCTCCCATCTCTGGAAGAGTGTAACGGTCGATCATTGAAATGATGCCTTTCTTAACGCAGGCCGAATCATACCAGGGACATAATGCCTTGTCAATTGATTGGGAACGGTCCTCTGGGAGGAGCGTCCCCATTTTCCAAAGGATTATATATAATGGATGTCTAATAGAATGAAGCTCTTGATGACGGATGTTAAGGAAGAGGTGCTCGTGGAGCAAGCCCAACAAGGTGACCTGGAGGCCTATGCCGAGCTTGTCAAGAGGTACCGAGAGAGAATCTACCGGACGATCTACCGGTACACAAGGAATCATAACGACACCGACGACCTGGCTCAGGAGACTTTCCTCCAAGCTTTCCGGGCGATCAAGAGTTTTCGGAAGAAATCGGGCTTCTACACCTGGATATTCCGGATTGCCGTCAATCGGAGCCTGAATTTTGTGAAAAAAGCAGGGCGGGAGAAAGAAAAAGCGGGATGCGAAGAAAAAATGGAAAATATCGCCGCAACCTTTCTCCATTCGCCGGAGCCAGTCTCAATGGCCAAAGAGCTCGGAGAGCGGCTGAACGAGGCGGTCGATTCCCTTCCTTTGGCTTACAAGTCATCCTTCATCCTGGTTGTCCTCCAGGGAATGACCCATAGCCAGGCAGCTCAGGTTCTCCGCTGCCCAGAGAACACCGTATCTTGGCGTCTTCATAAGGCCAGGAAAATTCTCCAGGCCAAGCTCAGTCCTTATTTGGAGAGGTGAGGCATGCGATGCAGGAAATACGAGAAATGGATATCCGACTCGCTCGACAAAGAATTTAATACCAAGAGGTCGCGGAAGCTCGCTTCCCATCTAGCCAAATGCGGCGCCTGCCGCGCCTATAAGGAGAGGCTTCGCCTTCTTCAACAAGAAGCGTTGCGTTTAGAAATCCCGGACTTTGCGCCCCGTTACTGGGAGGAATTTTCGCGCCGCCTGAGGCCGCGGCTTCAAGCCGTTCAGCCTGGAGCATCGGGCGTGAGGCTCGGCTGGCGGAACAGGAGATGGGCCTGGGCAGGAGCGGCTGTCCTCATCGCTGCCGCCTTCAGCCTTGTCCTTATCCTGCGGAGAGGGCCAGAAGCTGAGGAGAACAACATTTTCTCTTTTGAAAGATGTCTTGACCGCGTTTACGGTGAAATCGGGGATGATTCACAATTAGCGGACCTCTTTAATGTCGCTCTCGTGCGCGCTCTCAGAGAGGAAGCCGGAGCAGACGATTCGGTGACGAGGACGCTATCTGTTGAAGACCCTCTCTTTTTAGAAGGCCTGAGCGAGGAAGAGATGGAATTCCTCAACCGGGAAATCGAGAAAGAAATTAAATCCTAGGAGTCAAAAATGACAAAGATGAAGTTTCTTTTTGTTGTCCTGAGCCTCGTCTTTTCTTTTTCTCCACTGACTCCCCAAGACCCCGGACAAGAGCCAGCCAATCGAGAGAGAATTCGCGAGAACATCCACCGGCTTCGGTTGCTTAGGATGACCGAGGCCCTTGAACTGAGCGAAGAGCAGACGGCCAGGATTTATCCCGCCGCGACTCGCATTGAAAGAGAAAAAGCCGCTCTTTCTATGAAGATGGGCAAGGAGATTCGGGACCTCCGGGCGATGCTGAGGGGCGAGACTGTTGATGAGCAAAAGCTGGCCGATAAGGTGAGGTCCATAAAAGAGCTGCGAAAAGCCATTCTTGAGAGGGACCAGGAATTCGAGGCGATGCTCGAAGAAAACCTGAATGAGGTCCAAAAAGCTAGGTATGTCATTTTCGCCCTTGACTTTTACCGTGGTTTGGCTGAAAAACTGGAGAGAGCCCGTCAAGTGCCCCTAAAAAAAAGAAATTAACAAATAATCTTGTTGCTCTTGACAAAAGCGGCAATTTCTTCTAAGATTAGGGGCGTATTTTTTTATTTTATTCAAAAATTAATGATTTAGCCTGGTAAAGAGAAAGCTAATTCTAATCTTTTTCCGTCCTTTCTCTTTTTCCCTGAGCGCGAAGGTCAGATATAAACGCCCCGAGAGTGAAAACTGCGCCAGCGTAGCTCAGTTGGTAGAGCGGCTGATTTGTAATCAGCGGGTCGGGGGTTCGAATCCCTTCGCTGGCTTTTTGCGGGAGAAACGCCGAGATAGATACGGTCTCTTTGGAAGGTCGATGGGCTATAGACCGACACACGGGCAGGTACCAAAGTGGCCAAATGGGGCGGGCTGTAAACCCGCTGCGGAAACGCTTCGGAGGTTCGAATCCTTCCCTGCCCATTTAAGCGGGAATAGCTCAGCGGTAGAGCATCGGCCTTCCAAGCCGTTGGTCGCGGGTTCGAATCCCGTTTCCCGCTTGTCCGGAGGTTTGGAAGCCCACGTAGCTCAGTTGGCAGAGCACATCCTTGGTAAGGATGGGGTCACCAGTTCGACTCTGGTCGTGGGCTGGTTGAATAAAATTAGCATGAGATTCCGCTGCAAGGAGGTAAGGAATGGCGAAGGCAAAGTTTGAGAGGACGAAGCCGCATTTAAACATTGGGACGATTGGGCATGTGGATCATGGGAAGACGACGTTGACGTCGGCGATCACGAAGGTGCTGCATCGGTTGAATTCGAAAGTGCAGGTGAAGGAGTACGGGGAGATTGACAATGCGCCTGAGGAGAAGGAGCGGGGGTTGACGATACAGATAGCGCACATTGAGTATGAGACGGCGAAGCGGCACTATGCGCACATAGATTGTCCTGGTCATGCGGACTACATCAAGAACATGATTACTGGGGCGGCGCAGATGGACGGGGCGATATTGGTGGTGGCGGCGGATGATGGGCCGATGCCGCAGACGCGGGAGCACATATTGTTGGCGAGGCAGGTGAACGTGCCGGCGGTGGTGGTTTTTATGAACAAGGTGGATTTGGTGGGGGATGCGGAGATATTGGATTTAGTGGAGTTAGAGGTACGGGAGTTATTGACGAAGTATGAGTTTCCTGGGGACAGGATACCGGTGGTACGTGGGAGTGCGTTGAAGTCGATGGAGTCGGATGGGGATCCTGGGTATGAGTGGAACAAGAGGATAGTGGAGTTGATGGATGCGGTGGATGAGCACATACCGGAGCCTTTGCGGTTGGTGGACCAGCCGTTTTTGATGCCGATAGAGGACATTTTTTCGATATCTGGGCGTGGGACGGTGGTGACGGGACGAGTGGAGAGGGGGAAGGTGAAGGTAGGGGAGGAGGTGGAGATTGTTGGGTTTGGGGAGACGCGGAAGCGGGTGGTGACGGGGGTGGAGATGTTTCGGAAGCTATTGGATGAGGGGATAGCTGGTGACAACATAGGGGTGTTGTTGAGGGGGACGGACAAGGAGGAGGTGGAGAGGGGGATGGTGTTGGCGAAGCCTGGGTCGATCACGCCGCATCGGCGGTTTAAGGCTGAGATATATGCGTTGAAGAAGGAGGAGGGGGGGCGGCACACGCCGTTTTTCACTGGGTATCGGCCGCAGTTTTATTTTCGGACGACGGACGTGACGGGGAGTGTGAAGTTGCCGGGTGGGGTGGAGATGGTGATGCCTGGGGACAACGTGAATTTGGAGATTGGGTTGATCACGGACGTGGCGATGGAGAAGGGGTTACGGTTTGCGATTCGGGAAGGGGGGCGGACGGTCGGAGCGGGGACGGTGACGGAGATCATGGAGTAAGGAGGACGGAGGGAAAGGCGAAGAACAGAGCATAGGACTCAGCTGACCGGGTCGTCAATGCACGTAGTTCCTCGCCAGGAGATGACAGAGAGCAGAAGATGAGAGAATTGATCACGCTCCAGTGTTCTGAATGCAAGCGAAGGAATTACACGTCGACAAGAAACAAAAAAAAGCAGACAGAGAGGCTTGAGATAAAAAAATTTTGCAAGTTCTGCCGGAAACACACGCTCCACAAGGAAGTGAAGTGACCGGCGGTAGCCTATCTCGGAAACGCGAGGTGAAGAAAAAACGGGAAGGTGAGTAGCTCAACTGGTTAGAGCAGCGGTCTCCAAAACCGCAGGTTGCGGGTTCGAGTCCTGCCTCACCTGCCCCCCCTGCTTCTGGCAAACGGAGATAGCTGAACATTCATTCGTTCCCGCGAGACCAAGGAGGATTGGCAGACAGAAGAAAGCCCGTGATTCAGCGAGGGATCGTCCATGGAAAAAACGAGATGGTATAAGCGATTAACGAATTTCCTGAAAGACGTAAGAGGAGAAGTCAAGAAAGTGACCTGGCCGTCGCGGCTCGAGGTCTACAACACGACTCTTGTCGTCATCATCGCCGTCATTTTTTTTGGCTTCTATCTTTTTTTCATGGACCTCATTTTTTCCTGGGTGATCACTCAGATCAAGGCTCTTTTCGGCTAAACAGGGACCACCATGGCTAAAAACTGGTACGTTGTCCACACCTATTCAGGGTTTGAGAAATTTGTGGCCGAGTCCATTCGTCAGAGGGCTGCGGAGCTAAGCCTTCAGAGTCAGTTCGGACAGATCATCATCCCGACCGAAGACGTGATTGAAATCAAGGGCGGTCGGAAGGTCGTCTCCACAAAAAGATCTTACCCGGGGTACATCCTGGTGGAGATGGAAATGAACGATGAGAACTGGCATCTCGTCCGGGAAACGCCGAAAGTCACTGGGTTTGTCGGCCCCGGGAAAAAGCCTTCGCCGCTGAACCGAGAAGAAGTCGGCCAGATTGTCGAGCATATGGAGACGACATCGGAGAGGCCCAAGCCTAAACATACCTTCGAGAAAGGAGAGGCGGTTCGGATCATCGACGGCCCCTTCTTTAATTTCAACGGCATCGTTGAGGAAGTGAATCACGAAAAGAACACGCTGAAGGTTCTCGTCACGATTTTTGGCCGCTCAACACCGGTCGAACTGGAATTCCTTCAGGTGGAGAAGCTATAGGAGGAGATAATGTCTAAAGAAGTTGCGGCCAGGATCAAGCTCCAGATCGTCGCCGGGCAGGCCAGTCCTGCTCCTCCTGTCGGCCCAGCCTTGGGTCAGCACAACGTCAATATTATGGATTTCGTCCGCCAGTTCAACGAGAAAACCAGCCGGCTGGAGGAGGGGACCGTCGTCCCCGTCGTCATCACGGTGTTCAAGGACAAGAGCTTCGTTTTTGACCTGAAGACACCCCCCGCTTCCTATCTTTTAAAGAAGGCCGCCGGGATCGCCAAAGGTTCTGGAGCGCCAAACAAGGAAAAAGTTGGCAAGATCACTCAAAAGCAGATCGAGGACATCGCCAGGCTCAAGATGCCGGATTTAAACGCCTATGATTTAGAAACGGCTAAAAGGATCATCGAGGGCACAGCGAAGAATATGGGATTGGAGATCGTCAGTGAGTAAACGAGGGAAGAGATACGCCAAGGCAAAAGAGTCTCTCCGCCTGAAGGAGTACTCTCTGGAGGAGGCGGTCAGCCTGCTGAAAAAAACGGGAACGGCCAAGTTCGACGAATCCGTTGATATAGCCATGCGTTTGGGGGTCAACCCCAAACACTCCGAACAGATGGTCCGGGGAACCGTTGTGCTGCCGCATGGAACGGGAAAGACCAAGAAGATCTGCGTCATCGCCGCGGGAGAAAAGATCAAAGAAGCTGAGGAAGCAGGAGCTGATCACGCAGGGGGGGAAGAGCTAATCGAGAGAATTGCTTCTGGATGGATTGATTTTGATGTCGTTATCGCCACGCCCGATGTCATGAGGAACGTCGGAAAGCTGGGAAGAATTCTGGGGACCAAAGGCCTGATGCCCAATCCCAAGTCGGGCACAGTGACTTTTGACATAAAGAAAGCGGTCGAAGAGACCAAAGCGGGCAAAGTGGAGTTCCGCGTTGACAAGACGGGAATCCTCCACTCCAGCGTGGGCAAGGTTTCTTTTTCCGAGGACAAGCTTGCCGAGAACATCAGGGCGTACATCCAGGCCGTCCTCCATGCCAAGCCCCCTGCTGCCAAGGGCAAGTACGTTCGCAGCATTTTCCTCTCTTCCACCATGGGTCCATCTTTGAGGATTTCAGAGACGATTCTCGAGAAATGAGAGGAGAGACACGGTGAAAAGGGACGTTAAGGAAAAATTGGTCAAAGAGCTCCAAGAGAATTTTCGCCGTCAGGATACTTTCTATCTCCTTGATTACACCGGTCTGACCGTGGCCCAGTCTGTCGAGTTGCGCAAACTCCTGCGGAAGAACGACTACTCCTTTAGAGTGGTTAAGAACCGGCTGGCGCTAAGAGCCCTGAAGGAAGGGGAAGGAATCCCGAAAGAGCTTGGAGGCTGTTTCGAGAAGCCGACAGCGATCGCTTTTGCCGCTCACGACCCTGTAAGGTTGGCTCGACTGCTGAGGGAATTTGCCTCCCAGAACAAGATTTTGACTTTTAAGGGGGGCCTCATTGAAGGGCAGACGCTTTCATCCGATCGATTCGGGGAGGTCTGCAGCCTGACTTCCCGGGAGGAACTGCTGGGGAAGATCGGCTATTTATTGGCTTATCCTTTGACACGACTTTTAAGGACTTGGCAAGCTCCATTAGCGAGTTTTGGCCGGTTGTTGAGTCAATTAAAAGAAAAAAAATAGGTTGGAGGTAAAAATGCCCAAAGCAAAGGAAGAAATGACAAAACTAACAAAAGAGCAGTTTTTCGCCCACCTGGATAACCTGACTATCCTGGAATTGGCCGACTACGTCAAGGAATTCGAGAAGCGCTACGGAATCAGCGCTACCGCCGTTCCTCTCGCTGTCCCTGGAGCGGTCGCCGCCCCCGGAGCAGAGCCTAAGGCCGAAGAGGTGAAGACGGAGTTCACTGTTGTGCTCAAGAGCCCCGGAGACAAAAAAATTAACGTCATCAAGATCGTCAGAGAAATCACGAACTTGGGGCTAAAGGAAGCTAAAGACCTTGTGGATTCTGCTCCTAAACCGGTCAAAGAGAAAATCTCTAAAGAAGAAGCAGAAACCATCAAGACAAAATTCGAGGAAGCAGGAGCAGCCGTCGAAATTCAGTAATGAGCGTACGAGAGCAGATTGATCGTCGACAATCTTTTTGGGCGATGAGAAAAAAACTTTTTCTTGAGAGTGGCCATGCAAAATGAATCTGAAAATTTAAAGCACCGAATTCCTCGGGTCGATTTCTCCAAAATTGGGACGCAATTCCCGATGCCCGACCTTCTGGCCATCCAGAGGCAGTCCTATGCCGAATTCTTGCAGATGGACCTCTTGCCTGAGGAAAGGAAGGATGCGGGTCTGCAGTCGGCCCTGAAGGACATTTTTCCGATTTCCGACTTCAAGGAGACGACCCAGCTTGATTTTATCAGCTACTCGGTCGGCAACTGGGAGTGCAAATGCGGACGTTTGAAAGGCGTGGAGAATTCGCGCGCCCGGTGCAAGAGCTGCGGCACGCTCCTCCCGGCTGATGTTGAGCTCACCGAAAAGGAAATCTGTCCCTACTGCAGCGCTATGAGGAAAGTCGAAGTTCCCGTTTGCGAGCACTGCGGGGACAGGGTCCGACTGAAGTTGAAGTACAGCCCTAACGAGTGCCTGCAAAAAGGCTATACCTACTCTGTGCCGCTGAGGCTAAAGGTTCGCCTCATTTCTTGGGAAAAGGATGCTTCAGCCAAGACAAAGAGGCTCAAGCACATCAAGGAACAGGAAGTCTATTTTGGCGACATTCCTCTGATGACCGACAAAGGGACGTTCATCTTCAACGGCATCGAACGAGTCGTCGTCAGCCAGCTGCAGCGGTCTCCGGGCGTTTTCTTCCGGCCTGGAGACACCAAAGGCTTTTTCATCGGAAAGATTATTCCGTACCGCGGGGCTTGGGTCGAGTTTGAGTACGATGCCAAGAACACGCTTTTTGTTCGCCTGGACCGGAAGAAAAAATTTCTGGCCACAGTCTTTCTCAGGGCCCTTGGTTTTGGATCGGACGAAGAAATCCTTCGCCTTTTCTACAAGATCTATAAGGTCATCCCGCGCGACGGTAAGCTTTATTGGGAGCTTTCCGACAATTTGGAGGGGAAAACAGTTGCGGAGGATATCGTTGTCCCCCCTTCCAGAAAAGCTGTTGTTCAGGCCAAGACAAAGCTTGTCCCCGAGCTCATCGCTGACCTTCGAGCAAGAGGAGTGGACCGGGTTCCCCTGTGGAATAAAGACCTCCAGGGCGCTTACGCCCTGAGCAGCATCAAAGGAAAAGTCCGAGTCAACGAAGAGCTGGGCGATGTTCAGCTTGAGCTTCTCATTGGCCGGGGTGAGCCCTTCGAAGTCTTTTTTCCAGAGCAAGATAAGATCGGGCCCATCATCAGCAACACCGTCAAAAAAGACCAGCGCAAGGACACCACACAGGCTTTATCGGAAATATACAGGAAATTGAGGCCGGGAGAGCCTCATACAGTCGAGAGCACTCATAACCTCTTCCACAACCTCTTTTTTAACCCTCAAAAATACAATTTTTCAAGGATCGGCCGCTTAAAAATGAATATAAAGCTTGGCCTCGATACCTCCCTCGAAGAAAAAGTCCTTGCGCCGATGGATTATGTTCAAGTCATCCAGTATCTTCTTCGCCTGCGACAGGGAGAGGGTACGATCGACGATATCGACCACCTGGGGAACCGCCGCATCCGCTCGGTTGGTGAATTGGTAGAGAACGCCTTCCGCATCGGCCTGACCCGCATGGAGAGGACGATCAAAGAAAAGATGACGATTAGCTCTGACCTGACCTCAGCTATGCCCCAGGACCTCATCAATTCCAAACCCGTCATTGCCGCTCTCAAGGAATTTTTCGGAAGCTCCCAGCTCTCCCAGTTCATGGACCAAATCAACAGCTTGGCCGAAATCACTCACAAGAGGCGTCTCAGCGCACTTGGGCCTGGCGGTCTAAGCCGGGAGCGGGCCGGTTTCGAGGTCAGAGACATTCAGGCCTCTCACTACGGCCGGATTTGTCCAGTGGAAACGCCAGAAGGCCCTAACATTGGGCTTATTTCCTCACTGAGCTGCTACGCTCGAGTCAACGACTACGGGTTTATCGAGACTCCATACCGGAAAGTCCGGAATGGCCGAATCATCGATTATGTCCGGATCGTCCATCCTGGAGATAGCTCTTATAAGATCGGCGAAATCATCGAGAAAGATGACCTCCTCAAGACGATCAAGCAGCTCGAAAAGAGCAAAGCCAAGCACCTTCCGGTTTATGAACCTCACTGCTTTTACTTGACCGCCTGGGAAGAGGAAAAATACATCATTGCGCAGGCCAATGCGCCAGTTGATGAAAAGGGCTATTTTTCAAGCGAGTTCGTCAGTGCGCGCCAGGCCGGAAACTTCAAGGTTGTGCCGCGCGAAATGGTCGAATACATCGATGTCTCGCCCAAGCAGCTCGTCTCCCTCTCAGCAGCCTTGATCCCCTTTCTTGAGCACGACGATGCCAACCGGGCTCTCATGGGTTCAAACATGCAGAGGCAGGCTGTGCCGCTGCTGCGTCCTGAAGCTCCGCTCGTCGGGACGGCCATCGAGCACCTCGTTGCCAAGGGCTCTGGGGATGTCATCATTTGCCAGCGCCCAGGGGTCGTCGAATTCGTTGACGCAGAAAGAATCTTGATCAGGGTCGATGAAAGAGAAAAGGCCAAGGAGCATGATGTCGGCACAGACCTCTATCTTTTGACAAAGTTCCTGCGCACCAATCAGAACACCTGCATCAACCACAGGCCGATTGTCCGCAAGGGCGAACGTGTTCTCAAAGGCCAAATCTTAGCTGACAGCTCCTGCACGCATGAGGGGGAGCTGGCTTTGGGCCGGAATGTCCTCTGTGCCTTCATGCCTTGGCGGGGGTACAACTTTGAGGACGCCATCATCGTCAGCGAGCGTCTCATCAAGGATGATATTTTCAGTTCGATCCATATCGTCGAGGAAACGCTCGAAGCCAGGGATACAAAGCTCGGTCCCGAGGAGATCACCAGGGATATCCCCAATGTCCCGGAAAACCTTCTTCGGAACCTCGATGAGAACGGCATCGTCAGGATCGGGGCCTACGTTAGGTCGGGGGACATCTTAGTTGGCAAAGTAGCCCCCAAAGGAGAAACACAACTCTCTCCAGAAGAAAAACTCCTCAAAGCGATCTTTGGCGAGAAAGCTCTTGATGTCAAGGACGCCTCCCTTTACTGCTCTCCGGGAATTGAGGGGACAGTCATTGATGTCCGTATCTTTTCGCGCAGGGGAAGTGAAAAAGGGCCAAGGGCCAAGACAATCGAGAAAGAAGAGATTGCCAAGATGAAGCGAAACCTCGACGACGAGATCAGCATCTTGGATAACGAAAGGCAAAGAAGGATCAGGATGTTCCTTAAGGGCGAAACGCTTGACAGAGACCAGAAAATCTCCGGTCAATCTCTCACAAAAGGAACAAAACTCACCGAGAGAATTTTTGATGCGATCGATCCCGACGACTATTCTAAGCTCAAGCTGGAAGAGAACGAAGAAAGGGACTGGAAGATCAAAGATATAGAGAAAAAGGTCAGGCGCCAGATCGACGCCCTTAAATCCGAGTTCAAGGAGAAGGTTGACATTCTGAAAAAAGGCGATGAATTGGCGCCCGGCGTCATCCAGACGATCAAGGTGTACATCGCCATGAAGCGAAAGCTGTCGGTTGGCGATAAGATCTCCGGCCGTCATGGCAATAAGGGCATTGTGGCCAAGATTGTGCCCGAAGAGGACATGCCGCGCCTTCCAGACGGCACTCCGGTCGAGATCGTCCTCAACCCTCTGGGGGTCCCTTCGCGGATGAATGTGGGGCAGATTCTCGAAACCCATTTGGGCTGGGCGGCAAAGAAACTGAACCTCTGGGTTGACACTCCGGTTTTCGACGGAATCTCAGAGGAAGAGATCAAGGAACTGCTGAAGAAAGCTGGCCTGCCGGAATCAGGGAAGACGCCTCTTTATGACGGCGTAACCGGTGAGCTTCTCGATCAGGAAGTCACGGTCGGTTACATCTACATGATGAAACTTTACCATCTCGTGGATGACAAGATCCACGCCCGGTCCACAGGCCCCTATTCTCTTATCACACAACAGCCTCTGGGCGGCAAAGCCCAATTCGGAGGCCAGCGTTTTGGAGAAATGGAAGTCTGGGCTCTCGAAGCCTACGGCGCAGCCTTTACTCTTCAGGAGCTTTTGACCGTCAAATCTGATGATGTCGAGGGAAGAGCAAAGATTTACGAGGCCATTGTCAAGGGAGACCTGGATTTCCAGCCCGGGCTTCCCGAATCCGTCAATGTTCTCATCCGGGAGCTGCAGAGCCTATGTCTCAACGTCGAACTGGAGAAAGCCGAAAGGGAAGAAATCTTGCCGTGGGGGATTGAGGTTCCTCCTCTGATGAAAGGAGAACGCTAATGGAAGCAAGGCAAACTCTGTCCGGCAAGGCCAAGGTCGATTTTGACCGGGTCAGGATCAGCATCGCTTCACCCGAGAAAATTAAGAGCTGGTCCTGGGGAGAAGTAACCAAGCCTGAGACGATCAACTACAGGACGTTTAAACCGGAAAAAGACGGCCTCTTCTGCGCCAAGATTTTCGGACCCATTAACGATTACGAATGCCTCTGCGGCAAGTACAAGAGGATGAAGTACAGGGGAATTATCTGTGAACGCTGCGGCGTCGAGGTCACCAAATCCAAAGTTCGGCGGGAACGGATGGGCCATATTCAGCTGGCCAGCCCGGTTGCCCATATCTGGTTTTTCAAGAGCCCGCCCAGCCGCATTGGCCTCGTCCTTGACCTCTCGATCAAGGACCTGGAGAAAGTTCTCTATTTTGAGTCCTATATCGTGACTGACCCGGGCGAGACACCCCTTAAAGAAAAACAGCTTCTGTCCGAAGAGGAATTCAAGGAGGCCCAGGAAAAATACGGCAGTAAATTTCAGGCCGGCATAGGAGCAGAAGCCATCGACGGACTCTTGACCAAAATCGACACGTCCAAAGAGACAGAACGTCTGAGAAAGTCGATGAAGAGGGAGACCTCTCAGCAGAGGAGGCTCAGATTCGCCAAGCGCCTGAGAGTCTTCAAGGCCCTGAAAAAATCGGGAAACAGGCCTGAGTGGATGATCCTGAAAGTCATCCCGGTCATTCCTCCCGACCTGAGACCTCTGGTCAGGCTCGATGGCGGCCGGTTTGCCACTTCTGACCTGAATGACCTTTACCGCCGGGTCATCAACCGCAACAACCGGCTCAAGAAGCTGATCGAGCTCAAAGCGCCCGAGCTCATCATCCGCAACGAGAAGAGGATGCTCCAGGAAGCTGTGGACGCTCTCTTCGACAACGGCAAAAGAGGCCGGGTTCATCTGGGAGCCAACCGGCGGCCGCTCAAGTCTCTGAGCGAAGCTTTGCGGGGAAAGCAAGGGCGGTTTCGCCAGAATCTCCTCGGGAAACGCGTCGATTATTCAGGCCGGTCCGTGATCGTCGTGGGGCCGGAGCTCAAGTTGAACCAGTGCGGTTTGCCCAAAAAGATGGCCTTGGAGCTCTTCAAGCCCTTCATTTTCCACAAGCTGGAGAAAGAAGGCCTTGTTCCCAGCGTCAAGATTGCCCGCGAGTGGCATGAGCAGGAACGTCCTGAAGTTTGGGATTACCTGGAGGAAGTCGTCAGGGAGCATCCTATTCTTCTCAATCGAGCCCCCACACTCCACCGCCTCGGCATTCAGGCTTTTGAGCCCATCCTGATTGAAGGCAAGGCTATCCAGATTCATCCGCTTGTCTGCGCAGCTTTCAACGCGGACTTCGACGGCGACCAGATGGCCGTCCATATCCCTCTCTCTGTCGAAGCCCAGATCGAAGCCCAGACGCTGATGCTTTCGACAAATAATATCCTTTCGCCCGCCCACGGCCGGCCTTTGACGATTCCTAGCCAGGACATGGTTTTAGGCTGCTATTATCTGACCCTCGAGAAAAAAGGCCAGAAGGGAGAGGGACGCATCTTTTCCTCTCGAGAAGAAGCCTTGCTGGCTCTGGAAAACAGGGAAGTCGACCTCCAGGCCCGGATCAAACTGAGGTTCACAGGGTCGGTCATGAACCTGATCACCTATTATGACGATCAAGCGGTAATGACCTGTCCGGTAACCACAGTGCAGAATAAGTTGATCGACACGACGCCAGGAAGGATCATTTTCAATAACATTCTTCCTCCGGGGATTCCCTTCATGAACGGCATGATGAGGAAAAAGGGCCTGGAGAACCTGGTTTTCTATACGTACTTGAAAGCAGGACTCTCGCCGACCATCGAAATGCTCGACAAAATGAAAGAACTCGGGTTCAATCAGGCTACTCAGGCAGGCTTTTCGTTGGGGATCGATGATTTTATCATTCCCAAGGAGAAGAGCGTGCTCGTGGATAAGGCCCAGAAAGAGGTGCAGGACATCGAAAAGCTTTACCGCGAAGGGACGATCTCCGCAGGAGAGCGGTTCAACCGAGTGGTCGAAATCTGGGGAGCAGTGACGGACAAAGTCTCAAGCGCCATGATCGACGAGATGAAAAAGATCAGTTTCGAAGGGAATCAACTCAACCCGCTTTTTGTCATGGCTGATTCCGGCTCCCGCGGCAACAAGCAGCAGATTCGTCAGCTGGCCGGCATGAGGGGGCTGATGAGCAAGCCTTCAGGCGAGATCATCGAGACGCCTATTGTCTCAAACCTCAGGGAAGGCCTGAATGTCCTTCAGTACTTCATTTCTACCCATGGAGCACGCAAAGGGCTGGCAGATACGGCCCTCAAAACCGCGAATTCAGGATACCTGACCCGCAAGCTCGTGGACGTTGGCCAGGAGGTCATCGTGGACGAACACGATTGCGGCACGTTGAAAGGAACCAATGTCACGGCGATCGTTGAAAACGGCGAGATCATCGAGCCCTTTATTGACCGCATTGTCGGCCGCATCGCTCTGGAGAGAGTTGTCAATCCCGACACGAATGAAGTGATTGTTGAGCCAAATCAAGAAATCACGGAAGAAATCGCCCAGCAGTTTCAAGACCTGGGCATTGAGAAGGTTAAGATTCGCTCCGTCCTCACCTGTGAAGCCAAGAGAGGCGTCTGTCAGCTCTGCTACGGCCGAAACATGTCTACCGGGATGCTTGTTGAACTTGGCGAGGCAGTTGGGATCATCGCGGCCCAGTCGATCGGAGAGCCCGGGACTCAGCTGACGATGAGAACATTCCATATTGGCGGCATCGCCATGCGGGGCGCGGAGAGGTCGAAGCTCGAAGCCAAAAACGACGGCATCGTCACGTTCAACAACCTGAAGAGCGTCGTCAACAGGGACGGCGTTATCGTCGTTGTCAACCGGAACGCAAGCATCGCCATCCTTGACCATCGCGGCCGTGAAATCGAGCACTATCAGGTTCCTTACGGAGCCAAAGTCTTTGTCAAAGACCGAGAAGCCATCAGGGCGCGGCAGGAATTCGCAGAGTGGGATCCGTTTAATACGTACATCCTAACAGAGGAAAGCGGTGTGGCCGAATTTCGCGATGTCGTCCGCGGCGTGACCATGGAGGAGGTTCAGGACGAATTCACGGGGCTGATCACCAAAGTCGTCATCGAGCCTAAAGACGAGAAGATGCAGCCCAGGGTCGAGATCATTCACCCCACCAAAAAGGACAAGAACAATAGGCCCATCGTGCTTAAGAGATATTACTTGCCCTCCCGCGCCAACCTCGAAGTTGAGGGAAGAGAGAAAGTCTTAGCCGGGGACGTCCTGGCCAAGATTCCGAGGGAACAGGCCCGGACAAAAGACATCACCGGCGGCTTGCCTCGGGCAGAGGAGCTGTTCGAGGCGAGGCGTCCCAAGTCACCAGCCGTCATTTCCGAGATCGACGGAGTGGTCCAGTTTAGCGGCTTGGTCAGGGGTTACCGAAAACTCGTCGTCACCAACGAAAAGGGCGGCGAAAAGGAATATCTTATTCCCAAGGGAGCTCACCTCAGCGTCGGTGAAGGAGAACGGGTGCGGGCAGGAACGCCGCTTATGGACGGGCCAGTTAACCCTCACGATATCCTCCGGGTCCTCGGAGAGAAGGAGCTGGCCGAATACCTTCTCCGCGAGATCCAGGAGGTTTACAGGCTGCAGGGGGTAACAATAAACGATAAACACATCGAAATCATCATCCGCCAGATGCTCCGCTGGGTTAAGGTCGAAGAGGTGGGAGATACAGAATTTCTCGTTGACGAACAGGTAGATAAATTTGTTTTTCAGGAGGAAAATGATAAGGTCATCAGGAAGGGCGGAAAGCCGGCCAAAGCAAGGCCGCTTCTCTTGGGAATCACCAAGAGTGCCTTGAGCACGGACAGTTTTATTGCAGCGGCTTCCTTCCAGGAAACGACGCGTGTCCTGACAGAGGCCAGCCTTTACGGAAAAGTGGATTATTTGAGGAGGCTGAAAGAGAACATCATCATGGGCAGGCTCATTCCCGCGGGCACCGGATACCGCTATTACCATGATGTAGAACTGAAGGAGTCCGAAGGGACGGCCGAAGGGCCGGAAATCGAGGCCCCCGTGCGGAGCTGAAAAGACTGTAACTTCCTCAAAATCCTTGACATAGAAAGCAGTTTCTGCTATCATCGGCGCATTCGTTCCGAGATTACATCCTTTCGGGATGAAGCCAATACAATTTATGGAGAGGAGTCGGTTTATTGCCAACGTTCAATCAGCTGGTCAGGAGAGGCAGAGCCCACAAGAGGGACAAGAGCAAATCTCCTGCTCTGGAGAATTGTCCCCAGAAAAGGGGCGTCTGCACGCGCGTGTTCACGACAACACCCAAGAAGCCGAACTCCGCATTGCGGAAAGTGGCCAGGATCCGTTTGACAAACAACATTGAAGTCACAGGCTATATTCCCGGGATCGGACATAACCTCCAGGAGCACTCGATCGTCCTCATCCGGGGCGGGCGGGTTAAGGACTTGCCCGGTGTCCGCTATCATGTTATCAGGGGCACTCTGGATGCGGAGGGCGTCCAGAATCGGCTGAAGGCAAGGTCGCGCTATGGAACCAAGAGGCCAAAAGAGAGGAGAGCGAGCTGATACTCAGGGAGAAGGATGGATGCCAAGACGAGGAATAATTAAAAAAAGAAAGACCCAGCCGGATTCGGCCTATAACAGCACGCTGATCTCCAGGTTTATCAACCTGGCCTTAAAAAAGGGCAAAAAGAGCGTGGCTGAAAACGTCATCTATAACGCGATGGAAATCGTCAAACAGAAGACGAAGGAAGACCCGCTGAAGGCCTTTGAAAAGGCCGTGGAAAATGTCAGGCCCTTGCTCGAGACAAAGTCGCGGCGGGTCGGCGGGGCAACCTATCAGGTCCCCGTTGAAGTCCCGGGTGACCGTTCGACAGCGGTGGCTGTGAGATGGTTGCTCAGCTATGCCCGTGAGCGGAGCGGAAAGAGCATGGAGGAAAAACTGGCGGCGGAGATCATCGACGCTGTGAACAACCGGGGTGGAGCAGTCAAGAAGAAGGAAGATACGCATAAAATGGCGGAAGCCAATAGGGCTTTTGCTCATTATAGATGGTAGTCTCCATAAAAAAGATTGATTTGCGCAAAAATCGACATGGAGCGAATGGCACATGCGGTCGTACCCGATCGAGAAAGTCAGAAACATCGGCATCATGGCCCATATCGACGCGGGGAAGACTACCACAACGGAAAGAATCCTTTTCTACACCGGCATCACGTACAAGATGGGTGAGGTGGATGAAGGCACGGCGGTTATGGATTGGATGGTTCAGGAGCAGGAACGCGGGATAACGATCACCTCGGCCGCCACCACCTGTTATTGGAATAACCACCGGATCAACATCATCGACACGCCAGGGCACGTGGATTTCACTGCCGAGGTCGAGAGGTCTCTGCGTGTCTTAGACGGAGCGATTATCATCCTCTGCGGGGTCGGGGGCGTAGAGCCTCAGACAGAGACTGTCTGGCGCCAGGCCGATCGGTACCGCGTCCCCAGGATCGTCTACATCAACAAGATGGACCGGGTAGGAGTTGATCCAGAGGCGGTTGTCAAACAGGTTCAGCGGAGGCTAAACGCCAAGCCCCTGGTCATCCAGATTCCTGTTGGGCGGGAAGAGAACTTCCGGGGAGTCATTGACCTTGTTGAAATGCGGGAGATTGACTGGAGCAGCGACCTGCTCGGCACGCAGGTTGAGGTCCGCGAAATCTCCAGCGAACACGCGGCAGAGGCGAGACACAAACGGAACGAAATGCTCGAACTGTTGAGCGATTTAGATGATTCATTGATGGAAAAATACCTCAGCGGGGCGGAAATTTCTGTCTCAGAAATCAAGGGCGCCGTTCGCAAGGGAACCCTTTCCCTCAGAGTTGTCCCTGTGCTTTTCGGAGCTTCATTCAGGAATAAGGGAGTTCATCCTCTGTTAGACGCCATCGTTGATTATCTTCCTTCTCCGGCGGACATCCCGGCTGTTGTCGGACACCACCCTCGCACCCTGGCCGTGGAGACGAGGAAGGCCTCGGACGCCGAGCCATTTTCAGCCCTGATCTTTAAGATCATGACCGACTCCTTCCTCGGCTCACTGGCTTATTTTCGGGTTTATTCGGGAAAAACAAAGATTGGCTCAGTCATCTATAACGCCACCAAGGACGAAGAAGAGCGCATTTCCAGGTTGTTGGAAATGCATGCCAACAAGAGGAAAGACATCAAAGAGGTTTATGCTGGAGATATTGCGGCCCTGATCTCGAGTAAGAACCTTTCCACGGGCGATACGCTCTGCTGGCGAAATCACCCCATCATCCTGGAATCGATCAAGTTTCCAGAGCCCGTGATTTCGGCGACTATAGAGCCGAAGACGAAAGTCGAGCATGCCAAACTCGCGACGGCCCTCGAAAAGCTGGAAAGAGAAGACCCAACCTTCAAGGTTTCTCCAGACTCTCAAACAGGCCAGACTCTTGTTTACGGAATGGGAGAGCTCCATCTCGAGATCCTCATGGACCGTCTCAGACGAGAGTTCGGGGTGCAGGCCCATCTGGGCAGGCCACAGGTTGCGTACAAAGAAACCATCCTCCAAACTTCCGAAGGGGAAGGAAAGTACATCCGCCAGACGGGGGGCAGGGGACAGTACGGCCACTGCAGGATTACCATTGAGCCCCTGCAAAGAGAGGGAGGGTTTGTTTTCATCGATGAGACACGCGGCGGCATCATACCGCGAGAATTCATCTCCAGCGTCCGGGACGGCGTCCGTGAAGCCATGGAAACGGGCATTCTGGCTGGATTTCCGGTTGTTGATATCAAAGTGACTCTTGTCGACGGTTCTTACCATGAGGTGGATTCTACTCCTATCGCCTACAAGATTGCCGGGATGCTGGCCTTTAGAGAGGCGGCGAAAAAAGCCAGTCCCGTCCTGCTCGAACCGCTCATGCAGCTTGAAGTGGTCACTCCGGATGACTATCTTGGAGGCATTGTTGGGGACCTTAACGCCAGGAGGGGAAAGATTGAAGGCCTTGAAATGAGGGGTGGCTCGAGAGTTATCAAGGCCCTTGTTCCGCTCGGAGAGATGTTCGGCTATGCCACGGTCCTTCGTACTCTCACTCAGGGCCGGGGTGTTTTTTCGATGGAGATCTGGCGTTACGAACAGGTGCCTGCTCAAGTCGCGGAGGAAATTGTCGCCCGCATCGAGGGGAGAATTCCTGTCCATAGATGATGGATAAGGTGGATGGATGAGCAATTTGGCTGCAAGGAGGTAAGGAATGGCGAAGGCAAAGTTTGAGAGGACGAAGCCGCATTTAAACATTGGGACGATTGGGCA
>JARYMI010000090.1 GCA_029907205.1 Clostridiales bacterium
TCGTCTCTGTGCTGAGGCTTTCCACAGTTATCACGGCTCCCTCGACCGGATTTCCGGCGTCGTCCACGACAGTCCCGCTGATCCTTCCTTTGCCCATTTGTTCCTGGGCCAGACCATCGACCCCTGAAAAAAACACGGGAAGAAGCATTAAAATCGAAACAGACGCGATCAGAAGTCTATCTCTGGGAAGAACTTTCATAAGGCCTCCTTCAAACAGCGATTCATCCTTTGATCAGATAAAATATATCAGAAAATCGCTTTGTTTTGAAGCCATGACCCATCAGCCGTCCCGACCTCACATTTTGAGCTTGAGAAGTTTTTCAATCAACTGGCCGGCGGTTCTATTCTCGAGGCGGATGTATAAAGAGTAGCGGCCTTTTTCCAGCCAACGAAGAACCGGGACGGTCATTTCCCAGGAATCTTCCTTGTTTTGCTCGAGCTGGGCTTGTTTGAACTCAAGCTGAGAATCTTTGTCCTGCTGCCAGACCATCGTTCCTGAGACATCCCTGATCTCGAGATGAAAAGCGAGCCCGGCCCGGAGGGTGCCCTGATCGTTGCCAAAGATGATTTTTCTATAGGGAAGGGAGATGAGCACGGACAGGTTGCTTCCTGCTTCTTTATTTTTGACCTTGAGGAGTTCCCAGGAAAAATCGAAAAGTGCTCTCTTGGAGCGCAACGCTGCTTTCTTTGCTTCCTCCTTGTAGAGCTCGTGAGTGAAGACAAGATCAGGCTCGAAAGAGGTGTGGAGACCGCTCGGGCTGATCTCATCGAGGTCTGTGGTCAAGGTGTAATTGCCGGTCCCCTGAGAATCGACAAAGACAAGCTTGACGGCGTGGGGCTGCTGGAATGAGGAAAAGAGGTTGTAATAAACCCAGACCTCTGTCGGCTTCTCGCCGGTGGCCACTCTTGTGCCCTCGAGGCTTTGCTTCGGGTCCTCGTAAGGGTCGATCGGCCGGCCGCCCATCGGGTTCGTCTGCCGTTCGTTGGGAGGCCCGAAGAGAATATAGATCCGCCCTCTATCCTGGAGCCAGCCCGGCTGGGCGCCGCGGAAGAGACGGTTCGCCTCCTCGATCCTCTCAAAATAGGCCTCCCTGTATTCGTTCGTCTCAGTCTCCGGAGTCGGGTCGCGCCTCTCCCAGAACTCCTCGATGAAGCGAGGCCGGGCCGACGGCGGGAGTTCCCGGAAGATCTTGGATTCTTCCTTAGTGATGATGTACCGGACGCGGCTGAGGAAATCCTCGGAGACAGGATCAAGCCCGCTTTCCTTTTTAAGGCCGGCGCAGGATAAGAACAAAAGCGGATAAGCAGCAATGCACAGCCAAAAACATAAATGTTTTTTCATGTCAGAGCACATTTATTATAATACAAAATTGCCCTCCGAGCCACAATAATTGTACCGAATTGACTCGGATGTCAAAATTTTATTTCAGTGTTATAATAGGATGCACCGGACAGGAAAGGACATCCGATGAGAAAGAGTCGGACTTGCTTGTGGACAATCGCCGTTCTCGCCATCCTGGGGGCGACTCTCGCTGCTCACTCTCGGGATGGGAGTTTGAAAAAAGCGGGAAACAGGCTCAATCTCCTTCTCATTACCATTGACACGCTCAGGGCTGACAGGTTGAGCTGCTACGGCGCCGAGCACCTGAAGACTCCAAACATGGATTCACTGGCCTCACGGGGCGCGCTCTTTACCAGGGCCCTCGCCCATTCCGTGACGACCCTCACTTCTCACGCCAACATTCTTCTCGGGACGACGCCGCTGTACCACGGGGTTCATGATAACACGAATTTTGTCGTCAGGGATGAACTGCTGACTCTGGCCGAGCACCTGAAGCAATTCGGTTATTCGACAGGAGCCTTTGTGGGCGCGTTCCCCCTGGACACAAGATTCGGCCTTTCTCAAGGCTTTGACGTGTATGATGACAAGTACGTGCAGAACACTCCCAAAGAGACTGCCAAGGAGCGAAAAGCTGAAGTCGTCGTGGCGAGCGCCCTGGAATGGCTGAAGCGGCAGGAAAAGGGGCCGTGGTTTCTCTGGATTCATTGCTGGGACCCGCACGACCCTTATGACCCGCCAGAACCGTTCAAGACTCAATATGCCAACAGTCTTTATGACGGTGAAGTCGCCTATGTTGATTTCACACTAGGAAAGGTTCTTAGTTCTTTAGAAAAGGAAGGTCTTTTCTCTAAGACGATGATTGTCTTAACCGGAGACCATGGAGAATCCTTAGGAGAACACGGGGAAAAGACTCATGGTTTTCTGGCTTACAACACGACCGTCTGGATCCCCCTCGTTATTCTCGTGCCGGGTCTCGAACCGGGAAAGGTCGATCAGACTGTCTGTCATGTCGATATTTTTCCGACCATCTGCGACGTTCTCAAAGTTGAAACGCCGCGGTTCCTTCAGGGAATGAGCCTGCTTCCTGCTCTTAAAGGAAAAACCTTGCCCAAAAGACCCATCTATTTCGAGTCTCTTTCTCCTTACTACAGCTTTGGCTGGGCCCCGATAAGAGGCTATGTTGAGGATGAAGGAAAATTCATCGACTCTCCGATTCCGGAGTTTTACAACTTAAAAGACGATTTTAATGAGGGTCGAAACCTCGCTCGGCAGAAGGGAGTGGACGGGTTCAGGAAAAAAATTGCCCAGATTGTGAGCAGCCAGAGCCATCTGGGAAGCCCCCGAGCAGAGCGAAGAATGGACCGGGAAACTCTGGAAAAATTGAGGAGTCTGGGATATGTGCAGAGCGCGCAGGAGAGGAGAAAAGAAAGCTTTGGCCCTGAGGATGACGTCAAAATTCTTCTCCCCTTTTATTACCGGGCAGAGGATGCTCTGGAAATATCCAAACAGGGCCGGGTCCAGGAAGCCATCCGTCTCCTCAAAGAAATCATCACGGAAAATCGGTCCATCCCTCACGCCTACACAAACTTGGCCCTCCTGTATAAAGAACTGGGAAGGATAAAGGATGGTCTTGAGGTCCTCAAGATGGCCTTTGATTACATGCCCGGAAACTACGATATTTTTTCT
>JARYMI010000091.1 GCA_029907205.1 Clostridiales bacterium
TGATAAATCTATATTCAATATACCCAAAATTCATGAAAAATGAACTATCCGTGAAAACCGGATAATAGAAATCGACCCGCCCTTCTCTCTCCTCCCTGTCCAAAGCTCTCGATACAGGAATATCCGACCCCTCTAAGGTTACATCCTCGAAAGAATACTGCCGCATTCCTCCTGTAAACACGAGCGAACTTCCCCTTATCGTCTCCAAAGAAATGCTGGCACTCGAGCTTCTGACCTGCTGGAATATCCGCCTGTCAATTTCGCTGAATTGCCGCATTTTTGAGCGGCTCACGCCATGAGACCCAGAAACCACAAATCGATTGAAAATCAGCATTCTTAGGCCAGCGGAATAGCTATTATTAAATGCCCGCTCCTTCTCTAGATCAAAGAAATGCTCATACTGAGGCGTATCAGAAAAAGAAAGAATGAGCCAATCACGGAAGGGAAGATAAACGTTTATCGGAAGCGACGCCGACGCCGTGTAATCAGCGACCGGAGCTCTATCTCCGTATGTCCCGTAAATATTATCATCGTATCCTACATTCAACCCAAGGCTCGGCCAGATCCTGAAAGGCCCCACGCTCCATGTCGCCCTCGTTCTGATGGAATCAAGTTGAGCGCGAAATATTTGATAGGTCTGACCGCTCGCCGCGCTCACAAAAAATAGCGTAACTAAAAAAAGTCCCGCCCCTAACTGAAACAACCTAAGAATTCCCCTCCGATTACGGAAACTCATAGAACCGAAACTCAAACTGCCTGACAACGATGCCCTTTTGCTTGCATAGCTCGATTAATTTGCTAATCCTGTTCCTGGCGATTTTGCCCGTTGAAACGATAATCTCAGCGATATCATTTCGGCTCAGAATCTCTTCCAAATCATCCGAAGAACCCAGGATAGGGCAGCCGTGCACGGATTTTCCCTTTTTGGCCGGGTCATCGTCTAGGTAGCCGACCGGGTTCACAAGATAATCTCCGTTGTGCCTGATTTCCTTTAACACAGTGGAGCCTTTGTATCCAGCTCCGTAGATGAGAACTTTCTTCCCTCGCCGGCTAAATCCTTTCTTGTAGTAGCTCGTAAGCACTCGGTAAGAAAACCGTATCCCCCCTGCCAGCGTCAGGAGGATGTAGAAATCCAGGACAAAAAAGGCCAGCCCGCCAAACGCATCAATCCCAAACACTACCTCCATCAGCAGCGTAGAAACAAGGGACGACAGGAACACCGCGCCGAGAATGCCGGTTATCTCCTCCAGGCTCGGATATATCCAGGATTTCTTATAGACGCCGGTCAGGTAAAAAATGATGATTTTAATCAAAAGGAAAAGAGGCAGGGATTCGATGAAAAGGAGTTTTGCCTCTCCACCAAAGCCTCGGAAGATTAACATGATACAAAGGTAGGACGAGAAGGAAATCATGCCCAGGTCAAAGAAGGTATGGAAGAGCCGGCTGTTAACGATAGGAAAATTGAACACCGGCATAAGCAAACCATTCTCTAAGATCTTGAACTCTTCGTATTTCAGCCGCTTGATCCCGATGAAAGCAGCGACCACGACGGCGCCAATAAACCCAACCCAGTTGATATTTCTTATCGCGACACTCAAAAGCGCCAAGAGAGAGAGGGCTATGCATATTCCGTACAGGAGCGTAACGGCTTTCCTCTGGGAATAACCAAGCTTCAAGAGCCGGTGATGAATGTGGTCTCGATCGGCCTTGAAAAGAGAGAAGCCCCTGAAGTAGAGGGCCCGGATGCTCCCGTTTTTCGTCGAATAATCCACAAGATGAATGGACTTGACGAACCTCCTGATCATAGAAAGGAGCGTTTCCATGATGGGAAGGCCAAGGGCGAGGACTGGCGCCATCACAGCTACCAGCGTTGCTCCCTTGGAAGAGCCCTGAATAGAAAACACAGCCAGCAGAAACCCAAGCAATAAGCTACCTGAATCGCCTAAAAAGATCTTGGCGGGATAGAAATTGTAGCGAATGAACCCGAGAACACTCCCGGCCAAGGCAATCGAAGCAATCCCCACCCCGATATTTTGATTGAAATAAGAAAGGCCGAAGATGGTGACCGCAGCAAAGATGGCGGCCCCTGCAGCCAACCCATCCAGTCCATCGACCAGGTTGAGCGCGTTAGCAATAAGGACCAGCCAGAAGACTGTAAAAGGCATAGAGAGCAAACCCAGCTTTATCATGCTCCCGGCAAAAGGGTTAGCGATGGCCTCAACGCCAAACCCGAAAAGGACAATGACAATGCCAGCGCTAATTTGAAGCACAAGCTTGGCCCAGGGCTTGAGACGTTTGACGTCATCATAGATACCGAAGCTTAGAACAATCACCTGGCAGACAAAAAGTGCTTGCCATCTTCCGAGGATGGACTCGCCAAGAAGAGTTTTATCAAAGAGGAGGGCCAGAACGACAGCCAGGTTAAAAGAAAGGAAGATCGCCAGTCCACCGAGAAGGGGAACAGGACGCCTATGGATTTTCCTTTCCGATGGTATATCGAGGACTTTCGCCCATGTCGCAAAGGTGCGGATTAGCGGCGTCAGAATGAAGGCAAGAGCCCCACCCGTAATAAATGCGATAAGATATTTGAACATTATGTAGACTTCACGAGGGCTAAATCAAGGAGGCTTACTTACTGCCCCGCTCCCGGCTAATCATTATACACGATTTTAAGACGATACTGCTAAGATTTTTATTATCCTTTCCGATATTTCTCAATCAAAAATTCTTCAAGCTGCAGAACATCTTAGTCTGATTCTAAGATTGAACTACCTCTAAATTACTTTTAATAACCTGTTCTGCTATCCACTCATATGTTCTTCTGATTCCTTCATTGAAAGAAACTTTGGGCCTCCATCCCAAAGAATAAATCCTGCTATTACTGAAATTTCTTGATTGGACTCCGACTGGCCCTTCTTTCCATTCAATCTCTACTTTTTTACCTGCTACGTTGGCGACTATTTCGACGAGCTCTTTGACCGAAAAATACTCGGGTGAGCCGATATTCGCAGGTTTATTCAAGTCTGAA
>JARYMI010000092.1 GCA_029907205.1 Clostridiales bacterium
CACATAATTAGTATAATGTATTAATACATTATGTCAAGTATTTTTTAGTATTTTGGCGAAACTTTTTCAGAGACCTCACAAATTATACTTGACATAAGGATAATAAATCAATATTATGTCCTTCTGGAGTTCCCCCAAAATTTTAGGGACTGAAGAGCCATTTTTGTCCCGACTTGGGTTGTGGATATAGATTTGGGCCCTGGAAGCCCCATTTTCGGGCGAAAAGATGTTCCCTGATGCCATCGGCCAGGGCATAGAAACGAAACTCCGGAATGCCGAACACGCGTTTGGCCGCTTTCAACAGATGTCTCATCAAGACGCGCAGTTTTGTTTTCAAGCCCAGATAGGCCATCGTGAAGTAGGCCACCGCCGTCACCAGTGCCATCATGTTCTGAAGCCGAACATAAGTCAGAAGCCGGATGTCTTCCAGCCGGTAACTCTGCTTGATGAACCGGATGGTCTCCTCGATCCGCCAGCGCACCAGATAGCTCTCCACCATCCGCCAGAGGTCTCTTCGGCTTGCCGTGATTTTCACATTCGTCAGCAACATCAAAGGCTTTTCTCCGAACCCCTTCACGACCACCAGGTAGAGATCCTCAGGACGGCCGGGAAGACGCACCTTCCGGAAGCCGAACTCTAAAAGAAAAACCTTCTCTTTGGTCCCTTCCTCTCTGATGATGCTCTCCCTGTAAAGCAGGGGGCAGGTGGAGGCGAGATCCAGGACAGGTTGGGCCATACCCCGGTGGATAAGATGTCTGTCACCCCGCAGGCGGATGAGGAAGTGAAGCTCCCTTTTCAACAAAGCTCGGAGGATTTCCCCCCTGTCGCCACCCCGGTCCAGCACCCAGATGCCTCGCTTCTCCGTATGGCGGGAAACGGTGTCGACGACCTCCAGCATCACCCGGTTCTCACCCCGCCATTCCGGACTCACATCCGAATAGAGCTTGCTGCAGAGAGGCAGGAGCGTTGTCCCCTCGCGTTCTGTCCCGACCACCTGACAAGTCCAGTAACCAGAGGCCAGTTCTTTCTCACTCCTATCCCGCACCATCCCCAGATATTCCATCTTCTTCGCATACTTCTTGCTGATATCAGAGATGTCCAGCACCAAAAGGGTGGTCTCTTTGATCTGGGGGGCCGCCAGCCGACAAAGAGAGTCGGTCAGATGGTCCCAGAGCTCCTCCCGTTCCAACTGCCGGCAGAGGCGATATTCCGTCTTGCGAAGAGAAATCTTCTCCTCCAGCGCCCGTCCGATCTCGGTCAGCCGGACCGATTGCCGCGCCTGGATCCCATAGATCATCTCCAGGATAAACCGCCGGGCCGTTTTGGGCAGACCCGAAGAAAGTACCCCCGAAAATTTGACGATTTGCTCTCGTAATTTATGAGCTATTTTGGCATAATGCATGCGGGGTCTCCTCCTAACATCCACTTACGGAAGCCCTCGGGCTTGCCGTCTTGGGAGACCCCATTCTATTCTAAAAACCCAAAAAGTACCCCCATTTTTTGTTTCCAGATAAGGAACGAACCTAACTCCCTGATGAAAAATGAGTTAGCCCAGTTTGGGCTTAATTATTGGGGGAACTCCAGTATGTCCTTTGATAAAGGACAACACGTTTCTAAAGACAGATTGAAAGAGATAATACTGGCTAATCGTGAGTTTATCCTGAATCAGATAGGAAAGATTATAAAAAGAGAGCGAGTGTATTTCCCAGATAAACTAAATAAGGTTGGGGTATTATATGGAGTAAGAAGAAGTGGCAAGACATTTGTTCTTTATGATTTATTTAAGGAATCCAAGGATGAATCATTATACATTGATTTTGAGGATGAAAGATTAGTAAATTTTGAGCTGAGTGATTTTGAACTTTTAAAAGAGGCCTTTTTAGAACTTAATCCCCATCTGCTTAATAAAAGAAAGGCATTTCTTCTTGATGAGATACAAAATGTTAATGGATGGGAAAGATTTTGTCGTCGAGTTACAGAAAGAGAAAATGTAAATGTATTTGTTGCTGGTTCATCCTCTAAGATTATGCCTCAAGAAGTTCACACCTCTTTAAGGGGCAGGTCATGGAGTATAGAGATAAGCCCTTTTTCTTTCAGGGAATATTTAAAGGCAAAGAATATAACTATAGACGATAATTCTATCTATGGACCCGAAAAAGTCCTTATTAAGAAGCATTTCTCGGATTATCTAAGATGGGGTGGTTTCCCAGAGGTTGTCCTTGCTGAAAATGAGTTTGAGAAAAATAAGATATTAACCTGAAACCTGCGTGAAAACCTCATAATTTGAGCTTGTCGATCTGCTTAAGCGCATGCTCGATCACGTCCCTATGCCAGTAATTCGCCGGGAACTTGATGGTCGGTTTGTTTCCCGTCCGGATCAGTTCGCCGGGCACGAGAAGGATTTGCGCCCGTAAGCTTCTCAGCGTCATTTTCTGATACTCTTTCGGCAGACAGAATCTTTTGAACCAGTTGACCAGATTGTAGGCGAACAGCTGCAGATGAAAATACGCTTCGTTAGCCGCAAAATGCTTCGTCGGAATTTTGGCCAGCGGGTAATCCCCCTTCAGCTCTTTGATGATCAACTCGATCCCCGCCCGAGCGTTGTAAAACTTCCAGACGTTGAGCGGATTGATCCAAAGATTCGTGACGATCACCTGATAGCTGTATTTCCCCAAAGAAAACAGCGTCAACTGGTCCGACGGCTCCTCGGCAACCGGCCGGCGGATCACGATAAAACGATAGGCCTTCTTCCATTTGGTGGGTTGATAGATAAATTCCGAGGTCTCGGTGCCGGAAGTGTAGGCCTTGTAGGTCAGGGCCGGAAACTTCCTTTTGACCGGCTTGGTCAGGCGAGCGACGATGGCAAAAAACGCTTTTTTCGATTGCCTGGATAAATCCCGCGTCCGCCACCGCTCCACCGCCTCCACCAACTCCCCGTTCGCCCGGCTCACTTCCCCCGCCGAGATCTTCCGCCCTAATAACTGCTTT
>JARYMI010000093.1 GCA_029907205.1 Clostridiales bacterium
CATCTGGATTACCTCTGCAGTTTGTATTTTCAAAACTACAGAGATGCATCCCTCAATACAATAGTAAGCTACCGCCTATCTTATTCTTGTTAATATCATACTTCAATATTCCAGTTTGCAGCCTGAATTTTGTTATCTATTTCTCTGGCTCTCCGAGAATAATTGTCCGCTTCTTTTCTGATCTCTTTGATATTTACTGTTGACACATACCGGATTTCATTTCTTGAAAACCTTTCAGGCTTTGGCGTAGCGTTTTCTGCCAACCCATGAAGTAGGGCTGCGATGGCGATGTTTTTATCACGCTCCGCTATCAATTCCATAAGGCTTTGGCCATCAATCTGGGTCTCAACATTAGTACTATTTATTTTTATGATGAGATCTTCAAGTTTTTCAAAGAGAGAAATTACTGTTGTTTTAAGCTCTTCAGGGGCTTCGGCTGGCTTTGGATCACCTTCCTGTACTTTTGCAGATAGATACAATCTCTCTTCTATCTTTTTGATTTCTTCCTTTACGGATTTTCTCTCATTTAGCAGCTCAGCAAGTTTCATATTCTTGTCACCTCCAGCAAATTATCAGTAATGTTATACATGTATGTATAATTTTGTCAAGTCTTATTCATATTTGCTATTGATAAATCTCTCTTTATAGGCATAAATCAAAGGGCTATGAGGGATATGGGAAGGCGGCTAAGGTATTTCAGAGAGAGTCTCGGGCTATCACAGCTTGAGCTGAGCCTGAGGAGCAATGTCTCTCAGGCGAGTATTGCTCGAATAGAGGCTAATCAACAAAAAAATCCTAAGAAAGAGACTATTGAAAAATTGGCAGCTGCTCTAGGGATATCCTTATCTCAACTTATAGAAGAACCAGCAATGATAAAGGAAGAGGCGCCTTCTTATGGAGTTCCTAAAATGCTTCCTGTTGTGAAATTAGAGGATTTCATTAATTTTATTCCTTTGAAAAGATTTCCTGATTTAAAAGAGAAAGCGAGCCTCTTCGAGCCTTCTCTTTCTCATGACCACAGTGCTTTTTTCCTTATTGCGACAGAGGCATTAATTAGCCCTCTTATAAACAAAGGCGATCTCCTCTTAATTGAGCCAAGCTCAAAGGTTAAGAATGGTGATATTATCCTTTTTATATCAAATGAACAGAATACCGTTGGCAGAATATTTTATCGTCCTGCGATGTATATCCTGCAGCCCTTGAAAGAGTCAGAACCAATTTTTTTAAAAAAGAAAGAGAGAGAAAAACTTGGAGTGAGAATCCTTAAAATTGGCGAAATTAGGAAAAAGTATTAAAAATTGAGCTTGAGATTCTTTGCTACTGCTTCTTTTCTTAAGACGTCCCCGAGCCATTTTACCCACGCGAGCTCTTCTTTGACATTGCCGAAGAGAGTTCTGTCCGCCGTGATGAAGATGGCCGACTCTTCCTCGGCCAAAGCCAGGTAACTCGCATCATAAGCTGAGCGGCCACGTTCGTACTCCTCGTAAGAGACGATCGCGGCAACGGGCTTGCCCCGCCTGGTGACGATGATTTCTCTCTTTTTTTCGTTCGCCTCCTGGATCAGCCGGCTGAAGCTTCTTTTCCCTTCGGCGACGCTCGCCGTTGTACTTTTCATGGCTCCTCTCACAAGGCCATTTTCCAAAATTTATCAATATTCGTCATAGAGCCGCTCGCCCTTTCCTTCCTCTTTTATCTTCTCCCGCGGCTTGAGGAAATGCTGGATCAGCTCGCCAGCCGATTCAAATAGAGTGCTATCCGGCGCTATTTTTTGCGGAAGAGGCGGGTGGCTGACCGGACATCCCTCTTGATCGCATTAAGGTGGCCGTAAAATTCCTTGTATTTTTTGTCCTCAAGGTTGGCTTTTGACTTCGAGAAGAACTCAACGACAAAAGCGAGGACGACGAACATAACCCCGCCCAAAAAACCCGCCAGGATGACGTTCATCTTTGTCCTTGGCTTGCTCTTGAAAAGCGGCGGCGCGGCTCTCTCGATAATCTCGATGACCGGCTTTTTCTCCTGCTCTTCGATCTTGGCCAGCTCTAACTGCTTCTTGAGCGTGATGTAGACCTCTTCCTGAACCTTGACGCTCCTCTTCAGCCGGTCGAACTCAATCTCGAGCTCGGGTGTCACGATCTTTTTGTTCCTGGCCGTAAAATCCGCTAACTCCGCCTCCGCCTTCTTCAGGAGCGTATGATTCTCCGCAACCTGGTTTTCGATAAAAATCCGGTTCTGCTTTGCCTTTGTGTCCTTGATATCCTGGTTGTAAACAACAAGCTCATCCAGGAAAGAATTAACGATCGCCGCCGAAAGCTCGCGCTCCTCGGTTGAATAGCTCAAGCCGATGACCTTGGTCGTCCGGTCAATCGAGACTTTCAGGCTCCCGGAAACAGCCCTTATCACTCTGGACAATCTCTGGATCTCATCATTCCCCTTGATTTTATAATAAGTAAATAAGTCGATTCCCGCCTCGGAATTCTTGCTCCTGAACGTCTTCCGCGCGATCCGTTCCAGAAATGGAGCGCTCTTCAAAAGCTCCGCGTAATACTCTGACGTGACGTTATCCTCAAGAGTCTCTAACTTTCCCCCTCCTGCGCCTATAAGAGTCCCCATCCTGGACACCATCTCCGGGTTCTTCGACGGCAGGAACTTGGCCGAGGCCGTGAACGTGGGCGCCATGATTTTCGAGACAATCCCTGCCACCAAGACGCATAAAAACACCCCCCCGATAATCAGCCACCGCCTTTTCAGCAGCACATTGACATACTCGATTAAATGGACTTCCCCGTAGTTATACTCGTTCATTCTCTGGCTGTCTGTCTTCGGCTCTTCCATCTTTACTTCTCAGCCATCCTGCCCGTTTCGCGTCTAACTTCTCCCTTGAAGGGAATTTCTACAACAGTCCCCGGCTCAATTTCCGGGTTAAAAGCGGCCGCTCCCTTCCTCTCGACCGACGTCCCATCCGGTAGATAAATAACCAT
>JARYMI010000094.1 GCA_029907205.1 Clostridiales bacterium
AACAGGGCGAAAGACTTTTCATCCGTTTTCAGGGCCGCCAGCCCGGCCATTTTTTTCAGGGTGAAGGTGATCGGCGGGTTGATGGTGAGCTGACGGACGTTCATTTGCACGTAAGAAGACGCATAGCCCGGCTTGGAGGCTGTGATCCGCCACATCCCCGTGCCCATGCCGGCCACGGCAAAGTGTCCTTTCTTGTCTGATTTTCCCTCAAGCTTCGTCTCTGTGCTGAGGCTTTCCACAGTTATCACGGCTCCCTCGACCGGATTTCCGGCGTCGTCCACGACAGTCCCGTTGATACGTCCTTTGCCCATTTGCTCCTGGGCCAGGCCAAAGCCTGCCGAAAAAGAAAAAACAAAAAATATTATGATTGAAAACGGCAGAGTCCGAAGTCTATTCGGTGCAAGATTCATCATGAGGCCTCCTTTGAAACTCGAGGATTCACATTTTAACGTCAAGAAGTTTTTCAATCAACTGGCCACCGTCTCTGTTCTCGAGACGGATGTACAAAGAGTAGCGGCCTTTTTCCAGCCAGGTGAGAACCGGCACGGTTATCTCCCAGACTCCTTCCTTGCCTCTCTCGAGCTGCGCTTGTTTGAACTCGAGTTGAGAACCAGTGTCATGCTGCCAGACGACATTCCCGGACGGGCCCCTTACCTCAAGATGAAGGTCGAGCTTGGCCCGGAGGACACCCTGATCGTCAACAAATATGATTTTCTTGTAAGGAAGCGAGATGAGCACGGAGAGGTTGCTTCCTGCTTCTTTGTTCTTGACCTTGAGAAGCTCCCATGAAAAATCGAAAAGCGCTCTCTTCGAGCGCAATGCTCCTTTCTTTGCTTCTTCCTTGTAAAGCTCGTGAGTGAACACGAGGTCAGGCTCAAATGAGGTGTGAAGACCACCCGGGATGATCTCATCAAGGTCGGTTGTCAGGGTGTAATTTCCGGTCCCCTGAGAATCGACAAAGACGAGCCTGACCGCGTGGGGCCGCTGGAGCGAAGAAAAAAGGTTGTAGTAAACCCAGACCTCTGTCGGCTTCTCGCCGGTAGCAACCCTCTGGCCTTGGAGGCTTTCCGTAGGGGAGGCATAGGGGTCGATCGGCCGGCCGCCCATCGGGTTTGTCTGCCGCTCATCAGGGGGCCCGAAGAGAATGTAGATCCGCCCTCTGTCCTGAAGCCAACCGGGCTGGGCGCCTCGGAAGAGACGGTTCGCTTCCTCGATTCTTTCAAAATAGGCTTCCCTGTATTCGTTCGCCTCAGTATCAGGAATCGGGTCGCGCCTCTCCCAGAACTCCTCGATGAACCGAGGCCGGGCCGACGGGGGGAGTTCCCGGAAGATCTTTGATTCTTCCTTGGTGATGATGTAGCGGACGCGGCTGACGAAATCCTCTGAGACAGGGTCGAGCTTGCTTTCTTTCTTGACGCTGGCGCAAGAAAAGAACAAGAAAAGACAGGCAGCGACGCCGAGCCAAAAAAATAAGTGCTTTTTCATGTTAACTACTTTTTTATTATAATACAAAATTTTAAAAATGAAAAATGGGACTCTCCCCTATTTTGTCCTATAATGCTATATTAAGTTGGACTGGAAGGGATCTTCAATGAGAAAGAGAAGGGCTTGCATGGGCATCACGGGGCACGCTTTTTACCAGAGCCTTTGCCCATTCTGTCATGACTCTACCTTCTCACGCCAACATCCTTCTTGGAACAACACCGCTCCACCACGGAGTTCATGACAATTCAAATTTTGTCGTCAGGGATGAGCTGTTGACCCTGGCCGAGCACTTGAAAAATTTTGGCTACTCGACAGGAGCTTTTATAGGCGCGTTTCCGCTGGACACAAGATTCGGCCTTTCTCAAGGCTTCGACGTGTATGATGACAAGTACGTGCAGCACACTCCCAAAGAAACGGCTAAGGACCGAAAAGCTGAGGCCGTCGTGGCGAGCGCTCTTGAATGGCTGAAGCGACAGGAAAAGGAACCGTGGTTTCTCTGGATTCATATCTGGGACCCGCACGATCCTTACGACCCGCCAGAACCCTTCAAGGCTCAGTATGCCCGCAGTCTCTACGACGGGGAAGTCGCCTATGTGGATTTTGCTCTGGGAGAGATTCTCCGTTTTTTAGAAAAGGAAAGCCTCTTCACCAAGACGATGATTATCTTAACGGGAGACCATGGGGAATCTTTAGGAGAACAGGGCGAAAAGACCCATGGCTTTCTTGCCTACAACACGACGGTCTGGATCCCCCTCGTTATTCTCGTGCCGGGCTTTAAACCGCGAATGGTTAGTCACAACGTCTCTCATATCGATATTTTTCCGACGGCCTGCGATGTCCTCAAGGTTGAAACGCCCCCTTTTCTCCAGGGAATAAGCCTGATGCCTGCCCTTAAAGGCAAATCTTTACCCAAAAGACCCATCTATTTCGAGTCTCTTTCACCTTATTACAGCTTTGGCTGGGCCCCGATAAGGGGCTACGTTGAAAGTGAAGAAAAATTCATCGATTCTCCGATTCCGGAGTTTTACAACCTCAAAGACGATTTTAATGAGCGTCGAAACCTCGCTCAACAGAAAGGAGTCGATGGGTTCAAGAAAAAAATCGCCCAGATTGTGAGCAGTCAAAGCCATTTAGGAAGCCCCCAGGCAGAGCGAAGAATGGACAGGGAAACTCTCGAAAAACTGAGAAGTCTGGGATATGTGCAGAGCGCCCAGGAGAAAAGAAAAGTGAGCTTCGGCCCTGAGGATGACGTCAAAACTCTTCTCCCCTTTTATTACCGGGCAGAGGATGCTCTGGAAATATCCAAGCAGGGCCGGGTCCAGGAGGCCATGCGTCTCCTCAGAGAAATCATCACAGAAAACAAGACCATCCCTCGCGCTTACACAAACCTGGCCCTCCTGTATAAAGAGTTGGGAAGGATAAAGGATGGTCTTGAGGTCCTCAAGATGGCCTTTGATTACATGCCCGGAAACTACGATATTTTTTCT
>JARYMI010000095.1 GCA_029907205.1 Clostridiales bacterium
TATCGCTAGGGAATGATTCAGATTTAATGATGGTCTTGGACGTCCTTCGCTTTATAACTTCGCATGGTTCCCGCAAAAATATTTATGATTACTTGAAGAATTCGATAGAAACATATGGAGTAAAAGCTATTTACAACGAATTAATAGCTATAAGGTCAGTTGCCGATAAAATCGTGTAAATGTCAAGTACTTTTCCCACACCTGCGGTAAGGACATTTCCCACCCTCGCAGTAAACAGATTTCCCATACCTCATCGGAATGATTTATACCTCCTTTCTTGACTTTTTGATGCGATAAGATTCTCCATCCAGGGTAAAAACCCTGGCATGATGAAGCAAGCGGTCCAGAAGAGCCGTAGTCATCACCGTATCGCCCATCATCTCCGCCCAGGACTCGAAGCTCTTGTTGGAGGTGACGACGAGCGGGACCTTCTCGTACAGTTCGCTGATCATGTTGAAAAACAGGTTGGCCTCCCACTTCTCGATGGGCGTGTAGCCGATCTCGTCGATGATGATCAGGTCCGACTTCATGATCCTCCGGATTCTGTACTCGGAGCTCTTCTGCACCTCTGCGGTTTTCAGAAGCTTGATCAGGTTGGTGACCCGCTCGAAACAGACCTTGTATCCTTTTTCCACGGCGGTGCGTCCGAAGGCGATCGCCAAGTGCGTCTTCCCGATCCCGGGAGGCCCAAAAAAAAGCAAGTTTTCCTTGGTGTCGATCCAGCGGCAGTCGAGAAGGTTCACCGCCTCGGATTTCCCGATCCCTTTGACCCGTCCAAAATCAAAATTCTCCAGCCCCTTGAGGACCGGAAAATGGGCCCCGGTCATATTTCTCTCGACCCGGCGCTTGATCCGGAAGTCAATCTCCGCCACAAAGACAGCATTCAGAAACGTCAGGTAGGAGACTTTCCTCGACTCAGCGTCGTTGATCATTTCATCAAGGCCCTGGAGAACACCTTGCAGGCCGAGCGTTTTGAGGTAGGCGAGCGTCTGCTCGTGGGCCTTCATGAGACCGTCCTTTCCCGGGCCGCCTCCTCGTAGTCGGAGACGTGTCGTTGGCTGACCGGCAAAGGCTGATAATGGCTGAGGCCTTCGACCTCGACGATGGAGACCGGCGCGGGCTGCCGGCTTTCCCGTTCGAAATGGACATAGGTGTCTTTGAGGTTGGCAAAGCTCGGCGTGTCGTTTTCAAGACAGTACGAAAGGGCCGTCTCCAGGATCCCGAGATCTATCTCCTTTCCGGCAAAGAACCTCTTGGCTTCCAGGCATTGGTCCCGGGGGTATCTCGGGAAGGACTTGAAGTTTTGTTCGGCGAAACGCTTCCACGACTCGATCTCGAACAGCCCGATCACGGCAGCCTTGAGCTCCTCGACCGTCTTCTCGCTTTCTCTCCGCCGCGTGGAGACGAGCTGCCCCGGGATCAGAGAGAGCTGGTAGGCAACGATCTCCTTTCCGCTGAAGATATCGAACACAAACAGCTCCTCCTTGGTCGCGTAGATTTCGACCGCCTTATTCCTGTACTTGGAGGGCAATTGATAGTTACAGGCCTGGACCGAGATCAAGGCTTTTTCGTTGGCCGTCCGCTCCTCCCGGCCCACGAGCGAGTCTTTCCGGAATATCGAGTTGCGCAGCGGCCGCAGATACGCCCGCTCCTGCTCGATGAGAACAGCCGGGATTTGCTTGGTCGCCTGGGAGATCTTTCCGTTCGCCCGTCTCCTAAGCCATCTCACAACTCCGGCGTTCGCTTCTTCCACATCCTCAAAGTCGCGCGTCTCAAGGAAGTTCCCCTTGACGAATTTCACCAGGTTTTCGACCTTGCCCTTCGTCTCCGGATCCGCCCGCCGGCAGACATAGAAGCCGAGTTCCTGTTCATCGATAACGTGTTTAAAATCTCTCGCATAGATGATGTCCCCGACGTTTTCGCTGACCACCATCAGTCGGTCCTGGTCGATCACGAGTTCCTCCGGCCGGCCTCCGAAATAGTCGAAACAATCCAAAAGATGCCGGATGACATCCAGCGTCTGAAACGGATGCCCCTGGAAAATCACGTACTTGTAGCGGCTGGCCGAAAGCACCGCAGCGAAGATGTAAAGAACAAGCCCGCTGCGGCATCGGTACCGGCCAAAATCCAGCTGCATCTGCTTGCCGAAGGGAAGTTCCGCAACTTTGCTGTAGACCCGGACGTTCTCCTCCAATCTCAGGCTGTCGGTCTGGATGAGATAGCCGATGTAGTTGCGAAGCGTCTGTTCATTCCCCGGCAACGCGCCGTATCTCTCCTCCAGATAATCGTAAACCGACGAAACTCGCAGCCTCCGGAAGTCATTGGCCTCATAAACCTCGAGAATCTCCGTCCGGAAGTCGCCGAAGGCCTTGTCCCGAAAAAGATGATCCCGGCGGTAGGCCCGGTAATCCTCTTCCTCCATGGCGAAGTATTTGGCCATGGTTTTGGGATCGATCCTCAGGGCCCTGACAATTGAGCCCTTGGAATATCCCTGTCTCCTAAACGCCTGAACCTGTTTGAACATCGCTTTGTCGATCATTCCGCCTCCTGTTAAGGTTTCTTTCTACCTTACAGGAGTTCTCAAGCCATGGGAATTCCATTTACCGTGCCTATGGGATTTCTGTTTACCATGACCATAGGATTTCTGTTTACCATTACCCTAGGAATTCAGCTTACCATTTCCAAATCGCTTCTTTTATCTCTAGAGATATATTATTATTGAATCCTGAACTTAGAATATTGGCTGAAGATTATGAAAAGGCTTTTCCGGTGGATACATGGGTTATTAGAATCGCTCACAAGCTTGACTGTAAAAGCGAGAAGAGCGAGGAAATCAAAAAATATTTTATTAAAAGGTGTAGTGAATCTGGCATTAATCCATTCAAGCAGGTCTTCACGAAATTCTAACTCATTCTATATCAATAATTTAGAAGATGCAATTTCTACATTTTCCTAACCCTTGA
>JARYMI010000096.1 GCA_029907205.1 Clostridiales bacterium
GGGAACAGAGCCCGCTGTTCGTTCCTCTTGCGCACCACGACCAGCCGGTAGACCGCTCCTTCTTTCTCCGGACCGACAAAATGGAGGGCTTCTCCGACTTCCTCGTTTGCCTGGCCGCCCCGAAGCCTTTCCCACCGCTGTATTCCCTGGATTATCTGGAAGATCGCCTCCGACTCCCGACCCCCAATGACAAAGCCGATGTCGTTCTGGTCACAGTACCCCATGAGCCTGTGGTTGTAACCAGCGGAATCCGAGCGCAGCAGGACCTGAATCCAGGGAAGATGCTTCAGCAGATACCGATGGATTTTCCGGACTAAGCTCAGGTTGTGCGATTGAGGTGCCGCATTGCCCGGACGAAACACAGAAAAAGCCGCCAAACTCATCCCCCGAGCCCGGAGCATCCCCAAAAGAGGGTTAAACCCCCGGAAACCCTCATAAGTCCGCTCGGCGATCCGTACCCCGCTCTCCACCAGCGTCGAGTCGATGTCCACAATCACCCGCCGCACCGTGCGAGCCCGAAGCGCCCGGACGGCCAGTCGCATCGGAAACTCGGCCAGCCGATGAACATCCCGCCCCCGAAACCGCCGAGCCAGGTCAGAAAGTGTGTTCGGCCGGGGAACTCCCTCCATCCGTAAAAGACTCAACAAGCCCGGATCCGCCCGTAGAAGGTCAATATCCGATAACCGATCCCCGCCTTTGATGATCATCTGCAGAAACGACATCACCTTGGCCGAAACCGAATAGCCCCGTTGTCGGCGCTTGAGATGGGAAAAACAAAGGTCGAGTCGCTTGCCCAAGCCGATATCTTTAGCGAAGATCATGAGCAGAGCCAAGCCGCTGGAGGCAGTGGCTTTGGTGCGATGAAGGGAACCGAGTTTGAAGTTTTGGATATTCTGACGTATCATGAACTCACCTCGTGGGGTTTCACCCGTAGGGTGAAATCTCCGAAATTTTTGTTCATCGCCTCTATTTTACCAGGCTTCTGGGGAAATAGAGGCTTCTTTTTTTACCCAAAGAAAAAATTAAGGTCTCTTATCCGAATATTCGGGAAAGACCTGAAGAGAGAATAAGATTAAAAAAATTGGTAGTATAAGAGGTATTTTTTTCATCCCGAGCCTCCTTCTTTTACTCATCTTCTTCATTTTACCTCAAATCATTTAGCATTTCTTGATAGGAAAACCCAATAATGGGCCCATTTGGCAGAGAGAAATTGTTCTCTTTTTATCCGGTTGTCTTTGTGCTCGTTAATCTTTTTGGATCATCTCCCGATGAGTTGGCAAAGGCCTGAATGATCTTAAGGGAGAAGTAACGAACGTCATGGAAGCCATACGCTCTCCGTTTGATGACTTTGATCTTGTTATTAACGCCTTCCAACTTCCCGGTGTGTATCGGAAACTCGCAGTGATCCAAAGTGAACTTCCCCCAAATGATTGGACAATAAAGAAGGGGTTTGAAGGTGCATTCTGGCCAGCTGCCTTCCTGTCCGATTTTAGCATTATTCTTGAAAAAAGCCATTTTTGACTCTTTCCTCAAAAAACATCGCTCCAGGATGCCCTAGAAACGACGATCTCATCGCGGTCCATGTCAAGCCCTCGGCTCCAGCGGCACCTCAGCCAACGCGTTTGTCGATCCCCCAAAATAGACTTCCTGCGGCGTCCGATAGCCAAGTGACGAATGCAGCCGCTCTCTGTTGTAAAAAACAAAATACTCAGAGAGACGTCTCCGCGCTTCCTGGACCGTCTCGTAAGAGTGAAGATAGACCTCCTCGTATTTCACCGTCCGCCAGAGACGTTCGATGAAGATGTTGTCGAAGACTCGGCCGCGGCCATCCATCGAAATCCGAATGCCTTCTTCCTCCAGCCGGCCTGTAAAATCCAGGCTCGTGAACTGCCCACCCTGATCAGTGTTGAAAATCTCCGGCCGTGACAGGCGCAGCGCCCCCTCCAGTGCCTCAAGACAAAACCTTTTGTCCAAAAGGATCGAAAGCTCCCAGGAAAGAACATAGCGGCTGTACCAGTCCATCACCACGACCAGGAAAACAAATCCGTGAGCCAGACGGACATAAGTGATGTCCGCGCCCCAGACCTGGTCCGGCCGTGTGACCTCGAGAGCCGAAAGAAGATAGGGGTAAATTTTGTTCTCCGGATGCGGCTGGCTCGTCTTCTTCTTCGGATAAACCGCAACGATCCCCATGATTCTCATCAGGCGCTCGACTCTCTTATGATTGACTGGATAGCCCATCCTCTTCAGGACAGCCGTCATCCGAGGCGAACCATAAAAAGGCGTCCGGAGGTACTGCTCATCAATCCGCTGCATCAACTCAAGATTTTGTTCGCTCTCCCCGCAGCCTCGGTAATAGTAGGATGAACGAGCTAAATCCAAGAGTTCACACTGACGCGCCACGGCAATCTCTCCGTTTCCCGGTTCGATCAAGACCCGCTTCTCCGTTAACGGAGCTGCTGAAATTTTTTTTTGAGCCAGTCGTTCTCGACCTTGAGTTGACCGATTTGCCTGTACAACTCCTCCTCCAGCGCGTCTCGTTCCTTCTCGCTGCGACTGGCCCCATTGGAGAAAATACCAGGAAGAGCTTCAAGAGCTCTATCCCGCCACTGCCGGATCTGATTGGGATGGACCCCAAATTCCCCCGACAGCTGGGCGATCGTCTTTTCTCCTCGGATAGCTTCCAGTGCGACCTTGGCCTTGAAGGCCGAATCATGCTGACGTCTCATACCGTGCATTGTACCATACCTCCTTTGTCAGGAAGGTCGGCATCAATGCACCTTCGACCCTTGTCCAGTTTTTGGGGGGAACTTCACACCTCCATCTGACCTTTGCCGCATAGAGGCTTCCTCCCCCGCACATCGCCTATCAGGAGGTCCTGATGGCCGCTGAACCCGGCGGCGACTATTCTTCGTAATTTTCTTCTTCCTCAGCAGGAGAGGCATCTATGATTTTCGGCACCT
>JARYMI010000097.1 GCA_029907205.1 Clostridiales bacterium
GATGGACGGCTCGCTGACGCTGGGCGGCCCCATCATGGTCGACAAGATCTGGTTCTTCACCAACGGCCGTTACATCAAGCAGGAACGGGTCACGAACTTTATCGGACCTTTTACGGATGTCCTCGGGTATACCCACAACCCTTATAACTGGACGCACCAGGAACAGATGGGCTTCTTTAAGCTCACCAGCCAGTTGGGCTCCAAGATCAAGCTGATGGGCATGCTCAATTATACGGGCATCTACCGGCCGATGTACGAGGAGCCCGGGTCGAGAACCAACTTTATCTCTACGCGCATCTGGGACCACGAAAGAGGCTATACCGGGAACGCCGTCCTCAACTATATTCTCGACCAGAACACGTTCGTTGACCTGCGTTTCGGTTATGTCCACCGCTGGTTCCCGCTGCCGTTGCAGCCTGAAGCCGTGAATCTCCCGTATATCTACAATTACGGTGACCTGTACAGCGGCCTGACCACGGCCCGGTTCAATGAGACCTATCTCAGGAAAAGGTGGCAGACAGGGCTCTATCTCACCCGCTTCCAGGATAACTTCTTAGGTGGAAACCACGAGTTTAAAGCCGGCGTGGAATTCGAGGATTCCTACGGCGACTGGGATTGGTGGCGAAAGGACAACCTGCTCTGGTACGCCGATACCCGCTATGCCTATCCCTATTATTATTTCGGCTCCATCGGTTATGTCGCATTCTATATCTGCAGCACGGAAGAAGGGTCAAGCAAGATCATAGACAAGGCGCGCCGGATAGGCGCTTACATCCAGGATTCGGCGACCTTCATGGACCGGCTGACGCTGAACATCGGCGTCCGCTTCGACCGTTCCTGGGGCTTCAAGCCTGCAGTCACTAAGGGGAAAAGCGCAGACCTCTCGTACTGGATCGGCGAAAACGTGGTCCGGCCTTACGTCAAAGCCCGATTCCCAGACAGATTTCCCAACGGCCTTAATCCGTTTGGGGAAATTAGCGCGCCGGAATGGAATGACATCATCGTCTGGAATGAATTCTCGCCCAGACTAGGCATCACCTACGACCTCTTCGGCAACGGCAAGACAGCCCTCAAGCTCTCCTTCAACCGCTACACGGAGTACCTCATGCTCCAGTATTTCTCCGTGTTAGGGGCCTTCTATCCGCGGAGCTTTGCTTTCTACTGGACGGACACAAACGGCGATGGCACTCCCAACATGGGCGATACCTTTACCATCTACGGGTCTCCCGACTACAGGGTCATGGACCCCGCGTTCTCTGAAGAAAAACTCGATCCCAAGTGCAACTCTCCCCTCGCCGATGAATTAACGGTCGGCATCTGGCACGAGCTTTTCAAGAACTTCTCCCTCGGGTTGAACTTCATTTACAAACAGAAGACAAACATTCTCGAAGATGTCTTATACGACCCGGATACAAAGAAGTACTGGTACCACATCGACCAGGCTGAAGCCGCCAAAAACTGGATTCCCTTCACCACCACCATCCCCGGAACCGATAATTACCCGGACAGGACTGTCACTTTTTACGCAAGGAAAAACGACTCTCCTGCGGTCTTTTACCAGTTCACGAATGTCCCTGAGCTCGAGAGAAAATACTGGGCGGTGGAGCTCATCTTCAACAAGCGGATGGCCGACGGCTGGCAGTTCGGCGGGTCTATCGTTTACAGCAAAGCCTACGGCAACATCGGCGGCTGGTATGACCAGAGCTGGGGGTGGAGTGGTGCAGGCGACAACCCCAACTACTTCGTCAACCAATATGGAAGGCTTAACACGGACAGGCCTCTTCAGATCAAACTCTACGGCACAGCTCAGCTTCCTCTGCGCTTCTTCCTCAGCGCTTTCTACCAGTATCAGGATGGAGATCCATGGGCAAGGAGTGGCTCCATCAGACCTCCTACAAGCTGGGCAACGGCCACCAATACCTTCCGGACTTACTATGGCGTCAACATTGAAACCCCGGGAGAGAGAAGAGGGAGAGCCTGGAACACGCTCGACGTCAGGTTAGAGAAAGAGTTCACTTTTGGGGATTTCGGACGGCTTGGCGCCTACATTGACGTAGAGAACCTCTTGGGTTGGTCTGGAGTCGGAGTTGGGTTGAATGACCTGTACAGATGGGATCCTGTCGCCGAAGGAGCCAATCAGCCCGGCACCAAACAATTGAGCACATCCTACAAAGTCATTAGCTCAGTAAGCGGGACGCGGGAAGTCAAGTTCAGTTTGAGGTTCAGCTTCTAAGCTCACGCTCCTCAAAGACGCTCAAAGCCCTCCGCCCCGGAAGGGGCGGGGGGCTTTTTTATTTCTTCATCTTCTCGATGGCGGCAATGACGTTTTTGACCTGAGCGGCTTCGGGATTTTCCGGGTCCATCTGGAGGAAGGCGTTGAAATGCTCCAGGGACTTTGTGAAGTCCCCCTTGTTCAGATAAACATACCCTAACCTGAGGTAAGGTTTTGACCAGTCTTTCTTGATCTGGATGGCCAGCTCAAAATACCTGATGGCTTCATCAATCTGCTGATTGGAGAAAAAGACCTCCCCGACGTTATAAGCGGCCACTTCATCCTGGGGCGAGATCTCCAGAGCCTGGCTGAACTGCTTCTGAGCGGTTTGAAAATCGCCCTTTTTGAGATAAACCTCTCCCAGCCCGGAGAAAGCGCGAAAAGTGGCTTCCGGGTCTTTCTTATAATCGCCGTGAACCTGGAGGGCTTTATCAAGGACTGTCTGAAACTCGGCCGTCGCCTTATCCAGGTCATCTTTCTTGAGGTAGCAAGTCCCCATATTCAGATGGACCTGATAGATTTCCGGATACGTCGTCAGGAATTCCTCAAACACCTTCAGGGCTTCATCGTATTGTTCTTCTTTGATGAGAGTATTTCCCCT
>JARYMI010000098.1 GCA_029907205.1 Clostridiales bacterium
GGGATAGTGAAGACAACCTGGCGGTGAGGAACATCCAGAAGAAGCTCCTCCCTCATCCACTCGCCCCATTCCTCAAGAAGGCATCACTCAAGAGGTGATTGACCTTTACCTGAAAGAGCCCGAAAGAACGCCACCCGATTCACTTAACGGAATTTACCTACAACTTCTCAAATCCGCTCAAAATGCACAATCCAAAACAGCTGTTATCGGCAAAGCTTTGGGAGAACGCAAGGTCGAGCACCTTGGTTCTGTATTGGGAAATTTTAACCCCATTTTTGTGAAGAGCGAGTTCAATTCCTGCCAGGACTTATTCAACCAGATCCAAAATCAGCTTAATCCTCGGGGCAAGATGCGGTCAGGACCCAAGAGCATCTGGCCAAAATATTGTAAAACCATCAGCGATGGAGCTACGTTCTTAGCCAATTATGGCTCTGCTGAAGAGTTCTATCGGTGTATTGACCCCTTTGCCGAAGATGAGGATCCGCGAGTCCATCTTGCGTTGCCCTTAATGATCTCAAAGTCCATCGAAGGAATCGGCTACGCGCTGGCTTGCGATTTTCTCAAGAGCCTCGGATACAAGAATTACGGAAAGCCGGATGTCCATATTAGGGACATTCTGATTGGGCTTGGGATCTGTGAAAGCAAGGACAAGGCTTATGATGTCGCTCTCGCCCTGAACAGACTCGCCAGGAAATCCCGGGTTACGCCCTATACCCTGGATAAAGCGTTGTGGCTGATCGGAAGCGGCAAGTTCAACAAGCACAAAGACACCATCGGAAAGGATGGACAATTGCCGCGTATGAAAGCTGAGTTCATTACCTTTGTAAAAAAGCGCTATAAACCTACTTCTAGTTAATCACTGACCTGACAAAACAGGTATCTTCCGATATCCATCCGGCCATAAAGGGACTCTTTCAATTCCATGGATTTACGGTTCTTACCCACAATTTTGTAATAGCCATCACCCATCGAATCGACGGCAATGATGCTTTTACAGGATTCTTTTAGCCGCTTCTCATAAAAGGCAAAGGTTTCCATGAATTGGCCAACTAACAAACCTTCTCTTTCTGAATCCCCGTACGCTCCGCCATACGGGAGGCGGAAAAATACACGGCTCCAAGAATCGACCCTTGAATAGTAAAAAGCGTAGCTGTTGACCCCATGCCCCCAAAATCCCATCAGAAAATACCCCTTTGGGCCAGACTTAATAAATTCGGATATATCGGCCTGAACAAGCAGAGGATTCTTAGATGCTTTTAAAGAACCGATCAGCAGCGCTTTATCAAGCGGCTTCTTGTCTAAAGGGACAAGGCTTTCAAGCGAAAGTTCGGCCAATAACGGTCGGGGGAACTGCTTCCCGCAAATCCTCTTGTAGATGTTTAACACTTTTTTCATCGCCCTAAGTCTCCTTGCAAGAATTATCTCCTCAACCTGATTTCTATCTCATGCCTGCTTGTATAGATCGTAAAAAGACTCAGTTTGGATTTTCTTTTGATCATTGCGTTAATCGAGAACCCTTCCTTTCCGGTCCCTAGCAATTGTAGGTATTGCCTCGAGTTCGCAAGGTTAAATAGGTCTTCATAGACGAGCACAAGCTCCTGATCTTCCTTTCTCCCCTTAAGTCGATCCATAAAACCATTAACCGCTTCAATCGCGGAGTCATTCTTAGTCAAACTGATCTTGTTAATCGATTGGGATTCCACCATAGCTGTGAGGAGATCTATCAATTTCACTCGCCTTTCCTTGCTTAAGTTTCTAATAGGGATGAATAGCTTATCCTCCCTCCGTGTGCCGAACTCTAAATATTCAAATGAAGTGGCGTCTATATCCTTCAGATAATATGAGAGGGCCCGCTCTCCTTTCTTTTTCCTGAACTTTTCCCTGTCTGCTTTATCTTTACCCTCGATCCATTTTCGCTGTAGCTCAATTATGAGTTTCTCTGCAGGCGTCAGTCTGGAGAGATACGCTTCCATAAAGCTGTGGAATTGACCCCAATTCATATGAACCATGTTTTTAACTTCTCTGCTAAAGAGCTGATGGGCGGCTGCGAATTCAATGATTGACGGTGGAGTTTCTCTTGGTGTGGCAGGCGTGTAGTTTGCCGGACTGAATTGAGTTAAATAGACAAGATAAATATCCTTGGAGAGATCAACAGGCCTATTGTCAACAGCCGCCTTGATATATTCTCCCAACTGACGTGCTCGTGCGCTCGCAAAATCATGGACTTTGACCTCCATAAGAACACAAAAATCTCTAGTAGATGAAACAAAGACATCGATATGGCCTCGACCGGGATAATTTCTTTCTCTTTCGACTTGAAGCTTATCTTCCCGCAGGGCCTGTGACGGTATGCCTAGGAAGCTGCGGAGAAAATCGACCAGGATCTCCTTATGCCGAGCAAAAATATCGCTGATCATATAACTGCTGGATATCTCCGACCAAAAGAGCGGTGTCAATTGTTCCCAATCGTGTTCGGTCAAAGCAATCGGCATGATGCCTGCCCTCCAGCGCACTATTTAGCTTTTAATTGTTTTCCATTCCCATCATTATCAGCTACTCAAGACCCTCATCCAATCGATCCCGCAGGTCTTCCTCCGGCCCCATGTCTTCGAACATCTCCCGGTATCTGGGAAGGTCGGGCCGCACCGTCGTCCGGACATACTCCCGATACGACTGGCATGAGAAGCGGGCGTCGCAGTTCCGGCAGACCCATGTCGCGAACACGCCCGTCCCCACTTCCTTCTGCTTCAGCCTTTCCACCGGGGGCAAAAATAGGAATTTGGTTTTTCTGGTGCGGCGGCTAAACGAGCAACCCAGCACCTATTTCACCTCACGCGATCGTAGGGA
>JARYMI010000099.1 GCA_029907205.1 Clostridiales bacterium
TTTACCATACCTCCTTATGGGTTATGGCAGGTCAAAATGTACCTATACCCCTTGTCCAGTTTTTGGGGTCCAGCTCATTAATCCGGGGTCAGCTCAGATGGCGTGATTTCTTTACCAATCTTAAAGATCTCTGGTTAGCACCTTCCTGAAATCTAAAGAATCAACCAGCCTTATTTTAGGAATGAAGGAAGCAACACTTTCATATATAATAGGTTACGGACATACATTATGAACCGCAACAGAGCAGTACTTTTGGTGGCCGGAAATGAGCTGTTGTTAACAGGCAATCCGTTAGCAGGTGATAGAAGGAATAAAGGACAGGAGTTTGTACTTCCAGAGGTTTTCCGGGACAGCCAAAACTAAAAGGCCGCAAAGATTTTTTAAGAGGTGAATGATGAGAAAAGAGGGATTCAAAAATTTATTGACGCCCATTTTGATTTTATTTATGGCCAGCCTTTTTCTTTTTTCTTCTTTATCCTGGGCCACAGAGAATCAGGCAAAGAAAAAGGCCTTGATTGTTTGGGGCGGCTGGGAAGGGCATGAGCCTAAAAAATGTGTAGACATTTTCGCCCCGTGGCTTCAGGAGCAGGGTTTTGAGGTGGAAATTTCTAACACGCTTGATGCTTACTTAGACCTGGAAAAGCTCAAAAAGCTGGATGTTATCATTCAGGTGTGGACTCAGGGCACTTTCACCCCGGCCCAGGAGCATAACCTGGAAGAAGCCGTTAAAAGCGGAGTCGGGCTGGCCGGCTGGCATGGTGGGCTGGCTGATTCCTTCAGGATGAATACTGAGTATCAATTCATGGTTGGCGGGCAATGGGTGGCTCACCCGGGTGGAATTATCGATTATGAAGTGAACATCGTGCCAGAAAAGAAAAACGACCCGATTGTTAAGGGGCTCAAGGATTTCAAGATGCACTCAGAGCAATATTACATGCACGTGGACCCGGGCGTGGAAGTCCTGGCTACCACTACCTTCAGCGGTAAGTATGCGCCGTGGATTGAGGGGGTGGTCATGCCGGTGGTGTGGAAAAAATACTACGGTAAAGGCCGGGTTTTTTACTGCTCACTCGGGCACGTGGCCGCTGACTTTGACGTCCATGAGGCGAGGGAAATTGTTAAGCGGGGTATTCTCTGGGCCGCCCATATTCTTTGAATTTCAAGCTATAATCCTTAAATCGGGTCTAAACACTAATCGAAACAATTTTTAAATTTGCTTTTCAATTTTTCAAATCCCGATACTGTACCAAAAATCTTTATCTTATATAAACGCACTTTATCCATAATCTACTCTGCGAGGCATACATTATTTCCCCCAAATTACCTGATAACGGCAGATATATTGGTAATCTTCTTCATCCTTTTCCACAGCATATAGCCTTCCGCTCTTTAAAAGCATTACTCCCTCAGGCATCTCGCTACAGGCCATAAACTTGCCCTCAGGATTGTAATGACCCCCGAAAATCAAGAGACATTTTCTCCATTTGAGAGTTAGAGCTGTATTCCGAAAATTTTTGTTCACCATTTGCGCTAGGAACGACGATCTCGACTTGGTCCATATCTCACTATCCCCCCAAAACAGCTTCTAGAGGTTGATTTTGTTCCCACTGCCGGCGAAACTCATTCCGGCTCCGATAGCCTAAGGCCGAGTGCACATAGAGTCGATTGTAATCTTCATCGATCCAATGTCCGATCGCGTCGTGCGCTTCTTCATAAAACGTAAATTCATTCAGCCAGAGACACTCTTCCTTGACCGTGCGGATCACCGGCTCCGTATCCGCATTCCCTTTAGGGTTGTCGTAAGAACAGAAGATCTGGTTGATCCCTAGAAGCGCCGTGTCCCTCATAAAGCTGACCGAGGTTGGCTGCGATCCGTTGTCGCTGATAAGGCCAAGCCCCTGGTCCCGCGCGCCCAAGGGAAACTTCTCGCACAAGGCACGATCCGGAGCTTCCTTCCAGTCCGCCGTCTTCGCTCTCAAGCTCACGTTCCAGCCCACGATCTCTTTGGTAAACCAGTCCAGGACGATGATCAGGTAACACCAGCCAAGAGGACCTAACAGAAACTTCGTCATATCAATGCCCCAGTACTGTGGTTGGGCCGCGTCGCCCGCGGCTTAGCCCTCCGGGTTATCCGCAGCGCCTTATGCCGTTTGTGCTCAACCGTCAGGCCATTTTCTCTCATCAGCTTCTGGATTCGCTTCCGATTGACTCCGTAGCCTTCCCGCGACCGCAGCCACGCTGTCATCCGCCGGTAGCCCCAAAACGGATGGGCTAGGCGAAGCTCTTTTATTTTTTCCACCAGCGTCTCGTTTAGGGACGACCTTCTTATTCCCGACCCCGTCTGCCGATAATGGCCGTTCCGGCTCGTGTCCAATGTCTCGTAGGACGCCTTCAAGCTCTCTCCTTCCTCCCGCATCAGCACTACCGCCTCCCGGAGATCAGTTCTTGGGTTTTTTTTAACGCCTCGATGGCAATCGTCTGCCGGCCGGTGATCTTTTGCAGCTTCTCAATCTCCGCCCGCAAAGCTTTCGACTCGTCCGCCCCCGCCCCGTTAGCCAATCCCTTCTGGCCGGCCTCAAGAAAACGATCCCGCCAGCGGTAAAAAAGCGTTTGGCTGACCTGATGTTCCCGACAGATCTCTGCCACCGACTTCAGCCCTTTGATCCCCTCCAGCACGATGGCCATCTTCTCTTCAGCCGTCCACTTCCTGAGCTCCATGCTTCCACCTCCAATGTTGAGTATAAACTCTAACTCTCGTAGGTGTCTACATTCTCAAGGGGTCAGTATAAAATATCTGATCATTGATGGGGTTCATTTTAAGATGCGAGTTAC
>JARYMI010000009.1 GCA_029907205.1 Clostridiales bacterium
TCTCTTGAACGATGCTCTCTGACTGCGAAAAGCAGGGCTCTAAAAATTCCTAACGGCAATTTTGGGTAACAGCCCTGATTATCCATTTTTTTGGATTTTAATTCAAAAATTTGAATTGACACCGATTTCAGCTCAAGGGACACAGCGAGGCGCTGGGGAGCAAGAATCCGGATAAATTCCTCTGCGACGATCGGGGTTATCATAGGGCGCCGCCGTGAGGCAAAATCAGCGCACGAACGCTCACTCAGCCAGCGCAGCATAAAACGAAACTTTTTTAGCCGGCGTCGAGGTTCAGCCCTGTTTCTCTTCGTCTTCGGCGATTTCCTGACAGAGTTTATAGACTTTTTTCATCAAGACTGATGTCTCAAAAGGCTTTTCGACGAATTCATCAGCCATTGACTCGCGGAGTGCGTCTTTTGCTGTCGCGCCTTTATAAACAGCGGTCATCAGGATGACCTTTGTTCGGCTCAACTCCGGGTGTTGTTTGATCCTTTTACAGACTTCGATGCCGTCGATTTTGGGCAATAGAAAATCGCAGATAACAATGTCTGGCTTCTCCTGGATAGCCAGTTCATAGCCAGATTCCCCATCGCGAGTAGAAAAGACGTAAAATTCGCTTCTGGTCAGGATGCCCTCAAGGAGACGAACCGTGACTCTGTCGTCGTCGATGACGACAATCTTGTTGTTCATTGCCGGGCGGCTTTTTTCCTTTTAGGTCCAAGCTAAGAGCCTAAAATATACTGCCTGAAGATAAACTCTGTCAAATTGTTTCAGCCCGAGCATCAGGCGGGCTCTGGCTTGACTTGCCTTGCCTGGTGGTGTAATAAGTCCGACGAGCCCCGGATAAGAGCTTCTGGATGAAATCGTCTATTCTTAGATTTCATGTTATCTTGCTCGCCATTTTCGTTACGGGAGGCGAAGAAACGGCCAAGCTTTTAGTTGTCCGCTATCCCGATGAATCACAGGCGGAGGCCGCTTGTCAATCCTTCTCGGAAGGCTATCTGCCGGACGCCAAACGAAGCGGAGCAGCGAGAGTCGAAAATAAAAAATGGATGCTCGGCCGGAGGCATCAAAATTTTGTGGCCGTCGTTTTCGAGGCCGCATCCAAAGAGCGGGCAGAAAGCCTCTTCGCCGCCGTGCGCTTTCCCGCCAAGTGAGGCCATCATGAAAAATATCGTCACCCGCCGCGATTTCATCCGGGGAACAGCCGCGGCCGTACTGGGCGCCGCAGCCGCCGGCCTCTCCAAAGTGTCGCCAGCCCAGGAGTCTAAATCTCGCGTTATCCTCATCCGGCATCCCGATGCTCTTGACGAAAACTCCGAGTTCAATGAAGCGGTTATCCAGCAAATGTTAGACGAGGCTGTGATGAAGCTCGTCGACCAGAGCGATCCCGTTGCGGCCTTCCGGCTGCTCGTCAAGCCCGATGATATCGTCGGAATCAAAAGCAACGTCTGGTCGTATCTTCCCACGCCGGCAGCCGTCGAAAGGGCAATAAAGCGCCGGCTGTTAGACGCCGGGGTCAGGGAAGAAAATATCAGCATCGACGACCACACCGTGCGGACCAACCAGATTTTTGTCAAATCGACGGCTCTCATCAACGTGAGACCGCTCAGAACGCATTACCTGGCGGGAATTTCCGGCTGCATCAAGAATTACATCATGTTCGGCGAATCCCAGGAAGCCTTCCATCCCGACAGTTGCGCCTCGCTGGGGTCAGCCTTTCTCCTTCCCCAGGTCAAGGGGAAGACCCGGCTGAATATCCTTTGCGCCCTGACACCCCAGTACCACGGCCGCGGTCCTCATCATTTTAGCAGGCGCTTTGTGTGGAACTACAAGGGTCTCCTGGTCAGCCAGGACCCCGTGGCAGTGGATGCCATCGCGCTGAGGCTGATCATGGCCAAACGCCGCCTGGAACTCGGGCCCGGTCAAGAGCTGCCGCCCGTTCCAAAACATATCCAGATCGCCGATACAAAATACGGCCTTGGCACGAGCGACCTCAACAAGATTGAGCTCATAAAGTTGGGCTGGCTCGACGGCGTGATGATCTAGCCAATTTATGGGCTGGCTGGATTGAGGAATAACAAAGGACAAGAAATGTTGAAAAACAAACCTCAAATCGCAACGATCATTATTGCCGGGATATTAGCCGGATTCCTTGGGGCGGAGCGGCTGATGGAAGGACAATCGCGCGGTGGCTTCCCCTCTAGATTGACCTACGCAGGATCGGCGCTGTGGACGAAAGCCCATGATATTTCCATCGAGGAGAATCTCGGTTACTGCGCTTTCCTCAACGGCCTCGTTGTGCTCGACTTGAGTGACCTGAAAAAGCCAACGCTCCTTTCTCAGCTCTATTTGGGCGGGGGGTACGCCATTGCGGTCCGGCAGAAAACGGCTTATGTAGCCGCCGGAAAGGAAGGGCTAAAAATCATCGATGTCTCTGACCCGAAGTCCCCCCTGCTCAAGGGCGGCATGGATACAAACGGCGAAGCCCGCGATGTCGCCTTGAGCAAATCCTATGCTTTTATAGCGGACGGCGCTGAAGGGTTGGTTATCATTGATATCAGCAACCCAGCCGACCCAAAAACCGCGGGAAAGTGGGATTCGCCCGGGGAATCCATGGGGATAGTCGTCAGGGATGAGGTCGCTTACATTGCGGACGGGAGCGCAGGGCTTCAGGTTGTCAATGTCAAAGATCCTGCCAAGGCCACGTCGGTCGGTGCCTGCGACACCGACGGCACCGCAGAGGATATCGCAATTTCAGGAAACCATGCTTATATCGCCGATGGCTCCTCGGGCCTCAAGGTCATGGACATCAGCAAGCCATTTGCTCCCAGGCAAATCGCGTCCCTGACCACATCGGGATATTGCCGCGGAGTGTCTGCAGACGGGAGCTTGCTCGGCGCCGGCAACCTCTATGACGGCGGCTACCAGGTCATTGACATCTCTAATCCTGCTGCGCCGGTCATTCTCGCCACCAAGAAATACACCATGTACAACGAGAGCTGGAATGTCGTTTTGAGGGGAAACCGGCTCTGCGTCCTGGACTATTTTTCGGGAATCGGTTTCTTTGATCTTTCAGCGCCCGATAAACCGGCAATGACCGGTTTCTTTCTCACGCCGAGCTCGATCATTGCTGCCGCTTTCCAGGATCAAACGGTCTATGCCGTTGGAGAATTGTCCGGGCTGCGCGTCCTTGATATCAGCGACCCGCTCTGTCTGCGGCCTCTTGCAGCAACAAACATTTTCCGCGGCGTCCACGGCCTGGCTGTTAGCGGCGCCTACGCCTATGTCACTGACCGCTGGTCCATCCGGGTTTTCGATGTCAGGAATCCTTCCGAAGCACGCCAAGTGCACGCGATCCGGATTCCCAGCGGCGTGCCCAGGACGGTCGTCGTCAAAGGCTCAATCGCTTATCTTACGGCCGACCACGCCGGTCTCTATATCATCGACATTACCGACCCGCGAGCCGCAAAGATTCTGGGCAACTATCCGGTGCCGAGGTTCACTTACGGGATGGACATCGATGGTAACTTCGCCTATCTCGCCAACAGCGATACGGGGTTTCATGTTGTGGATATCCGAAACCCCGCTTCTCCCAAGCTTCGGCGCTCCATCAAGCTCGAGGGCGAGCCCTGCGGCGTGGCTGTTCAGGGCAAGAATGCGTATGTTACCTGCGGTGAATCAGGGCTTTATGTTGTGGACATCAGCAACCCCGATGCTCCAAAGGTCGCCGGTTCCTGCGCGACAGAGGATTTCGCCAACGGAATTGCGGTGAGCGGCAATTTTGCTTACGTGACGGATGGAAACGCGGGCATAAAGAAAATCGATATCAGCCGGCCCGAATCTCTGAGAGTGGTGGCCTCGTTCGATACGCCGGGTGAATCGACCTGTCCAGTGCTGGCCGGCGAATTCCTCATCGTCCCCGACGCTTTCTCGCTCTTTGTCTTCGGGAAGAATTAGGCTCAAGCCTTTTTCAAAAGGCAGGTTATTCAAAAAAGGAGAGATTGATGAAGCGAGCCGGGAAAAATAAGAGTGGGCTTTTCGTTCTATGGTCCCTGTCTTTCGTGATTTTTTCTTTAACCTCTTCCTCTTTTTCATCCCTTCCCGGAGACAGGGCACGGGAAAACATCCTGGCGAGCTGGGGCCAGCGGCAAGAGTTCGAGAGTTTCCTAGCCTCAAAGAGAGCGGCCATCGTCCAGGAATACATGGAGTTTCTCGCCATTCCCAACGTAGCCGCGGACAGAGAGAATATGCGTCGCAACGCCCTTTTCATCCAGGCCATGTTAGAACGCCGGGGGGTCAGGGCCAGCCTTATCGAACAGGAAGGATGCCCGCCGCTCGTCTGCGGAGAGTTGGTGGTGCCCGGCGCATCGAAGACTTTGCTTCTCTATGCCCATTATGACGGCCAGCCCGTCAACCCATCCGAATGGACCTCCCCTCCCTGGAAGCCTGTGTTAAGGGATGGCTTACTCGAAGAAGGGGGAAAGGAAATTCCCGTCAGCGTTCTCGAAAAATCTTCAGGAGAAGAATTCCGGTTGTATGCCCGTTCGGCGAGCGACGACAAGGCGCCGATCATGGCTGTGGCCGCCGCCCTTGATTTTTTAAGGAGCCGGTCGCTTGAACTCTCAATCAACGTGAAGTTCCTGTTTGAAGGCGAGGAAGAAGCTGGATCGCCTCATCTTCTTGGCCTTCTCGAAAAGAACAAAAGCCTTCTTTCTGGCCACGGAATCCTCCTCTGCGACGGCCCGGTCCACCAGACACGAAGGCCTCAAATCGTTTTCGGCGCGAGGGGGATGCTCGACTTGGAGATGACCGTCTACGGTCCCAAGAGAGCCCTCCACAGCGGCCACTACGGCAACTGGGCGCCCAACCCGGCCGCCCTGCTGGCCAATCTCCTCGCCACGATGCGCGACAGCAGAGGAAAAATCCTCATCGAAAATTTCTACGGCGATGTCGTGCCGCTCACGGCCGAAGAACGACAGGCGATTGCTGAAGCTCCTCAAATCGATGCCCTGCTCCTCCAAGAATTCGAGCTCGCCTGGAGCGAGGACCAGAAGTACCGCCTGGAGCAACGGATCATGCTGCCGGCCATGAACATCCGGGGCCTTGAATCCGGCCATGTGGAAGAAAAGGCCGCTAATGCGATTCCGACAGAAGCGAAAGCCTCTGTCGATTTCCGGCTTGTCCCCCATCAAACTCCGCAAAAAGTCAGGGAGCTTGTGGAGAAGCACTTCCTCAAACAGGGTTTCCACATTGTTGATTCAACCCCGGACAGAGAGACGAGGCTCAAGCACCCACGTCTGGTCAAGCTTGAATGGGGCGAAGGATATCCGCCGGCGCGGACGCCCATGAGTGCGCCTTTTGCCAAAGCGGTCGTTCACTCCTTGGAGAAAGTGGCCGGGCCTTCCTTGATCAAAATGCCGAGTCTGGGCGGCAGCATCCCCATGCGGGGAATCATGGACGTCTTGGAGATCGACGCCATCCTTCTTCCCATCGTCAACCACGACAACAACCAGCACGGCCCCAACGAAAACCTTCGTCTCCAGAACCTCTGGGAAGGCATTGCGCTTTTTTCATCTCTTTTCGCCGGCTTGGGCAAACACTGGCTTTAGGGTCCGGCTACATCAAGACGACACAGAAGCATCTCCCACTTTGTGATTTTTATGAAGGGTGCAGGAGGCTGCCCTGAAGCCCCCGTAGCGGAGGGGGGACCCGTCGGCTTCACCGACGGGGGGAACCCACGGGACTGGTTCCCCGGGGTGCGGGGGCCAAAGGGCAGCTTCCTGCACCCTATTGAATTACATAAACGGAGATGCTTGCAGAGGGCGTTGACGAGGGGCGATCATTTCCGACATAATGCGTGTGAAAAGCTTTTTCCTGAAAAGAGGCGTCAATGAAAAAAATCGGCATTGTTCTTGGCATATCTATTGCGCTCTTGAGCGCCCTGGGGTGCGCCGTCAACCCTGTCACGGGCAAAAAGGAGCTTAGCCTTATCTCCAACGAACAGGAGGTCGCCCTCGGCCAGCAGACCGATGGCGAGATTCGCCAGCAGTTCGGCGTCTATGACGACCCTTCGCTTACCTCCTACGTCGAGAGCATAGGAAAGGCTCTTGTTCCGTATGCTCACCGGCCAGAGCTTGAGTACCACTTTGCTGTCCTGGATACTCCCGTCGTCAACGCCTTCGCCGTGCCGGGCGGTTACATCTACCTGACCAGGGGCATCCTCGCTTTGATGAACTCGGAGGCCGAGATGGCTGTTGTTCTCGGCCACGAGCTCGGCCATGTCAATGCCCGGCACAGCATCCGGCGGATGAGCCAGATGATGCTGGCCCAGGTCGGCCTGGCAGTGGGAAGCGCGCTGAGCGAGACAGTGGCCAAAATTTCCGGCCTCGCTGGAGTAGGAATACAACTCCTTTTCCTCAAGTACAGCCGCGACGACGAATACCAGGCCGACTCCCTCGGAGTGGAGTATTCCAGAAAAGGGGGCTTTAACCCAGGCGAGATGATCGGTTTTTTTGCCTCCCTTGAAAAATTGGGCGACTTGTCGGGCGGCCGGAGTCTGCCGGGTTTTCTCTCTACCCATCCGCTGACCAAGGACCGAATCCAGGAGGTCCAGCTCATGCTCACAGCAAGCGACCAGACGCTTGCCCGCAACGAAAACACCTACCTCAAAAAGATAGCCGGCCTTATTTACGGCGACGACCCACGCCAGGGATACGTGGAAGGACAGGCGTTTTACCACCCCGAGCTGGCCTTCACCTTTTCTGTTCCGGAAGGCTGGTCAGTCCAGAACACGCCAGCCAGGGTCGTTCTTGTCTCCAAGGACAAGAACGCAGCGCTTCTTCTTCAGGCTGAAAAAAGCGCCGACCCTCTCTCCGATTACGCCCGCAAGAAAGGCGAGACCATCAAGGGCGGACGGCTGGTGAGCGAGGACCGGCTCAACGTCCCCGGGTTTTCGTCTTTTCACCAGATCTATGATGTTTCTGAGGAGAACGGTGACCTGCTCCGCCTCCGTCTTTCTCTCATCCGCAAAGGAGACCTTGTCTACTCTCTTTCTGCCCTTGCCAAGTCTCTGGATTTTGCGAGCTACGATTCTTTATTCAAGCGGACAGTCCAGTCTTTCAGCGAGCTCCGTGACCCGAAATATCTGCAGCGCAGCCCCTTGCGTCTTCGCCTCGCTGAGGCCGACGGCCGTCAGGCGCTCCAGGAAATTTTTGTCCGGGCGGGGATGAAAAAGGAGCTCTGGCCCCAATTTGCCATCATGAACGGAACGGAGCTCGATGCGGTTCCTCCCGCCGGCCAGCTGATCAAAACGGCCTCCTGAGTCTCTGCCTCCCTTGGGTGATCATTTCCATTTTGGTAATAGAGTGGGGTCCTGTCGTGGTTCACCCCCGGCGCCCCTTCGCGGACGCATTTGTTAATTATTGGGCCGCAAGTTGTGCGGCATCAAACGCTTGGGTCGGCGGGGGGCCCCCGAACCACGCCACCCCACTCTTCTATCCTGGAAGAATATCACATCATCATAAAAGATGCTTCTCTCCCGTGGTATCAATTTGACCTTTGGCAGGTGGTTTGCTATAAATGGCGGCTCGTTGGAAAGAATGGAGACGTTCTTCAATTCGCTCGAGAGTTATCCTCACCTGGGTGAAGTCCTGTCGGTTGGCTCGGGTTTTATCTGGGCTGTCTCCGTCCTCCTTTTCCGGGTGAGCGGACGTGCCGTCCATCCGATCAGCCTCAATTTTTTCAAGTGCGGCCTGTCCGTACTTCTCCTCATCCCGACCGGCGCTCTTTTGGGACTGCCGCTCCTGCCATCCCTTCCGGCTCAGGATTATGGAATGATGATTCTGAGCGGATTTATCGGAATAGCCCTCTCTGACACGCTTTTCTTTTATTGCCTCAACCTCCTCGGCGCCAGCCTGACAGCCATCGTCGATTGCCTCTACAGCCCGTTTATCATCATCTCTTCCGTCCTTTTTATCGGCGAGAGGATGAGCCCTCATCAGGTTGGCGGCGTCGCGCTTATTCTCATCGCTGTGCTCAGCATCTCGGTAAAAAAGGGAGAGGCTGTGCCGCCGCGCCAGAAACTGGTCTTAGGTGTGGGGTTAGGCGTCCTGGCCATGCTCACCCAGGCCGTAGGAGTCGTCATGATGAAGCCCTTGCTCGACCGCTCGCCGCTTCTCTGGGCGACGCTCGTGCGAATCGGGACAGCAGCCGTCGCGCTGGGCGGTTTCCTTGCTCTCCACCCTCGGGCCCGCCGCCTCTTGAGACCTCTCGCAGCCCCTTCCAACTGGCGGGCAATGATTCCCGCATCTTTCCTTGGAGCTTATGTCGGACTCGTCGCCTGGATGGCAGGGATGAAGTACACGTTCGCTTCAGTGGCCGCGCCGCTCAACCAGCTCCACACGGTCTTTATCTTCGTCCTTGCGGCCATTTTCCTCCGGGAAAAGGTTACTCCGGCCAAGCTCGTATCGCTCATCCTGGCTGCTGTGGGAGCCACTCTCGTCTCCTGGTCCTGAAAGACCAGAATTCATCCTAAAAAAATCTTCTCCCAGGCCTCGAAGACAGCCCGGACGTTCTCCGGCTTCGCGGCCACGCCGAACTCGCACTGGGCGATTACTCCTCCTTCGCGATAAAGGCAAACGTGCACTTTTTCGACCGCCGCGGCAACCTCTGCGGCCGTTCCGAAGGGAAGGAGATACTGGCGGTCGATCTCGCCCCAGAAAGTGAGCTTGCCGGCGTAGCTCCTCCCCAGCTCCTCGATGTCCATGCAGAAGAGCTGGGAATTGAGGGCGTCAAGCCCCAGCTCCACAAGGTCGCCAAGAATATCGGCGATACAGCCGTCGGAGTGCATAAAAACGTATTTTCCGTATTGATGGCCGACATCGATATAATCCCGGTAGAGTGGCTTAAACATTCTTCGCCAGAGAGAGGGCGAAACTAAGAGCGAGCTCTGGCTTCCCCAGTCGTCGCTGAAGACAAGCGCGTCCACCTCTGTCTCAGCCCACAGAGTCATCTCCTCGAGATAAAAAGAATGGATCCGCTCGAGCAGGCGGAGAAGCTCGGGCGGCTGGTCGACGAGGTCAAGAAACAAATTCTCAGGCTTCCGCAGAAACTGGAGCTGCTCAAAAGGCCGGGCACTTGTCTTGGCCAGGACGAAGCGGTCCGTCGTCCGGCAGAAATCATTTACCCGCTCGGTGTTCACGCTCAACCGCTCCCGCGGTACTCTGACCGTTTCCCACTCCCTCCAGTCTCTTATAAGCGGCTCTTTAACCTCGCCCATAATGCCTCTTTGCCTGTTCTCAAAAACACAACCCCATTCATCGATAAATATTCCCGGCGCGTATTCTTCACCAGCTGTTCTGAGCGCTTCTTTATAAAACGGCGGCGAAGTGACGATGTCGTCGGGAAAGCGGGCCTGAATTTCAGCCACCTCTTTGGGATGGCGATCAATCGCCCAGGGAAGGAGCCAAAGTTGGCGGGGAACGCGCACCGGCGAGCGAAGCTCAAGACTTCTTTTAACCAGTTCTCGCGGCGTCATGGAACAGGACATTCGTCCGCCCGCTTGTTGGGGAGATTGGTTATCCTTTGAGCAGCCTTCCCACTTCCTCGACGGCACTGGCTGCGTCCGGAGCATATCCTTCCGCCTTGATTTCGTCGGCGTACGCCCTGGTCACAGGCGCCCCTCCTATAATGACCGGTATTTTAAGGCCGTTTGACCGCAAGGCCTCGACGATTCCTCTCATCTGGACCATTGTCGTGGTCAGGAGCGCAGAAAGGGCGACGATATCTGCTCTGCCCTCTGTGGCTGCGGCAACGAATTTTTCCGCTGAGACATCGATCCCCAGGTCGATAATCCTGTAGCCTGCTCCTTTGAGCATCATGGCCACGAGGTTCTTGCCGATGTCATGGAGGTCGCCTTTGACTGTCCCGATAACGATGTTCCCCTTGGGCTGAATCCCCTCCTTTACCAGAAGCGGCTCCAGCCTAGCCATCCCGGCGTTCATGGCCCGGGCCGCCACTAATACTTCGGGGATGAAAACCTCACCGTTTTTGAACAAAACGCCGAGCCTGTCCATGCCGACGATGAGCCCCTCGTTGAGGACACGGGCTGCCGGAAGACCCAGGGCCAATGTCTCGTCGATGAGCTTCTCCACTTCCTCCTTTTTCCCCTTGAGCAATGCCTCTTGGACATCGACGAGCACGCTCTCCTCCCGGCAATGACGGTCAAAATCCATTGTCTGGACCTTCAGAATATCTTAGAAAGCCATCCCGCTGTCAAGCACATTAGACCGGGTGAACAGACGCATCTCAAATCTTGTTATTATTTATTGGGCCATGAAAGAAGGGGTGGCACGGCGTTAGTCCCCTCCCGCCCGCAGCGGAAGGGGTTCCCCACGGGGGGATGGGTGGAGCGAGGACGGAAGGGGACGCGCCGTGACAGGCCCCCTTCTTTCAGACTATCTATCCATCACAGAATTTGCGATGATTTGAAGGCGGAGGTGGGTTTTTGACTTCACTCAGGTCCTGTGTTATAAGCTTTTTCTGCCGTTTAGATGAGAGGAAGGGTCGGCTTCCTGTTTTACGCCTGCCCGTCCTGACCCAGATGTCGGACCAGAAAGAGAAAGTCGCTCAGTCAGCCACCCTGGTCAGCTCGGGCACGTTTGTTTCGCGGGTCTTCGGCCTCCTCCGTGAGCAGGTCTTCGCCTTTCTTTTTGGGGCCGGGTTCGCCACCGACGCGTATGTGGCCGCTTTCCGCATCCCCAACTTGCTGCGCGACCTGTTTGCGGAAGGCGCTTTGTCCGCCGCGTTTGTCCCGGTTTTTACTGATTATCTCGTCAACAGAGACCGGAAAGAGGCTTTCCGGCTGGGAAACCTGGTAACGAACGCCCTCCTCGTCGTCCTCAGCGCGGTTGTGCTTATTGGCGTCCTGGCCACTCCGTTTATCGTCGACCTCATCGCGCCCGGGTTCAGCGCCATCCCCGGGAAATCCGAGCTCACGGCGCTCCTTGCCCGCATCATGTTTCCCTTCCTCCTCCTCGTTTCGATGGCAGCCGTGGCCATGGGGATGCTCAACTCGCTCCGGCACTTCGGGGTGCCCGCTCTTTCGCCTGTCTTTTTCAACCTGGGGATGATTCTGGCGGGCTTCCTCATCTGCCCCCTTTTTGAGGAGAGGATTATCGGCATGGCCATCGGCGTTCTTTTGGGAGGCCTGGGCCAATGGGCCTTCCAGCTTCCTTCCCTGCGCCGTGAAGGCTATCGCTACAGCCCCATTCTCTCATTCCGGGACCCCGGCGTTCGGCGGATCATCGTCCTGATGACGCCGGCCATTCTGGGCCTGGCTTCGACCCAAATCAACATATTCGTCAACACCATCATCGCCTCGCTCCTCCCTCAGGGAAGCCCGTCCTACCTGAACTACAGCTTCAGGCTGATGCATTTTCCCCTGGGCATCTTCGGTGTAGCCGTGGCCACGGTGACGCTGCCGGTCGTTGCGACATTTGCCGCAAAAAAAGACATTCCCAATGTCCTTTCAACCTGCTCCTCTTCGCTCAAGCTCGTTTTTTTCCTGACCCTGCCGTCGATTTTCTTTCTCGCCGCTGCGGCCAAGCCGATCATCGCCGTCCTTTATCAGCACGGCAGGTTCACCTACGCGGATACGGTCTTCACTTCTCAGGCCCTGCTTTTCTATGCGCTCGGACTTTTCGCCTACGCCTCGGTCCGCGTCATTGCTCCTGTTTTTTACTCTCTCGGCGACACGAAAACGCCGGTCAAGGTCAGCGTTCTGTCCGTCGCTGTGAACATCGCCCTTAACCTAGTCCTGATGCGGCCGCTCGGTTTCAGGGGGCTGGCTCTGGCCACTTCGTTCGCCGCCATGGTCAACATGCTCAGCCTCATGTTCCTGCTCCAGCGACGATTCGGACCCCTTAACCTGACCGACCTTGTGGCAAACTTCGGTAAGATCTTAGGCTGTTCGGCGCTCCTGGGCACGATCCTTTTGGGCTTCCAGAGAATATACCCGCTCGCCCTGGAGACGGCTGTTCTCCCCTCAAAAATTTTCTATTTGCTCACCCTGACACTCCTCGGGGGCGGAAGTTATATCCTCATTTCCTATCTGTTGAAGACAAGGGAGCTTTCTCTTATCATGAGCATCATCAGGAGAAAAAAGCCGAATCGTTTTTAGTATTTTCTCATGAGCTCTTGAGTGGTGAACGAGAGATGAAAATGGCAAAAAGAAAAAGCGCCGCCTTCCTGGTTGGTGTTGATAGTTACTCACTCAGCCCGCTTCAACTTTCGCCCTTCGAGGTCCTGGAGTGGGTCGAAAGAAACGGCGGCGAGGGCGTCCAGTTTTCCGAAGTTAACCTGCCCCGGCGCCGTGCGCTTGACCGCTGCTTCCTCAACGAGCTCGCCGCGTGCGCTTCAGAGAAAGGGCTCTACCTCGAATGGGGAGGCGGCGAGCACATTCCTTTCGACCTCGAAACAGGAACACCGAAGGACATCTTCAAGGTCAACCGGCGCGCCGCAGAACAGGCCCATACGTTGGGAGTGAGGGTTGTGCGTTCGTGTTCGGGCGGGCTGATGCGCTGGCAGGAGGATTCTCTTCCGACCGAGGTCTTTCTGCGCGCCATGGCCAAGAGTCTCCGTTCGCAAAAAAAAATGCTCAACGACTTCGGCGTCATTCTTGCTCTTGAAACCCACTTCGAGTTCACGACGTTCGAGCTACGCCGCTTGTTCGAAATGTGTGAGGCAGAGCCGCGCGATTACTTAGGCATCTGTCTCGACACGATGAACCTGCTGACCATGATCGAAGACCCGGTGCGCGGCGCCCAACGGGTTCTTCCCTGGGTGGTCATGACCCATATCAAGGACGGCGGCATCCTCATCGGCGAAAAAGGCCTGGTCTCTTTCCCTGTTGAGGCAGGAACGGGCGTCGTCGAATTGAGCAAGATTTTCAGGTCGCTCCTTACTCTTGAAACTCCTGTCAACATCAGCCTGGAAGACCACGGAGGCGACTTCCTTATCCCGGTTTTCGAGCCCGGCTTCCTGCTCCGCTTTCCTGACCTTACCGCTGTTGAGTTCGCGCAACTTCTGGCGCTCGCCAATCAGACAAAAAAGATGGTCGAGGAGGGGAAAATAGCGATCTTAGACCGGAGCCGCTGGCCTGAAGTCTGCGAGGCGCGGGTCAAGGCTGGCCTTCACCACCTCAAGAACATCGCTGCCGAGCTTAAGAGACAACGTTGAAATGACGCACGAAGTTTTCCGCTTCAAAGACCGCGCTGCTCTCGAGAAGAGAATCGCAGAACTCGGCCTCGACATTCCCCTTTCAGACGACATTTCCATCCTTTTTAGCCCGGTTGTTGTCGCCGGCAAGACCCTTCCCAACAGGTTTATCATCCATCCTCTTGAAGGCGCGGATGCTGATGCCGAAGGCGCTCCATCAGACCTGACCTTCCGCCGCTACTGCCGCTTCGCTCAGGGGGGAGCGGCGATGATCTGGTTTGAAGCGACAGCCGTCCGCCAGGACGGCCGCTCCAACCCGCGACAGCTCCTGCTCAGCCGGAAAACAGCCGACGATTTCAAAAAGCTTGTTGAAGAGACAAGGCAAGCTGGCCGCCAGAAATTCGGGCCGAACCATTCTCTTGTCCTCGTCCTCCAGCTTACTCATTCGGGCCGCTTCTCCAAGCCCGAAGGAAAACCAGCGCCTGTCATCACCCAGCGCAATCCCATCATCGACGCCCTAATGGGGATTCCTGCCGACTATCCTCTCATCCCGGACGATGAGCTCGACTCGCTCGAGGACGACTTCATCTCCGCAGCCTTGCTGGCCGCAGAGGCCGGGTTCGACGGCGTTGACGTCAAGGCCTGCCACGGGTATCTCATCTCAGAACTCTTAGCTTCCCATCACAGGCACGATAGCCGGTACGGCGGGCCGTTCGAAAACAGGGCTCGCTTTCTCGTCGAAACTTCCTTAAAAATAAAAAAGAATGTTAAGGGCATATTCATCACCAGCCGGATAAACGCTGTGGATGGCCTTCCCTGGCCTTACGGCTTCGGCTCAAGCCCGCGCACGGAAACACAAGAGGACCTGAGCGAACTCAAGAGCCTGGCCAGGAACCTGGCCGACCTTGGCTCTCCTCTGCTCAGTCTTTCCCTGGGCATCCCGGCCTACAATCCCCACTGCGGCCGTCCTTATAACCGGCCCCTCCTCGGTCAAGATTTGCCAGACGAACACCCTCTTGTCGGCGTTGCCCGCCATCTCCGGCTGACAGCCGAGCTGCAGAAATCGTTTCCCTCGCTGCCGATTGTGGGCGCAGGTTATTCCTGGCTGCGTCAGTTTTTTCCCGATGCGGCCGCATCCGCGGTCCAGACGGGAAAAGCGTCTCTCATCGGCTTAGGAAGGCTCTCCTTTGCCTACCCAAATTGGCCAGACGACCTTGCGATAAACGGCTTTCTCGATCCCCGGAAAACCTGTCTTGCCTGCTCCCGCTGCTCCCAGCTTCTCCGCGGCGGCGGCCGCGTGGGCTGCGTCATCCGGGACATTTCCCTCTATGCCCGTGAATACAAGAAAATAAAAGATCAACTGGCCATTTCCCGTCGTGTCTCCCAACGGTCGCCCGCCCAAAGGAAGTCGCGGATCACATCCGTCAATCTTAGAACAAGACAAAAAAAGGCGCGGCGCGGCGTTCGGGCGAAGAAAGAAAATGAAGAGAACTGAAATCAGGGTCGCCGGCCTCTGCCTTCCTGTTTATTCGCTGAACACTCTCATCATCGGCAGCGGCGCAGCAGCCCTGAAGGCGGCGGTTTCGCTTCATCAGCTTGGGGTTAGCGACATTGCCATAGCGACAGACGACTGGTCCGGCGGCACCTCGAGGAACGCCGGCTCGGATAAACAGACCTACTACAAGCTTTCCCTCGCCGGCGAGCTTTCTGACTCGGTCGTCGAGATGGCCAGGGACCTTTGCGCCGGCGGGTCGATGCACGGGGATATCGCCCTTGTCGAAGCCGCCAATTCTCTGCGCGTCTTCTTCCATCTTGTCGAGCTTGGCGTCCCTTTTCCGCACGACGGGTATGGCGCTTATGCCGGCTACAAGACCGATAACGACCCAAGGCAGCGGGCTACCTCTGCTGGACCGCTGACTTCCAGGCTGATGTGCGAGGCCCTGGGACGGGAAGTGAGGGAACGCAAGATTCCCGTTTTCAATAAGTATGAGGTCATCGCCTTGCTGACCCGGGGAATAGGAAAAACAAAGAAGATTGCTGGAGCGATAGCGCTTGACAGGAAAAAACTCAGGGCTCCGAGCCTCGGGTTCGTCCTTTTTAACGCCGTGAACGTCGTCCTCGGCACGGGCGGGCCTGCCGGTATGTACAGAGAGTCCGTCTACCCGACGAGCCAGCTCGGGTCTCACGGGATGGCGTTTGAAGCGGGAGCTGCTGCTCAGAACCTTACCGAATCCCAGTTTGGCCTGGCCTCGACGAAGTTCCGCTGGAACCTCTCCGGGACTTACCAGCAGGTTATTCCGCGCTACATCTCAACCGACCGAAATGGCCGCGACGAACGCCAGTTCCTGAACGAAGTCTTCCCGGATATGGGGAAGCTGGCGACGGCCATTTTTCTTAAGGGCTACGAGTGGCCGTTCGACCCCCGAAAAATCTCAGGATACGGTTCATCGCTCATCGACCTTCTCGTCTACCGGGAAACAGTCGTGCGGGGACGCCGGGTCTTCCTTGATTTCAGGCGTGACCCCAGTGGGGGCGGGAAGCTCAAGGATTTCTCGTCCGGCCTCCTCAGCAAGGAAGCTTACACCTATCTCGCCAAATCCAAGGCCCTTCTCGGGACTCCCATCAAGAGGCTGGCCAGGATGAACCCTCTAGCAATTGCCGTTTACAAGGACAACGGTATTGACCTGGCCAAGGAGCCGCTCGAAATCGCCCTCTGCGCCCAGCACAACAACGGCGGGCTCAAGGGAAACATCTGGTGGGAATCTAACCTCAAGCATCTCTTTCCTGTGGGTGAAGTGAACGGAAGCCACGGCGTCCGGCGTCCCGGCGGCTCGGCGCTCAATTCCGGCCAGGTGGGAGGCTGGAGAGCGGCTCTCTTCATCGCCAGACATTACAACAGAAAGCCGCCAGCGCTGAGAGATTTCCTCTTCCAGGTCCGTTCAACAATCGAGGAAAAAATCGCTTTTGCCCAGAAAATCATCGACCCAAGCTTAAAGGATTCTTCCTTCCTTACACGGACGCGGCAAGAAATCCAGGAGCGTATGTCTGCCTGGGGAGCAGCCATCCTCCGGCCAGAAAAAGTCAGCCATGCAGTCGCCGAAGCCCGGACCCTATTGAAAAAATTGCAGGCGGAGATGAGAATCCGCTCGGCAAAAGAACTTCCCGCAGCCTTCAAGAACCTTGACCTGTGCCTCACCCATGCGCTCTACCTCGAAGCCATCAGGGAATACATCGCCAGAGGCGGCAAGAGCAGGGGTTCATTCCTCATTCTGGAGGAAAAAGGCCGGGAGTCCTGTCCCGGAATGGGAAAAGAATGGCGTTTTTCGCTGAACCCGCCTGGTTCTTTCGTCGACCGGAAAATCCTGGAAATATCGCTTGGCGAAAAAATGAGAGTCATAAAAAAATGGGTGGACGTCCGGCCAATCCCTCATAAAGAAGGTTGGTTCGAGCAAATCTGGGAGGACTACAGGAAAGGCCGGGCCTTCGAGCACCCCGAGGAGAATGAACCATGAGGATGAAACCGACGGCGCTTGTCACGGGCGCCGGCCGCGGGATCGGCCGAGCCATCGTCTTGGACCTGGCCCGCGAGGGATATGACATCGCCGGCGTTGACATCCTCTATGAACCGAAGAATGATAAAAGCGGCCTTTTTGAGGTCAAAGCGTGCGCGGAGGAAAGCGGCAGCGTTTTTTTGCCCGTGCGGGGAGACATTGCTGACCTCGAGGGGCACGGAAGAATTCTGGAGGAAGTGCTCGGCCGCTTCGGGAAAATCGACCTGCTGGTGAACAACGCCGGCGTCGCGCCCGCCGTCCGCGCCGATATCCTGGAGACAGCGGTTGAGAGTTTTGACCGCGTCTTCGGCGTTAACGCCCGAGGCACGTTCTTTTTCACCCAGAAAATCGCCCGGCAGATGATTGCTCAGGTCCAGGAGAACCCCGAGGCCAGGCCGGCCATCATTTTCATCACATCGATCTCGGCCTCGGTCTCATCACCTTCCCGAGCTGAGTACTGCATTTCTAAGGCAGCTTTAAGCCAGGCCGCCGCACTCTTTGCCGACCGCCTCGCCGAACACGGGATTAACGTTTACGAAATCAGGCCGGGCATCATCAAGACCGACATGACTGCTCCGGTCAAGGAAAAATATGACAGCCTGATCGCGGAAGGCCTGGTTCCGCAAAAAAGATGGGGCTATCCAGAAGACGTGGGCAAGGCTGTCGCTGCCCTGGCCAAAGGCTTTTTTCCTTACTCCACGGGCCTCATCCTCGAGGTCAGCGGAGGGATGAACATCCGTCGCCTCTGAAGAAAGATATTTTTCTTGAGCCCTAAAGTGTGGTATAAAAGCAGCACAAGGAGCGTAAAAAATGACATCTCATAAAAGTTCGTCGAGCCGGATTTTCTGGGGACTTCTTCTCATTATCTTGGGCGTCCTGCTTCTCTTAGACCGGATGGGGCGGCTGGATTTCGGCGATCTCATCTCCTTCTACTGGCCGCTTTTTCTCATTTTTGCCGGTCTCTGGCATCTTGTCACCAACAAGTTCCGCCACACCGCTGGAGGGCTCGTGCTCATCGTCATCGGCTCTCTCTTCATGCTGGGCAAATGGCACATCCTCGGCCGCAGCGCCTGGCATTTTGTCTGGCCCCTCCTGATCATCCTGGCGGGTTTATGGATTTTGTTCGGTGCCTTCTTGCGAGGGACAACCAGGAAATCGGCCGGTGAGAAGGCGGATGAAATCGACGAGTTCGCCATGTTCTCGGGCATCACACGCCGCCTTGAATCCCAGGATTTCCGAGGAGGGAAAGCGACTGTCGTCCTGGGCGGAATGGAGTTGGACTTCAGCCAGGCGCGGTTGAGCAGCGGCCAGGCATCGATCGAAGCGACCGCCATCCTCGGCGGGCTCGAAATCAAAGTGCCGAAAACCTGGCAGGTCCATGTCGAATGCCACCCGGTGTTGGGAAGCATCGAAAACGAGCACTCGTACGTGCCGGGACAGGAGGGCCAACAAACCCTCTCCATCAAGGCCACGGCCATCCTGGCTGGCATCGAAATAAAGACTGCCAAATGAGAAGGCTGCTTTTCTGGCTGTTAGCTGTCCTCATCACGCTCGCAAGCGCCGTTTACCAGCGGCTGACAGGCCCCACTTACCCTCTGAGGGGAAAGGCCGCCGTGGCCGGTGAGGAAATCCGGTTCAAGCTGCCGCGCAGCCACGAAATCACCTCAGACTGTGCCGTCGCTGTCAAAGTTGCGGACGAGAAAACGAGCGGCCGCCTGGAATACAAAAGATACAAGACTTCAGATGCCTGGACTGAAGCCAACATGGCAAGGGAAAATGACCGGTTGGTTGGGTATCTTCCGCGCCAGCCGATGGCTGGTAAATTGGCCTACAGGGTGCTCCTGACAAGTGACACTGAAGAGATTTCCCTGACGGGCGAGGACCAGGTCATCATCCGGTTCAAAGGAGTCGCCCCGGTTCCGCTACTTGTGGCTCACGTCATCTTAATGTTCCTGGCCATGCTCTTCTCAACGCGGGCGGGCCTGGCGGCGCTCGACCGGAAAAGCCATCCCCGAAAACTCGCTCTCTGGACAATCGTCCTGCTTTTTATCGGGGGGTTCATCCTCGGTCCCGTCGTCCAGAAGTACGCCTTTGGCGCCTGGTGGACGGGGTTTCCTTTTGGGTTTGACCTGACTGACAACAAAACTCTCATCGCCATGGCCGGCTGGGTCGTGGCGCTCGTGGCCGGCCGGAAAGGAAAGCCCGCCCGGGGTTGGGTTCTGCTGGCTTCGGTCTTGATGCTGGTTATTTTTCTCATTCCCCACAGCCTCCTCGGCTCGGAGTTGAAATACACTGAGTAAAAATCGAGTTCAGGTCTCCACGACTCCCCAGGCATGACTGTGGCGCCAAACCTATTCCTGCCGCAAGAAATCCTAAAGAAAACCGATATAAACAAAAATAAATCGATATTCCACCCCTTGACGCAAGAGACACCCCTTCTTATATTAAAAATAGAGCAAAGCGAGCAGAGGAGAAAGGGCAGCATGAAGGGAGAAGATGCTCTCCGGCCCAGTTCCAGAGCGCAACATCGTCTCAGGCCCCCAAATCCGTCTGGATAATAATAGTTATCTGGCTCTTAGCCATCGCCTCTCTCATTGGAACTCATTATTTCCTCAAACATAAGCCCAGACATGATAAAGCGAAAATTACGAAAATAGACGCCAAACTCAAAAGTTTGACGGAAGAGCAGAAAATAGGAATGAAGTATTTTGAAGGCGGCATCCTTGAATCGCGAAGTGGAGACGTCTTTATTATAGAGACCACTATGGACAATGACGAAATCGAGAAAAGGGGCCTCGCCCTGAAAACAATCGAATTCCACATCGATGACCCGCTTTTCCTGGAGAGGCAGATGATGATTAAGGAGGCATTTAAGAGATTGAACAATGCTGAGAAGCGCTGCGTAATGGACAAACATGCGGTTATTCTCTATCGTGATGGCGCTTACTGCCTGGTTTATGACCCAGAAATCTATAACGATTATGTTGTTAAATATGGGACGGAATGCAAATCTTGCGACGAAAAGATTAAATAACCAAAATGAAAGGAGGAAAAACAAATGAAAAAATGGGTTAGTGCTTTTGCTATTGTCTCGCTGATTGCCGTCAGTACTTTCGTCATCTACAAAGAGGCCCTCGCCAGACCGCCACTCTGCGATTGGTGTGCAGCGTATTGTTATACGTGCAATGGATATTATCAAGTGGACTCCTGTTGGGTGTATAACGGACTTCTCTACTGTCTTGTCGATTGTCAAAATTGCAATCCAGGATGCATATGTGGCTCTACCATTTGCGTGGATTAGTTGATTCCTCATTATTTCTAGCTTATAATTTTTAGGTGAGAGGAAGGGTAACCAAAAGAGCTAAGCGGTGCGTAAGATATTGAATTCAAAATAATAAAACGATGGGGAAGAGATATTTGGTTCCGATAATAATCCTATTATTTGGAACTATCTCTTTTCTATTGATCGCATATGCGGAAGCCAATCCTCAAAAAGATAAAACTTCGTTGCAATATGAAGTTAAGGTGACCTTAAAACTCATCCAGGTTTATGTCACCGATAACAAAGGAAATCCAGTCCCGGACTTGGAAGAAGATAATTTCATAATTTATGACAATGAGAAAAAGCAAAAGCTGACCGAATTTGAAAAACATTTGATTTCTTTTCCCGGAGAAACCAAAGAACAGATCGAAAAAACACCGGTCTCATTTGTCCGGAAATTGATGCCGCGCAAGTTCTTTCTTTTCTTCGATCTTGCTTTCAACAACGCCAAAGGCCTTGAGAAGTCAAGACAAGCAGCGCTGCATTTTATAGATACCCAACTCCAGCCAATAGACGAAGTGGGGGTGCTCTCCTACTCTGCTATCAAGAGTCTGAAGCTTCATGAATATCTGACGACAGACCACAATAGAGTTCGGGATATTGTGAAAGGATTCGGGATAAAGGAAATCGCCGGCCGAGCCGAGGATTTCGAGGCAGAATACTGGAGCCTGTTGAAAGAAGAAAACCCCAGGGATGCTAGCTCATCGGGGTATGTCTTCGATCCCAAGGAACAACGAAAGCAGGAATTGGAGTTTTTGAGAAAAAAGCGAGAGGAATCCAAACTTCAGACTTACAATTTTGTACAAAAAATGACGGAACTGGCCAAATCTTTGAGATATGTGCATGGCCAAAAATCGATCATCTTTTTTTCTTCTGGTGTCCCTTACTCTCTTGTCGCCGGAATACCGGCTCCGGAGATCTATCCACTGAGACTTAAGGGGGATGACCCAAAACCAATAGATAAATTGGAGGAATATTCAATTAGGAGAAGACTTGATTCGTATGATGAGGGCTTCGAATCATCCCACTTATCCTTCCGATATGAAGATATGCTCAAAGAATTGAGTGCCGCCAATTGCACGATTTATGCCCTGGACACGCAGGAGCCGAGCGCCGCGCTCGTCGGGGATCTCAATGTAAGAGGAGTTTTTTCCCTCCAGAAGATGACTAGCGAAACTGGAGGGAAGTATTTCGGCAATATCAATAATTACGAGCAACATATAGAAAAAATTCACAAGATAACCGGAAGCTATTACGTCCTGGGCTATTATGTCGATGACATATGGGATGGCAAATACCATCAGGTCAAAGTGGAGGTGGACCGGCCGGGGCTGAAAGTCTACGCCCAGAAAGGCTATTTCAACCCCAAGCCGTTCAAAGAGTATAGCGACCTCGAGAAGATGCTTCATCTTGTGGATCTGGCCCTGAGCGAAAACCCCCTCTTCCAGACGCCCCTGCGTTTCCCCCTGAAAGCCCTCCCTTCCTCAGCCCAGGGGAAACAGAACTTAGCTCTCTGGGCCAGGCTCGAAAAAGAGAAAATCCAGGAAATAGCCGCCCGGAAAATGGAGATAGTGACCATCCTCTTCGATGACAAGGACAATATCGTCAAGATGGAAAGGAAAGAGGCCGATCTCTCTCGGCTTCCCGAGGGGCCGCTCTATCTTTCCTCCTTTCTCCCCTTAACCCCTGGGGAGTACAAGTGCCGTCTGGTCCTCCGCAACCTGGAATCAGGGAGAGGCGCTGTCGCATCCTCCTCGGTTTCTCTCCCTGAGCCTCAAGCGGAGAGGCTAAGGCTCTACCCTCCCCTCCTTCTTAAAGAAGACAAAGAGGGTTTTTATCTCCAGGTTTCCCGCACTCCGGTTGATTTTCCCTTTGGTAGGACAAAGTATGCTCCGCTTTTCGAAGAGCTGGAGCGGGGGAAAGAGAGTCTTTATGCGGCGGTTAGATGTGCGCACCCAGGCATCCAGAAACCGGAGATAAAACTCTTGGGGAATCTCCTCAAATATCAAGGTGACACAACAACCGCCATTCCCGTGTCAATTTCCATTCTGGAGAGCAAGCGAGAGGCCGATTCGGAAGTTTTTCTCCTGCAGATTAAGACGGAAAATTTAGAGGCGGGGGAGTATCTGCTTTATCTTTTTGCCCAGGAGTTGAATACGGGGGTCATATCCCAGGTCAATACCTCTTTCAAGGTAAAGTAAGAAAAAGCCAGCTCTGATAGGTTAATAAAGACGATGGCCATGGACCTTGGCTATAAACCTGCCTCGTTTTCCGAGCGCTTTAAGCAGGAATTTGGTTTTTCTCCCACGGCTCAGAGAAGACAATTGATGACCTCAGGCCGCCTCCATAGAGAAGCTCAAGATTTAATATAGCCTCTCAGTAGGGTCAGAGTTTGGTTTCTGGTACACCTTGCGCGAGCGCATGTTCACCCCATCCATGAAATTTCCAAGAAAAAAAGATGAAAAGTGCTTGGTACGGGATATCTGTCAGGAAGAAAGCAAGCGCTGGGGTTTTCCGTTTGAAGTTGACTGATTATCCAGATATTTGTAGAATTTAATAAACTCTCAATGTTAAAAGAACGATTCAAGGAACTTCAGGGCAGGCGCTTCTCGACGAAGCTAAAGCGTTTTATGGGAAGAAGCTTGTCTCTTTTGTTGTCTTCGGTTCGGTGTCCAGACAGACATATCGATTCGATTCCGACCTTGATATCTTGATCATTGCAGAAGGGCTTCCGCGGGGCAGAATGAAGAGAATAGCCCAGTTTGCGGCTATAGAACAGAGGCTTGAGCCCTTCTTAGAATCTCTCCGAAAAGAAGGGGTCCAGACTTTTATCTCCCCCATTTTTAAAACGCCCGAGGAAGCTCAAAGAGGAAGCCCTCTGTTCCTTGACATGGTGGAAGACGCCTTGATTCTTTATGACCGCGACCGTTTTTTCTCCAAAATCCTCGACAGGCTGCGAAACAGGCTGAAAGAGCTGGGCGCAAAAAGAATTTGGCAAGGAAACGTCTGGCACTGGGTTTTAAAACCCGATTATCGGCCCGGCGAGCTCATCGAGTTATGAATAATAGGACCCTGGCCCTGAGTTATCTGAAAAAGGCGAAGGTCCGGCTCGATGTTCTTGATTTGCTATACAAAAAAAGGGCATTTTCTGACGTCATCCGAGAAGCGCAGGAAGTCGTGGAATTATCCCTGAAAAGCATGCTCAGGTTGGTGGGGGTCGAGCCGCCAAAAATTCACGATGTCGGGGGCCTTCTGCTTGAGCACAAAGACAAATTCCCTAAAACTGTTGCGAGGAATCTCAAAAGGCTTGCTCGTGTCTCAAAAGTATTGCGGAAGGAAAGAGAACTGGCTTTTTACGGCGACATAGATTTTATCGCGACTGAAGAATACACAAGTCAAGACGCGAGGAAAGCCATCAAGGACACCAGGTTTGTCGTGGCGGCCGCAAAGACTTTAATCGACGCCGATTGATTTCGGCACATTCGATTTTTTATTCCAATCTTCGGTCTTTTTCTTATCTGCCTTTAAAAGATAGAGCTTGCCGAGTTCGTAATGAGGCTCAGGGTCGCTGGGCTCGAGAACGATGGCTTTCTCAAAGTTTCTTATCGCTTCCTCGAACCGGCTGAGCATTTTACTTAACTTTTCATTGTAAAGCCGGCGCGCCTCGTCAGACACGACTTTTATCAGTCAGCTTGACGAGGTGGGTTCTTAAGAATTTTTCGATGGCCTTAACGGTTTCATCCTTAAACCGGGGAGGACTCTGCGCGATCCACACAGTGAAATTATAGAGCTCCTGTGCGTCTGCCTCTATCCATTTTCCATTCAAGTATAGAAAGACAAAAAGTGTGGTCATGGCGATTCTTTTATTTCCATTCTGAAAAGGGTGATTCTTGATCATCAAATAGAAGAGCATGCTGGCTTTTGAAATAAGCCCCGCGTAAAGAGGTTTTTTGGAAAAACTCTGGAAGGGAGCCGCCAGGCAGCTTTCCAGAATATGGGGAAAGCGGGTGGAAAAATCGGGGATGGGCTCGTCAAAAGCCAACATCTCCCGGGCCAGCCTGAAAGCCACGTATTCGACTTCTCTCAGGGTAATGAGGCGCATCAATCATTCCCCAGCATCCGGAGGACTTCGCCATAGTCCTCGACGGTTTTTCTCACCGCTTCCTCAATTATTCTCTTTGTCCTTTTGCTCACGTTTTTACCCAGGATTTCCGAAATGCGCGCTTCGGGTATGGCATAGTTTCTGCCTATCTTTACGGCTTTTATCTCTCCTCTCTTTACTTTTTTATAGATGGCGATCCTGGAGAGCCCGAGGATCTCTGCCAATTGGGGAATCGTAAAATATTGTTTTTCTTTCACTTGCACCTCCTTTCTGTCGTTATAACTCATGTTAACTTATTTAATATATATTAACTTATGTTAATTTCGGAAAGGAGGTTAACATAATAAGGTGTGATTGTCAATGGAACTTCTTCCCTACCCTGTCCGATTCGTAAGCGTCAGAAAGCTGGATTCTGTTTAGCGGGCACAGGCATCTGTTAGGAACGCATTAAGCATTGAATCATTGCGGGGAACGGAATGACAGAGCAATCCGATGCTGAATGATTGGTGCCCGTTCAGCGGAGGGTTTTGACCCGGGAAATGAGTTCTTCGGCCTTCTCTTTGAATGAGGGATGGTCAGCCGCTTTTGTCGCCATCTCGAGCGCTTTAGGTTTCTGTCCGGCGTTTAAGTACCCGGCCGCGGCGTTGTAGAAAGCCGTCGCTCTAGAGATGGCTGTTCGTTCGAGCTGAACTCTTTTTTTGCGCAGAAATTTCTCCTTCCTTTCGGGCGAAAGCGCGGATTTTTCGGCCTCGGCTATCTTGGCTCGAAGGGCCCGTTCATCGGTCTCGAAGGCGAAGGCGGCCTTCCCAAAATAGGCGCCCGAATTCTGCCAGTCTTCCTTCCCGGCATACAAACTTCCGAGGTTGAACAAGGCTTCTGAATTTGCCGGGTTGTACTCGAGGGCCTCTTTTAAGTCTTTTTCGGCTTTGACCAGATCTCCTCTTTCCAAGGCGATGATTCCCGAAAGAGTGAATACCTCGCTCGAGGTGGGCAGGCGGCTCTTGGCCTGCTCGATATTCTCCGCCGCCTCGTCGTTTTTCTTTAGCTCATGCTGATTCCAGGCCAGCCAATAATAGCTCTCCCCGATAAGCCAGTGGCCAAGGGCGATGATCTTCTCCAGGACGGGGATAGCTTCATCGTGCCTGCCCGCGTAACTCAGACAGATGGCTTTCCCGAGGAGTGCATCCCGGTATTCCGGCGCGATGGCGAGGGTTTTTTCGTAAAAGTCAAGGCTTCGCTCCAGCTCTTCCAAAGCTAGGTAGATACTGGCCAGGAGGATAGTGATCTGTGGAGATTCGGTGATTCCTTGGTGCGCTCTCAGTAAATGGCTTTCCGCTTCTAAGAGATTTCCCCGGCCCAGGGAAAGATTTCCGAGGTTGTAGGCAACCTCGAAGAATTCAGATTCCTCGTCGAGGATAGGTCTAAGGAGCGCCTCATTCTCCTCGGGACAGATGGCCATCTTGTACTTAATAAGAAGAGAGTCCGGGAAGGCAGCTTCGAGCCAAGCCAGGTCCTCCCTTTTTTCGAAGGGGGATGAAAAATGGCATTTCATGACGGCGTACATATAGGCAAAGAACTCGTCATCCTGGGCTCTCTTTCTGAGCTCTGTCTCCATTTTTTTCAGCTTTTCCTGCGTCTTCAGCCTTTCCTGCATCTCCTTCCAGGTGACCTTCTCGTCGATATCGCGCATCACGCCTTTTCCCTGGACCCAGAACAGGCCGGCGATTTCAGCATAAGAAAGAAGGCCCGCGAGAGAGGCGTTCTCCTTGATGAGCTCAAGGGCCACGTCCATGTAGCTCCTGTTATCAATGCCCAGCTCTTTCTCCCTGACAGCGATGAGAAGCGAGGTCATGGCCAATTTGTCCGCAACTCTTTTCTTAAAACCGGGTTGGCCGTAAACCTCCCCGTAAACCAGAAAAGCCTTCCGGAGAGGGACGTAACATCCTCTCCGGTAAAGAGCATCGGCTGCTGCGATTTTTTCCTCTATCTCAGTCGAGAGGGGCGTGACTTCGACTTTTTCTTTGGGAGCGCAATAATAGAGCAAAAGGAGCGTGAGAAGAAGTAATCTTTTCATCTTTCCTAGCCCATTTTACTATAGTTACCGGCAAAATCTGACTTCTTATTTATGAACACGGCGGCGGAGGAAAAAACGTTTAAGGGGAGAAAAAAAGCTTAAGAAGTCGAACGAAAGATATATTCCCATGTGAAGCTGGCTGGCGAGGCGCCAAGGTTTGAAAAAGGAAAAGGAAGCGGGGCTAAGGAGGATCCCTCTCCAGCCAGCATCTTGTTTCTATTATAAGTGAAGATATTTTGGAATGTCAAAGAAATTTTTTTCTTCCTGCGCCAAACCGTTGATGGAGCGGACTCTTTAGCGTTAGAATAAACAAGTTCGACCCTGCGAAGAAATTGCGATGAACAAGGAAAGGGCGAATAAAAGCGAGGATAATTTATTGCAAAATCTCGACAATAGAAGAATCAAACGCCAATGGTCACGTGTTCTTTCTGCGAAGAAAAACCGGCAGCGAAAATCATAGGGGTGTGCCCGGACTGCCTCCGCTCGCTTCCTGAGGGCGAGGTTTCTCTGAGTGTCCACGAAGCCTCGAGGAAAAAGCTCCGGCTTCCGGAAACACTGCCGAGGAATCCTTATGGAGCACGGTGCCGGCTCTGCGCCAACGAATGCCGGCCTGGGTCCGGCGAAATGGGTTACTGCGGCCTGAGAAAAAATGAGGCCGGCAGGATAAAGCCCGTCACGCCCAAGACCACTGCCCTCCTCCACGTTTATCTAGACCCTCTCCCCACTAATTGTTGCGCAGCCTGGTTCTGCGAGGGCTCAAAGGAAAGGGGCTATAATCTGGCGGTTTTTTTCTACGGCTGCAGCTTCGACTGCCTGTTCTGCCAGAACCATTCTCATAAGAGGCTGGAGGAAGCGCCTCTGCTTACAGAGGAGAGGGTTGTCGCCGCAGCGCTCCATCCCGAAGTCCGCTGCGTCTGCTTTTTCGGCGGCTCTCCTGAGCCGCAACTTCCCTTTGCCCTCAGGCTCAGCCAGAAAATCCTCGAACGGAGTGACGCGAAAAAGCGCATCTGCTGGGAATGGAACGGCAGCGGCCATCCCGGGCTGGTGAAAAAGGCCGCCGAGCTCTCGGCACGAAGCGGCGGCACGGTGAAGTTCGACCTCAAGGCCTATCATCCGAATATCTCCATGGCTCTCTGTGGAGTCGGAAACCGCCGCACTCTCGAGAACTTCTCTTTGTTGGCCGGACTTTTTTCTCAACAAGACCTCCTCACTGCCACGACACTCCTCGTTCCCGCGTATGTCGACAGGCAAGAGGTTGGCCAGATTGCCCGGTTCATCTCGCGTCTTAACAAGGGAATCCCCTACTCGCTTCTTGTTTTCCATCCCGACTACCTCATGACCGATCTTCCGGTAACGCCTCGCCGGCAGGTCGATGAGTGCTCCGAAGAGGCTTCTCGTTATCTCTCCAGAATCAATATAGGAAACTTGCATCTCCTATGAAGAAGAAAAAGTTCTGGGCCTGGGTCTGGGTCGCGCTCTGTATCCTGGCTATCCTTCTCATTGTTCCCCTGGCCCGGACGATCCAGGCATTCGTCTCGGCACGTTGGGGAAGGTCGCTCTTCGGCTATGCCGTTCTGGCCGCGGTCGGCATCGCCTTCATCTCCATCGTCACGATCCTTGTTTGCCGCCTCAAGATCCGTTCACCCAGCCGACTGGTCTGGCTTGCGGCCGTGGCCGGCCTGTATGTCTACTTCACCATGAAATTGTGGAAAGCGCCGGAAGAGGCTATCCACTTCCTTGAGTACGGGCTGTTAGGGTTCCTGCTCTTCAATGCTTTAAGCTATTCGACCAGGGACAAAAGTGTTTACCTGGCGGCGTTTTTCATCGGTTCGACAGTCGGAATTTTCGACGAAATCCTGCAGTGGGTCGTGCCTGGCCGTTTCTGGGATTTCCGCGACGTCGGTCTCAACGCTCTGGCTGCAGGCCTCTTCCAGGTCGCGCTCTGGAAAGGAATCAAGCCCAGCCTCATCTCGGAAAAATTCAACCCGAGATCGGCCCGGCGCATCTCGGTCGTCCTGGCTGTGAACCTTGTCCTTTTATGCCTGTGCGCCTCGAACACGCCCCAGCGGGTTGCCTGGTACGCCAGCCGCTTCCCTTCCCTCTCCTTCCTTCTCAGGGAAGAGCCTATGTATGAGTTCAGCCTGAAACACAAGGACCCGGAAATCGGAATTTTCTATTCTCGGCTGTCTCCCGAAGAACTCAAAAGAGAAGACCGGGAAAATTCAGACGGCAACGCTGAGGTCTTGAGGACCTGGAAAGACAAAGACTACAGCCTTTTCCTGAGCCACCACAGCCCCTTCCTCCACACCTTTTTGTACGAAATGCGCGTCCGCATCTTCCGCCGGGACAGGAAGGCAGAGGAAGCTGCCCGAGCAAAAAAGGAGCGGGCGGCGAATGAGTCTTTATTCATCTCGTTCAAAGAAAACCTCATCCTGGAGAAATATTTCGGCCAGACCCTTGAAAAATCCACGTATTCCTGGGATGAAGATAAAAAGAGAAAGACCGAGGCGCACATAGACAAAAACCGGCCCTACAAAAGCCCGGTCAGCCGCGGTCTCATTCACGTAAAGGAAAAAACCATCTGGGTCTTCACCCTGATCGCTCTAATCTTGCTGGCGGTCATCAACGGCCTGTATTCTTACAAGATGCGCAGGAAAATCTGAGCCATTTTCGGAAGCATTTCCAAACACGGGATCTTTATGATGGACGCAGGAAGCTGCCCACGAGCCCCCGTAGCGGAGGGGGGACCCGTCGGCTTCTCCGACGGGGGGAACCGACGGGACTGGTTCCCCGGGGCGCGGGGGCCAAGGGCAGCTTCCTGCGCCCAATTTGATCACTTAGGGGAGATACTTACGCCATTTTCACGCTCCTCGGCTGTTGGCTTGATTATCTATTCGCAGGAGCGCGTTTCTCTGAACACCGAAAGCCGGTGCGTGCGGAGGATTTCTATTCCCTGTCGAACATAATCCGCGTCGATGTAAAGCCGTTGGAGCAGCCCGTCGTCGCTCCCCCTGAGGAGTTCAGCCCTCACCGGCGTCAGACGATGGTGGTAGGACTCGAGGACACGATGCCCGACTCGATACGATGTCCGGGCAACGAGGAAGATGAGGCTCAAAAGAACGGCCGCTGATGCCACGATTTTGATACGACCTCGAGTCGGCGCCTTCAAACTGAGCCTGCTTTCCCCGAACTGGAGGCCGAGGAAAATGACGTTTGAAAACCAGATGAGGTTAGAAAAAGTCACATACCGGTAGCTTGTTGCCTGAGCCGCCCCGAAACCCACTCTTCCCATACCGGTCAATGCCGCGCAGGAGATGGAATAAAGGCCCAAGAGAAGAAAAGGCATGGCAGCCACGATCACCTGGCGGTGTTTCTGCAAGAAAAACCACGCGGCCGAGCCAAAGAGAATGAGGCAGAAAATGCCCAGGAAAAGCGCAGACTCCGGGTAAGTGATGATCGAAGCGCCTAGGTATCCGAGATTATACCGGACGTATTCAAGGGGATGGATGGCAAAATAAAAGGGCGACTTTCCCGAGGGGGGAGTCGGCGAAAAGCGGTAAAAATACGACACAAAGACGAGAGCCGTCAAGCCTAACCAGATGGCCAAAGCTGTCCGTTTCCGCCGCCGGCTCGGTGAGGGAGCGAGCAGGAGAGCCAGGAAGGCGACCGGCCAGTAAGCAAGCCCGTTGGCGTAAGAAAACGTGGCCACGACCCCACAGGCAACACCCGCAGCAAGATTTCTCCACCTGAATTCAGGCATGGCCAGAATAACTAATCCCATGACGACAGCCAGGACGTTGAGGAAAATCTGGATCTGCCAGCCCCAGACCCAGTTTTCGCCCTGGTGGAGGGAGAAGGCCAGAAGCGAGAGGATGGGCGCGACCCACGGAAAACCAGGGGAGCCTAAAAGCAAGAATACCTTTTTGGCTTGAAAAAAAACGATGATGAAAATTCCCACGGCCAGAAGGATGCTGAAGACTAGCTCCCAGCAAATGTTGTAGCGGCTGAGGTGAGAAAACCCAAGCATGATGAGCCGAGGAAAGAAAAGGCGGTGTTCATTGTGAAGCGCCCAGAGGTCGGAGAAAGAAACCCCTTGTTCAAAAGATTTCCCCAGAAGGGGAACAAAATTCCACTGATCCCAGAACGGGACATCCACGTGATATCGGCTGACCTGGGTGGTCAGGATAACCAAAGGAACCAGGGTCAGAGCAATGAGGAAAATTGACCAAACGGCCTTGAACCATTTCTTCCCATCGCGAGAGCATCTCTGTTTCTGGGAATTGAGGCTATGATCGAGGGAGGGTGGCACGGCGCTAGTCCCCGCAACGCCCGAAGCGTAGGGGACCCCTCTCTTGACGGGTGCGGAGCGAGGGCGGACAGGGACGCGCCGTGACAGGACCCTATTCCCAAACTCGGACATCACAGAATCAGAGATGCTAGCTTTCATCGCCGATGAATTCCATGCCGCCAGGTTTCACGATTATATTCGATACCTGAATCAAAGTCTAACCAAAGGGCTTTAAAGGAAGAAATTTCACGCATGAGACCTCCACGATGGGCGCAGGGGGCGGCCCTAAAGCCCCCGTAGCGGAAGGGGGACCCATCGGCTTCTCCGATGGGGGGAACCGACGGGACTGGTTCCCCGGGGCCCGGGGGCCGAGGGCTGCCTTCTGCGCCCATGAGAATCACATTAGCAAAAATGTCTGCCCCTTTAAAAATAAACGTGATTTGACTAAAATACCTCTCTGGCCTGAGGCCGCACATCGAAATGAGATGATCATAAAGAAGCTGGAACTCCAGGGTTTTAAATCCTTCCCCGAGCGGACAAAAATCGTTTTCCATCCCGGGATCACAGCCATCGTCGGCCCCAACGGCACGGGCAAGAGCAACATCGTCGATGCCATCCTCTGGGTCCTGGGAGGCCAGCGCCAGAAAGCGCTGCGCGGGGAGAAGACCGAGCATATCATCTTTAACGGCAACGCCAAGAAACCGCCTTTAGGGATGGCCGAGGTTTCCCTTTTCCTCCAGCACGACGAGGAAGAGATGGCCTTCAGCCACCGAGTTTTCAGGTCGGGCGAGAGCGAATACCGCCTCAACGGAAAAACGGCCAGGCTGAAAGACATCCAGGATGCTCTCTGGAAACAGGCGGTGGCCGAGAAAGAATATTTTGTCATCGAACAAGGGAACATCGGGCTTCTCCTGACGGCCAAGCCGGCTGAAAAAAGGCTTCTTTTGGAGGAAGCGGCTGGCACCGCTTTTTACAAAGACAAGAAAAAAGAAGCTCAGAGTAAGCTCGCTTTGAGCGAGCAGAACCTCGTCCGGCTGGAGGATATCATCAGCGAAGTCGCCCGGGCGAAAAATTCCTTGCAACGGCAGGCCCAGGCCGCAGCCCGGTACAGGAAATTGCGGGAAAGAATCCGCCAGCTCACAGGGCTCAATTTCAAGCGAAAGCTCGCCCAGCTCGAGCAACGGCACGAAGAAGCGGCCAGGCAGCATGGCGACTGTCTCAACCAGGAAAAAGAGCTGACCTCTCTGATCAAAAGCGAAGAGCGGCAACTCGCGGAAAAAAGGCGGGAAGCCTGGGAGCTTGAAAAATCAGTCAAGGAAAACCAGGATTCTCTTTTTTCCCTCGAATCCCAGATCAGCCGGGCTGAGGCCGAAAAAGAAAGAGAAACAAGACAGAAGCAGCTCCTGGCCGAAAAGGCAAGAAACGCCGCAGCCGCTGCTCGGGAGCTCAAAGAGGAGCTAAGTCACCTCAAAACGGAGATCAGCCAACGCGAGACTCACATCGCCGAATTGAAGAAGGCTTACGAAGAAAAGAAGCAGGAAGCGGATACCGCCGAAACCGTCTCCCTCTCTGTCCAGGAGGATTTCTCCCTCCTCGAAAAAGCCATCGGAACTCTCAAGACCGACCAGTACCTAAAGCTCTCTGAGCTCACCGAACTGCGGAACGAGGTCATTAAAACGGAAAAAGAGCTGGACCTTCTGGCTCGGCAAGAAGCCAAGCTCGAAGCCCAGTCGGAGCAAGAGAGAGCTGTCCTCCGGGCTAAAGAGGAATCCATCCAGCAACTGGAAAGAGAGTTGGCCGAAGACCGGATAGCCTTCGAAGAACAGGAAAAAACGATCGCCGGACTGAAGTCCGCGCTCGAAGAAACAAGGGCTGGGGCCGAAAAACTCAAAGGCCGCGTGGACGCCGTCAGGAAAGCCCAGGATGAAGACTGTTACAGCCTCCAGGCTCTCCACAAAATGGAGGATATCCAGAAAAAAGCCTGGCCGGCCGCAGAGCTTCCGGAAGCCTTGGGTCAGCTTGCCGACCTTGTCGAGACTGACCCTGAATCCGCGCCTCTTATCGACGCCCTCTGGAAAGAAGAAGCCAATGCATCTGTCATACCCGCTCTCGACTTCCTCGAGCGTTTAGCTGAAAAGAGCTTGGAAGGCCGCTTTCTTCTCGTTTCTGCGAGAGGAGAAGGAACGGCCTTGCCCGCGCTCAATGACCCGAATGTCCTCGGCTCCGTCAAGCCCCTCCTCAGGCCCCACCCTAAAATCAAAGCTTACCTCGGCCACCTTCGGGATGCCGTTATTGTCAGGAATGTTAAAGCAGCCGTCGAACTCTGGTTGCGTTTCCCTTCCCTTAATTTCATCACGCCAGCTGGAGACCTGCTCCTCTCCTCCGGCCTCCTCAGGCTGGGAAAAAGAGAAGAAGGCGTTTTTGCTCTGGGCCAGGAGATAAAAAAGTTAGAAGACAAGATCGCCGGCCGGAAAGCTGAACTGGCTCAGCTTTCTGCCGAGTTCGAAAAAGAACTCGCCAAAGTCAAGAGGCTGGAAGAAAGGCTTGTCCACGAGGCCTCTCTCCGGGAAGACCTGGAACAGAAGCTCCGCCACCAAGAGAGGACGAGGATTGCCTCAGACTCCGAGCGGGAAAAGACGGCCAGCCTTGTTTCTCTTTTAAACCAGGAGCTCGAGATTCTCCGCCGTGACCGGGATGCTCTCAGCGTCAACAAAGAGTCTCTTCTCCAAAAAGTCACGCTTCTCGAGGCGGAGGAAAGGTCACTCCAAGCTCGTCTGGAAGCGGAGGAAAAAAAGTTTTTCCTTTCCCGGGGAAAAAATGTCGAGGAAGAGAAACGGATGATCGAAATTCGGGCCGGAGCAGAGCTCATCCAGGAAAGAATCAATAACGCCAGCGCTAAGCTCGAGGAGCTCAGCGAAAGAAAAAACAGCCTCCTGAAGAAAATCGCCGCCCTTGAGGAGGAAGGCCGGTTGGCCGAAAAAGAGCAAGCCGAGCTTCGGGAAATGCATCAAACGTTAGAGATAAAAGCAAGAAATCTGGAAGAAGAGAAAAAAACCCGGCACGAACGGCTCGCGGAGAGAGAGGCTGACCTCCAGAGACTCCGCAACGAAGAAGAAGAGAGCGAAAAAAAGCTGGCCGAGCTCCGGGAAGAGCTGGAAAGAAAAAAGGAGGAGCGCGTCAGGTGGGAGATACTGAAGGCCGAGATCGACAGAGACCTGGTCAACCTCGAAGAAACCTGCTGGCAGGAACTGAAGAAAACACTCCACGAGGTTAAGAACGAGCCCGTGCCGGACGAACTCTTGGCAGCCAATGTCGAGGATGAGCTCAGCCAGGCCGAGGAGGACCTCCAGAAATACAAGGCTGTCAACCTCATGGCTGAAGAGGAATACCTGAGCCACAAAGAGCGGTACGATTTTCTCGCCCAGCAGCGCAACGACCTCAGGGAGTCGATCGACGCCACGCAAGAAGCGATCCGCGAGATCGACGAAGAAAGCAAGTCGCAGTTCCTGACTGCCCTGGCCGAAGTCAATAAGTCTTTCCAGGAAGTTTTCACTCTTTTGTTCAAGGGCGGGTCAGCCGAGGTCAAACTCGTCGACGAGGCCAACCCCCTGGAAAGCGGCGTCGAACTCATCGCCCAGCCGCCAGGGAAAAAAGTGCAGAACATCAGCCTGCTTTCAGGCGGCGAAAAAAGCCTGACCAGCCTGGCTTTTCTTTTCGCCCTGTTCCGCTACAAGCCGACTCCCTTCTGCATCCTGGATGAAGTCGACGCGGCCCTGGATGATGTCAACCTGTCGCGCTTTCTCGAGCTTGCGAAAAACCTCAAGAAAAACACACAGTTCATCATCATCACCCATAATTACAAGACCATGGAGGTGGCCGATTACATCTACGGAACGACCATGGCCGAGCCCAACATCACAAGGCTCTATTCGGTCAAACTGGAAAAACAGCCGGAGTTGATCAGCTAAGCGGATGAAAATCCAACTCTATGTCCCGCCGGGCGGATATTTCGCCGAGCGCTGGTCCAGGGGGTCATCGATGCCGCCGCTCGGGATTCTGTCCATCGCCGCCGTCCTGGAAAAAGAAGGAGTCGATGTCGAGATTGTCCCGGCCGACATCCTCAAGTTAGGCTGGCATGATATCGAACGAAAAATAAGAGATGAAAGGCCGGATATCGTTGGCGTGACATCGACGACAGAGAACCGGTTCCAGAGCTTCAAGCTGGTCAAGCTGGCCAAGGAAGCCTGCCCAGAGGCGTTGACCATGATGGGTGGCCCTCATGCTTCGATGGCCGCCGAAGATGCGCTGGCTCACATCCCCGAGCTCGACCTCGTGGTCAGGGGCGAGGGCGAGATGACCATGCTCGACCTCTGCCGCGCTCTGGGAAGACGCCGCGGGATCAACGGGATTACCCATATCACCGGCCTCTCTTACCGGACGAACGGCCGCGTCGTTTCCAACCGGCCGCGCTCACCCATCCCCAACCTCGATTGCCTCCCCTTCCCTGCTTTCCATCTTGTGCCGTTCGAAAAATACAACTTCAAGATTGACGTTCCGGGCCGCGGCGCGCTTCAGGCCGTCAACATCATGACCAGCCGGGGCTGCCCTTTCAACTGCAACTTTTGCGCCACCCCGATCAACTGGGGCCGCACGGTCCGCGTGCGAAGCCCGGCCAACGTCATCCAGGAGATCGAGTTTCATATCCAGAACCGCGGCGCACGGGTCATCCACTTCTACGATGATACCTTCAATGTCAGCGTCAAGAGAGTGCAAGAAATCTGTGACCTTATCCTTGAGAGAAAACTCTCCATCTTCTGGCAGTGCGAAATCCGCCTCGACCTCATGACCAAGCCTCTGTTAGCCAGGATGAAAGAAGCCGGGCTCTTTTACGTCTCCTTCGGCGTCGAGGCCGGGTCCGAGAGAGTCCGGAACACGATCATCGATAAGAAAATCAGGATCGAGGATTTCCATAACATCGTCGCCTGGTGCAAGGAGCTTGACATCGTCCCGAATGCTTTTTTCATCTTCAGCCACCCGACCGAAACATGGGAAGAAGCCCAGGAAACAATCCGGCTCATCGAGCAGCACAAGGACGAGGTCGAAGCGAGCGTGGCCATCCTCCATGTCTATCCCGGCACGCCGCTGGAGAGGACGGCCAGAGAAACCGGCGTCCTGCCGGCTGACTTTTCCTGGACGGAAAAGCACCCATCCAAGATCATCACGCTGCCCACCGCCCAGGGAGATGTTCCTCTCTTCCTGGACAGGCTCACCTGGGCCCAGGTCAGCGAGCTCCTCTTCCGCTGGTCATTTTCCGGGGGCCGCGTCTCGATCGCCCGGAAAATCCCGCGGGTCATGGCCAATATCCGCTCTGTGGCAGACATAAAAAGATACGTCATCATGGCCCTTGTTTACATAAAGCTAAAATGGATAAAACTTTTTAAGAGAAAGCGCCCTTAAAGGCCCTGTGGGAAGGAGGCCGAGATGTCGATTTATCTTTTGATCATCTTGATTTACCTTCTTGTCCTGACGGTCTTGAATTTCGTCCGGGCCCGCCGCGTCAAGAGTCAGGAGGACTTCATGGTGGCTGGCCGGACCCTCAAATGGCAGGTCATGGTTTTCACGCTGATCTGCACCTGGATCGGATCGGGCACATTCATCAGCGGCGCCGAGTTCGCTTCCAAGGCCGGTTTCTCTGCCCTCTGGCTCGCCGCCGGCGCCTGGGTCGGGATCATCATCATCTATTTTCTGGCCGCCAAGATCCGCTCCTTCGGCCAGTACACGGTGGGTGACGTGCTCGAGGTACGCTATGGGCCGGCGGCGCGAATCTTCGGCGCGATTGCCTTGATCATCTCCTTCACGGCCATCGTTTCCTACCAGTTCGTGGCGGGCGGCTTCATCCTGAACGTGGTCACAGACGGCCGCGTCCCCGAGTCACTCGGGACGGTCATCGCCGCCCTGTTTGTCATCCTGTTCACAGCCCTGGGCGGCATGGTGGCCATCGCTTACACGGACCTCCCTAACGGGATTATCATCGTCCTGGCCTGTCTGTTAGCCGTGCCCTTCGTCTGGCTTGCCGCCGGAGGCTATGCCCAAGCGAGCCAGGTCCTTGACCCGGGCTATTTCGCCGTGGTCAATAACCAGTTCGGAGCTCATCCCTGGCTCAAAGTCATCGGCTACTTCCTCTCGACGATGTTCTTGCTAATGGGAGTCCAGAGCATGTACCAGAAATTTTACAGCGCTCGATCGACCAGGGACGCCAAGAAATCTGTTGTTTGGTGGACGCTGGGCACGATCTTCGTCGAAACGGTGGTCGTCGTCATTGCCGTCTTCGCCTACAGCAAATTCCAGGACAGGATCGACTTGAGCGTGCCCAAGGAAGGAGGCAAAGTCGTGCTCATGGCCGCGCGAAGCCTCGTTCCCGCGCCGGTCGGCGTGCTCCTCTTAGGCGCTGCCTGCGCCGTGGTGCTGTCGACGGGCATGAACTATCTCCTTTCGCCGTCGACCACGCTCATGCGCGACATCTACCAGAGGTTCATCAAGAGAGACGCCAGCCAGAAGGCCATGGTGGCGCTCCAGAAGATTCTTGTCGTTTTCATCGGGGTCGTCGCTTTCCTCCTGGCCGTTCAACTCAAGAGCGTTCTGGCCATGAGCTTTTTCGCCTACACCGTCTACGGCGTGGCGATCACGCCGGCCCTCGTCGCCGCTTTGACCTGGAAGCGAGCCACCAAAGCCGGCGGGCTGGTTTCGATCATCTCGGGGACAGCCGTCTGTATTTTCTTTTTTGTCATGTCCCGCGTTCTGCCACCAGAGAAGGTCCCGGACGGCGATCCCTGGGGCATCCCGCTTATCTATCCAGCCCTCATCGTTTCGCTCGCCTCTCTCATCATCGTCAGCCTCCTGACCAAAAAGCCCAAGCCTGAGGAGCTGGGGAAGTTCTTCCATAAATGACCACCGGAATAGTTAAAGATTGGCGCTACCTCGAGCACCGGATGGGGGATTATCATCCGGAAAGCCCGCAGCGGCTCGATGCCGTTTACCGGATGGTAGAGCAAGACCCGGTTCTCTCTTCGTTTCCCATCATCGAGCCGCGGCCAGCCACAGAGGAAGAAATCACTCTGGTCCACACAAAAACCTATTTCAATGAAATAAAAGAAACAGCCGTCAGGGAAAGAGTTTACCTCGACCCCGACACATCGACCTCGCCGCGCTCCTTCGAAGTGGCCTGCCTGGCCGCAGGGGGCCTTCTCCGGGCGGCCGACATGATCATGGAAGGCAGCATCAACAACGGTTTCGCCCTGGTCCGGCCGCCCGGACACCATGCCGAAGCCTCCCAGGCCAGAGGCTTTTGCATCTTCAACAACGTCGCCATCGCGTCCCAGCACTTGATCAAACACCACGGACTCAGGCGGATCCTGATCGTCGACTGGGACCTCCACCACGGGAACGGGACGCAACATTCTTTCTATTCACGGAACGATGTCCTCTATTTCTCACTCCACCAGTTTCCCCACTATCCGGGCACGGGTTTTTGGAATGAAATCGGAAGCGGGAAGGGAGAAGGATTTACCATCAACGTGCCCCTCACGCCGGGAAAAACCGATGCCGACTACCTGTTCATTTTCGAGCGGCTGCTTTCTCCTGTGGCAGCAGCATACGAGCCTGAATTCGTCCTCGTTTCGGCTGGGTTTGATATTTACGCCGGCGACCCGCTTGGCGGAATGAGCGTCAGTGCGGCTGGTTTCAGCGGCTTGACGGCTGCCATCATGAACATGGCCGCCGCCTCGTCTCAAGGGAGACTGCTCCTGACGCTCGAGGGCGGGTACAACCTTGAGGGGCTTGAAGCCGGAGTGAGAAACGTCCTGCTTACGTTGGGGGGGCAGGAACCGATGTTGCCTCCCGAGGCCGGAGTCTCCGCTTCCATGCGGCAAGAGGTTGAGCCTGTTTTCAAGATCATGAAAATGTTCTGGCCGGTCGAACCTCTCCCATAAGGGCTGGGTCATCGGCCACCCTGTCTGTCCTCGGAGGTGCCAGTCGTCCCCATAAAAGGACAAAAAAGCGGCGTTTTCCTGTGAGCATAAAGGGGGAAGCATCTCTTTTTGTGCGATTACAATCGGCGCCGGAACCACCCTAGGCCCCCGGACCCCGGGGAACCAGTCCCCTCGGTTCCCCCCGTCGGAGAAGCCGACGGGTCCCCCCTCCGCTACGGGGGCTACAGGGCGGCTTCCGGCGCCCATCGTGAAACATACATTTCTGCAGATACTCAAGAATATCGGGCATGACTTGGCATAGTTCTTGCTTTCTCTTATAATGATTGAGGAGAAAAAAATGAAGAAATGTGCCTTGATTGCTGCATTTTTGTTTCTTATTCTATTCCTTTCCCCATCGGTTTCCGGAGAGGAAGAGCCGAAATACACGAATGAGTCCTTTGGCCGTCTGAGCTATCTCAGCGGGTCCGCTTATATCCAGAAAGGCGCCGAGCTCGGTTACCAAGAGGCCGTGATCAACATACCGATAGAAGAAGGAGACCGGCTCGGCACGGCCGATGGCCGGGCAGAAATCTACTTGGGAAGGAAAAACTATGTCAGGCTTGACAACAACACCAAGCTTGATTTCCTGAATCTCCCCACAAAAAATTCCGAGCTGACGCGGCTTCGCGTCTTGGCGGGGAATATCTATCTCAGCGTTAATCGTCTGGAAAAAGAGAAAACAATCGAAGTTCACACCGCCGATTCCTCATTCTACCTCCTCGACGAAGGCCTTTACCGCATCGATGTCAGCGAGAAAAAAAAGACCGCCATTTTTGTCTTCCACGGTCTTGTTGAAGCGGCGGGAGAAGAGGGCTCTCTTCTGCTTAAGAGCGAGCAGAGCCTGGAGGCGGCCGACGGCAGGTTCACTTCAAAGCCCAGACGTTTCTTTGCCGTGGCCGAAGATGCTTTCGATAGATGGAGCGAGTTCCGCGAATCCCACATCAGGGCCGAAGTGGCCAAAAGATACCTTCCTGATGAGCTTGAGGATTTCGAAAATGAGCTTGCCGAGCACGGAGAGTGGACCTACATCGCTCCGTACGGCTGGGTCTGGGTGCCGGGCGGCGTTGACCCGGACTGGCGTCCTTATTACAACGGCCGCTGGATCTGGCTAAGCCTGGGGGGCTGGACCTGGCTGCCATACGAGCCATGGGGCTGGGCCACATTCCACTATGGACGGTGGCACTGGGGACCGGGGTTCGGCTGGTACTGGATTCCGGGGTCGATCTGGAGTCCTGCATGGGTCTGGTGGTACTGGGGTTATGATTATTTTGGCTGGGCTCCGCTGAGTTGGTGGGGGTATCCGGTGGTCATCCTTGATGGCCGGTTCTATGGCCGTTACTACGGCCCGTATTACCCTTACAATTCCAGGGCTCTCACGGTCATCCACAAGAATCAACTCAAGGCCAAGAACGTCTCGGATGTGGCTCTTAAAGGTGATTCGCTAAAGACTTTGGACAAGATAAGTCTGTCAAGTCAGGCCCCGGCAATTCGGCCCAGCGCGGGCAAAATCACAGCCCAGAAGCTCGGGGAAAACAAAACCCTGCTAAAAAAGGATCAGGAAGCACCGGCAGCCGCAGAGAGAAGTTTTCAACCTCGATTGATCGATACTCGCCAGCCGGCCGCGTCAGCTCCTGAAGAAAGAAGAATCCGGAGAAAAGACTTTCCGCAGGGATCCGAGGCCGACATGGCCAAGGCTCCAGGGGTTGGCCGCTCTCAGGTCTCAGGTTATCCTCCCTCGCCCGAGATCAGCGTGAAAAGATTCTCCGAAAGGAATATCTCCTCGCGGTCGAGCACTCTCCGCACCAGGCTGTACCGGTACCTCCAGGGCGACAGGTCCACATCCCGGAGCGCTTCGCCAAGAGCCTCGATCTCCGGGAGTTCAAGCTCGGCCTCCCGGTCGAGAGGATCAGTTTCGTCGGCCCCGAGGAGTTCATCATCGGCCGCAAGATCATCGTCTTCGGGAAGGTCGGGAAAAGTCAGCAAGAAGAATTAATCATCGTGTTCTTCGGTGGCCTTCTCTTTGCCATAGTAATCGAGGATCATCAGATGGTCCTGGTGTGAGCAGAAGCGGAGAGGCTCTGTCCCGGCCAAAAACGCCTCTTTGAGCGGCCACAGGCAAATAGGAGTAGCCAGGAGGCCTGTCTTTCTGTCTATCTCGGCAAAGGTGATGTTCGGCGGCACTTCGAAGTTGTCGAAAATCGGCTCCGTTCTGACTTCCGCAGCCTTTTTTTTCTCGTCCTCGATGACCTTCTTAAAAAACTCGACCCAAACAGGAAGCGCTGCGACAGCGCCAGACTGTCTGTCGCCCAGGGTAATTTTCGTATCATTGCCGACCCAGACGCCGGCGCATAGCAAGGGCGAGAACCCGACGAACCAGGCATCGGTGTACTTGCTCGTCGTTCCCGTCTTCCCGGCGAGCGGGATTCCTAAGGAACTCGCCGCTGCTCCGGTGCCCCGCTGGACGACTCCCTGGAGCATCGAGGTGATCAGATAAGCGACCTGAGGAGAGATAACATATTCCGCCTCAATTTTGGCTTCTTCTAAAACTGTGCCTTCCCTGTCCTCGATGCGAGTAATGAAAGTGGGTTTAATCCGGACTCCCTTGTTGGGAAAAGTGCTGTAAGCGGAGACGAGCTCGAGCAGGCTGACGTCGAACGTCCCCAAGGAAAGGGAAAGATAGGGATACATGGTCGAGGTGAAGCCGAATTTCCGGCAGTATTCCACGCCAGTCTGCGGTGAGATATAATCGAGAAGCTTGGCCGTGACCACGTTGCGTGACTCTTCCATCCCGATGCGGAGAGTCACAGCTCCTTTATACTTGCGGTCATAGTTTCTCGGCGTCCAGGGTTCTCCGAGCCACTTGTCGATGAACTCAACGGGCTCGTCCACGATTATGGTCGCCGGAGTGAACCGATTCTCCAGCGCAGCTGTATAAAGAAAAGGCTTGATAGCCGAGCCGGCTTGCCGCTGGGCCTGTGTCGCCCTGTTCCATTCGCTCCGGCGAAAAGAGTAGCCGCCGACCATCGCTTTGATCTGACCCGTCGAGGGTTCGATTCCCAGGAAGGCACCTTCAGCAAGGGGCTCCTGGTCCAACGAGACCAACAGCTCCCTTTTTTCTGCGTCGATCGACTTGACCTTGACCTGGATGATGTCTCCTCTTTTGATGAGATTCTCCAGGTTTTTCGTCTTGGTCCAGGCTATGTCCGTGTTCAGCAATCTGCCGTGATACCGTTTGAGTTTGACAGTCGCCTCTTTAGAAGACACGGACAGGACAACAGCGTCGCTCACCTCATTCTCCTCAACATATGATGTCACCCAGCTATCAAGCCAAGCTTCTTCGAGGTTCAGATGTCCGCTCTCTTTTCCCTCTTTTTTCGCCTCCTCGAGAAGGTTGCGCTTGTCCTTTCTCCATCCCTTTTGTTTGTCCATCTTCCGGAGCTGCGAGAGCAGGGCTTCCTCGGCATATTTTTGGAGTCTCGGGTTCAAGGTCGTGTAGACTTTGAGCCCGCCGCGATAAAGGACCTGGCTGCCGTATTTTCTCTCTAAGTAACGCCGGACTTCCTCAAAAAAGTAAGCGGCGAAATCGCTATTTCCCCGCCGCCACGGCAAGACACCAAGCGGCTTTCTCTTGGCCTCCTCTCCTTCCTGTGCGGTGATGTATCTCTCTTCAACCATTCGGGTGATGACATGGTTGCGCCGGCGGAGCATCTCATTGGGGCTCGTGTAAGGTGAGTAGATGGCAGGGCCGCGGAAAATCCCGGCGATAAGCGCGGCCTCCTCCAAGTTCAAGTCTGCAACGCTCTTGCCGAAATAGAAATTCGAGGCCGTCTCCACGCCGTAAACACCGTGCCCAAGATAGAACTGGTTAAAATACATCTCCATGATTTTTTCTTTGGAGTACGTTTTCTCGATCTGGAGGGAGAGGTATATCTCCTTGAGCTTCCGGCCGATCGTCTGCTGGGGATAAAGAAAGAGGAGCCGGGCCAACTGCTGGGTGATGGTGCTCCCTCCCTGCGGCCGCCGAAAGAGACGGCCCAGCCTGATGTTTTCTTTCATCGCTCTCAGAATTCCCAGGAAATCAACGCCCTTATGGTTGAAAAAACGAGGATCTTCGGTAGCGACAATCGCCTTTTTCAGGACAGCGGGGATCCTGTCGTAAGAAACCTCGATTCTTCTCTCTATGGCAAAATCCTTGATCGGCTCCCCCCCGTCGGAGTAAACGGTAGTAATGATGTTGGGCTCGAAACTCTCAAGCTCATCAACCGAAGGAAGATTCTGCTTGACCGCCCTGTAGGCGCCGAACATAGCGCCAAGAAGCGCAGCCAGGCTGAAGAGCGAGACAATAAGGAAAACTCGAAGAAACTTCGCCCACTTGACCGGTTTGATCTGGATGCGAAGGGCAGGCATCCTTAGCCTGATCCTGCTCTTCGCTTTATCGTTCTTTTTTGAAGCCACTGGTTTTGAATATACCAGAACAGCCTCAAAAAACCAACGGCGTTTTTACCGACGGATTCGGGCGTGGAGAAAGGGCTGGACCCGAGCAGCGATGTCGCGGTGAAGTTCCATTCGCAGCCGGGCAGCGTTCATGTGGATCAAGGTTCTGCCTCGAAAACTCCGGAAAATCTTTCTAGCTCTGGCAAGATAATCTTCTCTTTCGAAAAGAATGTCCTTTCTCTTTCTCATCCGTATTCTCTCCAAGCCCTCAGCAGGGTTGATGTCCAGGATAAAAACAAGGTCGGGCTTGATAGCGAACGCTTGGTGGAGCTTCCTGATCCTGGCCGGACTTATCCCTTTAGCTCCCTGGTAGGCGATCGTGGAGAAATAGTACCGGTCCAGGATGACGACTTTCTTCCGGCTGAGAGCAGGCCTCAAGTTCTTCTTGACATTCTCCTCCCTGTCTTTGAGAAAAAGGTCAAGCTCTTCCTCGGGCGAAAGAGAATCCGCGCGCCTGGCCAGTTTTTTGACCTCCCGGCCCCATTTTCCTTTAGTCGGCTCGCGAAAATAAACGGCAGGGTATCCCTCAGACAGGAGCTTCTTGTGAAGCAGCCGGGCTTGGGTGGACTTGCCGGCTCCGTCGATACCTTCGATGACGATCAAGACGCCCTTTTTAAGACGCATTTTTCTTGCTCAACGATCATACCGCGAGAGCAGCTTTTTGGCAACTGTTTCCCGGAGAGGACAGTTTTAATCTTAAGGAAAATTTGAATTTTGCGGGTAACTATGCTAATTTAGAATCTCAATCCTGGAGGCTGGGAAAAATGAAAAAATACGTTTGGATTGCCGCCATCAGTTTCATCCTGGGACTTCTGGCCGCTGGCTATGTCTTTGTTTATGTCCCGGGAAAAAATACTCCGGATATCGCTTATAACACTGACAGGTCACCTTCCCTGGCTTCGCCTCTTTACGCTGCTTCTCGTTCTTCTGCCGCAGAGCTGAGGCCTGACCTGGATTTTGTCACCGTTGCTGAGAAGGTCGGCCCGGCCGTGATCAAAATCGAAGCCGAAAAGGTTGAGAAAGTCAGAGGGTTCGGGTTCGGGGACGAGTGGCCGTTTGAGGACTTCTGGGACCGCTTCTTCGGACGGCCGCGCGACAAAGAACAAGAGTTCCGGTCCACAGCCCAGGGGACGGGCTTTTTCCTGAGTGAAGACGGCTACATCCTGACCAATAACCACATCGTCGAAAGCTCGGTCAAAGTGAAGATCAGCACTATTCAGGGCGAAGACTTTGCCGCCAAGATTGTGGGGACCGACTCCAAGACAGACCTGGCCCTGCTGAAAATCGAAGGCAAGAACCTGCCCTATGTCGAGCTCGGAGATTCGGGCAGCCTGAAAGTGGGAGAATGGGTCCTGGCCATCGGCAACCCCTTCGGCCTGGAGCACACGGTGACGGCCGGCATCGTCAGCGCCAAGGGCAGGCAGCTCGGCGTGGGCGGAAACGTCCCGGAATACCAAGATTTCATCCAAACCGACGCGGCTATCAACAGGGGAAATTCGGGCGGCCCGCTGGTCAACATGAAAGGTGAAGTCGTCGGCATCACGAGCAACATCCTGGCTCCGGCCGGCGGCAACATCGGCCTTGGCTTTGCCATTCCCTCCACCCTGGCCAAGAAGGTCATTGCCCAGCTCAAGGAAAAGGGCCGCGTTATCCGAGGCAAGATCGGCGTTACGATCACACCCCTCACCGAGGACGACAAAGAAGCTTTCAAGCTGAAAGATAAAAGAGGGGCTCTAGTCAATTCAGTCGAGAGGGGCGGGCCCGCCGACAAAGCCGGGATCAAGCCCTATGACGTCATCATCGCGGTCGACGGCGAGAAGGTCAAGGATCCCAACGACCTCAAGTTCAAGATCGCCGACATCCAGCCGGGAAAGAAAGTCGATGTCACCATCATCAGGGACGGCAAAGATCTGAGGCTCACAGTCACCGTTGAAGAGCTCGAACCGCAGGAAGCCAAACCGGCCGCCGCGGGCTCGGAAAAAGACCTCGGTTTCAGCGTCAGGGAGTTGACCCCCGGCCTGGCCCAGAGATACGGCTACAGAACTCAAGAGGGCTTAGTGATCACCCAGATCAAACGCTACAGCGAGGCCGATCGGAAAGGCCTCATCGTGGGCGACATCATCCTCGAGGTCAACCGGAAAAAAGTAACAAGGGTCGAGGACATCGAGAAAATGCTGAAGAAGGTCGAATCGGGAGAGGTGATTCTTCTTCTCGTCCGCAGGGAGGCTGATGGCGAGTCCATCGATAGAATCGTCACGCTGAGAGTCCCCTAAATGAAATTTACCAAGCTGCATTCGCTTGGCAACGACTTCTTGGTCATCGACCCGGTTGAGGGCGAGATCATTCCAGAGATCGCCGGCTTTGCCAACCGCGTTTGCGACCGTCACACGGGAGTCGGCGCGGACGGGCTGCTGCTCATCTCGGTCAAAGACAAAGCCAAGGGGCTGGTTTCCTTCCGCATCTTTAACGCTGACGGCTCCGAGCCGGAGATATCGGGGAACGGCCTGCGTTGTGCCGCCGCCTATCTGTTCTTCAAGAAAAAAGTCGACCCGCCCAGGATCACTTTTCAAACGAGCGCCGGCGACCGAGACGGGGACCTCCTCGAAGAAAGGAACAACCTCTTTCAGATCAAGATCGAGATGGGGATTCCCAGGTTCAACTCTCGAGACATCCCATTCGATGACGGCAGCACTCACGAAAAAATCATCGATTACCCGCTGTCCATCAATCAGAAGGTCTACCCCATTACCGTCGTATCAGTCGGCAATCCTCACTGCGCCGTTTTCGTCGACCGCTTCCCGGCCCGGATCGAATGGCATCAGATCGGCCGAGAGATCGAATCCCATCCTTTCTTCCCCAACCGGACCAACATCGAATTCATCCGCGTCCTCAACCGGCAGGAAATCGATGTCCTTTTCTGGGAAAGAGGCGTCGGCGAGACCCTGTCCTCAGGAAGCGGTTCCTCGGCGGCGGCCGTGGCCTCGATCCTGAAAAACCTGACGGAGAGGCGAGTCGTGGTCAGGACGAGCATGGGAAAATTGGTGGTCGAATGGGAGAGCGAAAAAGTCTATCAGTCGGGCCCGGCCGAAGTTGTTTTCGAGGGCTCGCTCCTCGCCTAAAGAAATTGGGGACAGCTTATCTGTTTCCCAATTTTTTTTGAACAAGGCTGTTCTTATCAGGAAAAGTGCTGATAGCCCTTGGCCTCGAGACGCCGGCTGCGGCCATTCCTGTCGATGACCCGGATTGTCCTGCTCCCCGTTATGTGGCCTATGCAATGAAGGCTGAACCTCTTTTTAAGGCTCGTTAAAGCCGCCCTGTTTCCCGAGGAAGCGGTGAAGAGAAGCTCATAATCCTCGCCACCGTGGAGAGCAAGGTTAAGCGGATTTTTTTCAACAACTCGTATCTCCGGCGAAAGCGGCAGCTTTTCAAGATAGATGTCGGCGCCGGTGCGGCTTTCTTCGCAAATATGATGGAGGTCAACAGAGAGCCCATCGCTTGTGTCGATCATCGCTGAGGCCAATCGCCGGCGTGAGAGCACCCCAGCCAAAGCAAGCTGGGGCCTTGGGTCGAGAAAAGCTTTTATCAACGCGTCTGCCTGTCTGTCAGTTCCCGCCCGGAATCCCTTTTTGAGCAGCCGCAAGCCTGCGGCCGCATCGCCCAAATAGCCCGAGATAAAGATCAGGTCGCCCGGCCTGGCTCCGTTTCTCGGGATGACGTGTTCTGCCATGCCGATGACGGTTACAGAAATAACAACATTTTTCGACGCTGAAGTGTCCCCGCCGATAAGCTCGACCCCGCTCTCTTGAGCCGCCGACTTAAAGCCTAGAAAAAACCGTTCGACCCACGTTAGATCCGTCTTCTTCCTGAGCCCGAGCCCGAGAAGAGCGTATCTCGCCCGCCCACCCATGGCCGCGACATCACTCAGGTTGACGTTAAGGGATTTTCTCCCCAACTCATAAGGCGGATGGAACGAAGCGACGAAGTGGACGTTCTCGATGAGGAGGTCTGTGGTCAGGAGAAGCAATTTTTTCTTCCCCCGAATGACCGCCGCGTCATCTCCGATGCCGATGATCAGTTCTCGTTTCTGGCTCCGGAACTCTTTTGTGACGGCTGCAATGAGGTCGCTTTCCCGCAGGGAACGAAGCTTCATCCCTCTGCCTTTTGGCCCGGCGGCATGACCAAAGCGTGATCAAAGACGTCTTTGATCTCTTCGACAAAAATGAAAACCATCTCTTTTTTGATTTTTTGCGGGATGTCGATCAGGTCTTTCTTGTTGGGAGCCGGGAGGATGATGTTGCGGATTCCGGCCCGCTGGGCGGCCAGGACCTTTTCCTTCACGCCGCCGATAGGGAGGACGTTGCCCCGGAGCGTGATCTCTCCGGTCAAGGCCACATCCCGTTTCACTTTAATGTTCGTGCAGACTGAGATCAGGGCGGTGGCCATGGTGACTCCCGCCGAAGGCCCGTCCTTTGGGATGGCTCCCTCAGGGATGTGGATATGGAAATCATATTCGGAGAAGAAATTCGGGTCAATCCCATACTCTTCGGCATGGGCCCGGGCATAGCTTAACGCCGCCTGAGCAGATTCCTTCATCACGTCGCCGAGAGAGCCTGTCAGGGAGAGATTCCCCTTCCCCTTCATCCTCGTGACTTCGACAAAAAGCATCTCTCCGCCGGTTGCGGTCCAGGCCACCCCCGTGGCCACGCCAACCTGGTCCTTCTGCAGGAGCTGGTCCTTGAAGATGCGCGGCGGGCCGAGGTAGCGCTCGATATTCTGTGATGTAATCCTGTATGTTTTCTTCTTTCCCTCGGCGACCTTGCGCGCAACTTTCCGGCAGGTCGAGGCGATCTCCCTTTCAAGATTCCTGACCCCGGCTTCTCGCGTGTAGAGAGAAATGATCTTTCTTATTGCTCCCTGGGTAAAATCGATTGACTTCGAGCTCAGGGCGTGCTCGCTTATCTGCTTGGGAACAAGATGCCGAAGGGCGATCTCGAGTTTCTCCTCCTCTGTGTAGCCGGGAAGGCTGATGATCTCCATCCGGTCGCGGAAAGCCGGCTGGATGGGGTCGAGCAGGTTGGCCGTCGTGATGAACATCACCTTGGACAGGTCGAACGGGACGCCGAGATAGTGATCCCGGAAAGCATAGTTCTGCTCGGGGTCGAGGACTTCGAGGAGGGCGGCAGACGGGTCTCCCCTGAAATCGGCTCCGATTTTGTCCACCTCGTCCATCATGAACACGGGGTTATTCGACCCGGTCCGCCTGATTCCCTGGATGATACGCCCCGGCATGGCGCCAACATAGGTGCGCCTATGGCCTCGTATCTCAGCCTCATCACGGACCCCGCCAAGAGAAATGCGGATAAATTTCCTCCCCAGGGCCCGGGCAATCGAGCGGCCCAGCGATGTCTTCCCAACGCCAGGAGGCCCGACGAAGCAGAGGATCGGTCCCTTGATTTTTCGCGAGAGCGACCGGACAGCCAGGTACTCGAGAATCCTCTCCTTCACTTTCTCCAGGCCGTAGTGGTCCTCGTCCAGGATATTCTTGGCCTTGCGGAGGTCAAGGTTATCGACCGTGCTCTTGTTCCAGGGCAGTGAAAACATCCAGTCAAGGTACGTCCTGACAACGGCTGTCTCGGCCGATTCGGGGTGCATCTGGGCAAGCCGGCTGATCTGTTTTTCCAGCTCTTCCCTGACTTCCTCCGAGACCTTGAGCTTTTGCAGTTTTTCCTGGTAAGACTTGATCTCCTCCTGAAGCTCGCTGCCTTCGCCAAGCTCTTTCTGGATCGCCTTGAGCTGCTGCCGCAGGAAATACTGTCTCTGGAGTTTGTCCATCTCTCCCTTGGCCTCGGTGCTGATTTTGGACTGCATGTCTAAGAGCTCGAGCTCCTTGGTCAGGAGTTCAAACACCCTTTTCAGGCGCTGGGCTGGGTCAACGACTTCGAGAATCGTCTGTGCTTCCTCGACCTTGAGTTCCAAGTTGGCTGCCGTTAAATCAGCCAACCGGCCCATCTCCTCGACGTTAGCCGCTATAATCAGAACTTCGGGCGGGATGTTTTTTCCGAGCGAGGTTGCCTTTTCCAGGCCGCTCCGGACGTTGCGGATGAGCGCTTCGTTCTCGATCGTCCTTTCCTTGCTCTCGGGCTCATGGATGACCGAGACCTGGGCCTGGATGACAGGCTGGTCTTCTTCGAAAGACTCGACCCTGGCCCGGATCAATCCCTGGGCGAGGATTCTTATCCTCCCGTCTGGGAGTTTCAGCATTCTCATGATCAGGGCGACTGTCCCGACGTCATAAACGTCCTCGCGCTTGGGCTCCTCGACGTCCATATCCCTCTGGGTTAAGAGGAGGATCATGCGATTGGTGGCGAGGGCGAAGTCGATGGCATTCTTGGATTTTTCACGGCCGACAAAAAGGGGCGCGATCATGTAAGGGAAAACGACGATGTCACGGAGCAAAAGCACGGGCAGCCTCTGGGGGATCTGCAGCTTTTGGTCGCGTTCTTCGATCAATTCGTCGAAGTTTTCTCCGTTTCTGTTATCCTTTTCGGCCATTGCTTTCCTCCTTGGGCCAGTACTTCTTAAGATGAATCCTCAAAACGCCGCTCGCAAGAAACGCTTTGGCCCTGTCCGGGACAACTGTGCTCGGCAAAGCCACAAGGCGGCGAAAAGCGCCGAACTCTCTTTCGAGGCGGAGAAACTTTGTGTTCCCCGAAAAAACCCCCTCCTTCTTCAGGCCTTTGATCTCAACCCGGTTGCTCTGGACCGTGATTTCCACATCGGTCTCAGACACGCCGGGAACTTCAGCCTCCACGATGATCTCGTCTTTCTTTTCATAGACATCCACAAGCGGCATCCAGCTCAACCCCCAGTCCTGGAACTTTTCCCTGCGTCCTGGGCTCTCCCGTTTGATCCGGCTGATCTCGGCATCGATCTTGATAATCCTGGAAACCGGCTTAATCCTCTTGACCATGACGGGGAAAAGTTATTTTTCCTTGAGCAAGCTTTCCAGCTCTTTCTTGAACTCGATGACGTCCTTGAACTCGCGGTAGACGGAAGCGAACCGGACATAAGCCACTTTGTCCAGGTCTTTGAGCCTGTCCATGAGATAGAGCCCGATCTCCGAGGCTTTGATCTCTTTATCCGGCTTCTCCTGAACCTTATTCTCGATCTCCTCAACGATTTCCTCAAGTTTGCGCACGGGAATCGGCCTCTTCTCGCAGGCCTTGAGCAGGCCGCGCAGGAGCTTCTGGCCGTCAAACGGCTGGCGGCTGCCGTCTTTCTTCACGACCATGTAAGGAATCTCTTCGATCTTTTCGTATGTTGTGAAACGCTTTTTGCAGACGACACACTCTCTCCGCCGCCGGATGGACAGGCCTTTCTTGCTCTCCCGCGAGTCGATGACCTTGCTCTCAGGGTGGTTACAGAAAGGGCATTTCATAGGGCTTGCTCCTCTCCGAGTTTCTTGAGCTGAAAGAGCGATATCCCTTCTTTCCATAATATAGCATATCCGATCAAGGCTGTCATCACGACCTGAACAGCATGGACGACGATGGTCGCACCGACAGCCAGGTCGGGATCGACGCCGTACAAGGTCGTTAGTCCGAGTTTGGAGAAATAGTGAAACCCGCCAACCATCCCTGGCGTGGGGATGGAGGCGCCCACCATCGTCAGGAAAACATAAGGAAAAAGGGGGAAGAACGAGACCTCAATCCGGAAAGCGAGGAAAAAGATCCAGTAGTAGAAGATAATCCCCAGCCAGACGACAAAAGAGAAGAGCGTGTATAAGAACAGAGTTTTGAGCGAGTGAAAAAACTTCAGCCCCTGGATGAAATCATCTGACAGCACCAGGACCCGCCGGGAAAATTTCTTCGGCAGCGGCCTGAGGAAAAAAGAGATGACAGCAAGTGTCTTATCCCGGAAGAAATACAGGGAGAGGCTCACGAGAAGAAGGGCGGTGGCAAAAGCCAGGCCAACGATTCCCCAGAGGTAGAGGTCGGGGTCGGCGTTCGTGGTGGTGCGGAAACCGGAAGAGAGGAGCGGCCGGGCAAGGAGGAAGATTCCAAGAAGGAAACACATGGTGAAGATATCAAAAGTCCGCTCGACGATGATCGTTCCCAGAGCAAAGCCTTTCCGGATTTTTTCTTTCTGGGCCAGGTAGAGAGGCCTGACCAGCTCGCCGACCCGGCCCGGGAAGATGAAGTTGACGCCGAAACCGACGGCGTTGGCGGAGAACATGCTGGAAAACTTGACGTCTGTCTTCTCGTGAACCAAGAGAAAATGCCATCTGAGCGACCTGGTGACAAGATGGAGGGGAACAAGAATCAGGCTGAACATGAAAATCGGCAGGTTGACATCGCCTAAATAGCGAAAAACCTCAGCCCAGTCCACGCTCCGGAAGAAAAAGAAGAGGAAAACGACTGTCAGGAACAGGACGACGCCGAGGCGGACCCATGTTTTCCTCATGATTGGCCGTCCATGTTATCAGGGATTCCCCTTCTCTGTCAATTTTAGCCTGTTCCCATCGGGTTGAAAAATGGCTGAAATTCGATTATGATTTAGGCGGCCGCTGGGAAGTCGTCCAATGGCAGGACACATGACTCTGGATCATGGAATCTAGGTTCGAATCCTGGCTTCCCAGCCAGCCTTATTGTTAAGAATTCGTCAAGAGTTGGTTAATAATCCCCGCCGCCTCATGTTCTCGAGGACAAACGGATAGACTTCAAGGCTTTCGAGCTCGAGCTCAGCGCGGATTCCGGATTCTTGGAGCGTCCTTTTTAGGGCAGCAATTTCTGTTTCGTTGAAAAGGTCTGCCATCAATGCCGGCCAGGCCCGCACACTCAGGCGATTAAGATTCTGAAGTGCTTTCAGGGGAAGAGAAAAAAACTCCGCCCTCGCGCCGGTTATTTTTTCGAACGAGACAGGATCGACTCCCTTTATGGCAATCCTAACCAGGAGATGATCGAGCTTAAGCTGAGCCGCCAGATCTTCCCGATGCCCGAGCATCAAGCCGTTCGTTTCCAGGATAAATTTCGCTCGGGGCTCCTCGCCGTGGACAATCTCGATAACCTTGAGAAGATGGCGTAAGGAAACTTTTCCGAGGATAGGCTCAGAGCCGGTAACCCGTAAAAGGTGAAAAGACCGCCTTCGGGCAATCCGCAGCAGGTTGTCCGCCACCTGCTCGGGTGAGTATAGTCGCCCGAAAAGGGCCGGATTCTCGTTCCGGCCGTAACTCCAGCAGTAGGCACAGAGGAAGGAGCAGCCGATGGAGTCAGCCGTGGCGATTCCGCCGTAATACGGAGCGGCACGGAACTTATGGTAGAGACGCTTCTCTTCTTTCGTGACCAGTCGCTCGGCCTCTTCAGACCTCTGGAGCGGGTCAAAGGGGAAGCTAAGCTCCACGCCTGCCTCTCCAATCCCGGATGTTCGTATAGAGCGAGGCGCTGAGGGCGGCGACGAGCAGGATGAGCGTGAAGACATCCACAGTCTTCTGGCTGACATCCCAGCCGGTGAAAGAATCAACGAGAAACTTGGTGTAGGAGCTGGGCATGTCGTGGATGCCCATCCTCGCCCTGACCTGCCAGTGCCAGTCAGTGCTCGGGCAGTAGCCGTAGCCGTACCAGATGCCCAGGATGAACCAGGAGAAAGCGGTGAAAAGAATGACTACTAAGTTCACCAGCCGTGTCTTCTTCCACGACCAGCCAAAGAGGATGAGGAGGATCATCGCCGAGTGGAAAACGAAAAAAAATTTGTCGAGAATTGAGAACCACAGGCTCAGGGATTATTCTCCTGCTGGACCTCCCAGCCTTCTTGGCGGCGGCCGAATCTGGCGGTGTCTTTATTGACGAAGCTGGCGTCGAGGAGATCGACCACGCGACTCCAGGTCCCATCACGCAGGGCCATGATCATAAAAAACCCATCATGAAAGGCCCACTCGGGATCCCGGCTGACGAACTCTCCCAGGGCCGTGAAACGATCGAATCTCCATGCGTAATCGACTATGGAGCTCGACTTATCGATTTTTCGGATTCCCGTCACTCCGGTGATCACTCTTTCGCACAACTTTAGGTAGGAGAGGCTGAACTCACCTTCGAATTCTTCGCTCAGCTCCTTTTCATGGATGGGTGAGAGGAGAAAATATTTCAAAGGAAAAGAGAAGGAGGAATCTTCTTTCAGGCCAGCGACCCGGAATTCTGCCCCTCTCTCTGTTGGTTCTATTTGGATGTCGTAGACAGCGCGGAGAGGCTGCTGACGGAGCTTCGGGTCATACACTATCCGGGGTTGGGAATAAGAAAAAGAAATAAAACCTTCGTCTGCCAGAGTCTTGAGAAGCCTGATGATCTTGGACTCCTGCTCCAGGGCATTAAGAACTTCCGCGGATTGCCTGGCGGCATTGAGCGAGGGCATGGGCATGTCAAGCTTGAAATGGTCGGTGATTCTGCCCTCGGGTAGGACGAGTGCAATCGGGCAGTCCAAGGCTGCGGAAAGCTTTTCCAGGGCGGACTCCTTGGTGAGTTTTTCTCTTGAGCCCTGGCAGGAAAATTGAAGGGTAAGAAAAGTTAAAAGAGGCGCGGTGGCGAGAACCAGCCCCAACTTGCCGGCGGCTTTCTTCCTTTCCACTTGGTCATTCCCTCTGTTCCGTCGCTCGGTTCTTATTTTAAGCGAAAACGCTGCTGAAGAAAATAGAGATCTCAGGTCAAAAGAAATTTCCGTATTTTTTTACGAATTCTTCGTGGGTCTTTTTCGCCTGGGCGACGATCTGCTTGAACCGCGCGTCATCCCGGAGATTTTTATAGCGAGGGTCATTGATCAGGCTAAGGTAGGGATAAGGCGTGCCTTCCGACATGTCCTTCTGAATCGCCCGGATGGCCTCATCTCTCATCCCCAGTAGAGAATAGACGACTGTGCTTTGATCCAGAGCCAGGGCTTTCTCTTTCTCTCCCCTCGCCGCGAAGAGCTGCGCTTTGTATCCGGGAAGACGAAAGAAGCGAGGGTCGATGCTCTCGAGATCGATGACGTATTTACCAGCCTCATCATATTTTCCGACCAGAATCATGTGTTCTGCGAGACGGCCGAGGCAAAAGGGGTTTCGGGGATTCAGGTTCAACGCCTCCTTCAAGTAAGCTTCGGCTTTCTCGAACTCGCCCAGTCCCTGATGGCACAATGCCAGGATAGTCCTCGAAAAAATATAGAACGGAGCGAGTTCGATGCTTTTTGACAAGAAGGGGATGGCCGTTTCGAACAGCCCGATTTCCACAAGGGAGTACCCAATCCCCACGAGAACCATATGACTATTCGGGCCTTTCTCGAGGGCGACCCGGTACTTTTCAAAAGCCTGGTCGAATTCGCCGCTGAGGAAATGATTGAATCCCTTGGCCAGGTTCGACCCGGAAAGCCCGGGGTCGAGCTGATACGCTTTTTCGCCGTTCACAAGGACCTGCCTCAGGTCCTCTTCTCTCTGTGTGAGCGTGTATCTATGCCAGTAAGCCCAGGCCAGCCCGAGGTAGGTCTGGGCGTAGTCGGGATCGATCGCCCGCGCCGCTTCAAACATCTCGAGGGACTTGACGAAATCCTCTTCCTGGTAGGTCAGGACGTACCTGCTGTTGATGTAGTACATGCCCTGGAGGTAGGTTTCATAAAGCTTCATGTTTTCCGGCCGACCGGCTTTGAGAGCTTCCGCCGAATCCACGCTCAGCTTGACTTTTAAGGAATCGGCGATGGCCTGTGAAATTTCGTCCTGGATGGCAAAAACGCCGGCCAGCTTCCGGTCGTATTTCGCCGACCAGATTTGAAAACCGCTTTCCGCATCGATGAGCTGGGCGTTGACCCGGATGGCCTCGCCTTCTCTCTGGATGCTTCCCTCGAGGATGTTCGCCACACCCAGTTCCCGGGCAATCTCTCTTACGGTCTTCTGGGTATTCCTGAAAAGGACGACCGAGGTGCGGGAGATAACCTTCAAATTGCTGATGCGGGAGAGTTGACCGATGATGTCCTCGGTCATCCCGTCGCACAAGTACTCCTGGTCCTTCCGGGGGCTCAGGTCGGCAAAGGGCAGGACGGCCACCGAGTTGGACCAGGGGCTCGAAATGGATGCCCCTGGCCTTGAAAGGGCAGCGGTTGATGGCGCGGCCGAGGGGGCGCCGTCTTCTTTTCTCGGAAGAACTTTGAGAAGGACAAACCCGATGAAAAGAACGGCCAGGAAAGCCGCCGCCGGGACAAGGAGTTTTTTCAGCTTGAAGGTGACGGTGATTTCTCTCGATGTCAATGGCTTGCGAGCGGCTGTCCTTTCGGCCGCCGGAATCCCCTTCTCGATGGCTCGAAGATCGGCGAGCAGTTCCTCAGCCGTCTGGTATCTTCGGGTCCGGTCTTTCTCCAGGCAGCGGAGGATCAAGCGATTGAGGTCCTCAGGAAGCAGGGGGTTATATGTCCTGGGCGGAGGCGGAGGTTCGCTCTTATGCTTCATGGCCACGCTGAGCGGCGTCTCGCCTTCAAACGGGACGCGGCCGGTCACCATCTCGTAAAGCACGACCCCGAGAGAATAAATGTCCGAGCGGCGGTCGACTTCTCTGGCTTCGGCCTGCTCCGGGGACATGTACTCCGGCGTCCCGACCATGATCCCGGCGCCGGTGATTCCTTTTTCCTGGAGCGAGCGGGCGATCCCGAAGTCTAAGATGCGCACATTGCCATCCCGGTCGATCATGATGTTTGAAGGCTTGAGGTCGCGGTGGACGATCCCAAGGCGGTGGGCCTCCGCGAGTCCCTCGCAGACTTGAATAGCGATGGACAGGGATTTTCCGACTGGAACCTGGCCGAACCTGCGGATGGCGCTTCTCAAATCCTCTCCGGGAACATACTCCATGGTGATGAAGTGGGTCCCCTTCTCTTCCATGAGCTCGTACATCCGGCCCACGGTGCGGTGGCTGATTCGACGCGCCGTCTTGAGCTCGTTCTGGAACCTTTCCAGGGTCCTGCGCTCCGCGGCGATCTCGGGTCGGATGAGCTTGAGCGCGACTTCCTCGTTGACCTTCGTATCAAGAGCCCGATAGACCCGGCCCATGCCGCCGCGCCCCAGCTCCTCAATGACCTGGTATCGGCCGGCAAACAGGAGGCCCGTTGTAAGCTCCTGGCCGTGCGTCTGAAGCGTTTCCGTCTGAGAATAAACGACGTCTTCAGGAGAGTGCAACTGTGTCCCGCACGTCCCGCAGAATCGGGTCGTATCGGAGTTTTCAGAACGGCACTGCGGACATATCATTCCTGCGATATCTCCCTTTTCTCGGAAAAAGAATATCAGTGCGAGTGCTGAAAGTCAAATCATCGCCGCGCCTGCCTCACGACGATCCGCGAAGAAAGTCCGGAAGGAACTTGCCAAGGAATTCCGCGGGAGAAAGGACCGGGAACGGAAGCGATCCCCGCCGGATATCCTCGATCTTGATAATCCGGGGCGTAACAAGAAGAGAATCTCCGACGGGAATGATTGTTACGCTCTGGCCTTCATCCAGGTATCCCGCTTCCCGGATTTTTTTGGGGATGGTCAACTGTCCGCGCGACTTGACCTCACCCGAATAGGGCTTCGCGTCTTCCATCAGCCGATTGCCTTATGAATCTGATTTCAGAATATTCGATTTCTGAAATCGCGCCAAGAGTTTTTTCTAAAGCCTTAGCTCCAGGTTCATACGGTGATATAAAACGAGGTTGGTGTCGACAAAAATTCTATCGGCCATAGAGTTCCTCGCACCTGGGATACCTGGCGCCCCGCTTCCTGATCTTTAAAGGCTTCTGGGAAAGATACTCCCGCTGAGCCTGGTCGTATTTTTTGCTGTCCAGCATCTTCTCGCGGAGCATTTCACCGACCAGGCGCGAAACGCTGGTGTTGAGCTCGGCGGCCCGGATTCTCGCCCAGCGAGCGACATCATCGTCAAGAGTGATGGTCACGTTTTTCTTAACACTAGAATGGTGTATCACGATTCTTGTGTCAATAGCTCTATGGGCTGGTTTCATGAGATCAAAGTATGGGACGCTGGAGAAAGAGAATTTTTATCACTCGGCATTCTTGATATTTTTATAATAGCCTTTCTCCTAAGCTGCATCTGATTTAGATTGACTATCTCCCCCATTCCTTGATACCCTTTAGCCACGCCTGATAAAAGGGACGAAAAGTGGCCGTCAAGTGCCCGAAGTGCGATTTTGAGAATCGAGAGACCCTAAAGTTCTGCGCCGAATGCGGGACGCAGTTGGCTAAGCCCAAGGACATCCGTCCTGAGGTCACAGAGACTCTTCAAGCGGCTATCAGCGAGCTGACCACCGGCTCAACTTTCGCCGGCCGCTACCGGGTCATCGAGGAGCTCGGCAAGGGGGGAATGGGCCAGATATACAAAGTGCTTGACGCCGAGGTCAAGGAAAAGGTCGCTCTGAAAATCCTCAAGCCCGAAATCGCCTCCGACGAAGAGACCATCGAGCGCTTCCGGAACGAGCTCCGGTTCGCCCGCAAGATCTCCCACAAGAACGTCTGCCGCATGTACGACCTCAACCGCGAGCAGGGCACCCAGTTCATCACCATGGAGTATGTCGAAGGGGAGAACCTCAAGAGCCTGATGAGGCGGATCGGGCAGTTCTCCATCGGAAAGGCCGTCAGCGTCGCCCGCCAGGTTTGCGAGGGACTGGCCGAGGCGCATCATCTGGGAGTGGTCCACCGCGACCTCAAGCCGCAGAACATCATGATCGACAACGACGGCAACGTCCGGATCATGGATTTCGGGATCGCCCGCTCGCTCAAGGGAAAAGGGATTACGGACGCCAGAGTGATGATCGGGACGCCGGAATACATGTCCCCGGAGCAGGTGGACGGCACGGAGGCGGACGGGAGGGCGGACATATACGCCCTTGGGGTGGTTCTCTACGAAATGCTAACGGGCAAGGTCCCATTCGAGGGGGACACGGCTCTAAGCGTCGCCCTGAAACAGAAGACGGAGATGCCTCATGACCCGCGCGAGCTCAACCCGTAGATCCCGGAGAGCCTCAGCGCTCTCATCCTGAGATGCCTGGAGAAGGATAAAGCAAAAAGGTATCAGACCGTCGAGGAGCTCATCGCCGACCTGAAAAAAGCCGAATTGGGGCTTACCCCGACATCCGGCATCTTGAGGCCGGCATCATTGGCCAGGCCGAAGCGCAAGAGAACAATCATTGCCGCTGCGACGGCGGTCATCGTGTTGGCCGTCGCCGCCGGGGCGTTTTTTGTCGTCAGGTCGAGCCGTCTGGATGTCAATCCCAACAGGGTCTTGGTCGCTCCCTTTGAAAATAAGACGGGAGATCCTTCTCTCGATTCGATCGGCAGTTGGGCTGCCGACTGGATCGCCCAGGGGATTTCCCAGGCCGCCCAAATCGAGGTCGTCCCCGGCCTGGCCGCCCAGGAATCCTTCAGGACCGTGGAAAGAGAGAGCGGCAAGCTCCAGGGGATGAAAAAGCTTCGGGCGCTGGCCAGGGAAACAAGAGCCGGCACCGTTGTGGCGGGGTCCTATTACCTCCAGGGAGACAACCTTCAGTTCCAGGCGAATATCATGGACGTAAAGAACGGAAACTGCTTTATGCCTTGCCCTCCGTAACAGGCCAAAAAGACAATCCCAATGAGGCCGTCGAAACTCTCCAGCAGCGCACCATGGGCGCCATCGCGACTTATTATGCTATTCAGACGGGAGGCTTTGTCACAATTTCTCCGCCCACCTTTGAAGCTTATCAGGAATATTTGAGAGGGATAGAGCTTTTTGGCAAGGACTATTCACAGGCTCTCGAGCATCTGGGCAAGGCCGAAGAACTGGACCCGGCATTTCTCTTGCCAAAGACAATAATCGCAACCGCATACTCCAATCAAGGGAATTATGAGAAAGCCAGAGAAATCCTTGAAGAGTTGAACCAAAAAAAGACGCAGCTTGACCCGCTCACTCGACTGAGCGTCGATGCCAGGATGGCAAGCCTGCGGGGCCAGAATGAAGAAGCGCTGCGCTATTCCCGCCAGTTAGCCAGCCTGGCGCCGAATGTCGGAACGACGCGTTATCTTATCGGCCTCTATGAGCTCAGGCTGAACCGGCCGCAAAAGACCATTAAAGAATTCTCAAAGTTCAATGAAAGGAACCGCGAGATCTCACGGTGGGGGTCAGGAAGCTGGCTTTTCGACGTCTGGGCAGAAGCTTATCATATACTGGGGAATTTCAAAAAAGAGCTCGAAGTCGCAAAGAAGGGAGAGAAATATTATCCGGAAGAGGTCAGGTTTTTGGCCGTCGAGGCCAGGAGTTTTGCGGCCCAAGGAAAAATTGACAAGCTCAGGGAAGTGATCGAGAGAAGTCTGACCACGACCTCCCCGACAACGACGCCGGCCGACGTCATGGTTGAAGGGGCGAGTGAGCTTCGCGCCCATGGGAATAAGGAAGAGGCGATCAAAATGGCCGGAGAGGCGGTGGAATGGTACAAAGCGAGATCTGCTGAAGAAGCCGCCAAAGAGATAAATCGATACGATCTGGCAGGGGCACTCTATCTCGCGGAACGCTGGGGGGAAGCGCAAGCGATATTCGAAGCGCTCCTGGCAGCGAAGCCGGATAATATTTCTTACAAAGGCAACCTGGGGACAATTGCCGCCCGGCTTGGCGATAGAGAAAAAGCCCTCCGGATTTCCGATGAACTCAAAGCCCTCACCAAACCCTATCTATTCGGCGATCACGCCTATTGGCGGGCCTGCATCGCTTCCCTCCTCGGCGATAAAGAACAAGCGGTCGCCCTGCTCAGGGAGTCATTCGCCCAGGGAGGAACATACGGCGTCTATCTCCACCGCGACATGGACCTCGAGCCCCTCCGCGATTACCCGCCCTTTCAGGGATTGATCAAACCCAAGGGCTGACAGAAAGCCAGAAATCCCTTGACACCCGGTCTTAATATGGTACTATATAAAGACCGGAGGTGAGAGCATGAATATCAGAGAAGACATCAAATCCATCACCTATCTCAAATCGAGAGCGGCTGATTTGCTCAAACAGATCAATTCCACTCGTCGTCCCGTAGTGATTACTCAGAATGGAGAACCTAAAGCCGTGTTACAAGACCCTAAGAGCTATGAGAACATGAGAAACGCCATTGGGCTGTTGAAATTGATCTCCCAGGGTGAAGAAGATCTTAAGAAAGGAAGGTCAAAATCTCAAGAGGACGTTTTCGCCAATCTTGAGAACAAGTTGAAAAAAAGAACGAAATGAAAAAAACATATGAGGTCATATGGGCCGAGAGCGCAGAGAAAGATCTCATAAGCATAATAGATTATATTTCTATAGACAGTCCCTTTGTGGCTCACGAAAAATTTAAAGAGATTCAAACGAAAGCATCAAACCTTAAAATCTATCCTGAGAGAGGTCGCATCGTCCGCGAATTGCAGGAACAGGGGATCATCCAGTATCGCGAGTTAATCATTTCGCCCTGGAGAATCATCTACAGAATATCGGAAAAGAAGGTTTATGTTTTATCCGTGCTGGATTCACGGCGGAACGTTGAAGATATCCTCTTGGGAAGGTTCATAAATCCAAAGCCCCAATAATGTCTGCGGGATGTTTGATATCGGCGATTCCGAAGGCACCCACTTCATCACCATGGAATATGTCGGCGGCGAAGACCTGAAGAGCATGATCCGGATGGCGAGAATATCGCTATTATTCTAGATGCCCCCTGTTTGAAAATATCCGCGACGATGAGAGGTTCAAGCGAATTATGGACGACGCCAAAGCCAGGGTTGCCGAAATGCGCCGCCGCGTCGAACAAATGGAGCGGTCAAGCTCGAAATAACTCAACTTGACATCCTATCAAACGGCGATTTAACATCCCGGACGATAGTGAGGCAAAATCGGCGGGCATAGGATTCCTTATCAGTTCATTCCCTATTGACAATTTCCTTGCATTGTTTTATATTCCTTGCATGATAGCGACATCCAAGGTAACAAAAAAGAACCAGACGACGCTTCCCAAGGCCGTTATCAATGCTCTGGGCATCAAGCCGGCCGACCGGATATTCTATGAGATCGAGGAAGGAAAGGTCATCCTCCATGTAAAGACGGAGCGGCTCGTTGATCTGAAGGGAAAGTTCAAACATTTCGGCCGGAAACCCCGCTACCCCGTCTCGGTCGAGCAGATGCATGAAGCGGTCATAGACGCCGTAGCTGAGAAGGAGGCCGGGTACGTAAGACGTAAAAATAAGGCGGGCGGGCGCAAAGCGAGGCAATCGTGATCGCTCTCGATACGAATGTCCTGGTCCGCTTGATCACCGAAGACGACCCGGTCCAAGCTCGCGGGATTGAGACATTTTTAAAAAACACGGAAGGCCCGTTCTTCATCCCTGACATCGTCTTGGCAGAGCTGGCCTGGGTTTTGCAGCGGCGCTATGCGTTTGCGCGTCCCGAGGTCGGCAGCATCCTGCTCGCCCTTGTCAATCGCCGCGACGTCGTGTTCGAGGACGAAGAGCGAGTCCGGACCGCCGTCCGCGGATTTGTCGAGGGATTGGACCTGGCCGACGCATTGATCATGGGAATTGTCCGGGCGGCGGGATGCGATCGACTAGCCAGTTTCGATGATGCCTTGAAGACGAAAGCCCCCGGCTTTATTGTCCGGCCGGAATCCTGAGAGGATTCGATTTCCTTCCCGCCAGCTGTCCTTCTGATGGCCGCCGAGATTTAGAATAAGCCTTTTGATTTACCTTTTAAATTGGAAAAGAATCACGGCTGGCAGCGCTACGGGGATTCGAACCCCGGTCTGATGGCTGAGAACCACCTGTCCTGGGCCTCTAGACGATAGCGCCGAGACCGCTAAAATAGCAGATTCCCTCGGAGAAATCAACGCTTGGGGTCCTTGAAATCTCAGATGTATTCGATCGTGGCAGGTGGTTTGGGCGTCAGCTCGTAGGCGACACGGGTCACGGAGGGAATCTCTTTGGTGATCCGGCGCGACATCTTCATTAAAACATCCCAGGGAATGGCCGTGGGTTTTGCCTTCATCGCGTCCTTGCTCTCTACCGAGCGGATGATAATGATGTCTCCGAATTTTCTCTTGCCGCCTTCAACTCCAGTCCCTTTATCGCTAAGGAGGACGGCAAAGGCCTGGAACGGACTCAGTTTTTTGATTTCCTGTTCGACAATCAGAGTTGCCTTCCTGACGATGGCCACTCTGTCCGGCGTCACCTCGCCGAGAACGCGCGCCATGAGCCCCGGACCAGGAAAAGGCATCCGAGCATAAATGGATTCTGGAAGCCCCAGCTCCCTGGCAACCTGACGTACTTCGGGTTTGAACAATTCCCTGATCGGCTCGACGACCTTGAACCCAAACCCTTTTTCCGGGTCGATTCCGATCTGCTCGAGAATATTGTGCTGGGTCTTGATGCCTCCTTTGGTCTCGATGATATCGGCAGCGATCGTTCCCTGGACAAGAAACCTGGCCCTGCTCTTCAAAACCTCCCGGCCAAAAACCGAATAGAACGCCTGGCGGAAGGCTTTTCTTTTTTCTTCGGGGTCAATCTTCCCGGCCAGGGCGGCAAAGAACTCGTCCTGTGCACTCACGATATCGACATTGATGCCCATTTTGCCGAAAACCTTCCGCACCTTGTCCGGCTCCCCTTCCCTCATCAACCCGTCGTCGATGAAAATGACTTTAAGCCGGTCACCGAGAGCCCGCCAGGCTAACACCGTGCAGGTCGAACTGTCAACGCCTCCGGAGAGGGCTGATATGGCCGTTTCCCGGCCGACTGTTTTTTTGATTTCTGCTACCTTCTCTTCGATGAAATCTTTTATCTTCATGTGCCGTCTCCCTTCATCTTGATTTTTTAACATAAAATTCTGCCAATATTATCATATCCCCGGAAAATCGACAAACGACCAATCAGGTCCCCATAATTGCCACAAGAAAAGCGCTTTCTCTGTCGCTGCAAGCACCCCTTGGGTGTGTGGCGATCTCTAAAATAGGGGACAGTCTATTCCTATGATCCTCTTTTCCTTCGGTCAGAAAGCAGCCCACACGGCATCAAAGAAACGTTCAATTTCCTAAAAACGCGCGAGCAATTTGATCTTGATCAGAGGTTGGAGCGCACAATTCTGGAGCTTGAGGTGATTCCGCAGAAAAAAATAGGTAAATAGAAAAAAGTTAAGTGCATTATGTATGACGTCCCCCTTTCGATCATCGCTGAGGGTGAGCCAGCGGGCCAGAAATTCATCCCTGAATCCACCCGAAAGGGCGATTGACCTTGAAGGTGAGAAAATTTATAAAAATAGGGCGTCAAGGAAAAGAGAAGCTTTGTGGCCGAGCGGAAATATGATGAAGGAGGGCCTCATCCAAGGCGGAAACCGGGTTGAAAAAGGGAGCAGGATGAAACGAGGATTCCTCTCCTTCCTCTCCTGGCCCTCCTTCTCTTTTTGTCCATAGAAAAAGACCTGATCTTTCCCCCAGAATCCTTAAAAAACACCCGCACCCGCTGTCCTCTGATACAATATCTTGAGCTTCCTTTAGAATAAATACGATATGTTGATGTCAATGTCAAGAGTTTTTTTAATTTTTTTATTTTTTCTGGAATTTAACCTTCAGGATTTCTTCGGGATCCAGGGAAAAAAGGCGCTCGTCCCGCGCGCATAAGCGGCGAAATCGCTGTTTCCGGCGTATTATTCAAGCATGAGGCCTACGCCCACGACGCCGATGCCGTTATGGGCGCCGACCACGGGCGAGATGTCCATGACGAAAGCAGGAGGCCGGCCTAACATCTTCCCTAACTTCTGGGCGTATATCCGAGCCCTGGCCAGGTTCTGGGCATGAACCACCGCGTATTGCCAAACCTTCCCCCGGCTGGCGGCTTCAGCGACATGCCGGAGAATCTTCTTCATGTTGCCCCTGCGGCTGAAGGATTTGCCCAAAGAAGTGCCTTTGCCCTCTTCGTCCAAGGTGATGATCGGTTTGAGATGGAACAGCCTGGCCACAAGACCCTTCATCGGGCTGATCCGGCCGCCCCGCACCATGTACTTGAGCGTGGCGATATCCGCCCAGAGCCGCGTTTTGGCGATCCATTCCTCGGACATCCGGACGACCTCGTCGTGGGAGGCTCCCCGGTCGAGGGCTTCGACAGCGCGCTTGACGATCAACCCAAGAGTAAGGGAGAGATTCTTGGAGTTGATGATGGTGATCTTCTTGCGCTTGACCTTGTCGGCTGCCTGTTGGCTGAACCCCAACGCCCCGCTCAGCTTGGCCGAAATGTGGAAAACAAGGATAGAATCATAGAAAGTCGAAAGATATGAAAACAGGTTCTCAACCGCGGCGATCCCGGCCACAGACGTCTGGGGATGCTCCCGGCGGGTCTTCAGGAGGGTGTAGAACTGCTCCGGCATGATGGTCAGCTTATCAAGGAAAAGGGATTCTCCAAAAGAAAGGTTGAAAGGGATGACCTGGATCTGCTGTTCGTCGACAAACTCGGGCGGAAGGTCGCAGGAGGAATCGGTGACCAGGGCGATCCGCCGTTTCCTGTTGTGGCTCACTTCATACTGCTTGCGCATATCATCAACTTTAAGCTGGACGGCCGAGCCGATGTCATTGATCCTGAAAAAAAGCTCGGCCGGCGAATTCGTGTGGACGTGGAACCGGATTTTCTCCTCCGAGCCGGCGACGATGGCCGATGTGCCATGGGAACTGACCAGGCTGCGCACTCTGTCCAGGTCCATGTCCTTTCCATGAAGGAGGGCCTCGGCGCAGTAGCGCTCGCGGATTTCACCCTTGAAAGAATGAACCCGCGCTTCCGCTTCTGGCAGCGCCACCGCGGGAGCCGAAACCTTTCTCAACCGGCCCGCCCTGGTGAAATGGAGGACGCCCTCGATAAAATCGACGAACCCTTTGGCGCCGGCGTCGACAACCCCGGCTTTGGCCAGAACCGAGAGTTTTTTCGGCGTGTCTAAGAGCGACTGCTTTGCGCGCTGGAGCGAGAAAGAGAGAAGCTCGACAAAATCGGCTGTCCTCGAAGCATGCTCGTGGATGGCCTCAGCCCACTCCCGCATCACGGTCAGCATGGTCCCTTCAACCGGCTGGAGGATGGCTTTGTAGGCGGACTGGACCGCACGCCGGGCTGACTCGGCAAAGTTCGCGGCTGTGATCCGGTGTTCACTCTTGATCTCGTTGCTCAGGCCGTGGATGAACTGGGCGAAGATGAGGCCGGAGTTTCCCCGCGCGCCGGCCAGGGCAGCGTCGGCGATGGACCGGAAGGTCGTCTTCAGCGATTTGCCGACCACGCTCGTCTCAGCGATCGAGCGCATGGTGGCGGCCAAGTTTGTCCCCGTGTCAGCGTCGGGCACGGGAAACACGTTGATTTTGTTCAGATAGTCCTTGTCGTTGATGACGGCGTTCCCGCCGGCGAGGAACGCATAGTAAAGCCGCTCGCCGTTGAGGTACCTGATTTTCACTTACAACTCACCGTCATGCTCGCGACCAAAATTAGAAAACAATTTTCCTTATTTGATCCGAAAAGTCAAAATTACTATACTATTCCTATAAATTTTATAGTTTCGAAGGCACCCCCTTGTTCAGCCCTTCAAACTCAAGGCCTGCCGGCGGGAAAGAACCCAGGGTTTTTCCCACCGGATGACCTTCCGGCCGTTCCAGTAAAAGGTTTCGAAAGCGGAATCTTCGTCGTTGGAGATCGTCGCGCAGTAGAAGGTGTGGTTCTTGCGGAGCGTTTTCTTCATGAAACGACGGGCCTGGCGGTAGGAAGGGAAACTCTTGCACCAGACCTCATAGGCCGAAAAATCGCCGCAGAGGCAAACCTCCCACTTTCTTCCGGACATCAGGTCACTCCTGTTGACCTGGAGCCGGGCGCTCTTGACACGCCCCATCCTCCTTAGGACATTACCCGGTCCCGGGTTTGCACACATTCACCCTCAACGCCGGGCATTCCGATTCTACACGCTTCCTCCGCCAATCTCAAGCATACATAGAGCCTTTTCCTTGTTGACCGCGCTCATCTAAAAGATTATAAATAGAAAGGATCAGGTGCATCTGGTGACGCCGCTGAAGAAAATATCTTTCGCTGTCCTAACAATGTTCGCCTTTCTCTACGCCAGCGACCAGAATGCGTGCGCTTCGAGAGCCCATGAGAAACAAAAAGGAATTTCCTACGCGGCTTGGTGGCCGGGACTCTATTCTCTCCCGGAATCGGACATCTCGCTGGCCCATCTCGCCGAGACGGGCGCGAACTGGATCAGCCTGATCGTCACCTGCTACCAGGACACCATAAGCTCCACAAAAATCTATGCCTCAGTTGGCACCCCTACGGATGAGGACCTCATCCATGTCCTCAACCGGGCTCATGCCTTCGGGCTGAAGGTGATGCTCAAGCCCCATCTCGACCTCTGGAATGACCCGGCCCACTGGCGGGGCGAGATCGGCCCAGCTTTCAGGAGCGAGGCCGAGTGGCAGGAGTGGTTCGCCTCTTACCGGACTTTTATTGAACACTACGCCGAGCTGGCCGCTGCTCACGGCGCGGACCAGTTCTGCGTTGGCACTGAGCTCCAGGGCACGTCACACCGGGAGGCCGACTGGCGGCGCATCGTGGCTGGAGTCCGGAATCTCTTCGCTGGGCCTCTTGTCTATGCTGCCAACCACAGCGGCGAAGAGACGCGCCTCATGTGGTGGGATGCTGTGGATTACATCGGCGTTGACACGTACTATTCTCTTTCCAAGAAGAACAACCCGACTCTGGCCGAGCTCAAGGCGGCCTGGCAGCCGCACGTCTCGACGCTCGCCGGGCTGGTTTCGAGATGGCAGAAGCCTCTTCTTGTGACCGAAATCGGCTACCGGAGCCTCGACGGCGCTGCCACTCATCCCTGGAACTGGCAGATTGCAGGAGCGGTTGACCTTAAAGAACAGGCCGACTGCTACCACGCGGCCTTCGAGAGTATCTACAACCAGACCTGGCTCGCCGGCATCTTCTGGTGGTCGTGGGGTCCTGATCCTTTAGAGGGAGGGCCTTATGACACCGGCTACACTCCCCACGACAAGCCGGCTGAAGACGTGCTTCGTTCCTGGTTCGGTGGTGCTCGACGCCGCGTCATCCGCAAGGAGCCCGAATCACAGCCCGCCCGCGCCATGGTCATCTTTACAGACAGGCTGGAGCCGGGCTGGGAGGATTGGTCCTGGGACGCCTGGCGCCAGCTTGGAGCTACTGACTATTCCCGCAGCGGCAGCGCTTCTATCCGGGCCAGGCTCGCTCCGTGGGGCGGTCTCTCTTTCCGGCATGAACCTTTTCACTCCGGCCCCTATTACCGCCTTGAGTTTTTTATCCGGAGCGCCTCAGGAAGCCTGCCGAATCTTTGGGCCTACTTCCACGACGAGGCGGACAGGATCTTGCTAAGGGCGGCCATCAACGACCCGCGCTACATCAAAGAGGAGTTGATTGGAAAAGAATCCTGGCAGCTTGTTTCTATTCCTCTTTTCAACCTGGGAGCGGCCAGGAAGCTCCTCTCCCGGTTATCTTTTCAAGACCGCACCGGCCAGGGCACAGGCGATTTCTGGATAGATGAGCTACGGATTATGGGCGCGGCATGGAAGCCAGCGCCTTCCGGCTCCAGAAAAAGATGAAAAAAGAGAAAGAATTCCGGGTGACGGTCCGCGAGTACAGGCCTAGGGACCGTAAAAAAATCTTGAAACTGGTCAAAGAGCTCGAGGCGGAGCTGGCCGAGAAGTTCCAGGCTGTTAAAATAAAACCGGGGACAGAGGATTGCCGAAAACGCTACCTTAACCCGGCCACAAAATACAAGACATTTGTCGCTTTAGCCGGGAAAAAAATCGTCGGATACCTTATGGGCTACCCTTCTCTGGGCGCGCCGGAAGTCGACATGATGTACGACATTCTCCCCCTCCCCCACGGCGAAGTGCCCCCCGAGTTTTACCTGCAGATCACCTTCGTCTCGAAGCCGTTCAGGAACCGGGGAATTTCTAAACTCCTGCATAAGCATGTCATCGACTACGCTCGGCGGCAGGGACATAAGGAGGTCTACGCCTGTATCGCCAAATGGAATGACCCAGAGCTCAAGGTCATCCGCTCTTTCAAATTTAAGGAGAAAGACCTCGGTTATCGCTACCGGCTCAGCTTGAAGCTCTGAATCAGCAGCGTCTCTTTTTATGTGATCAAAGTGGGCGCAGCAGGCTACCCCTGGCCCCCGGGCCCCGGGGAACCAGTCCCGTCGGTTCCCCCCGTCGGAGAAGCCGACGGGTCCCCCCTCCGCTACGGGGGCTTTAGCGCAGCCTCCTGCACCCACCACAAAGTCCACATATTCAGAGATGCTTTGCTCTGAAGCGAGGTCAGAGAGATTTCCGGAAAATTATGTAAACCGGGATGCCGACAGCTGCCATGGCCAGGGCAATTCCCGACTCGACGGGCCGCTCAAAAAAACCGAGGACAAGAATCGCGGCTCCGGCCAAGACATAGAAGACAGGAACAACCGGGAATCCAGGAAGCCTGTATGGGCTGAGCTTCAGGCGTCTCACTTTAAAGACGCCGATAACGGACAGGAGGGGAAAAATCCCGAGGGAAAAACCCATGTAGGTTAAAATCTGGTCAAAGGTCCCGAAGAGGACCATCAGCGAAGCAATCAGGCCCTGGAGAAAGATCGACTTTGAGGGCACCTTGAACCTGGAGTGGACGTCCGAAGCAAAGGGAAAAAAGCAGCGGTCGCAGGCCATGGCGTAATAGACGCGCGGACCCAAAATAAGGAAAGCGCTGAGCGAAGAAAAAAGGGCAAAGGAGATGAGAAGCGAAAGCGTGCTCTCGAAAGATTTCCCGAAAAGGTTCCCTGCAGCCAGTCCGCCTATCGAGATCACGCCGGCCATCTCGCCGGGCGGCACGGCATAGACATAAAAAAGGTTGAGCCCAAGATAAAGGATGAGGACAATGCCCGTCCCCAGGATGAGCGAGCGGGGCAGGTTTCGTTTCGGGTTGCGGACCTCCGACCCTATGTAAGCCGAGGAGTTCCAGCCGCTGTAGGCGAACATGATCCACATGAGCGACAGGCCGATCGTCTTCCAGCCGCTGAAATCAAACTCAAACACGTCCCCGCCGGAGAGATGGTCGAGGCTCCCCTCGCCGATGGAGAAACCGAAAATGACAAGGCCGAGGATGAGGCCCACTTTGAGCAGGGTCAGAAAATTCTGGACTCTTGCGCCCACCTCGATCCCCCTGGAATGAACAAAGGTGAAAACGAGGATGACCAGGATAGAATAGAATTTCTTGCCGGGGCCTGGCAGTCCGGGAAAGGCCCTGGTCAGGTATTCGGAAAACCCGATGGCCGAGGCGGCAATCGGCGCTGAAAACCCGGCGAAAAAGGACACCCAGCCGCTTAGGAAACCGAAGAGAGGGTGGAAAAGCCGGGAAAGAAACGCGTACTCACCGCCGGCCCGGGGCATGGCCGCACCGAGCTCGCCGTAGCTCAGCGCGCCGCAGAGAGCGATGAGCCCGCCCACAGCCCAGAGGGAAAGCATGAGCAACGGGCTTTTCAACCCTGTCATCAGCAGCCCGGAGGTGGTGAAAATCCCGGCTCCGATCATGTTGGCGATGACGATGTTGGTCAGCGGAAAAAGCCCGAGCTTGCGCTCCAGGCCGTTTTCAAGCGTTGGCTTGTCCATTTTTCTCCCGGTGGAGATTCAGCGGCTCGAGGCTTCCGAGAATCTGGTGGCCAAGAGCCCACGGAAATGAGCTCGAACTTCGTCCACGAACACCTCCCGGCTGAACTTCTTTCCCCTTTGACAGGCACGCCCGCTCATCTCTTCGAACTCGACGGGGTTGTTGAGGAGTCGCAGGGTGATATCGGCGATTTCTCTCTCCGAAGTGAACAGGAATCCCGAAACGCCGTCCTCAACAGTTTCCGTTTGCCCGCCGCCCCGGAAGACGACCGGGACACAGCCGTTCTGCATCGCCTCAGCCACCGTCATCCCGAAGTGCTCGACCTTCGCCGGGTCGGTCTGGCCGAGGCCGCAGAAATGCCAGAAGATCTTCGCCTTTTCGTAAGCAGACCTGAGTTCGGAAGCCGGGATGTTGACTTGAAGCTCTATTTTCGCCGCCGCTGTTCCATGGAGATGGTCTTCGATTCTCTCAAGATAGGGATTGGCCGGCGTGCTGCCCCCGACCAAAATGAGCTTCCACCCGTCCAATTCCCGCGGGTAGTTCCGTGCCAGCCCCTGAAACACCTTAACCATCTCCATCTGCTGCTTGTTCCCTCCGACATCGAACCGGGAAACGGAGAGAATGATGTTCTCCTTCTTCAGGGGAAAAGCCGCTGGCTCCATGTCCACGGGCGGGTAGATGTGTTTGTGGGGACGGAGATTCCACCTCTTCTCGATCCAGCGTGCTGAGTACATGCTGCTGGGGATGATCTCCGTGTACCGGTCGACATAAAAAAAGCGCGACTTTTCCCTCTCCGGGAAATGGCAGATGAACAGCGAGGTGTTGGACAGAGGGTAAACCATTTCCAGCATGCCGTTATTGACGAAAATATCATGGTTGCCGCTTTCCCGACTGACGGCATGAAAGGGATTCTCGCCGCTCGTGTTGACCTCTCCGGGCTCGATGATCTGGGGATACCGGCTTTTTTCCTCAAAATACGGGAGGGGGACGACTTCAAGCCGGCAGCGAGACAGGTCGAGCCCATACCAGGCCTCAAGATCGGCGAGCGCGACAGGCTTGTTGGCCAGGAGAGTGACCTCGAATTCATCCTGAAGAGCCTGGGCGATCGTCGAACCATATTTTTGGGACCCGCCTATGTAATGAAAGGCATGGTCATAAATTGCGACTCGGGGCTTGCGCAGGCGAAAGACGACCTCCAGGAAAGAAACCAGGTTCCAGGCAGATTGGATGCTTCTCCGGCGGGCCAGCTCAGCGGCGAGTTTCGGCAGAAAGCGCGAGGTCTGGGCCGGCGGATGATGCTTCAGCCATCTTAAGATAAGCGAATTCACAATGTCCTGAGGGATTTTTTCCACGTCCCTCAGCGTGCGGCGGATGAGGCGGAAAAATTCCCGGGAGGATGTCTCGGCCGCCTTCTGAAGTTGCACCTCGTCGAGCATCTTTGTTTTCGTTGGGATTCAGTCCTGTTTCTCTCGCAGAATCTCCGCCTTCGCTTCGAGGGCGTCAAGCCGCTCTTTGATCTTTTCTATTCTCAACAAGCTGGCCAGAAGAAGCTGGATGAGCTCCCTGTTAAACCGGTTCTGCCGTTCGAGGATCATCTTAGAATAAGGACGGAAGAGGGCGCGCCAGGTCTTTTTGAAGAGCACGATGACCCGGCCGACGAGCCGCCGGTGGGAGGTGAGCGGTTCCTCTTCGAGGCAATCTTTGTTCCTCTCCAGGTAAAAAAAGGAGTCCCACATGGCCTTTTCCAGGGCCTTCTCGCTGAAGCCCCAGAGCTCCCCCTCGACCTTCTCCCCGATGAGAGTTTCGAAGTCCTGGATGGAGGCGCGCTTCTCGGCCAGGGCCGTCTTGATTCTTTGGATTTGTTTCTCGATCTCCCGGGTATCTTTCATCGGATTCCTCTCTCAGGCTCGATCGCCTGGACGATTTTTATTTGCATTGGCCGTGATAAAATCGGCGTAGCGGCTGACGCATTTTTCGATATCGCATTCGCTTTGAACATAGGCGGCGGCCTCCCTCCCGACAGACAGGCGAAAGTCCGGGTCTTCGATCAGGGCAGCGAGATAAGCTTTGAGAAGCGCCGATTCGTCGATGTCCGGCTCGATCTTGAGGGCCGCCCAATCGGGAATCTCGGCATAGGACCCGCAATTCGTGACCAGAGTGGGCCTGGCGTAGCCCATCTGTCGAAGCAAAGCCCCCGAGCTTTCACCCATTGTCGGATACCTGAGGTTGACACAGATGTCCGAGGCGAAGATCAGGCTCTCCAGCTTTTCCAAGGGAAGAAAGCTCTCGACGGAGACCCGGACCGAAGAAGCGGTGATCAAATCCCGCAGCAGCTTTCCCCGGTCTTCACCGGCGATATAGTACTTGAGCCGGGGAGAGGCAAGCTCGCCGAGCGCCGCGATGACGAGCTCGTAGCGGCGGTTGCGGTTCACAAACCCAATCGATGAGATCAGAATGTCGTCAGGATCCACCCCCCACTTTTTTCTTTCCGCGCCGCGGTCAAAAGTCTTGAGAATATGGCCGTGATGGGGGATCTTGGCGACCGGTCTGGCAGTTTTTCTTTCCACCCGCTCCTTCACGAAATCGGAATGGACAATCACCCCGGTCGCCAGCCCGAGAACCTCCTCGTTCAGGGGGAAGTCGAGCGCTTCCTCGGTCTCCCAGATCGGCGGCTGCACCCGCCTGGAAACGCTGTCAGCGATCTCTGTTCCTTTTTTCCCATAGTAGGTTTCGAGGAGCCTCCTGTACTCCTCGAAGCTCCTTTCCACCTCAGCCCGCCTGGCGTAGAACCCCTGCAGAACGCAGTCGTGGAGAACGACAATCCCGGGATTGGTCCGCAGCGCCTCATAGACAAAACGGTGGGCCGGATAGTAATTCCCCATGTGATAGACGACGGCATCATATTCAGAGGCGGAAAAAGAACCCGGCTGGAAGTGAAAAACGCCGAACTCGGAGCGGAGAGAGGGGCTTGTCGGGACAAACTTCGAATCGACATAGAGGTCGATCTCAAAATGCTTTCTGAGCAGCGGCAGCATCTCCTCGGTATAGTCGGCGATGCCGCTCTTCATCGGATGGAGCGGGCTGAACAGGGCGATCTTCATCGAGTTCACCCGACGACAAGGGTCTCGATCACCGTATCCCAGCTGATGTCCTTGACCTTTTCGTACCCCGCCCGGCCGTAGCTGCGGCACTTGTCCTTATTGAAAAAGAGTTCCTCGGATTTGGCGGCCAGCTCTTTCTCGTCAGTCGACTGGATGACGATGCCGTTCCGCCCGTCCTCCACAAACTCCAGGGGCCCTCCGGAGTCGAAGGCGGTGATGACCGGTTTCTGCGAAAGGAAGGCTTCGAGAGTGACATAGCCATAATCTTCGTCCCAGGGCGCAAAATAGACCGCGGTCGCATGGGCGTAGAGGTCAGGGAGGTCGTCGTCCGGGACAAAACCCAGGAATTCCACGCGGTCGGCGACGCCGCTCGCGCGCGCGAGCTTCTTCAGGTTTTCGAGCTCCGGGCCGGTGCCGGCGATTCGGCATTTGATCCGGCGGTCCATGAAGCGCAGGGACCTGACCAGGAAATCCACCCTTTTCAGGCGGTCCAGGCGGCCGACCGAAAGGATCCAGCCCTTGTCTTCAGCGCAATAGTATCGTCCTGCGAGATGGGGAGGATGATAGAGCGGGATGGAATCGATCCCGTTGTACTTTTTCAGCCGGGCAGCCGTGTTTTTAGCATTGGTGTAAATCCGTTTGTAGGTTTTGAGGACTTCCGTGTCCAGCTCGATAAGCTGGTCCCGGAGCCGGCGGTCCGTCTCCTCGGACGAGTCAAAGTCGGAATAGGGAGTATCCCAGAGATCATAGAGATGCCGGTATTGGTGAAAAAGCCATAAAACCTTGTTGGGGTGTTCGGCGAAGTAGGAGGGAAATTTCGTCGTGATGATCAGGTCAATTTTCTTGCCGTTGGCTTCGCTCAGGTCGAGCAGCCGCCAGACTTCCAGGCTCTTGAGAAGCTGGTCGCGGGGATACCATTTGTAGGGGATATTGATCAGGTCGACTTCATACTGCCTCTTGGCCAGCTCTCGTATCAGCCCGTTGACGTGGGCCTCCGCCCCCCCTTTGAAGAAGGGAATCTGGGCGGCGCAGACGGCGATCGTCCGGATGGGCCCCGTCTCCCGGGAGGATTCGAGCTTGGCCCTGATTTTATTCAGTAGGCCCTTGGGCATCTTTTCCTTTTTCGGTCTCGTCGGACTGGCCAGAGGAGACGGACTCCTTGAGGCGCTCGATCTCCTTGAGAAACCGTAGGTTGATCTCCTTCTGGTTATCCAGGATTGGTTGGAGGATTAGGCTCATCTCCAGGATCAGGCGTTTCCGGATTTTTTGCAGGATGAAGCGGGAGACCCAGTTGCGGTGTGAGCCATGGAAATGAAACCGCCTCTCCAGGATCTTCGAGCGCAGGGTCTTGAGCTGGTCTTTTTCGACTTCGCCCCGGATTTCCTCGATTTTCCTCAGGATCTCTTCTCGGTCCATTCTTCTCGACCCGGCAAATGGTTTTGTTTATTATAATTATCCCCTTCCGCCAAAGTCAACTTCGGGGTTGTTCGACGTATAGAAATCAGGAGTCATATTTTATATAATGAATCAGCATTTTTCGGAAACTTGATTCAGTGCGAAATGCTCGATTCCAAAAGGGTCCGGAAGAAATGATCAGGGTGCCGAATGGATAGCGAAAAAATATTTTCCCTGCCTGATGAGGAATTCATCAAGGAGATGTACCGGGAGCTTCTGGGAAGGGAAGCGGACCCAGACGGCATCGGCTACTATCTTAAGATCCTGCGCCAAAAGAGATATCCCCGAAAATTTGTCGTCAGGTCCATCAAGGACTCCTGGGAATACCGCCTTGGCCAGGCCAAATCAGACGTGCCGAAACTGGTGGCCGAGAACAGGAAGCTCAATGAACAAGAGGTGGCGGCCGGGAAGACAGTCCTGCAGTCGACTCCCATCACCTTCAACCTGGACCTCATCGGCGTCTGCAACATGAAGCCGCCCTGCGCCATGTGTCTGAACTGGGCGGGGGACATAGGACCAAGACATCATCCCGGGCTCACAGTCGACGACCTCCGGGCCTTCGGCGATCCCCTCCGCCTGGCCTGGGAGGTCATCAACTGCAGCATCGGCGAACCCCTTATCCTCAAAGACCTTATTCCCGTCCTCGATCTCCTGGCGTCCTGGGAGAAACCCCTCGGAATCAGCAGCAACGGATTGACTCTGACTCCGCAGCTCACCGACAGACTGGCGCCTTATTTCGAAATCCTGACCATTACCTTCTCCGTGGACGCGGCCACGCCCGAAACCTACGCCAGAATCCGCGGCCCTCACTTCCTCGAAGTCATCGAGAACATCGCCACCTACTGCGAGAGACGGCGGAAGCTCATCCCCGAAGGAACTGCGTCGAAGACCGGCATGGTCATGCTTCCCATGAAGGTCAACCGGCACGAAGTCCGAGGATTCATCCGACTGGCCGCCTGGCTCGGCGTGGATGTGGTGGAGCTCCGTCAGCTCAACGAATACGGCGGCGAGTGGAAGGTGGACAAAGAGGGATTTCTTTTCGATTATCAGGAACAGATCCTCTCTCCGCGGGAGCTCGAGGAAGTCAGGGAAGAGGCGGAAAAGGCGGCGGCTGAGTGCGGCATCATTCTCGACTGTCAGTACCAGGTATCGGAAGAGCGGACGTATGAAGCTTTTCTCCCGGAAGACAAGCAAGAGGGCAAAATCAAGTGCATCCAGCCGTGGCATTTCATTCTGCCCTATCAAAACGGCGATACGGCCGGCTGCTGCTACATGGGGAAGTCCCTGGGAAACTGGAGGAGAGAAGGCCTGGCGGCTCTTTGGAACGGACAGCGAATGCAGCAAATCCGGAAAGAAATGGCGGAAGGAAAACTGCCCCTGGAATGCCGCCAGTACATCTCCTGCCCCATCGTTCGCGCCAACCTTGATCCCCGGCGAGGCCCCAAAAGATGAAAACGGCGTTACGCATTTTCTCATCCCTTGTCATCGCCCTGATCATCGCTCTGGTCCTCGACCGGTTCTCCTTCGACACGTTTTCCAAAAAGATTATCCGGATCTCGGGAAGCCGGGCGACCGTCGTCCGCACGGTGGAGAAGACTTTCTTGATCGAGGGAATGGATAAAAACGACATTTATGTTTTCGAAGCTGTCTTTTTCGAAAACTATCGGGGCAGTCTGACTCTCCACGTATCGCTCAACGAAACCAGAATCGTCTCGTTTGCGCCCCGGAAAAAGGTCCAGCGGCTCGATTTCGCCGCGTCATCTCTGCAGAACGGCCAAAACACTGTCGGGATCTCGGCGGACAGACCCTGGAGTTTCAAAACCCTGCGCCTGAAGAACATCTACGGATATTCGTCCGGCTTTCCGACAGTGCTGGTCCTGAACAAGAAGAACGAATTCCGCACTCCCGGCTCGCCGCAGGACGCCTCGTTCTACCTGATTTTCCTCGTCCTCTTCTTCACCTCCGTATTCACGCTCACCCTCGGCGCTCGTCAAAAACGGAGTCCCCTTCTTCAACAGGCGTGGACAGTCCGCAGCCTGGCGAGCATCGTCGTGTTGCTCTTTCTGTTCGTCCTCATCATTCCCCTGATAACCAAGTACAGGGTTCTCCTGGGCTTCAGGTCCGTCCTGTATTTGAGTGCTATCTACCTGGGCCTAATCCATTTTAAGAGCATCTGGAATTTCATCATCAAGGCGCCGCAGAAATTTCTCCATTTTGTCGCTGGATGGCAGGAGCTTATCGCGGTCTTCGCGATTTCCCGGCTGGGCATCTACGGGGTGGGCTATCTGTCTTCTCTTGTCATCAACAAAGGGCCCTGGTTCTCAACCGCAATGCCCTCCTCCTTTCTCCGCCTTTTTTTCAATTGGGATTCCTTCTGGCATCAGGAGATCGCCGAGCTCGGTTATTATTTCATTCCGGGCCAGGCTTCGGACATCGCGTTTTTTCCCCTCTATCCGATGGTCGTCCAGTTTTCAAGCTTTATAGTGGGCGGGCTCCGGACCAACGGTTTCGCCATCTCCAACCTGGCTACTCTCCTGGCCGTCTTCTACTTGGTGAAGCTCGTCCGGCTGGAATACGGTGACGAAAAAATCGCCGGGCGGGCGGCCCTGTACCTCCTCATTTTCCCGGGAAGCCTTTTTTTCTCATACTTCTATTCCGAAGGCCTTTTTCTTTTTCTCTCCCTGGCCGCTTTTTATCACGCTAGGAGGAAACAATGGCTGTCGGCTTCGCTCTTCGGATTCTTTGCCGCCCTGACCAAAACCGTCGGCGTTTTGATCGTCGTTCCCCTGCTTATCGAGTACTTCGAGCCGCGCCTTGAATCATGGAAAATACGACTCAACCGGGCAAAGACTGATGGTTTTTTGCTGCTCCTTGTGCCCCTGGGTCTGCTGAGTTTTATGACCTATTGCGGTTTCAAATTCGCCGACCCGCTGGCCTTCATCCACGCCCAGGCCGCCTGGGGGACCAAGGCTGTTGCGCCTGCCGGAATCCTGGCCAAGATCCTGACATTGCCACCTTTTTACAGGATAATCTATGTCGGGCTTATATTGTTCGCGCTCTTTGTAATCTCAGTCATGATCCTGAACAACTTCAGGGCAAGCTATATCCTTTATTCCAGCCTGCTGCTTATCACCTATCTGTTGACGAACGCCATCGAGTCCGCGCCCAGACAGCTCAACATCGTATTTCCTTTGTTTATCGGAATGGCTCTCCTGGGGAAAAACAAACTGGTTCACCACGTCTTTGTTTTTGTCTCTGTGGCCCTGCTTACCCTGTTGACCGTCCTGTCGGCCAACGGATACTGGTTTGTCTGAGGCGCGGGTTCCGGCTGATTAGGCTCTCACAGTAAGTATCTGGCTATAAGCCTGAAGCAAGTTTCACGTCCAGCCAGAATGAGTATCTTTTGGGGCCTGTCCTGGAGAGTCCCGAGGAAGGGCTGCTCGTGGCAAACCCGCCTGTTTCGCTGCCCCTGGCATGGTCTTCAGAAGCAGTTTCCCTCTCCGCACTTCTCTCTGAGGCCGCAGCTGCCCTTGCCAGCCTGGCCGCCTGCATTTCTTTGGTCAGGCCTCCCCATTCAAACCCGATCTTAAACGTTCCGCCGGCGGCAACTCCGATCCCTGCCGGGTGGATTTCCCGGCTCAGGGGAATCCGAAACTCAAAGACTGTCGTTTCTCCTTTTCTTGCGTACATAAAAGCCGGGGGCTTATGCCCGGCGGCCAGCGGCGTGTCGAGCGGAGATATTTTCTTTTTTTCGATAAGCTCGCCATCATAGAGGATATAACTGGGCTTTGACCTTATCTCTTCCTTTTGTTCTTCCGAAAGCGCCTGACCCCTTCTCTCGATAATCTGCATAAACTCGTCCGGACTGATCTGCCTACGGAAGAACCTAAGGCCATAATCTTTTTTCTTCTTGCCCAGGTTGTCATAGTAGATAGTCATGCCGGTGGCCTCGAGCGTGCTCAAGAAATCTTTGTTCTTGATGATGAAAAGGATGTACAGGTTGTCGGCATCGTTGCGAAAGGCCAGGTTCGCGCCCACGCCTTCTTCGGAAGTCAGGGCCACGCCGCTCCATTCTTCCTCCAAAGCATCAATTTTTGCCGGCTCAGCAGCCCACGTGCTCTGGACAAGCTTTTCCTTGGCTAGGACAGGATTAAAAAAGGCAAAGAAGCCGAGCCCGATCAAAATCTTATTGAAAGTTTTCTTAACTCTCATGTCGCCACTCCAGTCTCGGGCTGAAATATTTTTTTGTTATCGTTGTGTCTACACAGCAACCATCTTTAATATAAACGCCCAGGATTTTGATGTCAACAAGCTCGGCCTATTTCTCCTCAGACTCGGGGCTAAAGGCAGAAGCTGAGGTAGAAGGTCTGGCTATGGCTTGACGGAAATGGGGGATAATCAGAGGGTCTGATTTGAATCAAAAAAAAGAACGACCAGAATGCCGAGGGCCGGACTCGAACCGGCACGGTTGTTGCCAACCGAGGGATTTTAAGTCCCTTGCGTCTACCAATTCCGCCACCCCGGCATGAAATGACGCGCTACGCCCATATATTTTTCGATTCAAACTCTATTTTATATTTTTTGAAGAATTTCTCTAAGACATTTCTTTTCTGGAAAGGAATCAGTATGCAACCCGAAGCCAACTTCTCGCCGCCCAACTTCTGTAAGAGACCTCGGTATATATAATTTTTTTTCGTCCGAGAATAAAACTCTCTGTTAAATTTGGCCTTCTTTTTTTGGCTTAATAAATGAATTCGAAACGAGTAAATAACAATTTGCCAGAATAATCTAAAATGATATGCAGCTTATCCATAACGGCCTTCGCTCTACTCCCATCGGCGCCATCGTAGCCAAGGTCGCCATAGGCAAACCAGACTTTCCTCATGGCCTCATTAATTTCTTTTGGAAATCTGGTGTTAGAATAAGAGTGCCTATCTAAGTGGCCTCCGAAATGCTTCCCTTCTCTGGCAGCATCGGCCTCCACAAGCTGTTCACAGACTTTGGTCGCAAGGTCCCCTACAACAGTGAATTGCTTCTTATCAAAAGCGTCCTTGAGCGCAGACAGCTTTTCTCTGGCTATCTCCAGATGCTTCCTGAACTCTCCCATATCTTTGCTCTCTATGATTTCGTTATTGTAACGAAATCCGCTCTCTATTATCAGTTTTTCGTTATAGTAACGAAGACCTCAGGGAATTATATCTCAAGCACAGGTCCAGTTCAATATCTCGACGCCATTTCGATACTCTATCACATCATCAATCCTCGATGTCGTACCCTAACGCCCGATATCCCTGCAATCGCCGCTTATACATCCGTTCAAGCATTGGGACTTTCTGATCAACGTAATCATATATCCGAACTTCCTTTTTGTTGTAGTGCAATCGATGAAGTCGTCCTGCATATTGAGCCAGCGTTCCTTTCCAGGATATTGGAAGGCTCAAAAAGAGAGTATCCAAGCGCGCATCATCGAAACCTTCTCCGAGATATCTTCCCGTTGCGATCAATAAACGCTCGTCGGCGTCTGCGATGCTTTTCAGTTGCTCGCTTATCTTTTGTCTTTGTTTTCGACCCATGCCTCCTCTGAACACAACGATGTTTCTCACGAAGGGCTGGAAACGCTTCGCGAACATTTCTAGATGGCCCCGCCTTTCTGTAATCAAAATCGGCGAGCGCTTTTCCGCCGTGATACACCTCATGATATCCTCGAATATCATTTCGTTGCGCGGTCCGTCAGTCGTCAAAGCATCATAAATCTCGTGAATGGAGAGCTTTTTTTCCTCTCTAGCGCGAAAAGCGAATTTCGTAGGGCGAAAAACAACACGGTGTCGGAATGGATGTGATTGAGTCGCTTGCTTAGCCCCGACGTGGAATCTCACAGGTCCACATTGCATAAATATAATCGGATGATGCCCGTCTTTTCGAGTCACGGTCGCTGATAGCCCCAGGACATATCTGGACTTGCATTTGCGTGCGACTTGCTCAAAGCTTGAAGCCGGGATGTGGTGGCATTCGTCGACGATCAAATGACCGTATTCCCCTACGATATCATCGACAATTCCCTTTCGGCACAGGCTTTGAATGATGGCAACATCAATGAGTTTACTCGGCTGATGCTTTCCTGATCCAATAGAGCCTAGGGCCTCAGGTTTTAAGCTCAGAAACTCCCTGAGCTGAGCCGTCCATTGATCAAGCAATTGGCGCCGATGGACAAGGACGAGCGCATTGGCTCCTCTCTCGGCGATCATTTTAGCGGAAACAACGGTTTTGCCAAATGCCGTGGCAGCAGCCAGGACGCCAGTGTCAAACCTAAGCAATTCTCTAACAGCAGCTTCTTGATCGGGACGCAGCGTTCCCTGAAATTTACATTCGATTGGAATACCGGCATAGCGCTCATCGATAATCTCTACCTTGATTTTCAGTGATTCAAACATTTCAACCACTTCCTCAAGGCAGCCGCGGGGAAGGCCGATATGCTTCACAAAATCCTCAGCACAAGAGATCACACGAGGCTTTCCATAAGTCGAAAGGCGCATGGCTTGAGCTTTATAGAATTCAGGATTCTGAAAGGCGGCGAGTCGAATCAGACGACTCCGCAGGACTGGCGGAAAGCCCCCCTTTTCGATATAGATCAGATCTCCCAGAGCAATCTTTACCATCTCCGGCAGCGGTCCAGAGAGTTCTAAGTCTTTTTTTCTTCGGGACGGCAATGCTTTCCACGGCTCTCCATCTCCTCTCTCAATCAGAGGAAGACGAATTCCCATAATTTTACCTCTTCGGCTTGCCTCTTCAACAATATGCTCGACTTCTGCTTTGCTCATTTTGCGCACGGACCAAAGAAAACGCCATGGGTCAGGATAGGGGACAAAATTTTCATCAATAAAGACGCTATTGCCTTTCTCTGCTGCTTTATATTGAAGCGGGAGGGCGATAAGATTACCGAATCCTCCATCGGGTAGCGTGTCTTGATTGGGGGAAAGCCGGTCGTATGAGTCCAGCCCTATCTCAGGTCTTTGATCGAGAGCTTCAGTAAGTATATACGAACCGAGCTTGCGGGCCAAAATTGCAGGAATTGGTTCAGAGAAAAAAGTCCAAGAGTGTGCGCCGTTGCCCGAACGCGATCGTTCAACGGCTATCGGAATATCAAAACGACAACAAGTGTCGCGAAGCGCTGAAACATCTGCTTTCCATGATGCTTTATCGAAATCAATAGCCAAAAACCAGCATGTTTCATCTTGAAGCAATGGATAGATACCTATGATAAAATCTCTGCGGACTCGACGAGTAATCCGATCCACCAGATCGAACCCAAAGAGATGGTGATGAATTGCGCTTGTCGTAAGGGGCACAAACTTTCTAGCGGCGCATTCCCCGCATTTGATTTCCGGCTTCCGGCATAGGCCCCTAATCCAATCATTTTTGCATACGGGCTGATATCCTGACTTGCCGGTTTTCGCGCTTTCCCATCTCTGAGCATATAAATCCTCTCTTCCTTTAAATAATGAACGAAAAAGTTCGATCCTCAAGCTAGTAGGCGATTTATCAGAAACTGGTCCCTCCGGTTTGGGGCTGAAAGCGTTTTCGGAAACCGTAAAAGCCTTTCGCTGACGTTGAAGGTTAGTCAATTTCTCAAGGACCTCTTTCCGCTTAGAATCCAGAGCTTTTAGCTGATCTTCCAATTCGAAAATAAGCCGATCAACTTCCTCCTTTGTCAAATTCAACTCCTTATCTGAAAGCTTAAGCTATCTCTGGTTTTCTCCGGTGTGAATAATTTGTGAATATTCATAAGGAACTTTAAGGAACTTATCGGAACTTATAGGAACCAAAAAGAATCCATAAATAATTGAAAAATAAGAAATATCACTGATTTTAAATAAAATAACTTAATCCTCGCTTTCGGATTTTAAGTCCCTTGCGTCTACCAATTCCGCCACCCTGGAAAAATGCTTCATCATTTTATCATAAGTCCTTTTCTTGAAAAAAGCACATGAGCTGGAAATTTGTAGGTCGCCCTATGACTTCGAGACCAGCATAAATCCAAATTTCTGAATTAAATCCATTTTTTTGAATCTGCATCCGGGAAAAGAGACAGATGAGTCCTTCTAAGTTACTAATATAAAATAAGTTATGAATAAAAAAATTTGGCATAAAATTTGCATATATACTTACGAAGTTAGGAAATGTTTATATTTTATGAGTTGAGGCGCTCCTTTTTATCGCTCTCCATTCTAAAAAAGGAGGTGAAAGCAGGGAAAAATCCGCTTATTGGCAAAGGTTGCCCCTTTGTTTAAGGGGCAGGGTTTTTCTCCCGATACGCCGGGAGAAATGGTTAAAAGAAAAAAGGAGGACATGCTTGAATAAGAGAATTTCTAAAATCTTATTCCTCTCTTTTCTCTTGGCTTTCCTCTCCTCGTCGGTCTTAGCCCAGCAGCAGACAGGCACAATCCGAGGCATCATCACCGACCCTGACGGAAACCCGCTCCCCGGCGTCACCGTTTCGGTCACATCCGAAGCCATCATGGGCGCTCAGACCTATGTCTCGACGGAGACCGGAGCGTTCAGGTTTCCCGCTCTTCCTCCAGGAACCTACAAGCTCACGGCTGAAATGACCGGGTTCAAGACCTTCGTGAGAGAGAACCTCATCGTGCGCGTGGGCATGACGGTCACCGTTGATTTCACCATGGAAGTCGCGACGGTCGAGGAGGAAGTGACGGTCACGGCCGCCTCGCCGACGGTGGATGTCCAGTCGACAAAAATCTCCGTGGTCATGGACAGCCAGCTCCTCAAAAACTTGCCGTTGGCCAGAGACCTTTATGACATCATGACCGCCGCTCCGGGAGCGGTTTCTGAAGGCATGACGTACCGGAGAACCTATTCCATCCACGGGTCGACCGTCCGGAGCAACACGACAGCCTTTGACGGCGTCAACATGAACGACCCGGTGGTTATGTACCCCCTGACCAACATCAACTTCGACGTCATGGACGAGGTGGAATCGATCACCGCGGGCCATCCAGCTTCTGTCGGCTACACCGACGGCGCCTACGTCAACATCGTCACGAAGTCCGGAGGGAACAAGTTCTCAGGCGGAGCTGTCTTCTATTTCACCAACAAGGACATGGCTCAGCATCTCTGGACCGATGAACAGGTTACGGCGCTTGGCGTGGCCAAGCCGGAAGTCAGCAAGAGTTGGGTTGACGGGTCGCTCACTTTCGGCGGCCCCATCGCCGTTGACAAACTCTGGTTCTTTACCAACGCCCGTATGATCAAGCAGGAGCGGTTAACCAACTTTATTGGCCCCTGGACGGATTTTCTGGGCCGGACGCATAATCCCTACACCTGGACGCACGACGAGAAGATGGGCTTCATCAAGCTCACCGGCCAAT